>NZ_NHON01000001.1 GCF_002195995.1 Inquilinus limosus
CCCCCTCCCCGCCTCCCGGGAAGACGATCGACGCGTGGATCCGATGCGCCGCCGCGCCGCTCAGCGTCCGCGACGTGCGGTCCGGCTTCTGAAAAGCCGGGGCCACGAAGGACTGGAGGAACAATCATGACCATGATCACCCGCCGCACAGCCCTCGGCACCATGGCCGCGGGCGGCCTTGCCGTCGCCGCCACCGGCGCCAACGCGCAGACCACGGATACCCTGCAGCCGAAGACCCCCGGCCGCGGCGGCACCGATCCCGGCCCGCGCGACCTGCTGCGCGACCAGGAGAATCCGAGCTTCCTGAACCCGCCGCGGACCGACAGCGGCACATTCCAGAACCTGCGCTATTCCTTCTCCGACGCGCATGTGCGCCAGGAGGAGGGCGGCTGGACCCGCCAGGTCACGATCCGCGAGCTCAGCGTCTCCAAGAACATCGCGGGCGTGAACATGCGCCTGAACGCCGGCGGCACGCGTGAACTGCACTGGCACAAGCAGGCCGAGTGGGCCTACATGCTGTACGGCGAGGCCCGGATCACCGCGGTCGATGCCATGGGCAACAACTTCGTCGACGATGTCGGCGTCGGCGACCTCTGGTACTTCCCCTCCGGCATCCCGCATTCGATCCAGGGCCTGGGCAAGGACGGCTGCGAATTCCTGCTGGTCTTCGACGACGGCGAATTCGACGAGGACGGCACCTTCCTGCTGAGTGACTGGTTCAAGCATGTGCCGACGGACGTGCTGGGCAAGAATTTCGGTGTCGACCCGAAATATTTCGGCCACACGCCGGACCCGCGCGAGCGCTACATCTTCAACCTGCCGGTTCCGGGCCCGCTGGCCGGCGACAAGATCGCCGGTGCGAAGCAGGTGCCGCAGGTCTTCAGCCACCGGATGCTGAAGCAGGATCCGATCAGGACCAAGGGCGGCACCGTCCGCATCACCGATTCCTCGGTGTTTCCGGTCTCCACCACGATCGCGGCGGCGCTGGTCGAGATCGAGCCCGGCGGGATGCGGGAGCTGCATTGGCACCCGAACACCGATGAGTGGCAGTACTACATCGAGGGCCAGGCCCGGATGGGTGTGTTCGGCGCGGTCGGTGCCGCCCGCACCATTGACTTCAAGGCCGGCGATGTCGGCTACGTGCCCTTCGCCATGGGCCACTATATCGAGAACACCGGCACCACCACGCTGCGCTTCCTCGAGATGTTCAAGAGCAGCTACTACGCCGACGTCTCGCTGAACCAGTGGCTGGCCCTGACCCCGCCGGAGCTGGTGCAGGGCCATCTGAACCTCGACAAGGCGGTGATGGACGCGCTGCGCAAGGACAAGTGGCCGGTCGTCGCCGGCTGACCGGCGGGCCCGACCGCCAGGCCCCTGTGCCTCCGGTACAGGGGCCTGGCGGAGGACGGGCAGAGGCTGCCGTCCGGGCGTCCGGATCCCCCCGGCGCCGCAGAGGAGATGATCGGCAATGTATCGCGACACGATTGCCAGATATGCCGAGGCCGGGGCGCACAAGGCCGGCATGGTCAGGGCCCATCTGATGGCCTTCCTGATCGGTTCGGCCCTGGCCGGGGCCTATATCGGCTTCGGCGACATCTTCATGTTCACCGTGGGCGCCCATGCCGACCCCTCATGGTCGCATCTGGCGATGGGCGCCGTCTTCGCCTCGGCCCTGACCATCGTGGTCTTCGCCGGGTCGGAGCTGTTCACCGGCACCGCCATGTACATGCCCTTCGCCGTGCTGCGCGGCGACAGCGGCGTGGGCGACATGCTGCGGGTCTGGATCGCCTGCTGGGTCGGCAACCTGGTCGGCGCGGTGGTGCTGGCGGCGCTGCTGCACATGGCCGGCGGCGGCGTGCTGCTGACCGATGGCAGCAGCGAGTTCTTCGCCGTCGTCGCCGCCAAGATCGCGGCGCCCGGCTATGAGTTGTTCGCCCGCGGCCTGTTGTGCAATTGGCTGGTCTGCCTGGCGATCTGGATGTGCGGCCGCACCGAGAACGACGCCGCCAAGATCGCGCTGATCTTCTGGCCGATCGCGATCTTCGTCGCCTGCGGCTTCGAGCATTCGGTCGCCAACATGTTCGTCTTCGCCCTGGCCCTGCTGGGCGAGCACCCGGAGACGATCACCCTCGAAGGCGCCGCGCACAACCTGGCGTGGGTGACGCTGGGCAACCTCGCCGGCGGCGGGCTGATGGTCGGGCTGGGCTACTGGCTGCAGGAGCGTGGCGTCGATCGGCAGGCCGAGGCCGCGATTCCCGCCCCGGCTGCCCGGCCGTCCAACGCCCTGCCGCGTATATGATACCGGTCCGCTTCCAAGGAGCTCCCCGATGCCGAAAGATACCGTTCCCGGCGTGAAGCCCTATGGCGGCCCGGCCGGCGGCTGGGGTGCCCTCGGCGCCGTGGCGCGGGCGATCAAGGACCAGATGGCGATCGCCGAGGACACCCGCGCCCTGAGGCGGATGAACCAGCCCTCGGGCTTCGACTGCCCCGGCTGCGCCTGGCCCGACCCGAAGCACACCTCGTCCTTCGAGTTCTGCGAGAACGGCGCCAAGGCGGTGTCGTGGGAGACCACGAGCCGTCGCGTTACGCCGGACTTCTTCGCCGCGCACCCGGTGTCGGAGCTGTGGACCTGGTCCGACCACGCGCTGGAGGATGAGGGCCGGCTGACCCATCCGATGGCCTATGACCGCGCCACCGACCGCTATGTGGAGATCGGCTGGGACGAGGCGTTCCGCCGCATCGGCGAGCGATTGCGCGGCTATGCCGACCCCGACATGGTCGAGTTCTACACCTCGGGCCGGGCCTCGAACGAGGCCGCCTTCCTGTACCAGCTGTTCGTCCGGGAATACGGCACCAACAACTTCCCCGACTGCTCGAACATGTGCCACGAGGCCACGAGCGTCGGGCTGCCGCAATCGATCGGCGTCGGCAAGGGCACGGTGACGCTGGAGGATTTCGACCTCTGCGACGCCATCTTCTGCATCGGCCACAACCCCGGCACCAACCATCCGCGCATGCTGACGACGTTGCGCGAGGCGGCGAAGCGCGGCGTGCCGATCGTGGTGTTCAACCCGCTGCGCGAGCGCGGGCTGGAGCGCTTCGCCGCGCCGCAGAGCCCGCTGGAGATGCTGACCCTCGGCTCGACCCCGATCGCCTCGGCCTACCACCAGGTCAAGGTCGGCGGCGACGTCGCCGTGCTGAAGGGCATGATGAAGGCGCTGCTGGCGGCCGACGCCGCGGACCTCGCCGCCGGCGGCCCGGGGCTGCTGGACCGGGCCTTCATCGCCGCGCACACTGCCGGCTTCGAGGCGCTGGCCGCGGATCTGGAGACGGTGTCCTGGGATCTGATCGAGGCCCAGTCCGGCCTGCCGCGCGCCACCATCGAATCCGCCGCGTCGGTCTATGCCAAGGCGCAGAACGTCATCGTCTGCTACGGCATGGGCCTGACCCAGCACCGGCACGGCACCTCGAATGTGCAGCAGCTGGCCAACCTGATGCTGCTGCGCGGCAATATCGGCCGGCCGGGCGCCGGCATCTGTCCGCTGCGCGGCCATTCCAACGTCCAGGGCGACCGCACCGTCGGCATCACCGAGATCCCGTCCAAGCCGTTCCTCGACGCCATCGAGCGCGTCTTCGGCTTCGAGCCGCCGCGCGAGAAGGGCCACAGCGCGGTGGAATCGGTGCAGGCGATCATCGACGGCCGGTCCAAGGCGATCATCTGCCTCGGCGGCAACCTGGCCGTCGCCATGTCCGACCCCGAGGCGGTGTTCGCCGGCATGCGCAAGCTGGACCTGGCGGTGCACATCGCCACCAAGCTGAACCGGTCGCACCTGCTGCTGGCGCAGGACTCGATCATCCTGCCCTGCCTCGGCCGGACCGAGCGCGACCTGCAGGAGACCGGCGTGCAGTCGGTCACGGTCGAGGATTCGATGTCGATGGTGCACGCCTCGCGCGGCACCCTGCCCCCGGCCTCGGACCAGCTGCGGTCGGAGCCGGCGATCATCGCCGGGCTGGCGCTGGCGACGCTGCCGGACACCAGGGTCGACTGGGCCTGGCTGGTCGCCGACTACGCCCGCATCCGCGACAAGATCGAGGCGGTGTTCCCCGACTTCTTCGACTTCAACGCCCGCGTCGCCGAGCCGGGCGGCTTCCGGCTGAACGTGCCGGCGTCGCAGCGCGAATGGCGGACGCCGTCGGGCAAGGCCCATTTCCTGGTCTGCGACGGGGTCGAGGAGGATCCGCGCGTGGCCCGGGCCGACGCGCTGCGCCTGACCACCATCCGCAGCCACGACCAGTACAACACCACCATCTACGGGCTGAACGACCGCTATCGCGGCATCACCGGCCGGCGCGACGTGGTGTTCCTGAACGGCGACGACCTGGCGGCGCTGGGCCTCGGCCATGGCGACGTGGTCGATGTCGAGGCGGTGGCCAACGACCCCGGCCAGCCGCCGCGGGTGCTGCGCGGCGTCACCGCCGTGGCCTATGACATCGCCCGCGGCTCCGCCGCCGCCTACTACCCGGAGGCCAACAACCTGGTCGCGCTCGATAGCTTCGACGAGCGCAGCGGCACGCCGACCTACAAATCGATCCCGGTGGTGATCCGCCGCGCGGGGTAGGATCCGGCCTGGCCGCGGGCTGAGGCCAGGGCGGCGAATCCAAGTTTCAGGGACCGGAGCGTTCTCCCCCTTTCTGTCATTGCCGGGCTTGACCCGGCAATCCAGGGGCCACCTGGAGCGGCTTCGCCATCGCTCCCGACACCGTCATTGCGAGCGCAGCGAAGCAATCCAGGGCCAGTGCGAACCGGCCTCTGGATTGCTTCGTCGGCTTCGCCTCCTCGCAATGACGAGGACGCAAGGTCTTGACTATTTGTTCCTGTTATGTTCCAATTCAAGAATGGTCGATGCCGACATCAGGACCGAGACTGCGCCCGCCGCCCCGCCGGATCAGACCGACGAGGCGATCCTGTCCGGTCTGATCCAGCTCAGCGCGGCTATGGCCCGGGCGTTCCAGGCCGAGGCCATCGCCGCCCTGCAGGCCGATGACCTCGACCGGGCCGGCAAGGCCGAAGCCCGTTTCAGCCGCCTCTTCCTCGGCATCCGCCGCGCCATCGCGCTGCAGGCCAAGCTGCGCCAGCAGCGGGAGGCCGCCCGGATCGCCGCCGACCAGGACCGGGACGACCAGGTGGCGCAGGCGGCCGACCGCCGCCGCCGCGTCGCCCAGGGCGTCACCGGCGCCATCGCGGCCGCGACCCCCACGCCCGCCGATACCGAAACGCGGGAGCGGCTGACAGTCGATCTCTGGGACCGGCTGGCCGGCGACCATGCCGGCCGTCTCGACACCGCCGACAGGGCCCTGCCGATCGAGGCCCTGATCCGCAGCCTGTGCCGTGCCCTCGGCATCCCGCCCGACCGCACCGCGATCGCCGCGGCCGTCGCCGGGACAGCGGAGGCTCCCGGCACGGACACGGGTCCTGCGAGGCGACCCGAGGCCGAGGACCGCTGGCGCGACGCCGACGAGGCCGTCGCGACGCCGCCGCCCTGGCCCGCGCCGTCCGATCCCGGCGGTACCAGCCCGCCCGATCCGCGGCGTCCTCCGATGGCCGCCCGGTCGCCGCCGAAATCCCCCGGCCAGGACTGAACCGGCAAGCGCGCCCGGACGTCGACGCCTGTCCTGCCAATCTACGCCGGATCGGCGCGCCCGACGTCCAGCGCATCCGCGAGGCGGACGAGGTCGGTGATCGACCGGACCTCCAGCTTCCGCATCACCTGGCCGCGGTGGATCTTGATGGTGATTTCGCTGAGGCCGAGCCGGCCGGCGATCTCCTTGTTCATCAGCCCGTCCGCGACCAGGGCCATGATCTGCCGCTCGCGCGGGGTCAGGGTCGCGTAGCGCCCCGCGATCCCGGCCACGCGCTGCTCGGCCGCCCGCCGCTCACGGTCGCGCTCGATCGCCGCCGCGACGGCGTCGAGCATGTCCTGGTCGCGGAACGGCTTGGACAGGAAGTCGACCGCGCCGGCCTTCATCGCCCGCACGCTCATCGGGATGTCGCCATGGCCGGTCATGAACACGACCGGGATGCGGATCCCGGCCTCGGCCAGCTGCGCCTGGACATCCAGGCCGCTGGCGACCTGCAACCGGATGTCGAGCACCAGGCAGCCGGCCGCTTGCGCCAGGCCGCTGTCCAGGAAGTCCTGCGGCGCGCCGAAGCAGGCGACGCGGAAGCCGACCGAGCGCAGCAGGCTATCCAAAGCGGTGCGGACCGGCGCCTCGTCATCCAGCACCAGGACCAGCGGCGCCTCGGCCATGGCTGCGGTCATGCCTCCCCCCGATCTGCCGCCTGCAGGGCCGCCGCCTGCTGGGCCGCCGGCAGGGCGACCTGCAGGGTCAGCCCGGCCCCGGCGTTGCGCACGGCCCGGATCCGCCCGCCATGGGATTCGACGATCGACCGGCAGATCGACAGGCCGAGGCCCATGCCGCCGGGCTTGGTGGTGCGGAACGGGGTGAACAGGCGGGGCAGCTCCTCCGCCGCCAGCCCGACGCCGCTGTCCTCGACCAGCACCAGCACCTCGCCCGCCTCGCCCGCCCGGGTCTCGATCGTCAGCGCGCGCCGGGGCGTCGCCGCCATCGCCTGGACGGCGTTGACCATCAGGTTGATCAGCACCTGCTGCAACTGGATACGGTCGCCCGACACCGGCGGCAGGCCGGGAGCCAGCCGCAGATACAGCGCCACGCCATGATCGGCGATTTCCTGCCGCATCAGCTCCGCCGCCTCGCCGATCACGGCGTCTAGGGCCACCGTCGCCCGCTCCGGCTCGGCCTTGCGGGTCAGGTCGCGCAGCCGCTGCACCACCTGGTCGGCACGGTTGGCCTGGCCGGCGATGCGGCCGGCGCAGGCCCGCGCCTCGTCCAGCGCCGGCACCGGCCGGTCGAGCCAGCGCAGGCAGGCCTGGGCGTCGGTGACGATCGCGGCCAAAGGCTGCTTCACCTCATGCGCGATCGACGCCGTCAGCTCGCCCAGCGTGACCACGCGGGAGACATGCGCCAGCTCGGCCCGCGCCTCGGCCAGGGCCCGCTCGGCCAGGGCCCGCTCGATGATGATGCCGCTCCACCGCCGCTCGGTGTCACGCAGCACCGCCATCGCCGTCTGGCTGCGATGGGCCAGCGCCGTGGCGATGGCGATGGAACACAGGCTGATCACGCCGCGCAGAAGATGCGCCTCGAAGCCGGTGTGACGCAGCCCGACCAGGAACCCGACCACCGTCAGCCCGCCGCAGCCCAGCGCCGCCAGCAGCACGCCGCGGCGGTCGAGGAAGCCGGCCGACATCAGGATGACGACGGCGTAGAGCACCGCCACCGCGATCTTCATCGGACTGAAGGTGTCGAACAGGAAGATGGCGAGGGCCAGCGCCGCGGTCAGCAGCGCCAGCACCCGGCCATGCCCGGGCCAGACCCATGGGGAAAAGCCCGGCCGGAATCCCGGATCCGGGGACGGGACGGCGGTCATCGGCGTCACTCGCCGGCCGGCGCGCCTTCGGCGGCGAGATGCGGCGTCATCGCGCGGCCCTCCCGCCGGCGGCGGCTGGCCAGCCACACCCGCAGCTTGTCGAGATACAGGTACACCACCGGCGTCGTGTACAGGGTCAGGGCCTGGCTGAGGAGCAGGCCGCCGACCATGGCGTAGCCCAGCGGCTGCCGCAGCTCCGACCCCGTGCCGGAGCCGAGCATCAGCGGCAGGCCGCCCAGGAGGGCTGCCATCGTCGTCATCATGATCGGGCGGAAGCGCAGCAGGCAGGCCTCGCGGATCGCCTCGAACGGGCTCAGGCCGCGGTCGCGCTCCGCCTGGATGGCGAAGTCGACCATCATGATGCCGTTCTTCTTGACGATGCCGATCAGCAGGATGACGCCGATCAGCGCGATGACGCTGAAGTCGAAGCCGAACAGCATCAGCATCACCAGCGCGCCGGCGCCGGCCGAAGGCAGGGTCGACAGGATCGTCAGCGGGTGGATGTAGCTTTCGTACAGCACGCCGAGGATGATGTAGATCACGATCAGGGCGGCCGCGACCAGATAGGGCTCGCTGGCCAGCGACGACTGGAAGGCCTGGGCGTTGCCCTGGAAGGCGCCGGTCAGGGACGGCGGCACGCCCAGCTCCCGCTCCGCCTGCTGGATCACGTTCACCGCGTCGCCCAGCGCCACGCCCGGCGCCAGGTTGAAGCTGAGCGTCACCGCCGGGAACTGGCCCTGGTGGTTGATCGACAGGAAGGCCGTCGGTCGCGTGGTCCAGTGCGCCAGGGCGCTGAGCGGCACCTGCTCCCCGGTCAGCGGCGACTTGATGTAGATCCGGTCGATCGCCGAGGGCTTGTCCTGCAGCTGGGGCAGCACCTCCATCACCACATGGTAGCTGTTGACCTGGGTGAAGTACTGCGCCACCTGGCGCTGGCCGAAAGCGTCATACAGCGTGTCGTCGATCAGCTGCGGCTGGATGCCGTAGCGGGCAGCGGCGTCGCGGTCGATGTCGAGTGTCAGCGTGGTGCCGCCGGTCTGCTCGTCGGTGGCGACGTCGCGCAGCTGCGGCAGCGTCTTCAGCTTCTCATAGATCCTGGGCGCCCACTGGTTCAGCTCGTCGATATTCGCGTCCTGCAGCGTGTACTGGTAGAGGGTGCGGGACGCCCGGCCGCCGATATTGATGTCCTGCGCCGGCTGCAGGAACAAGGCCGCGCCCTCGACCTGGGCCAGCTTCGGCCGCAGCCGGTCGATGATCTGGCTGGCCGAAGCCTGGCGCTCGTCGCGCGGCTTCAGGGTGATGAACAGGCGGCCGTTGTTCAGCGTCTGGCCGCCGCTGGAGCCGAGCGCCATGCCGACCGTGTCGACATCCGGGTCGGCAGCGACGATCTTGCCGAGCTCGACCTGCTTGCGGCTCATCTCGGCGAAGGAGATGTCCTGCGCCGCCTCCGACGTGCCGAGGATCAGGCCGGTGTCCTGCTGCGGGAAGAAGCCCTTGGGGATGACGACGAAGAGGTAGCCGGTGGCGGCGATCGTCGCCAGGAACACCATCAGCGTGATGCGGTGGTGCTTCAGCGCCGCGTCGAGCGACCGGCGATAACCGGCCAGCATCAGGTCGAAGCCGCGCTCCGACAGCCGGTACAGCCGGCCATGCCTGCCGGTGTCGTGCTTCATGAATTTCGAGCACATCACCGGGGTCAGGGTCAGCGACACGATGGCCGAGACCAGGATGGTCATGGTCACGGTGACGGCGAATTCGCGGAACACCCGGCCGACGATGCCGCCCATCAGCAAGAGCGGGATGAAGACGGCGACCAGCGACAGGCTGATCGAGAAGATGGTGAAGCCGATCTCGCCGGCGCCCTTCAGCGCCGCCTGCACCGGCGACAGCCCCGCCTCGATATGGCGGTGGATGTTCTCCAGCATGACGATGGCGTCGTCGACGACGAAGCCGACGGCGATGCTGAGGCCCATCAGCGACAGGTTGTCGAGGCTGTAGCCGAAGGCATACATCAGCGCCAGGGTGCCGACCAGCGCCAGCGGCACGGTCACGCTGGGGATCGCCGTGGCCCAGAAGTTGCGCAGGAATACGAAGATCACCATCACCACCAGGCAGATGGTCAGCAGCAGCGTGAACTGCACGTCGGCGACCGAGGCGCGGATGGTGGTGGTGCGGTCGCTGAGGATGTCGACCTTGACCGCCGGCGGGATAGCCGCCTGCAGCTGCGGCAGCAGCGACTTGACGTGGTCGACCACGTCGATGACGTTGGCGCCCGGCTGCTTGAACACGATCAGCAGCACCGCGCGCCCGCCGTCGGACCAGGCCGCCAGCTTGTCGTTCTCCGGCCCTTCCACCGCCTGGCCGATGTCGCGGATGCGTACCGGCGCGCCGTTCTTGTAGGCGATGATGACGTTGTTCCAGGGCTCGGCCTTCAGCTCCTGGTCGTTGTCATAGATGGTGAAGGTGCGCGTCGCGCCGTCGATGCTGCCTTTGGGGCTGTCGGCGGTGGCGTTGGCGATGACGCCGCGCACATCCTCCAGCCCGATGCCCAGCGCCGCCAGCTTCTGCGGGTCGACCTGCACCCGCACCGCCGGCTTCTGCTGGCCGCCGATGGTGACCTGGGCGACGCCCGGCACCTGGCTGATGTTCTGGCTCAGCACGTTCTCGGCATAGTCGTCGACCGTGGTCAACGGCAGCGTGTCGGAATGCACCGCGAACACCAGGATCGGCGAGTCCGCCGGGTTGACCTTGCGGTAGGTCGGCGGCGAGGGGAGGTTCTTCGGCAGCTGCCCGCCGGCGGCGTTGATCGCGGTCTGCACGTCGCCCGCCGCCGCGTCGATGTTGCGGTCGAGGTCGAACTGCAGGGTGATCGCGCTGTTGCCGAGCGTGCTGCTGGAGGTCATCTGCGACACGCCGGGGATCTCGGCGAATTGCCGCTCCAAGGGCGCCGTGACCGATGAGGCCATGGTGGTGGGGTCGGCACCGGGCAGCTGGGCCGAGACCTGGATGGTCGGGAAATCGACCTGCGGCAGCGGCGCCACCGGCAGCAGCGGATAGGCGACCAGACCGACCAGCAGCACCCCGGCCATGATGAGCGAGGTGGCGATCGGCTTGCGGATGAAGGGGGCCGAGATGCTCATGATCAGGCGTTCGGCTGCTTGGCGGCGGGGGTGGCGGCGGCCTCGCGGACCTGCACCCGGGTGCCGGGCTGCAGCCGGTACTGGCCGGCGGTGACGATGCTGTCGCCGGCCTCAAGGCCGGATTCGATCACGGCCGCGCCGTCGGTGATCTGGCCGACGCCGACCGGGCGAACCTCGGCCGTGCCGTCCGGCTTGACCGCATAGACATAGAGGCCGTCGGGCCCGCGCTGGATCGCGGCGGAGGGCACGGTGACCACGTTCTGCTCGGTGCGCAGCAGCAGCCGGACATCGACGAACTGGCCCGGCCACAGCTGGTCGGCCTTGTTCGGGAAGGTCGCCTTCAGCCGGATGGTGCCGGTGGCCTGGTCGATCTGGTTGTCGACCAGCTCCAGCGTGCCCTGGTCCAGCGGCTTGTCGTCGCCGCGGGTGTCGGCGAAGACCGTCATCGGTCCCTTGGCCATCTGCGCCGAAATCTGCGGCAGGTCCTCCTCCGGCAGGGTGAAGATCACCGTGATCGGGTGCAGCTGGGTGATGACCACCAGCCCCCCGGCGTCGGTGGCGTGGACGATGTTGCCCTGGTCCACCAGCCGGATGCCGGTACGGCCGTTCAGCGGCGAGGTGATGGTGGTGTAGCTGAGCTGGGTGGCGGCGTTGTCGATCGCCGCCTGGTCGCCCTCGATCTGCGCCTGGATCTGCGCGATCAGCGCCTTCTGGGTGTCGACGCTCTGCGCCGTCGCGTACTGCTTCAGGTTCTGGAAGCGCGTCAGGTCCAGCTGGGCGTTGGCCAGTTGCGCCTCGTCCTTGGCCTTGGTCGCCTTGGCCTGGTCCAGCGCCGCCTGGAACGGCCGCGGGTCGATCTGCGCCAGGGTCTGGCCGGCGGTGACGTGCTGGCCTTCCTTGTAGGCGACGGTCTGCAGCTGGCCGTCGACCCGGCTCTTCACCGTCACCGTGTTCAGCGCCTGCACGGTGCCGAGGCCGGTCAGGTAGACCGGCACGTCGCCGCGCCGGGCCGCCGCCGCCTCGACCGGCACGGCCGGCGGCGGTGCGGCCTGGGGCGCGGCCGCGGCGGCGCTGCCGCGCAGCTCGCGCCCCACCAGCACGGCGGCGCAGATCGCGACGAGGGCGACGGGGGCACCGATCCGAAGCATCGTCCGGCGGGCGATCACGGGCATCTGCGGCTCTCCAGCGGGACAATCGACAGGACAATCGGGACTGGTGCGGGCGGGACCGGCGCGGGSGCCGGCGGCCCTCCGGCCGKGGCGCCCGCGCGCGACGTCTCCTCCCGATCACCTGGCCGATCCGATGCATGCCCCCGATCGCCGGCCGTGACAGGCCGGGACAGGTCCGCGGATCGATGCCGGGTCAGGTGGGGGGCCGGGACCGGGGCCGCCAATGCAACCTCTTCACGGCGCCATGCAGCGTGCGAATGGGCAAAGCGGGTCATAGCGCCTGCGCCACCCCCGCCACGAGTTGCCGCAGCCAGTGATGGGCAGCCAGCCCGTCGACCCGGCGTTGCCAGTGCATGGCGATCTCGACCCGCGGCGAGGCCAGGGGCAGCGGCCGGACCTCCAGCCCATGGTCCCGCGCCAGGCGCTCGGCCAGGTGGCGGCGCAGCACCGCCACCATCGGCGCCCCGGCCAGCACCGGCCCGGCCGACAGCAGCGGGACGCGCAGCGCGATCCGGCGCTTCAGGCCGAGTCCGGCCAGGGTGCGGTCCAGGAAGTCCAGCTCCTCCGACAGGGACGAGACCTCGACATGCGGCAGCGCCGCGAAATCGCCGGCGGCCAGCGCCCGGCCGGCGCCGGCCAGGCCACGGCCCAGCAGGGCAACGAAATCGTCGCGCAGCAGGCGGTGCCGGGCGAAGCGCTCGCCGTCCGGCTCTGCGGCGCCGATCGCCAGGTCGAGATCGCCGCGGTCGAGCCGCTCCGGCACGTTCAGCATGCCGCTGGCGCGGATGTCGAGCACCATGCCGGGCGCCAGCGCGGCGCAGCGGGCCACGACTGCCGGCGCCAGCACCATCGCGCTGTAGGTGTCGACCGCGATGCGGAAGCTGTTCGTCGCCGCCGCGGGGTCGAAGGCGGGGGCGTGCAGCGACTGCTGCAGGTCGCCCAGCGCGCGGCGGACCGGGGCCGCGATCTCCTCGGCCCGGGCGGTCGGCATCATGCCGTGCGGGCTGCGGATGAACAGCTCGTCCTTCAGCAGATGGCGCAGCCGCGCCAGGGCATGGCTCATCGCCGGCTGGCTCAGGCCGATGCGGGCGCCCGCGCGGGTCACGCTGCGCTCGTTCATCACCGCGTCGAACACGACCAGCAAATTGAGGTCGAAGACGCCCCAGTTCAGCTCCGCCATCGGCAGGGATCCCCACGAGACACGGCACCGGAACGAGCCCGGCGCCGCCCCCTGGAGATTTTGTCGGAAGCGAAAGATTCAATGAGCGAAGCGGCAACAAGGACAGGATGCCGCAGCGTCAGAAAGAAAAGAACTGCTCCTAATATTCTATATCCTGAATTCTTTATTAACTTTCCGTAAGACCAATTCCACTTCCGATCGATCGTGACTAGATGTTGCGATGCGGAATCGCCCGGCGCCACCGCTCCCGGTGCAGAGGGCTCAGCCCCATCGCCGCCCGATCCGCAGCACTCAGACACGCATCACGTCACGCAGCGATCCGGCATGCCCGGAGGGCCGTCCGGATCCCGTCGAGAGGATCGATCATGTCCCTGCTGAAGCATCCCCGCCCCGCGGGGGTCGCGGCCCTGCTCGCCCTGGGCCTCGCCGCCGCCGGGCCGGCCTTCGCCCGCACCGGGCTGCAATCCGAGCACGACCAGTTCCCGCTGCAGACGGCGCAGACGCTCTCCTCCGATTCCGAGAGCGATGCCATGGCGTCCTTCGAACACGGCGAGAACGGCGACAATCACGACAGCGCCCGGGCAGCCGCCGGCCATGACCATGGCGATCACGGTCGTGGCGGGGGTCATGGCGGAGGGCGGGGCCGCTAGGATCGGCTGATCGGGGCCCAGTGGAAGCCGCCGGCGGAGAGCCGGCGGCCTTTCCGCATGGCGGGGAGATGAAAGGACGACCGGCTACCCTCGGGTGTCGAGATCGATCAGCTCGATCTTGTAGCCATCGGGATCCTCGATGAAGGCGATATGGGTGGTGCCGTGCTTCATCGGGCCGGGCTTGCGCGGGATCCTCGCGCCCGCCTCCTCCAGCGCTGCGCAGACGCCGTAGATGTCGCGCACGCCGAGCGCCAGGTGGCCGAAGCCGGTGCCGATCTCGTAGGGCGTCGCCTGGTCCCAGTTGTGGGTCAGCTCCACCACCGTGCTGCTGTCTTCCGGACCATAGCCGACAAAGGCCAGGGTGAAGCGCCCTTCCGGGAAATCCTCGCGGCGCAGCAGTTCCATGCCAAGCAGGCCGGTGTAGAAGGCGATCGACTTCTCCAGGTCGAACACACGGATCATCGTGTGCATCATCTGAAAGCGGCTCATCAGGTCATCTCCAGGCATGGGTTCAGCGTTCGGCGCCAGGCTGTGCCGGCACCTGGCGGCCATCATAAGGCGTAATCACGGCTTGATGGCTGCGTTCACTTGTATGATAACAGGACGACAGTGTTTCTTGTCCAGCCCACAAGATCAGGGACCGCAATTGACCACATCCCTCTCCCAGACGCACGCCGACGCGATCGCTGCGCTGCGGGCCGTCCTGCCCGGCGACGCCCTGCTGACCGGGGAGGAGGAGATGGCGCGCTACGGCCGCGACGTCACCGGCGACCATGTCGGCCGGCCGCTGGCGGTGGCCCGGCCGCGCACGGTCGAGGAGGTCTCGACCATCATGCGCCATTGCTGGCAGGCGGGGCTGCGGGTGGTGCCGCAGGGCGGTCTGACCGGTCTGGTCGGGGCCGCGGTGCCGGCGCCGGAAGGCGAGGTCGTGGTCAGCCTGGAGCGGATGACCGCGGTGCGCCGGATCAGCCCGATCGACTTCGCCATGGTGGTCGAGGCCGGCTGCATCCTGGAGGAGGCGAAGAAAGCGGCCGACGCGGTCGACTGCCTGCTGCCGATCACCTTCGGGGCGCAGGGCAGCTGCCGGGTCGGCGGCAACGTCTCGACCAATGCCGGCGGC
Source organism: Inquilinus limosus (assembly GCF_002195995.1). Lineage (GTDB taxonomy): Bacteria > Pseudomonadota > Alphaproteobacteria > DSM-16000 > Inquilinaceae > Inquilinus > Inquilinus limosus_C. The sequence goes on from NZ_NHON01000001.1 coordinate 14,767, forward strand.
TTCAACGTGCTGCGCTACGGCATGACCCGGGACCTGGTGCTGGGGCTGGAGGTGGTGCTGCCCGACGGCCGCGTCTGGAACGGGCTGAAGGTGCTGCGCAAGGACAATCGCGGCTATGACCTGAAGCAGCTGTTCATCGGCGCCGAAGGCACGCTGGGCATCGTCACCGCCATCGCCTTCAAGCTGTTCCCGAAGCCGACCCAGGTCGAGACCGCGCTGGTCGGCCTGGCCTCGGTCGAGGACGCGATGGAGCTGTATGCCCGCGCCCGGCGGGCCTGCAGCGACCTGCTGACCGCCTTCGAGCTGATCCTGCGCGACGGCATCGAGGTGACCTTGCGCGCCCGGCCGGACCTGCCCGATCCGCTGTCGGAGCCCTACCCTGCCTATGTGCTGATCGAGGCCTCGGCCGGCGGCGCAGTCGACCTGCGTGGGCTGATGGAGAGCTTCCTGGGCGGCGCCGACGACATCGTCCGCGACGGCGTCCTCGCCTCCAGCCGCGCCCAGGGCGAGCGGCTGTGGCTGTACCGCGAGACCATGGTCGAATCCCAGGGCCGCGGCGGCCGCTACCTGCGCACCGACGTGTCGGTGCCGATCTCGGACATCGCCGGCTTCATCGCCCGGGCGCTGGCGGCGGTGCGCGCGAAGCATCCGGAGGCCATGCCGCTGGCCTATGGCCATGTCGGCGACGGCAATGTCCATTTCAACGTCATCCCGCCGCGGGGCCAGGACCCGGCGGCGATGGAAACCCTGTTCCACAGCGCCGAGGAGCTGATCTTCGACGTGGTCGACCGGCTGGGCGGCAGCATCAGCGCCGAGCACGGCATCGGCCGGGTGAAGCAGCACGCCTTCCTGGAGCGGATCGACCCCGTGTCGCTGGACCTGGCCACCCGGCTGAAGCTGGCGCTGGACCCCACGCGCATTCTCAGCAACGGGCGTATTCTCCCGGAAGACCCGGTGGTCTAGAACGGATGGCACCATGACGCTGAAGCTCGACAAGGTCAGCCGCGGACCGCACCTGCCGACGCTGGTCGCCAGCTCGATCTCGCGCGAGATCGCCCGCGGCCGGCTGAAGCCGGGCGACCAGCTGCCGACCGTGCAGGCGCTGGCGGAGACCTTCGGGGTCAGCCGCAACGTGGTGCGCGAGGCGATCGCCCGGCTGGGGTCGGAAGGGCTGGTCTGGTCGCAGCAGGGCCGCGGCGCCTTCGTCTCCGAGGCGCCGAAATCGACCGTGCTGAAGATCGACCATGCCGCGCCGCAGGATGGCGACGCCTTTCGCAGCCTGTTCGAGCTGCGCGGCGCGCTGGAGGTGCGCGCGGTATCCCTGGCCGCCGATCGGCGCACGGCCAAGGACTTCGAGACCATGCGCCGGGCGCTGGCGACGATGACCGCCTCCCCCTATGGCAGCGTCGCCTGGCTAGACGCCGACCTGGACTTCCACCGCGCCATCGCCGCGGCGACCCGCAACGACTACCTGGTGCAGTTCATCGGCTTCGTCGCCGAACGGGTGCGCGAGAGCATCCTGGCGGCCGGCGACCAGCACCCGTCGGAGGACATGGCCCAGGCGACCTTGAGCGAGCACGGCCGCATCCTGGCGGCGATCGAGGCGCAGGACGGGGTCGAGGCACAATGGGCGATGCAGGCACATCTGAACGGCGCGGCCGAGCGCGTCGGCCTGCCCCCGGACGACACCGCCCTGCCCGCCCGGGCCCGGGCGACGGCTGCTCCGCGCCGGCCTCGGAAGGCCGCTCTCGCCGAGCGCCGTTGAACCGGCGGCGGGAAACTCAGGCGGGGGCCGCCGCCGGCGCCCCGCCGAGATAGAGGTCCCGCATCAGATCCGCGTTCCTCAGCTCGGCGATCGGCCCCGAGGCGACGACGCGGCCCTGCTGCATCAGATATCCATGCGTGGCCACGCCGAGCGCAAGCCCCGCATTCTGCTCGACCAGCAGGATCGAGGCCCCGAACCGCTCGCCGATCGCCAGGATGATGGCCTTGATCTCCTTCACCATCAATGGCGACAGGCCCAGCGACGGCTCGTCCAGCAGCAGCACGCGCGGCCGCGCCATCAGGCCGCGGGCGATCGCCAGCATCTGCTGCTGCCCGCCGCTGAGCGACCCGCCCTTGTCCCGCCGCTTGGCGGCGAGGATCGGGAAGAATTCCTCCATCAGCCTGACATCGGCGTCGACCGCCGCCTGGTCGCGCCGGGCATAGGCGCCGAGGCGCAGATTCTCCTCCACGCTCATGTCGGCGAAGATGCGTCGCCCCTCCGGCACCAGCACGACGCCTTGCTTGGCCATGGCGTCGGGCGGCTGGCCGGTGACGTCGCGGCCGTCGAAGACGACGCTGCCGCCGCGCGGCTTCACCAGCCCGGCGATCATGCGCAGCAGCGTGGTCTTGCCGGCGCCGTTGGGGCCGAGGATGGTGGCGATCTCGCCCTGGCCCAGCGCCAGCGAGACGTTGCGGTTGACCGTGGTCGGGCCGTAGCCGGTGGTGACGCCGGAAACCTCGAGCAGCGTCACAGCGCGCCTCCCAGATACACTTCGAGCACCTTGGGGTCGGCCAGCACCTCGGCGGTCGGCCCGTCGGCGATCTTGCTGCCGAAATCCAGCACCACCAGGCGGCGGCACAGGCGCTGCATCAGGCTCATATCGTGGTCGATGACGCAGACGCTGATGCCGTGGCCGGGCAGTTGCCGCACCAGATCGACCAGCGCCGTCGTCTCCTTGTCGTTCAGCCCGGCCGCCGGCTCGTCCAGCAGCAGCAGCGCCGGCCGCGACGCCAGCGCCAGGGCGATGCCGAGCAGGCGCAGGCTGCCGAAGGGCAGGATGCCGGCGGTCTCGTGCCGCAGCGCCTGCAGGCCGACGAAGCCGATCAGGTCGTCCGGCGTCGGCCACGGAAACGCCCCTGCCGACCGGCAATGCTCGGCGGCGATCTGCACGTTCTCGAACACGCTGAGGCCGGGGAAGGCCATGGCCTGCTGGAAGGTGTGGGCGATGCCGGCATGCGACACGGCATGGGCCGGCACGCCGGTCATGTCGCGGCCGCGCCAGGTCACGTGGCCCGCGGTCGGCTTGTGCACGCCGGTGATGACGTTGAACAGCGTCGTCTTGCCCGACCCGTTCGGGCCGACGATGCCGAGGATCTCGCCCTCGACGATGGTCAGGTCGACCCCGGCCAAAGCGGTGACGCCGCCGAACTGCTTGCGCAGGCCGCGGATCTCGATCGCGCCCATGCCTCAACCCTCCCGCCCGGCGCGGGCCGGGCTGCTGGAAGCCGGCCGCTCGGCCGGGTCGCGCTGCGGCACCAGCCGGCGCCACAGGTCGAGCAGCCCGCCGATCACGCCGTTGGGCAGCAAGAGGATCACCGCGATCAGGCAGATGCCGTAGAGAATGCGGGACTGCACCGGGTCGAGCGCGAACAGCTCCGGCAGGAAGGCCACCAGGATGCCGCCGGCCAGCGGCCCGAGCAGCAGCCGGGCGCCGCCGATCATCACCATCAGAGCGAGATAGATGCTGGGGAAGGAGGCGAACTGGCTGGGCGAGATGTGGCGCAGGAAATAGGCCAGCAGCACGCCGGAGATGCCGGCGAAGATGCCGCTGACGACGAAGGCGCCGATCTTGTGCCGCCCGACATTGATGCCGAGCGAGGCGGCCAGCTTCTCGTTCTCGCGGATCGCCCGCAGCGTGCGGCCGTAGCGGGAATGGACGATGGCCCAGCTGGCGATGGCGGCCAGCGCCACGAAGCCGAGGGTCAGCAGGTAGAATTGCGGCAGCGGGTCGAGGCCCAGGCCGAACAGCTGCACCGGCTGCCCGAGATCCAGCCCGGTGGCCCGGCCGGTGAAGTCGCCGCCATTGGTCAGGACGATGGTCAGCAGTTGGCCGAAGGCGAAGGTCAGGATCACGAAGTGGTGGCCGCTGACCCGGAGAGACGGGAAACCCACCACCGCCGCCAGCAGCGCCGTGGTCGCCGCGGCGCAGGGCAGCGCCACCCAGAAGTCGAGGCCGAGGTCGCGGGCCAGGATGGCGGCGGTGTAGGCGCCGACGCCGACCAGCGCGGCATGGCCCATCGACAGGATGCCGGTCTGGCCGAACAGCACCGACAGGCCGTACAGCGCCACGATGTTGATGCCGGCGGTGATGGCCAGCGACAGGAGCCGGTTGCTGGGCCCCAGCGCCGGCACCAGCGCCAGCAGCGCGAACAGGACCAGCGCCAGCACCAGTCCCCTGAGGGGCGATCGGGAATTCGTCATGTCACTCGGGGGCCGGAGGTGCCGCCGAACAGGCCGTGCGGCCGGACCAGGAGCACGATGATCATCAGGGCGAAGGAATAGGCGTCGGTCCATTCCGACAGGCCGTAGCCGGCGCTGAAGCCCTCGACCAGGCCGAGGATCAGCCCGGCAACCACGGCGCCGGTGAGGTTGCCCAGGCCGCCGATCAGCGCCACGGCGAAGCCCTTCATCACGATGGTGCCGCCGGTGAAGGGGGTGATCGGGAACAGCGCGATCAGCAGGCCGCCGCCGAGGCCCGCGAGGGCGCTGCCGAAGACGAAGACGCCGGTGATGTAGCGCCGCACCGGGATGCCCATCAGCGCCGCGGTGTCGCGGTCCTCGACGCTGGCGCGCAGCGCCCTTCCGTAGCGGCTGCGGGTGATCATGAAGAAGGTCAGCGCCACCACCGCGGCGGTCACCGCGATCACCATCACCCGCACCGCGGCGATGCGCACGCCTCCGACGTCCCAGATCGTGTTCAAAGGCCGCGGGATGCTCTTCTGGTTGGCGTTCCAGAACAGGATGACGATGTGCTGCAGCACCACGATCAGCCCCAGCGACACGATGAAGCCGTTGGTCGGCCGGTCGAGGGTGAAGCGGAACAGCCCGCGCTCCAGCACCAGGCCGAGCAGCGCGACGGTGGCGACGCCGGCGACCAGCGCCAGCGGGAAGCCCCAGCCGGCGCCGACCGCCAGCCAGGTGACGATGCTGCCGACCATCAGGAACTCGCCATGGGCGAAGTTGATGATGCCGGTCAGGCCGAAGATCAGGGTGACGCCGACCGCGATCAGCGTGATCACGCTGGCGATCGACAGCCCGTTCAGGATCTGCTGCAGGAGGATGTCCAAGGCGGGTCCCGTGGCGAGGAGAGGGCCGGCCTGCCGGAAGGCGTCGGGGAGGGTGGAGGAACCCTCCGGCAGGCCGGGGCCGGCGGCACAGGGGCGCCGCCGGGGTCGGGCGACGTCACATCGGCGCGTCGGCCGGCGGCTGCTGCATGGCGCAGGAGATCTTGCCCTCCGGGTCGGCGACGCAGACCTCGGTGGCGTGCGTCACCTGGTGGTGGGCGTTGAAGGCGAGGTCATCCGACACCACGCCCTTGTGGCGCAGGGTCAGCAGCGCCTCGACCGTCTTGTCCGGGTCGAAGCTGCCGGCCTTGGTCCAGGCCTCCGCCAGCATGTGGACGTAGTCATAGTAGAGCAGCGAGACCGAGGAGGTGACGCCCTTCGGCGCGCCGGCCGCGAAATAGGCGTCGAAATAGGCCTTGGCCTTGGCGTTGGAGGATTCGCCCCAGCACACCGGCACGCAGCTCATCGCCACCGGCACATCGGCCGACAGGCCCCGCTCCTTCCAGATGCCCGGGTCGACGCCGAACAGGAAGTAGCTCGGGGCCACCGCCAGCTCCAGCGCCTGCGGCAGCGCCGTCAGCGTCGAGTCGCCGTTGTACCAGAAGTGCACCACATCCGGATTCAGGCTCTTGGCCCGCGTCAGGATCGGCGAGAAGTCGGTGGTGTCGGGCGGGTAGAAGATGATGTCCGGCACCTCCTGCCCCTCCGCCTTCAGCGCCTTGATGTAGTAGGAAGACAGGAACTGCCCGGTGGCGTCGTTGCCGGCGATGATCACCGACTTCTTGATCGGATGGTCGACCAGCGGCTGCAGCAGGCTGAGCACGCCGCGGGCGGTGCTGCCGCTGCGCTGGAACTCGCGCGGCTCGGACTGGAACAGGTAGTGGTCCTCGCCGCCCGGGGCGACCGAGGCGTCGGTCAGCACGGTGTCGAGCGTGCTGTTGCCGGCGAAGTGCAGGATCTTGGCCGGCTGGGTGATCTTGGCCATGGCCAGGGTGAAGTCGTGCGATTCCGACCCGAAGATCGCCTTCACCCCGACATCGCGCACCAGCTCCTGCGTCGCCGCCACGGCGGTGCCGATATCGGTGCGGTCATCGCGGCGCACCAACTCGATCTTGTAGGTCTTGTCGCCGACCTTCACGCCGCCGGCATCGTTGATCTCCTTCACCGCCAGGCTGACGCCGGCCGGCAGGGTGTGGCCGGCCGAGACGAAGGAGCCGGATTCCGCCGCCACCACGCCGATCTTGACCGTGTCCTCGGCCATGGCCGGCCCGGCCAGCGCACAGGCGGCCAGGGCGAGAAGGAGATGTCCTCTGGAGAATGTCGTCATTGCGCGAAGCCTCCCGGAAAGCCTCTGTTGATTACATGGTTATCATACAACCATACGACCTGATTTGTCCGATCTGTCAAGCGCGGCGATCGGTGGACGGATAGGCAGACCTATGCCGGTCCCGCAGAGAGACTCTGACCACACCCCAAGACCGTCATGGCGAGCCCCGCAGGGGCGTGGCCATCCAGGGCAGCTCGCACGGCCCCTGGATGGCCACGGCGCTATGCGCCTCGCCATGACGGTGACTGTGACGGCTATCGACACGAGCTGGCATCAGCAGGCGCCTTCCGCTGGCTGGTCCCGAGATCGCACTTGCCAGGGCATGGACGGTTGTATGATAACCCTGCGACCTGATCGAATCAAGGCAACGGACCCGGCAGAGAGGAAGGCGAGGATGCGCAGCAGGGACTTCGGACGGACCGGCCGCAAGGTCAGCGAGATCGGCTTCGGCGCCTGGGCCATCGGCGCCAGCTGGGGCCATGTCGACGATGCCGACGCGCTGGCGGCGCTGCACGAGACGCTGGATGCCGGCGTCACCTTCCTCGACACCGCCGATGTCTATGGCGACGGAAGGTCGGAGCAGCTGATCGCCCGGGTGCTGAAGGAGCGCGGCGGCGACCGCCCCTTCGTCGCCACCAAGACCGGCCGCCGCCTGCCGAAGCAGGAGGTCGCGGGCTACAGCCTGGAGACCATGTCCGGCTTCATCGACCGCAGCCTGAAGAACCTGCAGGTCGACACGCTGGACCTGGTGCAGCTGCACTGCCCGCCGACCGACCTGTACTACCACCCCGAGGTGTTCGGGTCGCTGGACCGGCTGGTCGAGCAGGGCAAGATCCGCAACTACGGCGTCAGCGTCGAGCGGGTCGAGGAGGCGCTGAAGGCGATCGAGTATCCGGGCGTGCAGAGCATCCAGATCATCTTCAACATCTTCCGCCAGCGCCCGGCCGAGCGGCTGTTCGCCCTGGCGCAGGAGAAGCAGGTCGCGATCATCGCCCGGGTGCCGCTGGCCAGCGGCCTCCTCTCCGGCAAGTTCCGCGCCGACACCAAGTTCGAATCCACCGATCACCGCCAGTTCAACCGCAACGGCGAGGCCTTCGACGTCGGCGAGACCTTCTCCGGCGTGCCCTACGACAAGGGTCTGGCGGCGGTGGAGCGGGTGCGGCCGCTGGTCGGCGGCGACACCACCATGGCCAAGTTCGCGCTGCGCTGGATCCTGATGTTCGACGCCGTCACGGTCGCCATCCCCGGCGCCCGCAACGGGGCCCAGGCCCGGTCGAACGCCGAGGCCACCGCCCTGCCCGCGCTGCCGCCGGCCGCGATGGCGGAGCTGCGCGCCATCTACGACCAGGACATCAAGCCCTTCGTGCATCAGCGCTGGTGAGCGGAGCCCGGCCATGGCCACGCCGATCATCATCGACGCGCACCAGCATTTCTGGGACCCGGACAAGGGCGACTATGGCTGGCTGAGCGGCCCCTTCGCCCCGATCCGCCGGGTGTTCGCGCCCGACGATTTGCGGCCGGCGCTGCAATGCCACAGCGTCACCGGCACCGTGCTGGTGCAGACCTGGAATGACCTGGGCGAGACCCGGGACTTCCTCCGCGCCGCCGCGGCGACCGACTTCGTCGCCGGGGTGGTCGGCTGGGTCGACCTGACCGATCCGAAGGTCGGCGACACCCTGGCCGAACTGAAGGCGGCGCCGGAGGGGCGCTGGCTGGTCGGCATCCGCCACCTGATCCATGAGGAGGCGGATCCGAACTGGCTGCTGCGCGACGATGTCCGCCGCGGCCTGCGCGCGGTGGCCGATGCCGGGCTGGTCTACGACCTGGTGCCGAAGCTGCCGCATCTGCCGGCGGCGCTGCGCACGGTGGCGGATTTCCCGGATCTGCGCTTCGTCCTCGACCACATCGCCAAGCCGGACATCAAGGGCGGCGGCTTCGAGCCCTGGGCGGCACTGATGCGCGGCTTCGCCCAGCACCGCGACCATGTCTGGTGCAAGCTGTCGGGCATGATCACCGAGGCCGACTGGGAGCGCTGGTCGCCGGAGGACCTGAAACCCTATGTCGCCGAGGCGCTGCGCATCTTCGGTGTCAATCGCTGCATGTTCGGCACCGACTGGCCGGTCTGCCTGATCGCCGGCAGCTACGGCCAAGTGGTCCGGGCGCTACGGTCCTGCCTGGAGCCCCTGACCGAGGCCGAGCAGACCCAGATCTTCGGCCGCTCGGCGATCGAGGCGTACCGGCTGCCCAGCCTGTACGACTGAGGCTTTCCTTCTCCGTCATTGCGAGCGCAGCGAAGCAATCCAGGGCCATTTGACGTGGCCCCTGGATTGCTTCGTCGCTCCGCTCCTCGCCATGACGGTGGGGAAGACCAGCCCCTTGCAAGCTCCTCAGGCGGCTGGGGTTCCTGAAGCGAACTCAACGTCCCACCGCCGATACCTGCATTACCTGCATCGGCTCAGGATCGCGTCGACGACGCGCGCGACCGGTGCCGTGGCGTCGATGACGACGCCCCCCTTCGGCAGGTCTTCCTTCGTGGCGTGGAGGCGCGCGACGAACTCCCGTTCGACCGCGCGTCCGCCGAACTCGTCTTCCGGCCTCGCGGCCAGCCGCCGGTTCAGCGTGCCGAGATCGACCTCGAGCACGAAGACCCCATCGAACAGATGGATGAAGCGGGAAAAATTCCGGGAGCCGCCGCAGAAGAACGACATCGCGTGGGTTCGGTCGGCCGCCAGGGCCCTGACCTTGTCGACGTCCCAGATGTGATGCTCATGGGCGAAGCCGGCCAGCCGTTCGCCGGTATCCGGATCGCCCTGATACGACAGCTCCCGGTCGCCATGGATCGCATGGTGGCCGCGCCGCTGCAGCTCGTCGCAGACCGAGGTCTTGCCCGTGCCGGATACGCCTTCGATCAGATAGTTCCTGACACCCATCTCCGCCCCCGCCGACTACAGCGTCTTCAGCATCCCGCCATCGACGAAATAGGTCGACCCGACGCTGTAGCTGGCCTTGTCCGAGCACAGGAAGACGAAGAAATGCGCGAGCTCCTCGGGCGTGCCGAAGCGCTTGATCGCCGCATGCTCGTCGGCCACGCCCTGCAGGTAGCCTTCCCAATTGCCGCCGCTGTCGGCGGTCAGCTGCTTGGCGGTCTTGATCCAGTCCGGCGTCAGGATCAGGCCGGGGTTGACGCAGTTCACCCGGATATTGTCCTTCACCACCTCGGTGGCGAGGGTCTTGGAGAACATCATCAGCGCCGATTTGGTGACGTTGTAGATCGGCTCGTACCACAAGGGCTGCACCGCGCAGATCGAGGCGTTGTGCAGGATCACGCCGCCGCCGCGCCGCTTCATGCCTGGCACCAGGCCACGCGCCAGCCGCACCGCCGCCATGACATGCAGGTCCCAATAGGCCTGCCACTTCTCGTCCGGCGCCTCCAGGATCGTCTCGTTCGACCCGGTGCCGGCATTGTTGATCAGGATGTCGGCGCCGCCGAATTCCGTTTCCGCCGCCGCGATCAGCGCATCCGTGCCGGCGCTGGTGGCGACGTCGCAGGCCACCGCCAAAGTTCGCACGCCGTGCCGCTCCGCCAGCGCCTTGGCCTCGGCCTCCAGCCTTTCGGCCTGGCGCGCCGCCAGCACGATATGGGCGCCTTCCGCCGCCAGCCCGTCGGCCACCGCGAGGCCGATGCCGACGCTGGCGCCGGTGATCACGGCGACCTTGCCGCCCAGTCCGAGATCCATGGCTGCTCCCCCGCCCCTCCCCGGGGCCTACTTCGCGATCAGGATCTTGCCGCGATCGAGCGTGATCGCCACGGCAAGGATGAGGACGGCGCCGAACACCATCTGCTGGGCGAAGATGTTGACGCCGAGGAAGGTCATGCCGATGCGGACGACCGAGACGGTCAGCGCCCCCACCAGGGTGCGGCCGATGCCGCCGATGCCGCCGGTGATGGCGGTGCCGCCGACCAGCACCGCCGAGATCGCCGGCAGCAGCAGCTGGTTGGCGACGGTGGGCGACCCGCTGGCCAGCCGCGCCGACAGCAGGATGCCGGCCAGGGCGGCGAAGGCGCCGGACAGGACGAAGGCCAGGATCTTGTGCCGGTTGACGCGGATGCCGGCCGCCCAGGCCGCCGGCTCCCCCGCCCCGATCGCCAGGCTGTAGCGGCCGAAGCGGCTGTAGCGCTGCAGGTAGACACCGATCGCCAGAGCGACCATGCCGATGCCGATGATGTTCGGCACCCCGGCGGTGCTGTCGGTGATCCAGTCCAGCAGGTCGCGCGTGTCGGCGGCGATGGCGATGTTGCGGGCGTCGGAGATGTAGAGCGCGACGCCGCCGACCACGCCGCCGGTGGCCAAAGTGGCGATGAAGGACGGCACCCGCAGCCGGACATGGACGAAGCCGCTGACCAGCCCGGCGATGGCGCCCGCCGCCAGGGCCACGGCGAAGGCGCCGATGCCGATCCGCGGCAGCAGCAGCGCCACGATGACGGTGGAGAGCGAGCACACCGACGGGATCGAGAGGTCGATGCTGCCGAGCAGGATGACGAAGGTCACGCCCGCCGCCAGGGTGAACAGGGTGGTGGTGTCGGCCAGGATCACCAGCAGCGTGTCGGGCGACCCGAAGCCCGGCGCGGCGATGGCGATCGCCACCACCAGCAGCAGCAGGAACAGCGCCGGCGCCGCGCTGCGCAGGGACGCGGGATCGAGCAGGCGGGTCATGGCGTGGTCTCCGCCTGACGTGAAGAAAAACGCGTTGCTTCTTCCGCTTCTTTCTTGTCCCCCCTCCCCTTGCGGGAGGGGGTTAGGGGGAGGGGGTTGTCGAGGACAAGCTCCGCGCGTGCATGAGCCAGGGATCCACCGTGCCGGGCGTTCCGATCCGTCAGACTCCGGGCCGGCTCGGGCGGATAAAATCCCCTCCCCCTACCCCCCTCCCGCAAGGGGAGGGGGGACTCGTTTGGCTTGGGCTTGCGGCCGCCCAGCCTCTGTCCCACCACGCTCATACCATGTGTCCGATCAGATCGACCTGGGCCGGCTTGCGGCCGGGTTCGGCGGTCAGCCGGGCGGTGATGGCGCCGTCGCGCATCGCCAGCACGGTGTGGCTGAGGCCGATCGTCTCCTCCAGCGTGTCGGCGATCAGGATCACCGACACGCCCTCGGCGCAGAGCGACCGGATCAGGCGGAACACCTCCTCCTTGGCGCCGACATCGATGCCGCGGGTCGGGTGGTCGAGGATCAGGATCCGCGACTGCGCCGTCAGCCACTTGGCCAGCACCACCTTCTGCTGGGTGCCGCCCGACAGCGACAGGCAGGCCGCATCCGGCCCGGATGCCCGGATCGCCAGCCTCTGCGTCCAGTCCTGCGCCAAGGCGCGCTCGCGGGCGCGGCTCAGCCCCACCGGGCCTTCCGCCACCTCCAGCCGCGCCAAGGTCATGTTGGCGGCCACCGACAGCATCATCACCAGCCCCTCGACCCGGCGCTCGCTGGGGATGAAGCCGATGCCGTGGCCGACCGCGTCAGCCGGGGAGGCGAAGCGCACCGCCTGGCCGCCGACCTCCAGCGTCCCGGAAGTGGGCTGGACGAAGCCGAAGAAGCTGCGCACCAGCTCCTCCCGCCCCGAGCCGATGACGCCGGCGATGCCCAGCACCTCGCCGCGGCGGAGCGTCAGGTCGATGTCGCGGTACTTGCCCTCGCAGCACAGGCCCTTCGCCTGCAGCACGATCTCGTCCTGCGGCGGCCGCTGCTCCGACTCCCGGTAGTATTCGGCATGGACCTCGCGCCCGACCATGATCCGGTGCAGGGTCGGGATGTCGGCCTCGGCCGCCGGCATCTCGGCGACCACGCCGCCATCCTTCATCACATAGATGCGGTCGCTGATCGCCAGCACCTCGTCCAGCCGGTGCGAGACGAAGACGAAGCTGGCCCGGCTCTTCAGCGCCCGGACGCGGGCGAACAGGAGGTCGATCTCGGCCTGCTCCAGCACCGAGGTCGGCTCGTCCAGGAGGATCACCAGGTCGCCCTCGACCCGGTCCTCCAGCGCCAGCGCCTTGGCCAGCTCGACCATCTGCCGGGCGGCGAAGCTGAGATCCTGCGCCCGGGTGGAGGGATCGATGTCGAGCCCGACCTTCTCCAGCTGCCGGCGCGCCGCGGCGTTCAGCCGGCGCCAGTCGATCAGGCCGAGGCGGATGAAGTCCTGCTCCTGACCCAGGAAGATGTTTTCGGCTACGCTCAGGTTCAGCAGCAGCGACTGCTCCTGGAACACCATGGCGATGCCGCGGGCATTGGCCTGGCGCGGATCGGCCAGGTGCAGCGCGTTGCCGTCGCGGCGCAGCTCGCCGCCCGAGGGCTGCTGCACCCCGGCCAGGATGCGCATCAGCGTCGACTTGCCGGCGCCGTTCTCGCCGACCAGCCCGACCACCTCGCGCGGCCGGATCTCGACATCGACGCCCTTCAGCGCCTGGACGCTGCCGAAGGATTTCTGGAGGGCGATGGCCTGCAGCATGGCGTCACTTCACGATGCGGAGCTGCGACCGGTCGAGCGACAGCGCGACCGCGACGATGATCATCAGGCCCTGGGCGGCCTGCTGCAGATAGGGCGGGATGCCCAGCAGCACCATGCCGTTGGCCAGGACGGCGACGATCAGCACGCCGATCAGCGCGTTCAGCACGCCGCCCTGCCCGCCCATCAGCGAGGTGCCGCCGACCACCACGGCGGTGATCGTGGTGAACAGCCGGCCGGTGCCGATCTCGGCATTGGCCAGGCCCAACTGCGCCGCCGCCAGCACGCTGGCCAGGCCGTAGAAGGTGCCGGCCAAAGCGAAGGCGATGACCTTGGTGCGCCGGATCGGCACGCCGGACAGGGCCGCCAGATCCTCGCCGCCGCCGATGGCGTAGACGTGGCGGCCGAAGCGGGTCTGGGTCTGGATCACCCAGGCCACGCCCAGCGCCGCCAGCGCGATCCAGACCGACAGCGGCATCCCGGCCAGCCGTGTCAGCGCCAGCGCCCGGATGTCGGGGTCGAGGATCCGGACCGAGCCGCCGCCGAGCAGGATGGTGGCGGTGCCGAGGCCGATGAACCAGCTGCCGATCGTCGCCATGAAGGACGGGATCCTGAGGCCGACATGCAGCGCGCCGTTGAACAACCCCATGGCCGTGCCGGCGGCGACGGCGACCGGCACGGCGGCCAGGCCGATGTCGAAGCCGCCGCCGCTATCGTTGGCCACCAGCAGGGTCAGCACGATCGCCGCCACCGCCATCATGCCCTCGATCGACAGGTCGATGCTGCCGAGCAGGATGATGAAGGTGGCGCCGAGCGTCAGCACCAGCGGGATCGAGGCGGCGGTGGCCACCCGGACGAAGTTGCCGGTGCTGAGGAAGTTCGGGTTGGCCACGCCGAGCAGCAGGCACAGCGCGACCAGCACGATCAGCGGCGCCGCCAGGCGCAGACGCCGCTCCAGCTTCGCCCGGCCGGCGGCGCTGCGCGGACGCGCCGCCGCCGGTGCGGTGTGGGACTGCACGGACACGCGGCCCCCGTCAGCCCGGGCGGACCTGGCCGGTGACCCGGCCCCACAGGTCGCCATAGTCGATCTTCGGCTCGGATTCGATGTTCGACTTGTAGAAGGCCTCGACGTTGTCCTTCGTCACCACGATGCCCTGGCCGTAGAACTCGCGATGCTCTTTCGGCTCCTTGGCCGGGTCGAACTTGCCGAGCGAGGCGGCATAGGGGATGGCCAGGCCCATGCTGCCCTGCCAGTAAGGGTCGGAGGAGACGGTGGCCGCGAACTCGCCGGACTTCACGCCCTCGACCGCCGCCTTGATGCCGTCGATGCCGGTGACCGGCACCTTGCCGGCCAGCCCTTCGGCCCGCAGCGCCTCGAGCGCGCCGACGGCCATGTCGTCATTGGCGGCCCAGATGCCCTTGATCTCGTCGCCGAACCGGGTCAGCCAGGCGGCGACCACGTCATAGGCCTTGGTCGACTGCCAGTCGGCCACCTGGAAGTCGAGCAGCTTCACGTCGGGATGGGCCGCCACCACCTTGTCCAGCCCGGCCTTGCGGGCGATTGCCACGGTGTTGGAGATGATCCCGCCCAGGGCGACGATGCCGCCCTTGCCGCCGATCGACTTGACCAGCGCCTCCGCCGTCTCGCCGCCATAGCGCTCGCCGTCGAAGGTGACGAAGGCGGTGTAGTACGGGTTGTGGTCCCAGGGGTGCAGGTCGGCCGGCTTGTTCCACTGCGACATGACATAGACCTTGGCGGCGGCGCAGGCCTCGACGATCGGCGTGGCGTCGGCCGAATCGTTCGGGTCCAGGTTCAGCACCATGTTGCCGCCGGTCTTGGCCAGGATGGCGCGGATATCGGCCAGCCCCTTCTCGCTGTCGCCCTCGGTCACCAGCGTGACCAGCTCGAGCCCGACCGACTTGGCGTAGGTCTCGGCGCCCTGCTTCCAGGCGGCGTGATAGGGGTTGGAAAGGGACCGGATCGACGTCACCAGCGTCGGCTTGTCGGCGGCGAAGCCGCGGCGGACGAAGCCGGCAGGCGCGGCCAGGCCGACGCCGAGCGCCGCGGCGCCCTTCAGCGCGCCGCGCCGGGTCAGGGACATGGAAAACGGAATGCGTCCATCCTTCATGATCGTCTCTCCCTGAAATATTTTTGCGTTGACTAGCTATGCACTAGGTGTGACTAGCTATGCATCGACCGCTTCCGCCGTCAATCGGAAAACGTCGTATCTATGGAGCCGGGATGACGCGATCGAAGAAATACGCCTCCTCCACCGACGTGGCGCGGCTGGCGGGGGTGTCGCAATCGGCGGTGTCGCGCACCTACAAGCCCGGCGCCAGCGTGTCGGAGGAGACGCGGGCCAAGGTGCTGGCGGCGGCCGAGCAGCTGGACTACCGGCCCAGCATGATCCCGCGGATCATGCTGACCCAGCGCTCGCACCTGGTCGCGATCGTCATCGGCGGCATGTACAACCCGTTCTACGCGACGGTGCTGGAGCGGTTCACCAGCCGGCTGCAGGCCGGCGGCTGGCAGGTGCTGCTGCTGCATGTCGACAGCGGCCATTCCTTCGACGCGGCGATCCCGCGCCTGGCCGGCTACCGGGTCGACGCCATCGTCAGCGCGCTCGCGGTGCTGGGGCCGGACACGGCCGAGGCGCTGGCCCGGTTCCGGATCCCGGTGATCTCGTTCAACACCCCGGCGCAGAACGACTTCCTGTCCTCGGTGTGCTGCGACAACACCGGCGCGGCGCGGGCGGCGGCGGACCTGTTCGCGGCCCGCGGCGCCCGCCGCTTCGGCTACATCGCCGGCCCGGCCGACAGCCCGGCCAACCAGGACCGGCTGGGCGGCTTCCGCGACCGGCTGCGCGAGCTGGGGCTGCCGGAGCCTGCCGTGCTGGGCGGCCATTTCCGCTACGAGGGCGGCTACGCCTCGGCGCTGCAGATGTGCGCCGGGCCGGACCGGCCGGACGCGATCTTCTGCGCCAACGACCTGGTGGCGATCGGCGCCATCGACGCGCTGCGGCGGGAGCTGCGGCTGAAGGTGCCGGACGACGTCATGATCGCCGGTTTCGACGACATCCCGGCCGCCGGCTATGCCGGCTACGACCTGACCACCTTCGTCCATGACGCCGCGCGCATGGTCGACGAGTCGCTGAAGATCCTGCGCGCCGCCACCGCCGCCCCGCCCGAGCCGCATGAGCACCGGGTGGTGGTGCCGGCGATGCTGATCGAGCGCGGCACCACGGCGCGGCGCGCCTGACCGGACAGGAGACGACCATGATCATCGGCGCCCGCTTTCCCGGCCGCTACCTGCAGGGCCCCGGCATCATCGCCCGGCTGGGGCCGGAGCTGGCCGGCTTCGGTGACCGGGCCGTCATCGTGCTGGACCGCGGCGTGCATGACCTGCTGGCCGGCCCGCTGCGCGAGGCCTGCGCCGGTCATCTCGCCATCGAGCTGATCCGCCATGGCGGCGAATGCTCGAAGGAGGAGATCGCGTCCGTGGCCGCGTCCGCCCGTGCCGCCGGGGCCCGGGTGGTGCTCGGCGTCGGCGGCGGCAAGGCGCTGGACACCGCCAAGGCGGCGGCGCATGAGGCCGGCGCCGCCTGCGTGGTGATGCCGACCATCGCCGCCTCCGACGCGCCCTGCAGCGCCCTGGCCGTGGTCTACAAGCCCGACGGGTCGGTCGACCATGACTACTTCCTGCCGCGCAACCCGGACCTGGTGATCGTCGACACCGAGATCGTCGCCAGGGCCCCGGCCCGTTTCCTGGCCGCCGGCATCGGCGACGCGCTGGCGACGTATTACGAAGCAGAGGCCTGCCGCCGCAGCGGCGCCCTGAACTGCCTCGGCGTGCGCGGCGTCCCACTGGCCTACGAGATCGCCCGGCTGTGCCGCGACACCGTGTTCGAGTTCGGCGTCGCCGCCCTGGCGGAGTGCGACGCCAAGGTGCCAGGCCCGGCCTTCGAGCGGATCATCGAGGCCAACATCCTGCTGAGCGGCCTGGGCTTCGAATCGGGCGGCGTCGCCGGCGCCCACGCCATCCATCACGGCCTGTCGGAGCTGGAGGAGGTGCACCACCATCTGCATGGCGAGAAGGTCGCGATCGGCGTGCTGGCCGAACTCAAGCTGCAAGGGGTGCCGGAGGACGAATACCGCCGGGTGCGCGACTTCTGCACCGCGGTGCGGCTGCCGACCCGGCTGCGCGACATCGGCATCACCGACGCCACCGAGGCGAAGCTGCGGATCGTCGCCGAGCGCGCCTGCCGCCCGGGCGAGATCATGCACAACGAAGAGATGCCGGTGACCGCCGAGATGGTGGTCCGCGTTTTGCGCGAGCTGGTGTGAGAGGAAGGAAGGGAATCCTTCCCCCATCGTCATGGCGAGCCCCGCAGGGGCGTGGCCATCCAGGGGCCGCTCGCACTGGCCCCTGGATGGCCTCAACGCAACCTTCCGGCCCGACCTGTTCGCCGGCCGACGCGTGCTGGTGTCCGGCGCGTCCAGCGGCATCGGCCTGGCCGTGGCCCGCGGCTTCCGCGATGTCGGGGCCGAGGTCGTCGCCACCGGCAGCTCCGAGGGCAAGCTCACCGCGGCGCGGGCCGACACCCGCAACGACGGCATCCGCTTCGCCACACTGGACGTGCGCGACCCGGCGGTGATCATCGGCTTCGTCGGCGCCCTGCCCGGGCTGGACATCCTGGTCAACGCCGCCGGCATCGCCCGGCCGGAGGCGGAGTTCACCGAGGTCACCTATCTCGAGGTGATCGAGGTCAACCTGAACAGCGTCATGCGCCTCTCGATGGCGGCGCGGCCGCATCTGGCGGCCAGTCGTGGCAGCATCATCAACTTCGCCTCGATGCTGAGCTACCTGGCCGATCCCAGCGTCCCGGCCTATGGCGCCAGCAAGACCGGCGTGGTCGGGCTGACCCGGCACCTGGCCCATGCCTTCGGGCCGGAGGGAATCCGAGTCAACGCCATCTCGCCCGGCTATCACCGCACCGACATGACGAAGCCGTTGTGGTCGGAGCCGGACGCGGCGGCGCGGATCGCCGCACGCTCGGCCCTGAAGCGCTGGGGCGAGGCCGAGGACCTGGTGGGCACCGCCCTGTTCCTCGCCGCCCCCGCCGCCGCCTTCCTGACCGGTGCGGATATCATCGTTGATGGCGGTTACGTGACCGGCTGACCCAAGTCTCTTCCGGTACGGGAACTTCTCGGCCGCGCCGGGGCGCGGCGAGACGCCGATCCCCGGCTCGTCACCGATGGTCAGGAATCCTTCGCCGCCATGCCGCGCCCCGCCAGCCGGATCTCCTGGACGAATGGACACGTGATCCGGACTTTGGCGCCATCGTGTCGCGCTAGCCTGTTGGCAGATCCGCGCGACCGACGGCGTCGACCGGCCAATGGACGTGTCGCCGCGGCATGACCAGATAACCGAGGTGAGGCCATGAGGACTGCCAGGGCTGCTTCCGCCCTATTTCTGCTTGCTTTGGCCTGCGGCACCGTCGCAGTCGTGGCAGCCTGGGCCGAAGACCCATGGGCCGGAGGGGCTGTCGACGCGACAGGCAACCTTCGTGTCCCCACCGACTACCGGACTACCTATGAATTCATGGGCAGCTGGGCCGTGGCAGCCGACCAGGACCCGGGCGCGAAGGAGTTCCACACGGTCTACGCCTCTCCCGGCACCACGGCAGCCTTTCGCCGCGACGGGCATTTCCCCGATGGCGCGGTGCTTGTGAAGGAGGTCTACAGCGGTGCGACCGGAGACATGACGACCGGAACGGTAAGCCACGCGGACAAGCTGTCAGGCTGGTTCGTCATGACGAAAGACAGCAAGGGCAGATTTCCGGGCAACAAACTTTGGGGCGACGGCTGGGGCTGGTCCTGGTTCGATGCCGGCAACCCGCTGAAGACGACATCGACCGACTATACGGCGGATTGCCAGTCCTGCCACATCCCGGCCCAGTCGACGGACTGGATCTATATCCAAGGATATCCGCCGCTTGGGAAATGATGATGTCACGCGACCATGCCGCAACGACCGCCGCCATCGCCAGGTTATGGGCGTAGCCGTATCCGCCAATGGCACCGCGGATCGCTCGGTAGACGACCGTGATGGAACAAGCTGGTCGCGCGGAAGGCAGAATGCGGAAAGGAATTCCCTGTTCCTTCTTTGGCTGGCTTGGCGTGCTTTGGTAAAATCGCCTTGCGAAGATTCCCTGAGGGCCTGATTCACCTGGGGACTCACAGTTTGATCGCGTAAGCAGGTTGCTATGCAAAGCACGGCCAAATCACGGGCCGGAATCGGACAGGGGGCGCGGACCGATTCGTTGATCGCCGGCTCTGCCTCGAAGCTCTCCGCCACCGACCTCGACAGCCTCATGCGGGCGCTCGAGATCGATGTCATCGCGCTCACCGAAATGCTGATCCCCCCGGACCATCGCGCCGAGATGGGGACGATCGACGCGCCGGCGATCCATTACACGGTCAGCGGCCGGGGGCGGATCTCGATCGGTGACGGGCCTGCGATGCCGCTCGAGCCCCATATGCTCATCATCAAGCCTCCGAACACACCGTTCGCGATCGAAGTCGACGGCGCCGGCGGCCCGAAACGGCTCATCACCCGCGATTGCTGGAAGCGGCATGACGGGGTGCTGCGCATCGCGATGCCGGCCGAGCCGCCCGAGATCATCCAGATCTGCGGCTTCTTCAACGCATCCTTCGGCCAGTCCGTCGGGTTGTTTCGCGAATTGCGGGAGGCCGTGGTCGAGACATTCGAGCCGACCGACAGGATCGGCCTGAAACTTCGCGAAGCGGTCGAGGAGCTTCGCACGCAGGAACTCGGCATGGGCGCCATGACGGCGTCCCTGCTCAAGCAGGTCATCGTCGCCCTGGTGCGGCGGTCGATGAAGTCCTCCCGCAGCTGGACCGATCGGTTCTCGATCCTCGCGGACCGGCAGATCACGCGCGCCTTCGCCGACATGGTGGCCCGTCCCGGGGCCGCCCATACGGTCCAGAGCCTGGCGCAGAGCGCGGGCCTGAGTCGGTCGGCCTTCATGGCCCGGTTCTCCGAGATCTTCGGCCGTTCGCCGATGGCCGTCCTCCGGGACCTCAGGATGCGGCAGGCGGCGCTCGACCTCACGACGACGTCGGCTCCGGTCGACCTCGTGGCCTACAACGCCGGCTACGAAAGCCGCTCAAGCTTCGTGCGGGCATTCCGCAAAGCCTACAATGTCGATCCCAGCGAGTACCGGCAGAGCGTGAAGAGCGACCAGGCCGACAAGGGCGTTTGAACCGCCTGGCGCACTGATCCTCGGTGCCGGCCGGCTCTGGATTCCGGAATGCGTGTCCGTTCGTCCGGGGAGGCCCGACGCGGGTTTCATCGCGCCGGCACCGGTGGCAGCGTAGCTTCGTCTTCAAAGGAATCCTGAAGTTGACGACCGACCACACACAGGCAGAGGGACGATGAAGGCAATCATCGTGACGGACCAGGCGGCGGGAACGGCCGGCATGACGCTGGCCGAGCGGCCCGAGCCGCAACCGGCGATCAACGACGTCATCGTCGAGATTCATGCGTCGGGATTCGTCCCGACCGAGCTGGAATGGCCCTCGACCTGGACCGATCGCCTCGACCGTGACCGGACACCGTCGATCCCTGGGCACGAGCTGGCCGGGGTGGTCACCGCCCTCGGCTACGGCACGACCGGGCTGTCGGTGGGACAGCGGGTGTTCGGCCTCGCCGACTGGTATCGCGACGGCACCCTGGCGGAGTTCGTGGCCATCGAGGCGCGCAACCTCGCTGCCCTGCCGGGCGATGTCGACTTCACGGTGGGCGCCAGCCTGCCGATCTCGGGCCTGACCGCGTGGCAGGGGCTGTTCGAGCATGGCCGGCTCCGGGCGGGGCAGAGCGTCCTCGTGCACGGCGCGGCCGGTGCCGTCGGGTCGACGGTCGCTCAGCTCGCGCGAGAGGCCGGCGCCTACGTCATCGGCACCGGACGCGCCGCCGACCGCCAGGCGGCGCTCGGTTTCGGCGCGCAGGAGTTTGTCGACCTCGCCAACGACGTCCTGGAAGACGTCGGCGCGGTCGATCTGGTGTTCGACGTCATCGGCGGCGACATCGGAAAGCGGTCCGCCGGCCTGGTTCACGCCGGGGGAACGCTGGTGTCCGTCGTCGGCCCGGTCGAGGCGCGGCCCGCCGACGGCCTGGCGGTGGATTTCGTCGTCGAGGCCGATCGCGCCCAGCTGGGTGAGATCGTCCAGCGGGTGCGGGACGGACGCCTGCGGACGCATATCGGCACCGTCGCGACCCTCGACGATGCTGTCGCCGCCTTCAACCCGGGCGAGCGACGCCCGGGCAAGACGATCATCCGCATCCGTCCCTAAGCGACACGCGCCCATCGAGCACGCGGCCGGCCGGCGCTGCCGGAACGGCCGGCCGCGCCCTCTTGGACGCGCCCGGGCGCCCGGGGCGCGATCCATGGCTCCTGGCATGAGATGCCGAAGGGCCCCATCCCAGCAGCTTTTCCGGAGGAGGGGGCGGAGCCGCCCTCCGGCTTCAGCCCATCCCCTGACCTGCAGAAATCATCAAGACCAACGGAACCGCCATGACCAACGCCGTCATCGAATGCATCCTGAGCCGAACTGCCGCCAAGTATTACGACCCTTCCGCCATCCTGAGCGACGGCCAGATCCGCGAACTGGTGCGGATCGGCACCACCGCGCCGACATCCTTCCACCTGCAGAACTGGCGCTTCATCGCCGTACGCACGCCTGAAGCCAAGGCTCGGCTCCGTCCGATCGCTTGGAACCAGCCCGCGATCACCGAAGCGGCCGTGACCTTCATCGTCTGCGGCCAGCTGGCCGATTCCGGCGTGATACCGGAGCGCCTGGCCCCAGTGGTGGAAGCGGGCATCATGCCGGCGAACTTGGTGCCGGATTGGGAAATCCCCGCACGCGGCCTGTACCAGGATTTCCCGCAGCGCCAGCGCGATGAAGCCGTGCGCACCGCCACCTTCGGCGCGGCGGCGATGATCTATGTGGCCCGCTCATGGGGCCTGGGTTCGACGCCGATGATCGGTTTCGATGCCGAAGCGGTGCACCGCGAGTTCGGACTGGCCGAGGACGAAGTGCCGGTGATGCTGCTGTCCGTGGGCGCGGAGCGTCCGGGCAACTGGCCGCAGAAGCCGCGCCGTCCGGTGGGCGAAGTGCTGGATCTCGTATAGTTCCCCGTTCAATCAGAGACTTGCGGAGAATATGATGGCAAGAGCCACGGCTCTAAAGCCGGACCATGTGCCGGCCGATTCAAAGCCGACTCTCGATGCGTTCACCAGGAACATCGGGTTCACCCCGAACATGATGGCGACCTTCGCGCAGAGCCCGATCGCGTTCAACGCCTGGGCCGCCCTGCTCGGCTCCCTGAGCAAGGCGCTCGACGTGAAGACGCGGGACAGCATCGGCCTCGCCGTCTCCGAGGTGAATGGCTGCAACTACTGCCTGACGGTCCACAGCTTTACGGCCGAGCATATGGCCAAGCTGCCGGCCGATGACATCATTCTCGCCCGAAAAGGCCATGCCAGCGACCCGAAGCGGGATGCCGCCGTCCGGTTCGCGCGCAAGGTCATCGAGACCCGGGGCCATGTCAGCGACGCCGATCTGAAAGCCGTCCGCGATGCCGGCCACACGGATGCGAATATCATGGAGATCGTCGCGCTGGTGGCCATGTACTCCCTGACGAACTTCTTCAACAACGTGTTCGATCCCGAGAAGGACTTTCCCGCCGTGGCACCAGCCGGTTCGATCTGAACTCCCTTTAGTCGCATCGACCATCGGCAAGAGTGCTTGATGGTCGATGCGACGTGACTGTAATGCAAAAGCCCGGACGCAACTGCGAAAGGTCGTTGGGCACGCGTCTGGGCTTTTCATATATGCCGATACTGCGCGAACGCCCCGTCCCTCGGCTTCATCCTTCGCCAAGATACCTGCAATGTCTGCCTCCGGCTCAGAGCTCCTGCGCCGTCGGCCGGAACAGGATCTCGTTGATGTCGACCTCCTCCGGCTGGCCGATGGCGAACGCCACGACGCGGGCGAAGGAATCGGCGGGGATCGCGACCTTCTCGTAAAAGGCGCGGATCCGCTCCGCCGCCTGCGGGTCGGTGACGCTGCCCGGCAACTCCGTCGCCACCGCGCCCGGCGAGATCACCGTGGTGCGGATGTTGTACGGCTTCACCTCCTGGCGCAGCCCCTCTGACAGCGCGCGCACCGCATGCTTGGTGGCGGCATAGACCGTGAAGCCGGGCCCAACCTTGTGGCCGGCGACCGAGGACACGTTGATGACGTGCCCGGCCTTCTGCCGCTGCATGACCGGCAGCACCGCGGCGATGCCGTACAGCACGCCCTTGAGGTTGACGTCGATCATCCGGTCCCAGTCGTCGACCGCCAGCCGCTCCAGCGGCGCCTGCGGCATCAGCCCGGCATTGTTGATCATCACGTCGACCCGGCCATAGGCCTGGACCGCCGCGTCGACCAGAGCCTGGACCTGCGCCCGGTCGGTGACGTCTGTGACGACGGCGAGCGTCTTGCCGCCGCGCCAGGCCAGCTCATCGGCCAGGGCTTTCAGCCGGTCGGCGCGCCGGGCGCCCAGCACGACGCTGGCGCCCTGCTCGGAAAGCAGCCTGGCCGTGGCCTCGCCCAGCCCGCTGCTGGCGCCGGTGATGACGACGACCTTGCCTTCGATGTTGGTGCTCATGGGATGCGTCCTGTGTGAACGGCGTCAGGATCCGGTCTCGCGCGGCGCGATCCGGACGGTGGCGGACCGGGCGCGGGCGCCGGTCATCGCGGCGAGATAGGGGCTGCCGGCGTATTTCGCCCGGTAGGCCTCATCGATCCGGTCCTGGACCGGGCCGTCGACCGGCTCGAAGGCGACCTCCCGGGTCAGGCCGGCGGCGATGACCCGCCCGGCCTTCTGCCGCAGCGCCGCCCGGTGCCAGCGCGACGCCGGGCCGTGATAGGCGCGGACATAGAGGTCGCCCCCGACCGCGACCGACCAGATCCAGGTCGGGGTGCCATAAGTCCGGCCATCCTCGCGGAACGGCGCAATGTGCAGGTCATCAGCCGCCGCGATCCGGCGCAGCTCGTCCGCGGGCCATGCCGTGGCGCTCATCGGCGATACTCCGCGTCGCTGATCTGCTCCAGCCGGTCGACATTCCTCTCGCCCAGCGGCTCCTGGATGGCGATGTGAGTCAGCGCCGTGGTCGGCGTCGTATCGTGCCGATGCATCGTGTCGTCCCGCGCGGTCGTCGGTTTCGGGACCTGGAATCTGGGGCGTGGCTCTCTTCCGATTAAGCGCTAGGATCCGCATGGACTTATAAGCAGGGCCGATCAATGCAGCGTGGAAGCCTGGATGACCTGGCGGCCCTGGTCGCGGTGGCGCGGGAGCGGAGCTTCACCCGGGCGGCGGCGAAGCTCGGCGTGTCGCAATCGGCGCTGAGCCAGACCATCCGCCAGCTCGAAACCCGGCTCGGCATCCGGCTCCTGACCCGGACGACGCGCAGCGTCGGGCTGACCGAGGCGGGCGAACGCCTGCTGGGCACCGTGGCGCCGCGGCTGGAGGAGATCCAGGCCGAGCTGGCAGCGGTGAGCGAGCTCGGGGAGCGGCCGTCTGGCACCATCCGGATCACGGCCGGCGACCATGCCATCCGCTCGATCCTGTGGCCGAAGCTGGAGACCTTCCTGCCCCGCTATCCCGATATCCGGGTCGAGCTGGCCATCGACTACGAGCTGACGGACATCGTCGCCGGGCGCTACGACGCGGGCGTGCGCCTGGGTGAGCAGGTGGCGAAGGACATGATCGCGGTGCGGATCGGGCCCGACATCCGCTTCGCCGTGGTCGGGGCGCCCTCCTACCTCTCCGGTCGGCCGCGGCCGCAGGCGCCGCAGGACCTGGTCGCCCATCGCTGCATCAATCTGCGCCTGCCGACCTATGGCGGGCTCTATGCCTGGGAATTCGAGAGGGACGGGCGCGAGGTGAAGGTGCGGGTCGAGGGCCAGCTGGTCTTCAACGGCATCTTCCAGGTGCTGGACGCCGCCCTGGCCGGCTTCGGCCTGGCCTATGTGCCGGAAGACCTGGCGCGGCCCCATCTCGCGCAAGGACGCCTGGAGCAGGTGCTCGAGGGCTGGTCCCCGCCCTGGTCGGGCTATCGCCTGTACTATCCCAGCCGCCACCAGACCTCCGCCGCCTTCGCCCTGCTGGTGGATGCGCTGCGCCACCGCGGCTGAGGCTTAGGGCATGGCGGAGGGTGACATGACCCGACCGGCATGCGCCTGACCGGGCATGGTGCCCACATGTCCGAACCGGACATCAGTCGAAGCGCCGCGACCGGTCTCGATCGCCAGGCGTCTCAGGCCCTCGGGATGGCAGCGATGAGCCTGCGCGTGTAGGGATGCCGGGGCCCATCCATTATCTCCGCCGTGTCCCCCTGCTCCACGATGTCGCCGCGATAGAGGACATAGACCCAGCTCGGCCCGCGAACACGGTCAGCGCCGCGCAATGGGCGAACAGGGCCATCTGGTTGTCGTGATCGAGGGCGACGATGAAGCCCCACAAACCGGCCACATCCAAAGCCGCCGGCAGGCCCGCCGAGGGAGGCGGCCCGCATCCGGTCGGGGCGGTCGCGAAGGCCGTGCCATTCGCCTCCTCGCGGAAAGCGCGCCCGAACGAGCCACTCCGGGCTCATCGATCGCCCGCAGGCGCAAATCCCGGACCTGCAACCAACCACGCTCATGCCCAACGATGCACGATCATCGGACCGCCAGTCCGGCCACAGCGACGGAGAGCTCGTCGATACAAGCTGACCAGCGGGGATTGATGGTGTCAGCGTCGGCCCCAGGGCGGAGTCTCCGATCAGGGGGTGAGGAGGGGTTGGACGGCGCGCACGGCGGCGCGGATGATCCGGATCGCCTCGGCCACCCGGTCGGCATGGGCGCGGTGCACGACGATGCAGAGTCGCAGCGTCACCCGGCCGCCGACGGTGGTGCCGGACAGGCGCACCCGGCCGCCGGCGTTGATGCGGTCGAGCAGCGCCTGGCTCGCCTGGTCGGCCCGCCGCGCGGCCTCCGGGCCCGGCCCGTCCGGCCGCATGCGGAAGGCGACGATGCTGAGCGGCGGCTGCCAGGGCAGCTCCAGCGCCGGCTCGTCGAGCAGCTGGCGATACGCGAACTGGGCCAGGTCCAGCTTCTCGTCCAGCGCGTCGCGGAAGGCGCCGACGCCGTGCAGATGCAGCGGCAGCCACATCCGCAGCCCGCGCATGCCGCGGGTCAGCTCCGGCCCCAGGTCGGAGAAATCGGGCAGGCCCCGGCCGCCATCCATGCCGGCCAGATAGGCGGCGTCGGCCTGATAGGCGGCGGCCAGCCGATGCGGCTCGCGCACCACCAGGGTGCTGGCGCCGAAGGGCAGGAACATCGTCTTGTGCTGGTCGAGGGTGATGGAATCCGCCTGCTCCATGCCGCGCAGCCGGGTCTGGCCGCGCCGGGTGAGGCGGAACATGCCGCCATAGGCGCCGTCGATGTGGAACCACAGCCCCTCGCGCCGGGCGATCGCCGCCATCTCCGGCAGCGGGTCGATCGCGCCGGTGTTGGTGGTGCCGGCGGTGCCGACCACCAGGAAGGGTCGCTTCCCGGCCGCGCGGTCATCGGCGATCATGCCGGCCAGCGCGTCCGGGTCGAGGCCCAGCGCCGCGTCACAGGGAACGATGCGCACCGCCTCGGCCGCCAGGCCGGCCAGCCGCGCCGCCTTGGCCACCGAATGATGCGTCTCGGCACTCGCATAGAGCGTGCCGCCGGCCAGGTCGTCGCCCAGCCCGGCATGGCGGGCGGCGATCACGGCGCACAGCGTGGCCATCGATCCGCCGGTCAGCAGCAGGCCGCCGCTGCCCTCCGGCAGGCCGCAGATCCCGGCCAGCCAGCGCACCATCCCCTGCTCCAGCGCCACCATCGCCGGGGCGGCGAAGGCATGGCCGACATAGCGGTTGGTGGCGCCGCTGTAGAGATCCGCCACCGCCGAGGTGAACAGGCCGCCGCCCGGGATGTAGGCGTAGAAGCCGGGGCTGCCCGCCTCATAGGCATAGGATGAGGCCTGGTCGAGCCGGTCGAGCAGCGGCTCCAGCTCGCCCGGCCCTTCGGGCGGCGGCGCCAGCATCGCCCGGATCAGCTCCGGCGGCGCGTCGCCGGCGGAGGCGGCCGGCCGGTCCGGCAGGCTCTCGACGAAGGCAATGGCGCGGCGCAGCACCGCCTGCCCCATCGCGGCCATGGCGTCGCGGCCGAGCTCCAGCGGATGGCTGGCCCGGCGCGGCGGCGCGGCAGCCACAGCGGGATCGGCCGCGGCCAGCAGGCTGGTGTCACAGGGATGGTCCGTGTCGGCCATGATGGCTCCTGGTTGAGAAATGAGGCCGATGCGCGGCTACAGCACGAAATCCGACGCCTGCAGGGCGATCTGGCCGGAAAGCTGGATGTGGAAGTCCGAGACGCCGTCTCCGGTCACGTCGCCGGCGACGGTGGTCACGCCGGGGGCGGTGAAGGCGAAGCGCAGCTGGCCGGCGACGCCGGTGAACAGGCCGTTGCCGATGAAGGTGAAGTCCTGGTCGCCGGACACCTTGAGGTTGGCGTCGATCCCATCCAGGTCGATCCGGTCGCCCTGGGCGCGGCTGAAATCGGCGATCCGGTCGGCATTCGCCCCGACGGCGCTGTCGCCGGCCGCGGCGAAGATGAAGCGGTCGGCGCCGAGGCCGCCAGAGAGCGTATCCTTGCCGCCCGCGCCCGCGAGCAGGTCGTTGCCGCCGAAGCCGTTGAGGACATTGGCGGCGCCGTTGCCGGTGAGGGTATCGCCAGCGTCGCCGCCATTGACGTTCTCGATGCCGATAAGCTTGTCCTGGCCCGCCTCGCCGCCGCTTTCGAGCCTGGTGTCGCCGAGATTGACCTTCACCCCGGCGGTGGAGCCGAAATAGGTGGCGAGGTCGGTGCCGTCGCCGCCATCCAGCGTGTCGCCGCCATTGCCGCCGCGGAGGATGTCGTTGCCGGCGAGCCCCTGCAGGACATTCACCCCGCCGGAGCCGGTCAGCCGGTCGTTGCCGAGGCTGCCGGCGAGATTCTCGATGCCCGTCAGCGTGTCGCCGGCCGCATGGCCACCGCTCGCCGTCCCGACCGCGAGGTCGACCGCCACCCCAACGCTGCCATCCTCGTAGCTGGCGGTGTCGATGCCGAGGCCGCCGATCAGCTGGTCGGCGCCGGCGCCGCCGACCAGCGTGTCGTCGCGCACGCCGCCATCGAGCTTGTCGCTGCCGGCCTCGCCGCGCAGGAGGTTGTTGGTGTCCGTCCCGGTCAGGGTGTCGGCGAAGGCGCTGCCCTGGAGGTTCTCGATCAGGGTCAAGGTGTCGCCGGCCGCGTCGCCGCCGCTGTTGACGGCGCCGGAGAGGAGGCTGACCGTCACCCCGGAGCTGCTGGTGCTGTAGCTGGCGGTGTCGATGCCCTGGCCACCATCGAGATCGTCCGCGCCGGCACCGCCGCGTAGCAGGTCGTCGAAGGAATTTCCGTCCAGCGTGTCGTTGCCGGCCCCTCCGGAGAGGGAGTCGTTGCCGCCCCCGCCATCCAGCAGGTTGCCGGTGCCGGACCCGACCAGCGTGTCGTCACTGCCGGTGCCGAGGACATTCTCGAAGCCGGTGATCGTGTCGCCGGTGCCGTCGCCGCCGGTCACGGCGTTGGTGGTCAGATTGACCGACACCCCGGCGGTGCTGCCGCCATATTGCAGCGTGTCGATGCCGGCCCCGCCGTCCAGGGCATCGGCCCCGGCACCGCCGCGCAGGATGTCATCGCCATCCCCGCCGCCGAGCGCGTCGGCGCCGATGTCACCATCCAGCGTATCATTGCCGGAAAGGCCCGAGAGCGTGTCGTTGCCGCTCAGGCCGAACAGCTGGTTGTCCACGGCCGATCCGGTCAGCGTGTCGCCGCCGGCGCTGCCCTGGATGTCCTCGATGTCGCCGGTCAGGGTATCGCCCTGGGCCTCGCCGCCCGATGCCTGCAGGCTGGTCAGATTGACCGTCACGCCGGCGCTGCCGTCGAACTGGATGATGTCGCGGCCGGCGCCGCCGCTGAGCCTGTCCGCCCCGGCGCCGCCGACCAGCCTGTCGTTGAGATCGCCGCCGTTGAGGATGTCGTCGCCGACCTCGCCGTTCAGGATATCATTGCCGGCGAGGCCATTCAGGGTGTCGCGGCCGCCGCCGGCGAAGACGATATCACCGCCCCCTGCCGCGTTGATGGTATCGTCGCCGTTGGTGGCATCGCCGAACACAGTGAAGATGGCGCTCGGGGGCGTCCTGCCGTCGCCGGCGACATGGACGAAGTCCGGATTATCGGTCGTGGTGAAATTGGCCATGATCGGAATTGCCCTGCTGGTTGCGCGTCGCCCCGGTCTACGGCATCCGCCCACGCCCGGCTGTCACCCGGGGAACAGCGCGGTCAGGACGGTTTCAGCCCCGGCGGACGGCGCAGATGGGCCAGGTCGCCCTGCGCCAGCCACGCCGCCTCCTCCGCCGTCGAGGCGCGGCCGAGGATCGGGTTGCGGTGCGGGAACCGGCCGAAGCGGGAGACGATCTCGAGATGGGCCCGCGCCTGGCCGACATGGAACCGGTACAGCGGCCGCAGCCGTTCCGGCGCCTCGGCCGCCACCAGCGCGGCCATCGCCACCACCTGCTTCAGCCGGGCGCGGTGGTCCGGCCCCTCGGCATGGGCCAGGGGCAGCAGGAAGAAGATCTGCTCCCACGGCCGGGACAGCGCGTCGTAATGGCCGATCGCCAGCCCTTCCCGGGCGATCCGCAGCGCGGCCTCGTCGCCGGCATAGGCCTCGCGCCGGCCGGCGAACAGCCCGCGCGGGAACTGGTCCAGCACCACGATCAGCGACAGCCGCCCGAGCGGCGTGTCGAGCCAGGGGTCGAGGCCGCCGGCATGGGCCGTCGCCAGCAGCGGCGCCAGCGGCATCAGCTCGGCATTGGCGCCGCCGCCGAACCACCAGCCATGCAGCCGCAGATGCGCTTCCAGATCGGCCTCGTCGAGGCCGTCCGGGAACCAGAAGTGATAGACCCTGCGCCAGTCCTGGGTCATGGGCGCCTCCCCGGACGCATGCCGATGGCCGAAGGCCGGCCCCGGCTTCCCGGAGCCGGCCGGAGCTCCGTCAGAGCACGAAATCGGCGGCGACCAGCGCCACCGCGCCGGCCAGCTGGATGTGGAAGTCGGAGACCTTGTCGCCGTTGACGTCGCCGGCGATGGTGGTGACGCCGCCGCTGACGGCGAAGCGGAGCTGCCCGGCGACGCCGGTGTAGAGGCCGGAGCCGATGAAGGCGAAGGCCTGGTTGCCGGCCGCCGGCGTGCTGGCGTCGATCGCCGACAGGTCGATCCTGTCCCCCTGGGCGTGGCTGAAATCGGTGATCCGGTCGGCATTGGCGCCGACCACGCTCTGCGCCGCATTGCCGTAGATGAAGCGGTCGGCGCCGAGGCCGCCGGCGAGCGTGTCCTTGCCGCCGGCCCCGGTGAGCGCGTCGTTGCCGTCGAAGCCTTGCAGCACATTGGCGCCGGTGTTGCCGACCAGGCTGTCGCCGCCCCGGCTGCCGTTGACGTTCTCGATCCCGGCCAGGGTGTCGCCCAGGGCGTCACCGGCGCTGCCCTTGCCGGTGACCAGGCTGACCACGACGCCGGCCGAGCCGGTGAAGTAGCTGGCGGTGTCGATGCCGGCGCCGCCGTCGAGCGTGTCCGCCCCGGTCCCACCACGCAGCACGTCGTTGCCCTCGAAGCCGCGCAGCACATTGGCCCCGGCATCGCCAATGATGATGTCGCCGCCCTTGCCACCATTGACGTTCTCGATGGCGACGTAGCTGTCGCCCTCGGCATCGCCGCGGGTGCCGAGGCCGGCCTGGAGATCGACCGTTACCGCGGCGGTGGCGCCGAAGAAGCTGACGAGGTCAGCGGCACCGGGAGCATCGGCGCCGCGGCCATCCAGGAAATCCGCCCCGGCCCCGCCGCGAAGCACGTCATTGCCGCCCCCACCGAACAGGAAGTCATCGCCGCCCAGGCCGCTGAGCGTGTCGTCGCCCAGGCTTCCGACGAGCTCGTTGTCCAGGGCTGACCCGGTCAGATGGTCGGCGCCGTCGCTGCCGCCGATGTTCTCGATGCCGTGATTGGCGGCCAGAACGTCCCCCTGAGCTTCGCCGTCCCTGGCAATCCGGTCCGTCAGGTCGACCGTGACGCCGACCAGGCCGCCGAACACGATGGTGTCCTTGCCGGAGCCGCCGCTGAGCCGGTCCGCCCCGGCGCCGCCCCCCAGAATATCATCGCCGCTTCCGCCGTTCAGGCTGTCGTCCCCCGCCCCGCCGAAAAGCAAGTCGCCATCGCCGTTGCCGGACAGGACGTTGTTCACGTCGGAGCCAACCAGGACGTCCCTGCCCTCGCTACCGTCGACATCCTCGATGTCGCCCTCGATCACGTCGCTGTCAGCCTCGCCGCCGACGGCGGTGCGGTCGGCCAGGTTGATCGAGACTCCGACGGTGCCGCCGTAGTGGATCTCGTCGATCCCGGCGCCGCCGACCAGATGGTCACCCCCTGCTCCGCCAATCAGGTCGTCATTGCCGTCACCACCGGTGAGGGTGTCGTTGCCGTCCCGGCCGGAGAGATCGTCATTGCCGTCGCCACCGTCGAGCCGGTTGTCGAAGGCCGATCCGACGAGATCGTCGCCCTGCACCGTCCCGATGACGTTCTCGATGTCATCCTTGATCGTGTCGCCCAGGGCCTCGCCGAAGGTGCCGGTGCCGCCGATGGTCATGTTCACGCCTTCGAGATCGCCGTCGCTGTCGACGTCGCTGGCGAAGTAGCGGATGGTGTCGATGCCGAGGCCGCCGCTGAGCTCGTCCGCCCCGGCGCCGCCCTGGAGCTCGTCATCGCCAGCGGCGCCCACCAGGACATCGTCGCCGCCCAACCCCTTCAGGACGTCATTGCCGCCGAGACCCTTGAGCTGATTGGTTCCGCTGTGGCCGACGAGGGTATCGTCGAATGACGAGCCGTCGACATTCTCGATCGACGCGAAGCCATCGCCCTGGGCGTCGCCGAATCGCGCGGTGCCTTCGGCCAGGTTGATATCCACCGCCGCCGCGCTGGTGGAGTAGGACGCGGTGTCGATCCCGGTCCCGCCGTTCAGATTATCTCCCCCGATACCGCCGCGCAGGATATCATCCCCACCTCCGCCGATCAGGCGGTCGTCGCCGCCCATGCCGTTGATGACGTCGGCATCGTCGGTGGCCGCCGCGATCTCGTTGAAGCCGGGAGGAATGCTGGTGTTGTCGAACGCCACGTGGACGACGTCGTTCCCGTCGCTGCCGGTGATGCTGGCCATGAATATTCTCCTGATTGTCTTGAGGATGGACCGGTCGCGACCGGCCCATGCGTCGGGTCAGCGGCCGATGTGACCTTCGACGAAGTCGTTGACGGACAGGCGCATCGGGCGGGTGCGGCCGTCCCGATAGTGGCGCTTGAAATAGACCAGCCGCTTGTCGCGGATCGCCAGTCGTGCTGCGGCCAGGACGGCGCGGTTGACCGTGGGGCCGTCCGCCGACCAGGCGTTGATGACGATGCAGTCGCCGTCGCGGGCGTCGAAATCCGAGACGTCGCCGCGGCCTTGCAGCCAGGCCTCGGCCTTCGCCTCGCCGGTCACGGCCCAGCCGAGGAAACCGACCACCCGGCCGGCCTCGTCGACGACGAAGTGGCAGTGGCCGCGGTTGACCTGCCCGACCAGCACGCGCGACCAGCTGCCGAAGGGCAGCGCCGCGAAGGCCGGCTTGGTCATCAGATGGCTGACCGCCAAGCCCAGCGCCGCTGCCGCGCTGCGCGGTCGCGCCAGGCGCAGCCGGCGCCGCGGTGCCGGGCCATCCCTGCCGGAAGAGGCCTCGGGTTCAGCGGCAGCGAAGGCCATGGTCTCCTCCCGGCTCAGAGCACGAAATCGGCGGCGACCGGAGCGGTCGTGCCGGCGAGCTGGATGTGGAAGTCGGAGACCCTGTCGCCGTCGATATCGCCGGCGATGGTGATGACCCCGGGAGCAGTGACAGCGAAGCGCAGCTGCCCGGCCACGCCGGTGTAGAGTCCACCGCCGATGAAGCTGAAGGCTTGATTGCCGGTGGTGTTCATATCGGCGTCGATCGCCGACAGGTCGATGCGATCGCCCTCGCCGCGGCTGAAATCGGTGATCCGGTCGGCCTTGGCCCCGATCCCGCTGTCGCCAGCCACGGCATAGACGAAGCGGTCGGCCCCAGCGCCGCCGGAGAGCATATCCTGGCCCACGCCGCCGACCAGGGTGTCGGCCCCGCCGCCGCCGCTCAGCGTGTCGCCGCCCTCGAAGCCGTTCAGCAGGTTGGCCTGGCCGTCGCCGGCGAGGCTGTCGCCGCCCCGGCCGCCATGCACGTTCTCGATCGACAGGTAGCGGTCGCCATTGGCGTCGCCGCGGCTGCCCAGCCCGGCCACGAGGTCGACCGTCACCGCGTCGACGGCGCCGAAATAGGTGGCGAGGTCGGTGCCGGCGCCGCCGTCGAGCGTGTCGCCGCCTGCCGCGCCGGCCAGAACATCGTTTCCGCCTAGGCCTTCCAGCCGGTTGGCGCCGGACACGCCGGTCAGCCGGTCGGCGAAGGCACTGCCGGTGATGTTCTCGACCAGGGAGAAGCGGTCGCCCTCGGCAAAGCCGCCGGAGCCCTGGCCGGTGCCCAGGCTGACCACCACCCCGGCATTGCTGTTGGCATAGGACAGGGTGTCGGTGCCGAGATCGCCGTCCATCAGGTCGCCGCCGGCGCCGCCGATCAGGATGTCGTCGCCGACGCTGCCGTTCAGTGTGTCACCGCCGGCCATGCCCCGGAGCGTGTCGTTGCCGATGCCGCCGGACAGCAGATTGGCGATGCCGGACCCGGTCAGGTCGTCGTCGCCGGCACCGCCGGCCAGGTTCTCGATATCGGCGCCGATCACGTCGCCCTGGGCCTGGCCGTCCCGGGCGGTCAGCGCCGTCAGGTCGACCGTCACGCCCTCGGTGCCGTCATAGGCCAGGGTATCGATGCCGGAGCCGCCGATGAATGTGTCGGCCCCGTCGCCGCCGACCAGCAGGTCGTTGCCGTCGCTGCCATCGAGCGTGTCGTCGCCCGCCCGGCCGGCGAGCTCGTCGTCGCCGCCGCCACCAGCCAGGGCGTTGCCGAGGCCGGAGCCGAACAGGACGTCGCGCACGCCGCTGCCGGAGATGTTCTCGATGTCGCCGGCCAGCACGTCGCCTGCAGCGGCGCCGCTGTTGGTGATCAGGCCGGCGAGGTCGACCAACACCCCGGCGGCGCCGTCGTACCGGATCGTGTCGATGCCGGCGCCGCCGCTCAGATGGTCCGCGCCGGCGCCGCCGGACAGGATGTCGCTTCCGCTGCCGCCGAACAGCCGGTCGTCGCCGCCGGCGCCATCGATTGTGTCGTCTTCATCCGTCGCCAGGGCGATGTCGAGGAAGCCGGAGGGGATCTCCACGCCGTCGGACGCGGCGTGGATCACCTCCCGGACGTCGGTGCCTGCAATAACAGCCATGATGGTCGTTCCCGGTTGAAAGGGTTGATGATGGGCGTTGCTATCGTCCTATCAGCTTCCTCGCGGGGCCGATGTCACCGGGGGAACAGACCGAACAGCCTGGCTTGCCCGGGCTGGCGCCGGGCGGAGCAGCTCGACGAGGCGCCAGGCGTTGATCGGCAGCAGGATGACCTCCATCAGCGCCAGCGGGGCGCTGCCGATCAGCCCGGCATAGACCAGGAAGCTGGCGCTGCTGAGGATGGCGACGATGCGCAGCGGGATCAGCCGGCGCATCGAATAGGCCAGGATGGTGAAGCCGGTTCCGGCATAGCCGACAGCCTCGATCCACAGCACCGCGTCCTCCCGCATCAGCCGATGGTTCGGACCCGGTTTAGCAGCAGCCGGCGGCCGCGCCTGTCTCCAGGGGAACAGCCGGTCAGACCTGGATCAGGCCGAGCTGCAGTGCCGTGGCCACCGCCTCGCTGCGGCTGCCGGCCTTCAGCTTGCGCCGGGCCGAGGCGAGATAGGCGTTGACCGTGTGCATCGACAGGCCGAGCTGCCGTGCGATCTGTTTGCTCGACGCGCCGCGGGCCACCCAGGCCAGGCAGTCGAGCTCGCGCGGCGCCACGGGATCGACGACGATGGCCGCCGCCGGCCGGGGCTGCGCCTGGGCGGCGAGACGCCGCGCGATCACCAGCGCCCGGCGCAGATGCGGGCCGAGATGGTGCAGCAGCCGCATCTCCGCCTCGCCCCAGTCCGGCCGGCGCCGCGTCCGCCACACGGAGAGATGGGCGCCCAGGCCCTCCCGGCCGCCCTCGATCCAGTACAGGCCGCTGTGCCGGCCTTGCGGCCGGGCATAGTCGGCGTAGAACTCGCTGCGCTGGAACGTGGCCTCCGGCACCACCATGCGGTCGGCGAAGACCGCCGGCAGCCGCGGCAGCGCCGGCAGCACCGGCCAGGTGGCGTGGTAATGCGCGTTGTAGAGCGGCACGCAGGCCGGGTCGACGCGGATGCGGATCGCCTCGTCCCGCGGCAGCGGCGTGCCGGTCGGATGCAGCGCCACGGCAGAATCGCCGCCGAGCAGATCCGCCAGCCGCGCCAGCAATGCCGGCCAACTCTCGCGGCCGAGCGCAGCGTCATAGGCGTGGGCCACCAAGGCTGCGATCCCCTCCTCGCCCGACGCCGCGATGACGTCAGCCATCGAGCAGCCCCGCGGACAAGGCGATGGCCACCGCCTCGCTACGGCTGGCGGCCTTCAGCTTGCGCCGGGCCGAGGCGAGATAGGCGTCGACCGTGTGCATCGACAGGCCGAGCCGCCGCCCGATCAGCTTGCTGGAAGCGCCGCGGGCGACACCGGCCAGACAATCCCGCTCGCGCGGCGCCAGCAGGCCGGACAGGGACGCCGGGGCATGGCCCGGCGCGGATGCGGCCAGACGGCGCTGGATCTCCAGCGCCCGGCCGAGATGCGGGCCGACCGTGCCCAGCACCCGCAGCGCCGCCGGCTCCCAGGCCGGCTGCCAGCGCTGGCGCCACAGACAAAAGTAGCCGCGCCGGCCGCCGACGGGGGCGTCGAACCAGGACAGGTTGGTGTACTTGCCCTGCGGCCGGATGTGGTCGTTGTAGTATTCCGACCGGACATAGTCCTGCTCCGCCACCACCATGTGGTTGGCGAACACCGATCCGGCCGGCAGGTGCGGCACCACCGGGACCAGCGGCGAGATCCGGCAGTAGTAGTCGTTGTAGGGCGCGATGAAGGCCGGGTCGCAGCCGACATGAATCGCGGTGTCGGACGGCACCCCGTAGCCGGCCGGGAACAGCGCCCCGGATTCGGCGTCCAGCAGATCGCGCATCCCGGTCACCACCGTCACCCACGCCTCGCTGCCGAGCGCGGCGTCGTAGATCTGGCCGACCAGGCGGGAGACGTCGTCCTCACCGGGCGGGGATGAGGACGGGATGCGTGGATCGGCGCGGCGCCCGCGGCCGCCCCAGGCGGCCGTCACGGAGGCGCCGCCATGCTCAGCCATCAAGCAGCCCCGCGGACAAGGCGATGGCCACCGCCTCGCTGCGGCTGGCCGCCTTCAGCTTGCGCCGGGCGGAGGCGAGATAGGCGTCGACCGTGTGCATCGACAGGCCGAGCCGCCGCCCGATCAGCTTGCTCGATGCGCCGCCGGCGACGCCGGCCAGGCAGGCGCGCTCCTGCGGCGCCAGCAGGCAGTGGTCGACCGCAGCGGTCGGCCGTCGCGCGGCTTCGGCGAGGCGGCGCTGGATCTCCAGCGCCCGGCCAAGATGGGCCCCGACCGCGCCGAGCACCCGCAGCTCAGGCTCCGCCCAGTCGGCCCGCCGGCGCGACCGCCAGACCGAGAGGTGCGAACGCAGCCCGCGGCTGTCGGCGTCGATCCAGAACATGAAGCTGCGCTTGCCTTGGGGCCGCACATAGTCGTTGTAGAACTCGCTGCGCAGGAACGCGTCCTCCGCCATCGCCGCGCCGCCCATGAACACGCAGGCGCGGCGCAGCCGGGGCGCCAGCGGCGCCAGCGGAATGATCCGGTGGTAGTAGTCGTTGTAGAGCGGCGTGAAATCGGGGTCGCAGCCGACCCGGACCGACCCGTCCCGGAGGGAGGGCGAAAGCGTCGGGTGCAGCGCCGTTGATTCGCCGCCGAGCAGCCGCAGCATCCGCTGCAGCACGACCGGCCACGCCTCCTCCTCCAGCGCCGCGTCATAGACCCCTCCGACCAGCCGGCCGACCTCGCGCTCGCCCGGCAGGGCGGTCGGCGGGATGCGCGGGTCCGCCCGCAGCCGGCATCCGCCGGGCGCCAGGGCCGGGACGGCAATCGAAGATGTCTGGTCGACCATCAGCTCCGTCGGGTTGCGGCGCCGTCGGACTGCGCCTGGAGTGGTGCCGGCATCGGCATCCCGGTTCGCGCATCATCGCGTGTGGGACCCGACGCCTATGTTACGCTCGTCACATCCGGGGCAAGGCGAAGCCCATAGGGTCGGTCCCGGCCCGCGGCATCCCCCATGCAGACCGGTGCCGCCATAGACCGCTATGACTTGGCACGCGGTGCCGGACAAGCGATCATTTCCACATCAATGCGTGAGGCGGGCTCATCCATGGGGCTGGCGACGCTCGCGATCCGACCGGAATACCGGCTATGAGACGGCTGCCGCCGCTCGAATCCCTGCGCGCCTTCGAGGCCGTGGCCCGGCTCGGCAGCTTCAAGCGCGCGGGCGAGGAGTTGGCGGTCACCGCCAGCGCCGTCAGCCACCGGGTGTCCGATCTCGAGGCCGAGCTCGGCGTGGCCCCGCTGGTGCGGCATGTCCGCCGGGTCGAGCTGACCGCCGAGGGCGAGGGGCTGGCCGCCGGCATGGGTCGGGCGCTGCAGGAGATCCGCCGCACCGTGGCCGGGGTCGACCGGCGGAGCCGGCCGCGGCTGCGGGTCAGCGTGATCCCGTCGCATGCCGTGCGCTGGCTGGCGCCACGGCTGCACCGGTTCCGCGCGCTGCATCCCGAGGTCGACATCGACATCATCGCCGACCTGGCGCTGGCCGACCTGTCGCAGCGGGCGGTCGACATCGCCCTGCGCTTCGGCGGCGGCGCCTATCCGAACCTGCGTGTCGAACGGCTGATGGCCGACGCGATCTTCCCGGTCGCCAGCCCGGGCTATCTGGCGAGCCACGGGCCGGTGGCAGCGCCGGCCGATCTCCTGCGCCTGGCCCGGCTGATCGACACCACCGCCCGCGACGACCAGAGTGGCGCCCATTGGCAGCACTGGTTCGAGACCCACGGCCTGCCGCCCGACGCAGTCAATGACGGCATGAACCTGACCGGCACGCTGCTGGCGCTGGAGGCTGCGGTGAACGGCCTGGGCGTCGCCATCGCCCGCCGGACGCTGGTCGAGGATGACCTGCGCAGCGGTCGCCTGCTGCGCCTGCTGGATGACGAGACCCCGACCAACTGGAACCACTATGCCGTCACCCTGCCCGCCCTGGCCGACTGGGAACCGGTGCGGCAGTTCGTCGGCTGGCTGAAGGCGGAGTGCGGCGGCTGAACGGCAGCTGACCAGGCCCCGTCCGCCGATACCTCAATTCTGGTGTATTGAGCCGGCCCGCCCGGTTGCGGACAATTCCAGCATCACGGAGCGCCGGTGCGGCAAGGCGAACGCCACCGCAGCCGAGCCCTCCGATGGAGGGCCGAGACCCAGTCTCAGCCGGACCCCGAGGACCGCCGGCCGGGAGCGCCGGGGCGCAGGCTGTGCGGAGCCTGCGCCCCGGGCCGCGGCAGCGGCCGCCATCTCTGGAGCTGACCGTGAACTATGTCATGTCATGGGCCTCGGCCCGACCCTCAGGCGGCGCGCGCCCTTCGGCCGGCGGCCTGCCAGCCATCCAGGACGCCCTTCCCATGCGGCTGATCGAGCGGCGCTACGACGACGGCGACACCATCTTCCTGCGCGGCGACCCGGGCGACAGCATCCTGATCATCCAGTCCGGCCGCGTGGCCCTGCGCCTGATCTCGCGCCAGGGGCGGGAGATCCTGCTCGGCATCCTGCACCCCGGCGAGATGTTCGGCGAAGTCTCGGCCCTGGACGGCCGGGGCCGCAGCGCCGACGCGGTGGCACTGAGCGAATGCCGGCTGCAGATCGTCGACGGGCGCGACCTGCGGCGGATGCTGAAGCAGTCGCCCGAGGCCTGCCTGCAGATGATGGAGCTGCTGACCACCCGGCTGCGCCGCACCAGCGACCAGCTGGAGGGTGTGGCGCTGCTGAACCTGCCGGCGCGGCTGGCCCGGCTGCTCCTGACCCTGGCCGAGACCGAGGCCAGCCAGACGCCATCGGGCCAGACGCCATCAGGCCGGACCACGCCGGGCCGCACGATGCGGCTGCCGCGCCGGCTGTCGCAGCGCGACCTGGGTCTGCTGATCGGCGCCAGCCGGTCGAAGGTCAATGTCCAGATCAATCGCTGGATCGGCGAAGGCATCCTGGGCCGCGAGGGGAGCGCCCTGATGGTGCGTGATCGCGAGACGCTGGCCGACATCGCCGAGACCGAGGAGTTTTGATGAGGCGCCAGCTCGGAAGATAACCTGACGTCGCACGGGTCCGGAGAGATCGAGCTGTTCCGGCGGAAGGTGGAGCGGCTGGCGGAGGCGGAGGACCATCCGGAGGACCGCCACGAAGCGGCGGAGGCCCTGCGGACGGTGATC
Source organism: Inquilinus limosus (assembly GCF_002195995.1). Lineage (GTDB taxonomy): Bacteria > Pseudomonadota > Alphaproteobacteria > DSM-16000 > Inquilinaceae > Inquilinus > Inquilinus limosus_C. The sequence goes on from NZ_NHON01000001.1 coordinate 54,492, forward strand.
GCCGGGATCACTCTGCGGAAAGCAAACAAGCCCCCGTCGGAGACGAGGGCTTGCATGACATCGTTGGTTGCGGGAACCCGCAACCATCTGCGCTCGTGCATGCCGGCGCGCGATCATCGGAGCAGCATCCGCGACACAAAACTGCCGGGGTCGACGCGATCCGCCGGATGCAGCATCGTCACTCCGGTCGATAGCTCTCGGCCAGCTTCCGATGCACGTCGATCCCTTCGGAGCGGCGATTGGAGACCGCGGCGATGATGCCCTCGGCGATCGCCACCGCCGCCGTGGCCGAATTCGGCAGCAGCGCCCGTTCGGCCTGGGCGTAGAAGACGACATCGGCGTATTTCGTCAACGGGCTGGTCGGCCGGTCGGTGAGGCAGATGATCATGGCCCCGTTCTCGCGGCCGATCCTCGCGATATCCAGCGTCTCGGCCGAGTAGCGCGGAAAGGACGCCAGGATCAACAGGTCCCTCGGCCCGCAATGCACCACCCGCCGCATGGCCGAATTGGCCCCGCCGCCGGCCCCCATCTCCGTCGCATTGCCCCGGCAGAACGGCTCCAGCCCATGGATCAGCAGCCCCGCCACATGCCGGCTCAACCCCATGCCGAAGGCGAAGATCCGCTCCGCGGTTAGGATCAGCTCGATCGCCCGGGCACAGCTCTCCTCGTCGATGCCGGCCAGGGTCCGGTTCAGATTCGCCAGGTCCTGCCGCAGCCCGTCCTGGATCACGTCGAACGGACCCGCGGTCTCGTCGATCTCCTCCCGCAGCTTGGTCGCCGGCGACAGATCGGTGCGCAGCGCGTCGCGTTGGGAGCTCCGGAATTCGGCAAAGCCCGAGAAGCCGATCGCCTTGGGGAAACGGTTGGCGGTCGCGTTGGAGACCTCGCAGCGGGCCGCCAGCTCGACATTGTTCAGCGTCGCGGCTTCGGTCGGATGCCTGAGGATGAAATCGGCGATGCGGCGATGGCCGGGGCTGAGCCGGTCATAGGCCTTCGCGACCAGCTGCGCGACCTCGGAGTAATAAACCCTGCCCATCCCGCGTGCTCGCTCTTGACTCCCAGATTTTTCACGCTTTTCATTGCGACGAAAAAAATTGTTCGTCAATGCAAGACGCACACAGTCAGAGGGGGCTTCCCGTGGAGCATTGGGCAACCTGCGCTGCAGCGCTTCTGCTGCTCGCAACCAGCGCGGCTTCGGCCAAGGACCTGACGATCGGCCAGGCGGCCGAGCCGTCCGCCGCCGACCCGCATTATCACGATGTCTCGTCGAACAATGCCCTGGCGCTGCACATCTTTTCCGCGCTCGGCGTCTCCGATGCGAACAACGCCACCAAGCCGGACCTCGCCAAATCCTGGAAGGCGGAAGACGACCACAGCTGGGTCTTCAAGCTGCGCGACGACGTGAAGTTCTCGGACGGCTCGGACTTCAACGCCGACGACGTGATCTTCACCTTCTGCCGGGTGATGAACAACGAGGGCAGCGTCAACGCGTCGTTCTCGGACGAGGTCCGCAACTTCGCCTCGGTCGAGGCGCCGGATCCCTACACGCTGCGCATCACCACCAAGGCGGTGGAACCGCTGCTGCCCGAGCTGGTGGCCGAGATCGCGATCCTGAGCGAGGGCATCGTCCAGCACGGCAAGATCACCTTCGACCTCGCCAACAAATGCGGCGTCACCGGCCCCTGGCCGACCGTCGACGACTTCAATTCCGGCAAGGACGCGATCGGCACCGGACCGTTCCTGCTGGACAAGTACGAGCATGGCAGCGGCATCACCCTCAGCCGCAACCCGCACTATTTCGGCAAGGCGCCGGAATGGGACCATGTGAAATTCGTGCCGGTGCCGTCCGACGGCCCGCGCCTCGCCGGGCTGCTGTCGGGCGACTACGACTTCATCGACGCGCCGGCCGCGCGTGACATCGCGCAGATCAAGCAGCGCGACGACCTGGCCTATGCCTCGAAGGAATCGAGCCGGGTGATCTTCCTGCAGATGGATATCGGGCGCGACAAGAGCCCGTTCATCGAGACCAAGACCGGCGCCAACCCGTTCCAGGACGAGCGGGTGCGCAAGGCCATGTCGATGGCGATTGACCGCAAGGCCATCGTCAGCCGGATCATGGACGGCTTCGCCGAGCCCGCCTACCAGTTCGTGCCGAGCACGATGTTCGGCGCCCTCCCCGACCCGCAGCCGCTGCCCTACGACCCCGCCCGGGCCAAGGCGCTGCTGGCCGAGGCCGGCTATCCCGACGGCTTCGACATCACGCTGCACGCGACCAACAACCGCTATATCAACGATTCCCAGGTCGCCCAGGCGGTGGCGCAGTTCCTGACCCGCGTCGGCATCCGGACCAAGCTCGACGCCATGACCAGCTCGATCTTCTTCACCCGGCGCGCCAAGCGGGAGTTCAGCTTCGCGATGGGCGGCTGGGGCTCGACCAGCGGCGGCGCCGCGTCGTTCCTGCGGCAATATGTGACGACGGACAATGACTCGCTCGGCATCGGTGCCTCGAATTACGGCGCCTGGTCCGACCCGGATTTCGACAAGGTGCTGATCCAGGCCATCGGGACGGTCGACGAGGCCAAGCGGGCCGAGCTGCTGCGCCAGGCCACGCAGATGGCAATGGACAAGCTCGGCTTCATCCCGCTGCACTTCGAAAGCTCGCTCTGGGCCTTCCGCAAGGGGCTGCACTACGAGGGGCGCATGGACCAGTACACGCTGGCCCAGGACATCACCACGGCCGCGTCGGACTGACCACCATCCCGTTCCGAGGCCGGCGCGCCTGGCGCGCCGGCATCCCCTCCACCGGTCCCGGCAGACATGACGCTCTACGCCTTCCAGCGCCTTCTGCAGAGCATCGCGGTGCTCTTCGCCGTGTCCGTGGCCGTGTTCCTCGCGGTCTATGCCATCGGCAACCCCGCCGACCTGCTGATCAGCCCCGACGCCACCCAGCTGGAGCGGCAGGAGCTGATCGCGCGGCTGGGCCTCGACCAGCCGATCTGGATGCAATACGCCACCTTCCTGTGGAACGGGCTGCATGGCGACATGGGCACATCCTTCGTCCATGGCGAACCGGCGCTGCGCCTGATCCTGACCCGGCTGCCCGCGACCTTCGAGCTGGTGACGCTGTCGCTGCTGGTCGCCAGCCTGGTCGGCATCCCGATCGGGCTGTGGGTCGGGCTGAACGACGGCAGCCGCCTCTCCAGCGCGGTGATGACGGGCTCGATCTTCGGCTATTCGATCCCGAGCTTCTGGAAGGGGCTGGTGCTGATCCTGGTCTTCGCCGTCTGGCTGCGCCTCCTGCCCGCTTCCGGCCGCGGCGACACGGTCGCGGTCCTCGGCATTCCCTTCAGCTTCCTCACTCTCGACGGGTGGCGGCACCTGGCGATGCCCGTGCTGAACCTGTCGATCCCCAACATCGCGCTGATGATCCGGCTGACCGCCGCCGGCGCGGCCGAAGCCCGCAACCAGGACTACGTCAAATTCGCCCGCGCCAAGGGTGTCGGCAGCCGGCGCATCGTCCGCCGCCACATCCTGCGCAATATCCTGAGCCCGATCGTGACCATCCTGGGCATGGAGTTCGGCTCGCTGCTGGCCTTCTCGACCATCACCGAGACGGTCTTCGCCTGGCCCGGCATGGGCAAGCTGCTGATCACCAGCATCTACCAGCTCGATCGCCCGGTCATCGTCTCGTACGTGATGCTGGTGACCTTCATCTTCGTCGTGATCAATCTGCTGGTCGACTTCGCCTATGCGGCGCTCGACCCGCGCGTGAAGCTGGTGGAGCGCCTGTCGTGACCGCCGCCGGCTCCGACGGCGAAGCGTTGCGCCCGCCGCTGACCGACACGCCCGCGCGCCGGGCGATCCTGGCCGGGCTGAAGCGACGCCCGCGGATCCGCGGCGCGCTGACCGCGCTGGGCGCGATCGTCCTCATCGTCCTGCTGCTGCCCCTGCTGGCATCGCAGGATCCCTACGACCTCGCCTCCTTCAGCGTCATGGACAGCCGCCTGCCGCCGGGGTCCGAGGGCATGGACGGCATGACCTTCTGGCTCGGCACCGACAGCCAAGGCCGCGACATGCTGTCGGCGATCCTCTACGGCATGCGCATCAGCCTGCTGGTCGGCCTGGCCTCGACCGCGCTGTCGCTGGCGATCGGCGTCACGGTCGGGCTGGTCGCGGCCGTGCTGGGCGGGCGGGTCGAGGCCCTGCTGATGCGGCTGGTCGACTTCATCCTGGGCTTCCCCACCATCCTGGTGGCGCTGGTCATGCTGGCGGTGATCGGGCGGGGGGTCGACAAGGTCATCATCGCCATCGTCGTGGTGCAATGGGCCAACTATGCCCGCATCATGCGCTCCGCCGCGCTGGGCGAGCGCGCCAAGGAGTATGTCGAGGCCGCGTACAACCTGGCCTATCCCCAGCTTCGGGTGATGTTCCGCCACATCATGCCGAACAGCCTGAACGCGGTGCTGGTGATCGCGACCGTGCATGTCGCCTCCGCCATCACCCTGGAGGCGACGCTGTCCTTCCTCGGCGTCGGCGTGCCGGTGACCGAGCCGTCGCTCGGCCTGCTCGTCGCCAGCGGCTTCGACTATCTGATGAGCGGCGACTACTGGATCAGCTTCTATCCCGGCATCGCGCTGCTGGCGCTGATCTTCTCCCTCAACCTCGTGGGCGACCGGCTGCGGACGGCGCTCGACCCGAAACGCGCATGACCCGGGACCGTGCCCCCGTGCTGGAGGTGAGGAACCTGCAGACGGTCTTCCACGACCTCCGCGGCGCGTGGCCTGCCCTGAACGGCCTCAGCCTCACGCTCCATGCCGGCGAGGTCCTCGGCCTGGTGGGCGAATCCGGCTCCGGCAAATCCGTGGCCGGCTTCTCGATCCTCGGCCTGGTCGACCGGCCGGGAGAGATCACCCGGGGCGAGGTGATCTTCAAGGGCCGGGACCTGCTGGCCCTGCCGCCCGAGGCGCAGCGCCGGCTCCGCGGCTCGGCGCTGGCGATGATCTTCCAGGATCCGCTGACGACGCTGAACCCCGTGCTGACAATCGGCGAGCAGATGGCCGAGGCGATCCTGGAGCATGCCCGCGTCGCCCCGGCGGAGGTCCGCCGCCGCTGCATCGACAGCCTGCGCAGGGTCGGCATCACCTCGCCCGAGACCCGGCTCTCGCAGTATCCGCATGAATTCTCGGGCGGCATGCGCCAGCGGGTGGCGATCGCCATCGCCCTGCTCAACAGCCCCGACCTGATCATCGCCGACGAGCCGACCACCGCCCTCGACGTGACGATCCAGGGCCAGATCATCGCCGAGATGCAGGCGCTGCAGCGCGAGACCGGCACGGCGATGATCTGGATCACCCATGATCTCGGCGTGGTGGCGGAGCTCGCGGACCGGATCGCGGTCATGTATGCCGGCGACATCGTCGAGATCGGCGCGACCGACGACGTGCTCGACCGGCCGCGCCACCCCTACACGCGCGGCCTGCTGAACTCCGTGCCCGGCGACACGGCGCGGGGCGAGAGGCTGCGCCAGATCGAGGGCACCGCGCCGCCCTTGTCCGCGCGCCCGGTGGGCTGCGCCTTCCACCCGCGCTGCGACCGAGCGACCGACATCTGCCACCGGGCCGAGCCGCCGGACACCGCCGGCCCGGCCGGCCGGCGCTGGCGCTGCCACCACCCGCTGCCGGAGGCCGCGGCATGACCGACGACGCGATCCTCGATATCGAGGGCCTGGGCCGCAGCTTCACCCGGCAGCCGCTTCTGGCCGAGCGCCTGCTGGGCCTGGCGGGACGCCGGCCGGAGATTCCGGTGGCGCGCGCCGTGCGGTCGGTCGACCTCAGCATCCGGCGCGGCGAGGTGCTGGGCCTGGTCGGCGAATCCGGCTGCGGCAAGTCCACGTTGGGGCGGATGATCACCGGCATCACCCGGCCGACCGCCGGCCGCATCCGCTACAAGGGCGCCGGGATCGACGAGATGCCGCCCGCGGACCGGCGCGGCTTCACGCTCGGCGTCCAGATGATCTTCCAGGATCCCTATGCCTCGCTGAACCCGCGGCAGCGCATCGGCGACATCCTGGCCGAGCCGCTGCGGGTGCACCGCCTGGCGCGAGGCGAGCCGGCGATCCGGGCGCGGGTCGACGCGGCGCTGGCGGAGGTGGGGCTGGACCCGTCCTACCGCCAGCGCTATCCGCACCAGTTCTCCGGCGGGCAACGGCAGCGCATCGGCATCGCGCGGGCGCTGATCGTCGAGCCGGAGCTGCTGGTCTGCGACGAGCCGATCGCGGCGCTCGACGTCTCGATCCAGGCGCAGGTCATCAACCTGTTCCTCGACCTCCGGGCGCGGCGCGCGCTGACCTACCTGTTCATCAGCCACGACCTGTCGGTGGTGCATCACGTGGCCGACCGCGTCGCCATCATGTATCTGGGCCAGATCGTCGAGCTCGCGCCCGCCGCCGCGCTGTTCGCCGATCCGGCCCACCCCTACACCCGCATGCTGCTGGCCGAGATCCCGTCGGTCCGCAACCGCAAGCGCCGCTTCCATGCCGTGAAGGGCGAGCTGCCCTCGCCGCTGCGCCCGCCGCCGGGCTGCGCCTTCCATCCGCGCTGCCCCTCCGCCATGGCCCGCTGCCGCACCGAGGCGCCGACGCTGCGCGCGATCGGCCCCGGCCGCACGGTGTCCTGCCATCTCTTCGCCGATGAACGAGGCCCCCGATGACGCTTCAGTCCCTTCTCGAGAGCAGCGGGACCAGCGCGATCCCCTTCCCGTTCGCGGGGCAGCCCGGCCGCGGGATCGTGCTTCACACCTACCGCGCCGCCGGCTACCGGCCGGGCAAGGACGTGGTCTTCGTCCAGCACGGCATGCTGCGCAACGGCGACGAGTATCGCGACTTCTGGATCCCGGCGGCGGACCGGCACGGCCTGCTGATCGTGGCGCCGACCTTCCCCAATGAGGGCTTCAAGGGCGCCGAGAACTACAATGACGGCATGGTCCGCGACGAGGCCGGGCAGGTCACGCCGGCCGAGACCTGGATCTACCGCGTGCCGGCGCTGGTCGCCGCCGCCCTGGTCGATGCCGGGGTGATGGCGCCGGGCCGCGCCCGGATCTTCGGCCATTCCGCGGGCGCGCAGTTCCTGCACCGGATGGTGTCCCTGCTCGGCTTCGGCCCGTTCGCGGCCGTGGCCACCGGCAATGCCGGCTGGTATTCCCTGCCGACGTTGGACGCCCCCTTTCCCGCCGGCCTGGCCGGCACCGGCGTCGACGAGGCCGGACTGAGGCGGCTGCTGGAAAGCCCGCTCCATGTCATGGCCGGGCTCTTGGATTGCGAGGCCGGCGCCGACAACCTGCCGTCGCAGCCGGAGGCCCTGGCCCAGGGGCCGGGCCGGCTGCACCGCGCGCGCCACTACTACGCCGCGGGCAAGGCGATGGCCGGGACCCTGGGCTGCGGCTTCGATTGGCGGTTCACCGAGGTGCCCGGCGTGGCCCATGATGGCCGCGCCATGTCGGTCGCGGCCGCCGGGCTCTGGTTCGACGGCCGGCTGCCCGACGCCGCGGCGCTCGGCGCCGGCCCCGAGACCGTCAACGCCTGAGTTCCCCGCCAAGCCCGCAAGAGTCCCATGACCACCGAGATCCCGCAGATCATCGCCTCGCCGCAGTTCCAGGCGGCCGTCGCCACGCTCCGCCGCCAGCATGACCGGCTGGTCGAGGAGATCATCACCCTGACCGAGATCCCCTCCCCTCCGTTCAAGGAGGAGCGCCGCGCGCTGGCCTATGAGGCGATGTTCCGCGAGCACGGGCTCGAGGCGGTGGGCCGCGACGCCATCGGCAACGTCACCGGGCTGCGCCGCGGCCGGGCCAACGGCCAGATGGTCGTCGTCGCCGCCCATCTCGACACCGTCTTCCCCGAGGGGACGGACTGCACCGTCCGGCGCGAGGGCACGAAGCTGTTCGCCCCCGGCGTGGGCGATGACACCCGCGGCCTGGCCGTGCTGCTGGCCTTCATCCGCGCGCTCGACGCGGCCGGAATCGAGACCGAGCAGGACCTGCTGTTCGTCGGCGATGTCGGGGAAGAGGGCAAGGGCGACCTGCGCGGCGTCCGCCACCTGTTCACCGAAGGGCCGATGCGCGACCGGATCACGGCCTTCTTCACCATCGACGGGCTGGAGCTCGACACGATCACGACCGGCGCCGTCGGATCCTACCGCTACCGCGCGACCTTCCGCGGCCCGGGCGGGCATTCGCTGAACGCCTTCGGCACCGTCAATCCGGCCTATGCGATGGCCGCGGCGGTGCAGGGCCTGTCGCGGATCGAAGTGCCGGCCGAGCCGCGCACGACCCATTGCGCCTCGGTCTTCGGCGGCGGCACGTCGATCAATGCGATCCCGAACGAGGTCTGGGTGGAGATCGACCTCCGCTCCGAAAGCCAGGCGGAGCTCGACCGGCTCGACGCCCGGCTGCATGCCCTGGTCGAGGAGGCCGTGGCCGCCGAGAATGCCCGCGGCGACACCGCCGCCGGCCGGATCACGGCGGAGATGAAGCGCATCGGCAACCGCCCCGCGGGCCGCACCGACCACGGCACGCGGATCGTCCAGGCCGCGCTGGCGGCGCTGCCGGCCTTCGGTTTCGCCCCGACGACCAGGGCCAGCTCCACCGACGCCAACATCCCGATGAGCCTCGGCGTGCCGGCGATCTGCCTCGGCTCCGGCGGCACCGGCGGCCGGGCGCATTCGCTGGAAGAGTGGATCGACGTCGAGCCGGAGCTTTCGCTGCGCGGCCTGTCCGCCGGGTTGGCGGCAATCCTGGGAACCGTCGGCTTGCGGCTGGACTGATTGGCCGCTGCCTTCGCCGATCAGCCGAATTCCGCTGAAGGGCGCCAAAAGCGGCCGTCACGTCGGCTCCTCGACACCGGACGTTGCCCGATCAGCGTCGCGAGCTCTCAGAATTCGATCAGCACGCTCTTGTGGCGCAGATTGGCCTCAACCGCCTGGCGCCCGAGATCCTTGCCGATGCCGGAGCGCTTGTAGCCGCCGGTCGGCAGGATGAAATCGGCCGTGCGGCCGTAGCGGTTGACCCAGACCGTGCCGGCCTGCAGCCGGCGCACCGCCCGCATGGCCCGGCCGAGATCCGCGGTGTGGACCCCGGCGGCGAGGCCAAAATCGGGATGGTCGGCCAGGGCCAGCCCCTCCTCCTCCTCGTCGAAGGCCTGGACCGTCAGCACCGGGCCGAAGATCTCCTCGCGCACCGCCGGCATGTCGTCGGTGACGTCGGTCAGGATCGTCGGCTCGTAGAAGGCGCCGTCCTGGATCGCCGCCATCCGCCGGCCGCCGATCACCGCCTTGGCGCCGGCGGCGAGGGAGCGGCGGACGATGCCGTCGATCCGGTCGGCCTGCGGCGTCGAGATGATCGGCGGGAAGCTGGTGTCCCCGTGCCAGGTCGGGCCCGGCCGGACCTCGGCGAACAGGGCCGCCAGCCGCTCCACCATCTCGTCGCGCAGCCGGCGCTGCACGATCAGGCGCGAGCCGGCGACGCAGACTTGGCCGGCATTGCCAAGGATCGAGGCGGCAACCTGGCGGGCCGTCTTGTCCGCGCTCGGCGTGTCGGCGAAGACCAGCTGCGGGCTCTTGCCGCCGAGCTCCAGCGTCACCGGCTTGGCCCCGCTGGCGGCGCTGGCCGCCATGATCGCCGCACCGGTGCGGGTCGAGCCGGTGAAGGAGATCTTGCCGACCAGCGGATGGCGGCAGAGGGCATCGCCGGTGACGGCGCCGGTGCCCTGGACCACGTTGAAGATGCCGGGCGGCACCCCGGCCTCGACCGCCAGCTGCGCCAGCCGCACGGTGGAGAACGGCGTCAGCTCCGACGGCTTCAGCACCACGGCATTGCCGGCGGCCAGCGCCGGTCCGGCTTTCCACGACGCCATGCTGAGCGGGAAGTTCCAGGGCGTGATCGCGGCGACCACGCCATAGGGCTCCGAGATGACGAGGCCGAGGCTGTCGCTGCGCGTCGCCGCGACCTCGCCGCCGAGCTTGTCGGCATATTCGGCGAAGAAGCGGAAGCCCTCGGCGGTCGAGGCGACGTCGACGGCCAAAGCCTGGGCGATCGGCCGGGTGGAGCCGAGCGCCTCGAGCCGCCCCAGCTCCTCCGCCCTTGCGTCGATCAGGTCGGCGAAGCGGCGCAGCACCCGGGCGCGCTCGCGCGGCGCGCGGCTGGCCCAGTCGGTCCGGCGCTGCGCCTCGGCCGCGTTGCTCACCGCCCGGTCGACCAGATCGGCGGAGGCGATGGGGAGATCGGCATAGAGCGCGCTGTCGGAGGGACGGCGGACGCCGATCGCCTCGCCCTCGCCCGGCACGAGGCGCCCGCCGATGAAGTGGCCGGCGGGGATGGCGACGGCGGCGGGATCGAAATCCAGCATGGTCAGTACCCCGCGGCCCAGCGGGCAAGATCGGCCGCGCTTTCGGCGCCGTCGAACATGGCGACGATGCGTTCGCCCAGCAGCGGGCCGAACTTGAACATCTGCCCGTCGCAATGGGTGACCACGAGGCCGCGCCCGGCCGTGTCGAGCCGGAAGCGGCGCGACGGGTCGAGGACGTAGTAGCCGACCTGGATCCGGGTCGGGCGGTAGTCGCCGGCGTCGCGCAGATAGGGCCGGAACGGCGCCAGGATCGCCTCGCCCTCGGTGGCGAGGTCGGAGCCGAAGCCGTCGATCTCCGGCCGGGCGCGGCGGCGATGCGGGCCATGGCCGAGCTTGAGGCCGGCGCCGCGGCGGTCCGGCAGGGTGTAGCCGGCATGGTCGCCGAGGGTGACGATGGCCGGTGCATCCCGCCAGGACTGGGCGAAGCGCGCCGGCGGCTCGACATAGCACAGGCCCTGGCGCCAGGTGGTGGCGTCGCCGTAGCGCTCCGGCATCAGCGCCGGCAGCCAGGCGCCGGCGGCGACCACCAGCAGGTCGCCCTCGACCGTGCTGCCGTCGGCCCGGACGGCGACGCCCCGCTCCTGGTCCACCCGGGCGATGCGGCAGCCGCCTTCGACCACCGCCCCGTGCGCCGCCACCCAGCGCGCCAGCTCGGTGACGATGCGGCCGGCGAAGAGCGGCCCGCCGGGCAAGGCGACGACACCCCAGGCGCCCTCGGGCAGCTGGAGATGCGGGCACAGCCGCTCCACCCCTGCTCGGTCCAGCACCTCATGCGGCACGCCGACCTCGCGGAAGGCCTGCAGCGTCTGGGCGGCGTAGTCGCCGGCCTCCAGCGAGATCGCGATCGCGCCGGTGTCCTCGAACTGCTCGCTGCCGATGTCGTCCCACACCCGCGACCACGCCTCGAAGGCGGGCGCCACCATGCGGGTGTAGCCGATGGCCGAGCCGTAGTGATAGCGGATCATCCGGTGCTGGTCGTAGGAGGCGCCGTGCGGGTTCGGCACCTCGCTTTGCTCCAGCAGATGCACCTCGTGCCCGCGCTGCAGCGCCGCCCGCGCCACGGACAGACCGACGATACCGGCACCGATGATGACGACACGAGCCATGGGATGCGCCCTGTTTTCGCTGAGACTGGTTGAGGGGCGATCAGGTGACGAAGCCCACCCCACCTTGTCATGCCCGGGCTTGACCCGGGCATCCAGAAGGTCTCGACACCTCCTGGATTGCCGGGTCGAGCCCGGCAATGACAGAAAGGGGGTGACCCGGTCCTCACCCGACCGCTCCTGCTGCCTCAGGCTAGACCGGCCGGCGCGGCAGATGCTGCCATGGATGCGTGCCGCTTTGGCGCATCCGCATGGCGGGCCGCCGGGTTTTCGGCCGATCGTGCCAGGCCGGGCGACGCAAGCTGAGGCACCGGCCCGACCAGAGAGTGTGGCGATGACCCAGGACCCCCCTCCCCCGACCTTGCGCCCGATGACGGAGCAGGACCTGCCGGCGCTGCATGCCCTGACCGTGGAGGTCGGCTGGGCGCACCGGCCGGAGGATTGGCGCTTCGTCTTCGAGGTCGGCGACGGCGTGGTGGCCTGCGACGGCGCCGGCCGGGTGATCGGTTCGGCCCTGTGGTGGCCGTTCGGTCCGGATTTCGGCACGGTCGGCATGATCATCGTCTCGCCGCGGCTGCAGGCGAAGGGCACCGGGCGGCGGCTGATGCGCTGGCTGTTCGATCGGGCCGGCGACCGCGTGCTGCAGCTGAACGCCACCCCGGCGGGGCTGCGGCTCTACCGCTCCGAAGGGTTCCAGGAGATCGGCCGGATCCACCAGCATCAGGGGCCGGTGCAGCCGGTACCGGCCGTCGCCGCGGCCGGGCGGGTGCGGCCGATCGCGGCCGGGGACTGGCCGCGGATCCATGCCCTCGACACGGGGGCCTATGGCGCGGAGCGGTCAGCGGCGCTGGATGCCCTCGCTGCCCGTTCGGTCGGATATGGCTACGAGGTGGATGCCGAGTTGCAGGGCTTCAGCCTGTGCCGGCCGTTCGGCCGCGGCCATGTCGTCGGCCCGATCGTGGCGCCGGACGAGGCCGCCGCCATCGCCCTGCTGCAGCCGCATCTGCAGGAGCATGCCGGCCGCTTCCTGCGAGTCGACACGCCGGATGACGGCGCCTTCGCCGGCCGCCTTGCGGCCGCGGGCCTGGCGCGGGTCGACACGGTCGCGACCATGCGGCGCGGCGACCGGCCGGAGCGGCCGGGTTCCGCGAGGATCTTCGGGCTGATCAACCAGGCCTTGGGCTGACCATGACCCGGGCGACGCTGCTGTACAAATCCGACCCGGTCCGCGGCGCGGTCTGGGACCGGGTGTTCCGGGAGGAGGCGCCGGACATCGCGCTGGAGGTCTGGTCGGCCGACGCACCGCCGTCCGACGCCGCCTATCTGGTGGCCTGGATTCCGCCCGAGGATCTGGCGCGGTCGGCGCCGAAGCTGGAGGTCCTGTTCGGCCTCGGCGCCGGGGTCGACCATCTGAACCTCAGCAGCCTGCCGCCGGGTGTCCAGTTGGTCCGCATGGTCGATCCGGACCTCACCCGGTCCATGGTCGAATACGTGCTCTACGCCGTGCTGGCGCTGCACCGGGACATCCCGGCCTATCTCGCCGATCAGCGCGAGGGCCGCTGGGCCCCGCGCGCGGTCCGTCGCAGTGCCGATCGCACGGTCGGGGTGATGGGTCTCGGCGTGCTCGGCCGGGCCGCGGCCGAGGCGCTGCGCGACCTCGGCTTCGCCGTGCGCGGCTGGAGCGCGTCGGAAAAGGCGATCCCGGGTGTCGCCTGCTTCGCCGGGCCGCAGGCGCTGCCGGACTTCCTCGGGGCCTGCGAAACCCTGGTCTGCCTGCTGCCGCTGACCGGCACGACCCGCGGTCTCCTGAACGCTGAGCTCTTTGCGGCCCTGCCGGAAGGCGCCGGGCTGGTCAATGTCGGCCGCGGCGGGCATGTGGTCGAGGCCGACCTGCTGGCGGCGCTGGGGAGCGGCCAGGTTTCGGCGGCGATACTCGACGTGCTGGCGACCGAGCCGCCCGCCCCCGACCATCCGCTGCTGCGGCACCCGCGCGTGATGCTGACGCCGCACGTCGCCAGCGCCACCCATCCGGACTCCGCCGCCCGTCAGGTGATCCGCGCCATCCGCCGACACCGGGAGGGGTTGCCGCTGGAGAACACCGTCGACCGCCGGCAGGCGTATTGACGGCCCACTGGCTCCTGCCCCTCCGCCATGACGGTTCAATGTTCGACGGACTGATCCGTCACCCAAACAGGCTCATCAGCGGCTGCTCGGTCTTCCGGATCGGGGTCTTGATCACGATGTAGCTGAAGTATTTCGAGATCCCGACCGGGCGCTCCAGCAACCCCTCCATCACCTCCTGGTAATGCGACAGGCTGCGGGTGACGAACTTCACCAGATAGTCGTACCCGCCGCTGACCAGGTGGCATTCCATCACCTCGTCCAGGCCGCGCATCGCCGCCTCGAAGCGGGTGAAATAGGGCAGAGTCTGGTCTGCCAGCGTGATCTCGGTGAAGACCGTGACGGTCTCGCCCAGCCTGGCCAGGTTGAGATGGGCGCCGTAGCCGGTGATGTAGCCCGCCTGCTCCAGCCGCTTGACCCGCAGCAGGCAGGGGCTGGTGGACAACCCGACCGCATCCGCCAGGTGGACATTGGTCATCCGGCCCTGACGCTGCAGCTGCACCAGGATCCGCATGTCGATCTGATCGAGCCTGTTGCCTGATGGATGCACGACCTGCTCCTACTCGGCGGCGACGTCGGTCTTGCCCTGCCGCAGGGCGTTGGCCTTGTGCAGCGTCCGCACCGGGTCGCCGAAATGACGGTCCAGCTCCCTCAGCGCCGCCTCGACATCGTCGCCGCCGACCAGATCGGCCAGCAGCTGATGCTCCTCGATCAGCGCCTTGTTGGTGCGATAGCCGCCCATCAGCTTGTGCAGGCACAGCATGGTCTCGGCCTGCAGCGTGGCGAAGCCGCGGGACAGGCGGTGGCTGCCGGCCGCGTCGACCATCTCGCGGTGGAACTCCAGGTCCAGCTCGGCGGTGCGCGGCCAGTCCTCACGCCGGACCGCGGCCTCCATCTGCCGGGCGATCGCCTTCAGCTTCTTCGCCAGGACGGCGCGGCCGGGCAGGCCCATCACCCGCCGCATCGCGATCAACTCGAGCGACTTGCGGACGAAGTAGATGTCCTGCAGATCCTCGTCGCTCAACTCCGGCACGAACACGCCGTAATGCGGTTCGCTGCGCAGCAGCCCTTCCTGGATCAGCCGCTGCAACGCTTCGCGCACCGGCCCGCGGCTGACGCCGAAGCTGGCCGCCAGCTCCATCTCATTGAGCTGGGAGCCGAGCGGGAAGGTGCCGTCGAGGATCGAGGCGCGGATCTGCTCGCTGATCTGGCCGGAGAGGGTGGTGCGTTTCAACTGCTTCACCTTCCCCCCGCCGTCATTCGCCCGTGCCATGCGCTCGCCCCTTCCGCGTTCGTCGCTCCCGCCGCTCAATTCAGGACATCCCTCAGCCGATAGTAGGCGCCTACCAGGGGCAGGAACCAGGGGGGGCCGAAATGGCCAGGGACAGCCGGCCAGTCGAGGTCGCGGAAGACGTTCACCTCCGGCCGGCCGCTCATCACCTCGGCCATCACCGCGCCCATATGCGTGGACATCTGGGTGCCATGGCCGCTGTAGCCCATCGAGTAGTAGAGGCCGTCATGCACGCCGGCCCGGGGCAGCCGGTCGGCGGTCATGTCGACGATCCCGCCCCAGCAATAGTCGATGCGCACGTCGCCGAGCTGCGGGAAGACCGCGCGCAGCGTCCGCTGCAGCACGCGGCCGCTCTTGGCGTCGGACAGCGGGCTGGACACGGCGAAGCGCGCCCGGCCGCCGAACAGCAGCCGGTTGTCGCCGAGGATGCGGAAATAGGTGCCGACATTCTTCGAATCCGTCGCCATCCGGCGGGTCGGCATCAGCTCGTCCACCACCGCCTGCGGCAGCTTCTCGGTGACGATGACGAAGCTGCCGATCGGGATGACGCGGCGCCGGAACCAGGCGAAGGGGCCGGCGCGCGACGGGCCGGTCGCCAGCAGCACCTGCGACGCCGTCAGCCGGCCGCGGGCGGTCACCACCTCATGGGCGTGGCCATTGCGCCGCTCCAGCGCCGACACCGGCGCGTCCTCGAAGATCGTCGCACCCCGCGCCACCGCCGCCTCGGCCAGGCCCTTGGAGAACCGGCCCATATGCATGCCCGCGCTCTTCCGGTAGACGAGCCCGCCATGGAACCGGTCGGAGCCGATCTCGGCCCGCAGGTCGCCCGCGGCGACCAGCGCGGTGTCGGCGTCGACCTCGCGCGCCAACACCTCCTGCGCCCGCTTGAGCTTGTCGAAATGCTCCGGCTTGGCGGCCAGCTTGATCTTGCCGGTGCGGCGGAAATCGCAGTCGATCCCCTCCTCCCGCACCAGCCGCTCGACCGTGTCCACCGCGGCGTCATAGGCGCGGTACAGCAGCCGGGCGCGGTCCAAGCCGTGCCGGGCCGCGACGCCCTGGAAATCGACCGCGAGGCCGTTGTTGCACTGGCCGCCGTTGCGGCCGGAGGCGCCGGCGCCGACCCGCCCGGCCTCCAGCACCGCCACCCGGGCGCCGCGCTTCGCCAACGCCAGCGCCGCCGACAGGCCGGTGAAGCCGGCGCCGATCACGGCGACATCCACCTTGCCCTCGACCGGGCCGGCGGCGGCGCCCTGGAACGGCGTCACGGAATCCATCCAATAGGAAGCCAGCTTCATGATCGATCCTGGATCGCGCGCCCCGCCTGATCGAACGCCCGGTCAGCGCCCGTCGCGGCGGCGACCCACTAGCTTGATCACGTCATTCGTAGGATTGTCAACAATCATAACGAGAGATGGGACAGCAGTCGTCCCAGCATGGCGACGCCCGAGGCCAGCTCGGCCCGGGTGATGAACTCGTCCGGCTTGTGCGCCCGGTCGATGTCGCCCGGGCCGCAGACGATCGTCGGCACGCCGGCCTGCTGATACAGGCCGGCCTCGGTGCCGAAGCTGACCGCGGCCTGGCGCTTCTGCTGCGCGATCGCCTCGGCCAGCGCCGCGAGCGGCTGGTCGTCGGCGAGATCGAGCGCCGGGTAGAGGCTGAGGGTCTCGCTGTCGACCGCGACCGACCGCCCTTCGGCCTGCAGCGCCGCCACCCGGTCCTCGGCGAATCGCGCGATCGGCCGCCACAGCCCGGCCGGGTCGGTGCCCGGGATGGCGCGGGCCTCGAGGTCGAACACGCATTCGGCCGGCACGATGTTGACGCCGGTGCCGCCGGACACCACGCCGACCTGCAGGGTCGAGACCGGCGGCGCGAAGCGGTCGTCGAACGGGCCTTCGGCTTCGATCCGCCGGGCCTCGTCCCGCACCTTCAGCATCAGTTCCGCCGCGAGGTGGATGGCGTTGTCCGCCAGGTCGGGGCGGGAGGAATGGCCGGCGCGGCCGCGCACGCGGACCCGCTGGGCGACCTTGCCCTTGTGCCGCAGCACGGGCCGAAGCCCGGTCGGCTCGCCGACGATGCAGCCGGAGGGCGGGGCGCAGAGCTGCGGCAGCCGCTCGATCAGGTGGCGCACGCCGACGCAGCCGACCTCCTCGTCATAGGACAGCGCGATGTGCACTGGCCGCGCCAGCCGGGCCGCGACCAGGGCCGGCACCGAAGCCAGGATGCAGGCGACGAAGCCCTTCATGTCGACCGCGCCGCGCCCGAACAGCCGATCGCCGTCGCGACGCAGGGCGAAGGGATCGCCGGTCCAGCCCTCCGGCGCCGCCGGCACCACGTCGAGATGGGCCGAGAGGACGATGCCGGGCACATCCGCCGGGCCGATGGTGGCAAACAGGTTGGCGCGGTCGCCCTCCGGCCCCGGCAGCACCACGGCGGGCACGCCGTGTTCGGCGAGATACGAACGGACATAGTCGATGATGGCCCCGTTCGGGGTGCGGCAGACGGATGGGATCCCCACCAGATCCGCCAAAAGCTCCTCGACCGACTTCATTCCGTGCCTCCTGTGCTTGTACCGGCATCCTGCCCCGCCGCGCCCTGGCGGTCGCGCCGAAGGAGCACGGCGGTTCGGCATGTCATGCCATCGGGCCGGCCGCAAACGGCACGATCGCCCGGCGATGCGGCGCGGGAGGGGGCTGGCCGTGCGGTCCGCCGCTTCTAGGATGGCCCGATCGCAGATCCGATGAGAGCGACCGACATGGCCCTGAGACCGAAATACGTCACCTTCGACTGCTACGGCACCCTGATCTATTTCGAGATGGCGCCGGCCGCCCGCCGGATCTATGCCGACCGGGTCGACGCGGCGCGGCTGGACGCCTTCTGCGCCGATTTCTCGGCCTACCGCCTGGACGAGGTGCTCGGCGCCTGGAAGCCGTATTTCGAGGTCGTGCGCAACGCGCTGGAACGGACCTGCCGGCTGTGGCGGGTGCCGTTCCGGGAGGAGGATGCGCAGGCGATCTACGACGCCATCCCGAGCTGGGGCCCGCATCCGGACGTGCCGGAGGCGCTGGCCAGGGTCGCCACCCGCATCCCGCTGGTGATCCTGTCCAATTCGATGACCGACCTGATCCCGCACAGCGTGGCCAAGCTGGGCGCCCCGTTCCACGCCGCCTACACGGCGCAGGAGGCGCAGGCCTACAAGCCGCGGATGCGCGCCTTCGAATACATGTTCGACCAGCTCGGCTGCGGGCCGGAGGATGTGCTGCACTGCTCCTCCAGCTTCCGCTACGACCTGATGACCGCGCATGACCTGCGGATCACCAACAAGGTGTTCGTCAACCGCGGGCACGAACCGCCCAACCCCTATTACGGCTATCACGAGATCCAGGACATCCGCGGCCTGCCCGGGCTGCTCGGGCTGTAGCTGCGGCCGAAGGCAGCGTCGTCTTCATTAAGATTGTTGACAATCCTACGACGACCGCCATCATATCCCGAACAGCGACAAGGCGGCGGCCCGAGCGGCCGCCCCCGGCGACGCGGAACACCGTGCGCCGCAACGGCCAGCCAAAAATCAGGGAGCTCGGGATCCTCGATCCCGCACAACAGAGGGACGGCGGCATGACGAAGATCAGCGATTTCGAAGCGATGCGCCCCGCCGAGCGCCGGCGGATCCTCGACGCGCTGCGCGGCGGCGCCACGCGGCGCGAGGTGCTGGGCATGCTGGGGATGGCCGGCATGGGCCTGGCCGCCGGCGGGTCGGTGTTCGCCCAGGCATCACGGGCGCTGGCCGACACGCCGAAGCGCGGCGGCAGCATCCGCGTCGCCGGCTACACCAGCTCGACCGCCGACACGCTCGACCCGGCCAAGCAGACGGCATCGACCGACTATGTCCGCTGCAACCTGTTCTACAACAAGCTGACCCGGATCGACGAAGCCGGCGAGCCGCAGCCGGAGCTGGCCGAGGCGATCGACAACGACAAGGCCACCGTCTGGACCATCAGGCTGCGCAAGGGCGTCACCTTCCACGACGGCAAGGCCCTCACGGCCGAGGACGTGGTCTATTCGCTGAAGCGCCATCTCGACCCGGAGGTCGGCAGCAAGGCCAAGGCCCTGGCCTCGGCGATGGAGGAGATCAGCGCGACCGGCCCGGACGAGGTCCGCATCAGGCTGTCGGGCCCGAATGCCGACTTCCCGGTGATCCTGGGCACGGCCCATTTCCACATCGTCAAGGACGGCACCAGGGATTTCGCCACCGCGGTCGGCACCGGCCCGTTCAAGTGCCAGGAGTTCACGCCGGGCGTCCGCTCGGTCGCCATCCGCAACGACGGCTACTGGCGCGACGGCCCGTATCTCGACCAGATCGAGTTCTTCGGCCTGGCCGATGAGAGCGCCCGGGTCAACGCCCTCTTGTCCGGCGACGTGCAGCTGGCCTCGACCATCAATCCGCGATCGGTCAAGCAGTTGCAGGACACCGGCGCCTTCGGCGTGCTGGACACCCGTGCCGGCAACTACACCAACCTGATCATGCGGCTGGACGCGGTGCCGGGCAGCAGCCCAGATTTCGTCCTGGGCATGAAGAGCCTGATCAACCGGGAGCAGATCAAGTCGGCGATCTATCGCGGCTATGCCGAGGTCGCCAACGACCATCCGATCCCGTCCTCGAATCGGTTCTACGCCAAGGACATCCCGCAGCGCCCCTTCGACCCGGACCAGGCCAAGTTCCACTTCCAGAAGGCCGGCGTGCTGGGCTCGACCATCCCGGTCGTCGCCTCGCCCGCCGCCGACAACTCGGTGGAGATGGCGGTGCTGCTGCAGCAGGAGGCGCAGAAGATCGGGCTGACGCTGGACGTGCAGCGGGTGCCGTCGGACGGCTTCTGGTCGAACTACTGGATGAAGTCGCCGGTCGGCTTCGGCAACATCAACCCGCGGCCGACCGCCGACCTGCTGCTGACGCTGTTCTACAAGTCGGACGCGGCCTGGAACGAATCCGGCTGGAAGGACGCGAAGTTCGACCAGCTGCTGGTCGCCGCCCGCGCCGAGACCGACGAGGACAAGCGCCGGCAGATGTATCACGACCTGCAGGTGATGGTGCGCGACGGGTCCGGCGTGGCGATCCCGACCTTCATCAGCAACCTCGACGCCTACACCAGCAGCCTGAAGGGGCTGAAGCCGATGCCGACCGGCGCCCTGATGGGCTACGGCTTCGGCGAGTATGTCTGGCTGGACAGCTAGCGCCGGACGATGAAGGACGGATCCCTGGGGCACAGGTGGAAGCTCAACGAGTCCCCCCTCCCCTCGCGGGAGGGGGGCAGGGGGAGGGGGTTTTCTCCGCTCAATCCGGCCCGGATCCTGGCAGATCGGTCCGACCGTCGGGGTATGCCCTGCGCCCATTCGCGCGCGGACGCGCGCAGACCCCTCCCCCTACCCCCCTCCCGCAAGGGGAGGGGGGACAAAGAGGATCAGTCGCTCCCGAGTCCGGGGGCCTGGCGATGAACGGCCAGATCGCGAAGCTGATCGGGGGGCGGCTGGTCGTCGCGGCGCTGACCCTGGTCTTCGTCGCCGTGGTGGTGTTCGTCGCCACCCAGCTGCTGCCGGGCGACGTGGCGCAGGCGATCCTGGGCCAGAGCGCGACGCCGGAGGCGGTGGCCGGGCTGCGCACCGCGCTGGGCCTCGACCAGCCGGCGGCGCAGCGCTTCCTGGCCTGGCTCGGCGGGATGCTGACCGGCGACCCGGGCGTGTCGCTGGTCAGCCGCCAGCCGATCGGCCCGCTGATCGGCACCCGCCTGGCCAGCTCGCTGCTGCTGGCCGCCATCGTCGCGGCCGTGGCGGTGCCGCTGGCGCTCGCCATCGGCATCACCTCCGCCGTCTGGCGCGGCTCGCTCTACGACCGGGCGGTGGCCACCGCCACCATCTCCGTCGTGGCGGTGCCGGAGTTCCTGGTCGCCACCCTGGCGGTGCTGGTCTTCGCGGTGCATCTACACTGGCTGCCGGCGCTGTCCTTCATCCCGGCCAACGCCTCGCCGCTGCAGGTCCTGCGCGCCGTGGCCATGCCGGTGCTGAGCCTGACCTTCGTGGTGGTGGCGCAGATGGCGCGCATGACCCGGGCGGCGGTGATCGAGACGCTGCGGTCGCCCTATGTCGAGATGGCGGCGCTGAAGGGCGCCAGCCCGGCGCGCATCGTGCTGCGCCACGCCTTGCCGAATGCTGTCGGCGCCATCGCCAACGCCGTGGCGCTGAGCCTGTCCTACCTGCTGGGCGGCGTGATCATCGTCGAGACCATCTTCAACTATCCGGGCATCGCCAAGCTGATGGTCGACAGCGTCGCCATGCGCGACATGCCGGTGGTGCAATCCTGCGCCATGGTGTTCTGCGCGGTCTATCTGCTGCTGGTCACCGCGGCCGACATCGCGGCGATCCTGTCCAACCCGAAGCTGCGCCACCGATGACCCAGCCCGCTTTCGAGGATATCGAGCTGCCCCGGCGCAAGCCGCGACGGCTGCGCCCGTCCGCAGCCGGCGTGATCGGCGCCGCGATCGTGCTGACGGCGATCGCCGTCGCGGCCTTCGGCTGGGCCTTCGCCCCCTATGACGCCGGGGCGGTGATCGACTACGAGGTGTTTAGGCCGGTCAGCGCCGCCTTCCCGCTGGGCACCGACTATCTCGGCCGCGACATGCTGAGCCGGGTCCTGCTCGGCGCCCGCTACACGGTCGGCATCGCCGGCCTCGCCACCCTGCTGGCCTGCGGCGCCGGCGTCTGCCTGGGCCTGTTCGCCGCCGCGGTCGGCGGCTGGCCCGATGCCATCCTCAGCCGGACGCTCGACGCCCTGACCTCGATCCCGAGCAAGATGCTGGCGCTGGTGCTGGTGGCCGGCCTCGGCTCCTCCACCCCGATCCTGGTGCTGACGCTGGCCTTCATCTATCTGCCGGGCTGCTTCCGCATCACCCGGGCGCTCGGGGTCAACATCGCGGCGGAGGATTTCGTCCTGGCCGCCCGCGCCCGCGGCGAGCGCACGGGATACGTGATGCTGCAGGAGGTGCTGCCGAACATGGTCGGGCCGATCCTGGCGGATTTCGGCCTGCGCTTCGTCTTCGTCGTGCTGCTGCTGAGCAGCCTGAGCTTCCTCGGCCTCGGCGTGCAGCCGCCGAATGCCGATTGGGGGTCGCTGGTGCGCGAGAACATCTCCGGGCTGAGCGAAGGGGCGCCGGCCGTGATCATGCCGGCGATCGCCATCGCCGTGCTGACCATCGGCGTCAACCTGCTGATCGACAGCCTGCCCGGCCGCCGCCGCGAGGGGCATTGAGATGAGCGCGACCGTCCAGGTCTCCGGCCTCCGCGTCACCGCCCGCACCGAGGAGGGCGGCAAGGCCGTGATCGTCGACGATGTCGGCTTCACCATCCGCCAGGGCGAGGTGCTGGCGCTGATCGGCGAATCCGGCTCGGGCAAGACCACGATCGCGCTGGCGACGATGGGCTATTGCCGCGGCGGGTGCCGCATCGCCGGCGGCTCGGTCAATGTCTTCGGCCGCGAGATCCTGGCGCTCGACCGCAAGACCCTGCGCGGCCTGCGCGGCCGGCAGATCGCCTATATCGCCCAGAGCGCCGCGGCCGCCTTCAACCCGTCGCGCAGCATCATGGCGCAGGTGATCGAGAGCGCGCTGATCCACGGCACCATGACCGCCGATGCCGCGCGCACCAAGGCGCGCCAGCTGTTCCGTGAGCTGGCCCTGCCCGACCCCGACCGGATCGGCGACCGCTACCCGCACCAGGTCTCCGGCGGCCAGTTGCAGCGGCTGATGGCGGCGATGGCGCTGATCAACGACCCCGAGCTGGTGATCTTCGACGAGCCGACCACGGCGCTGGACGTCACCACCCAGATCGAGGTGCTGCGCGCCTTCAAGGCGGTGGTGCGGACCCGCGGGACGACCGGCATCTACGTCTCGCACGACCTCGCCGTGGTGGCCCAGATCGCCGACCGGATCGCGGTGCTGCGCCACGGCCGGCTGCAGGAGACGGGCCCGACCGAGCGCCTGGTGACCGCGCCGGAGGACGGCTACACCCGCCAGCTGATCGCCGCCGCCACCCCGGCGCTGCGGACCATCGTCGAGACGACGGCGGCGGCCGGGGCCGCGCCCCTGCTGCGGGTCGAGGAGCTGCTGGCCGGCTTCGGCGCGCTGCGGCCCGGCACTGTGCCGCCGGTGATCGCGCTGCAGGACATCGACCTGTCGATCCGGCGCGGCCGCACGCTCGGCGTGATCGGCGAATCCGGCAGCGGCAAGAGCACGCTGGCGCGGGTGATCGCCGGGCTGCTGCCGGCGGCGCGCGGCCGCATCCTGCTGGACGGCAAGGCCCTGCCGGCCACGATCCAGGGCCGCAGCCGCGGCCAGCTGCGCCGCATCCAGATCGTGTTCCAGAACGCCGACACCGCGCTGAACCCGGCCCGCAGCGTCGAGCAGATCATCGCCCGCCCACTGGCCTTCTACCATGGCCAGGGCGACCGCCAGCGCCGGCAGCGGCTGCACCGCCTGCTCGACCTGGTGCGGCTGCCCACGGCGGTGGCCGACAGGCTGCCGGGCGAGCTGTCGGGCGGGCAGAAGCAGCGCGTCAACCTGGCCCGGGCGCTGGCCGCCGACCCAGAGCTGATCCTGTGCGACGAGGTCACCTCCGCCCTCGACACCGTGGTCGGGGAAGCGGTGCTGGACCTGCTGACCGAGCTGCAGCGCGAGCTCGGCGTGGCACTCATGTTCATCAGCCACGACCTCGGCGTGGTCCGGTCGATCAGCCACGAGGTGCTGGTGCTGCGCCACGGCCGGACCGTCGAGGCAGGGCCGACCGAGCAGGTGTTGCGCGCGCCGCAGGCGGGCTATACGAGGCTTCTGCTCGCCTCCGTGCCGGAACTGCGTGCCGGCTGGCTGGAGGACATGACGCAAGGGGCTCGAACCGCCGAGCAGGCCGCCGCGGTCTGAGTTCGAACAGGCGATCGTCCCAAATTCTGTTCCAGAACTTCGATCTGTGCTGCCACGATCTGGCCCACCGCTCTGCCCGCTTCTCGGCAAAGGGCATGGCCGCCGCCCCCGAGGGCTCCCCGCACCTGATCGGATGCGGGTTGCGCCAGCCGACGCCATGGAGTCTCGGGCTCGTGTCCATCGGGATCGCGGAATTCGGGCAAGGTCCCTTCGGTCTCATTCCGGCGCCGGAGCACGATGCCGGGACTCGCCATGCGCCCGGAACAAGCCGGGTCAGGCCCGCACCCATCCGGAGGCGTCGCCCGGCATGCGACGCGATCGTGTCGGGCCGAGGAATGCCGCGGCCCGGGGGTCAGGTCGCCGTGCCGACCGGCGCTTGATGCATGACGCCCCCGTCCGGGATGTCGTCGAACGACGCGTAGTTCATGGTGTAGAGCCGGGCGTAGAGACCCTTGGCCGCCATCAGCTGGTCATGCGTGCCCGACTCGATCTTCTCGCCGTTCTGCAGCACGATGATGCGGTCGGCGTGGCGGATCGTCGCCAGGCGATGGGCAATGACCAGGCCCGTGCGTCCTTCCAGCAGGGTGACCAGGGCCTTCTGGATCAGCATCTCGGTGTAGCTGTCGATATTCGCCGTCGCCTCGTCCAGCACCAGGATCCGGGCGTCCGCCACCAGCGCCCGGGCGAAGCTGATGAGCTGGCGCTGGCCGATCGAGAGATTGCCGCCGCGCTGGTCCAGCACCGTCTCGTAGCCGTCGGGCAAGCGCGCGATGAAGTCGTGGGCCCCCACCGCCTTCGCGGCGCGGATCACCGTGTCGAGGGTTGCATCGGTCTTGTGATAGCGGATGTTCTCGAAGACCGAGCCCGAGAACAGGAACGGCTCCTGCAGCACCATGGCCACCTGCTGCCCGAGCGAATCCTGGGTCAGGTCCCGCACGTCGTGGCCGCCCACCGTCACCTGGCCGTCCCAGACATCGTAGAAGCGATGCACCAGCGCCATGGCGCTGGATTTCCCCGAGCCCGTGGGACCGACCAGGGCAACGGTCTCGCCCGGATTGACGCGGAAGCTCACATTCTTCAGCACCGGCTGCCCGGACCTGTAGCCGAAGGTCACGTTCCTGAATTCAACGGACCCGTCCGTCGCCGGCGACAGGTCGACCGCGCCCGGCCGGTCCCGGATGTCCACCGGGATGTCGAGCACCTCCGCGATGCGGTGGCCGGAGGCCATGGCCCGCTGCATGACGCTGTATTGCAGGGTCAGCGACCGGATCGGGTCGAAGAAGCGCTGAATGTAGAACAGGAAGGCGACCATGATGCCGATGTCCAGGGTGTTGCCCAGGACCATCGAGCCGCCGATGACGATGACCACCGCCATGGCGGCACCGGTCAGCGTGTCCACGATCGGCACCATCACCTGCGCATATTTCGCGGCGCGGAGATGGGTGCGCAGATTGCCGTGGGCCTTGTCGTCATAGAGACGCAGGTTGAGCTGCTGCCGGCCCATGCTCTGGACCGTGCGCACGCCGTGGATCCCCTCGGCCAGCGCGCCATTCGCGACCGAGTTCGTCTCATGGGCGGCCATGAAGGCATCGCGGGCCCGCGGCAGCCACCACAGGCGCACGATGAACAGCACCGGCATCACCGACAGGGTGAGAAGGGCCAGCCGGACGTCCAGCAGCAGCATCACCGTGATGATGCCGACCAGCAGCGCGATGTCGCCGACCGACAGCACCGACGTCTCCATGAATTCCTGCATGGAGTTGACGTCGCCCTGCAGCCGCGACATCAGCCGGCCGACCTCCGTCTTGTCCATGAAGGACAGGGACACGCGCTGCAGATGCGCGAACATGGCCCGCCGCATGTCGAACAGGACGTCCTCCGCCGCCTTGCCGACCACCGTCTCCTGTACCCGGCTGGCGCCGTAGTTGATCAGGATCGCCACGGCGAAGGCGATCGCGGCCCCCGCCAGGGCGGCGCGGCTGCCGGTCGCCATGCCGTGGTCGATGGCGAAGCGGATGATGAGCGGGATGGCGACCTGGCTCAGGGTGAACAGCAGCACCGCCGCGACCGCGATCACCATCTTCCGGCGGTACGGGTACACGAACTGCCAGATGCGGCGGACGATGCGCCCGTCGAAGGCCGCGCCGAACACCTCCTCCTCCGGGCGATGGGATCCGACGACGGCCCGCGGACGGCCGCGCCGGTCCTCGACCTCGTCCCGGTCATCAGGCTTTTCGGACATCAGGGCACCACCGGCTGCGCGGCGTCGTCGCCGGGCCGCATCTGAAGGTCGTAAAGCGCGCGGTATCGGCCGCCCTTGGCCAGCAGCTCCTCATGGGTGCCGCTTTCGACGATGCGGCCCTCCTCGAGGAACAGGATCCGGTCGGCATGCATCAGGGAGCTCAGCCGGTGGGCGATGACCAGGGTCACGCGGCCCTTGGCGAAGCGCCGCATGGCGCTGCGGATCCGCTGCTCGGTGCCGGCGTCGATCGCGGCGGTGGAATCGTCGAACACCATGATGGCGGGCTTCAGCATCAGGCTGCGCGCGATCGACAGCCGCTGGCGCTGCCCGCCGGAGAGGGAGACGCCGCGCTCGCCGACCACGGTGCCGTAGCCCGCCGGCAGCCCGAGGATGTAGTTGTGCAGCTGGGCCGATTCGCTGGCGCGCGCGATCTGGTCGTCCTTCGCCCAGGGACTGCCATAGACGATGTTGTTCTCGATCGAGGTGGTGAACAGGAAGGAATCCTGCTGCACGATGCCGACCGCCTGCCGCAGGGAGTTGAGGGTGACCTTGCTGATGTCCTGCCCGTCGATCGTGATCCGGCCGCCGGCGACGTCGTAGAAGCGCGGGATGAGATGTACCAGGCTCGACTTGCCGGCCCCGGGGGATCCGACGATGCCGATGGTCTCGCCACGCCGCGCCTCGAAGCTGACGCCGGACAGGACGTTGCGCTCCCCGGCTCCCGGATAGCGGAAATCCACGTTCTCGAAGCGCAGGACGCCGTCGCTGACGACCAGGTCCTGGGCGCCGGGCTCGTCCTTGATGCCGAGATCGAGATCGAGCAGGTCGAACAGGCGCGTGCCGCAGGTCGAGGCGCGGGCGAAGGAGTTGACCAGCAGGCCCAGCTGGCGCACCGGCATCTGCAGGATGGTCATGAAGGTCAGGAACGTCGCCAGCGTGCCGACGCTGATCTGGCCGTCGATCACCCGGTTGCCGCCGACCCAGAGCACCAGCCCCATCGCGACAAAGAAGGACAGGTTCATCGCGGCGGTGTTGACCACGCGGATATCGACACGGTCGTGGCCGATCTCGATGGCGCTCTGCGAGGCCCGGTCGAACTTCTCGAGCTCATGCGCCTGGGCCGCGAAGGCGCGCACGACGCGGATGCCGCCGAGATTCTCCTCCATGACCCGGCTGAGGACGGACATCCGCTCCTGCAGGCTGAGCCAGGTCGAGCGCATGCGCAGCTGGGTCACCGAGGAGCGCCAGGCGACGAACGGCACGAAGCTGAGACTCAGGAGGCCGAGCACCAGATCCGTGCTGAGCAGCAGGGTGGCGCCGACGCCGATCAGCACGGTCAGCAGCACCAGCCGCACGATCCCGGTGCTGAAGAACATGCGCACGCCTTCGAGATCGAGGATGCCGAGCGTGATCAGGTCGCCGGTATGCGCGCGGTCGTGGAAGCTGAAGCCCAGGCGCTGCAGCTTGTCGTAGCAGGCGAGGCGCAGCTCGTAGCCGATATGGTGCCCGACCGCTTCCCCGAAATAGTTCTGCAGCATGGTGAAGAGGCCGCGGAAGACGCTGACCGCGAACAGCACCAGTGCGGTCGTCAGCAGCGCCGCCTGGGCTTCCGTCGCCGAGTCGGCTGCAGCCGTCAGCACGCCGCGCGCCTGGTCGACGGCCTGGCCGAGGAGACGGGGGATGAACAATTGCAGCGTCGCGGCGATGAAGGTCGACCCGATGGCGATGCCGACCTGCCAGGGATGGCGCAATGTCATGCGGCTGATGCGAAGGAGTGTCCCGACTCCGCGGCCCCAATGGGCTGCCGCAATATGGAGACGTGAATCGTCGCGCCTTCGCGCGTTCGCGATCGTATCGGTCGACACGGGGTGATCCAGTACTTCCGGCGCACTGCCTGTGGCGAGCCAGGGCTCGGTCGGCAGTCATTCTTCGAGCCATAACGCGCCTTTTTGACGGCGAGTTCAAGCCTGCTGGCAGGCCGCCCGCACGGGAGTCGTCACGCTCGGCTAGTCATCGACAAGCATGTAGCCAATACCCCGGATCGTCCGGATCTCGGGCGCCCCCTCCGGCCCGAGCTTTTGCCGGAGATAGCGGATGTAGACCTCGACGATCTTCGTCCCCGGATCGAAGCCATAATTCCAGACATTGCTGAGCAGCCGCTGCCGGCTGACCACCTTGCCCGCGTTCAGCATCAGATATCGGAGCAGCTCGAACTCCCGGGCGGTCAGCTCGACCTCGGTCCCGGATTTCGTGACCCGCCGTGTTGCCGGGTCGAGACTCAGAGGGCCGACCTGCAGCAGCTCGATCGGATCGAGGCCCGGCCGGCGCCGCAGCAGCGCCTCGATCCGGGCCACCAGCTCATCGAAGGCGAAGGGCTTGGTCAGATAGTCGTCGGCGCCGCTCTGCAGCCCGTCCACCCGGTCGCGGATGCTCTCCTTGGCCGTCAGCATCAGCACCAGCACCGGCCGCCGCTCCTGCCGGATGATGCGGCAGACCTCCAGGCCGTCGACATAGGGCATCAGCCGGTCGAGGATCACGAGGTCGACAGCCTCCTGCCGAAGCTGATCGAGACCCTCGCGCCCGTCTTCGGCGAGCAGGACGCGGTAGCCCTCGGCCTCCAGGCCGCGCTGCAGGAAGTTCGAGATCCGCCGGTCGTCCTCAATGATCAGGATGCGCATCGGTGCTTTCCTTCGCGATCGGCAGCCGGATGCGCAGCACGGCGCCCCGCGGCTCCGCCGCCTCCAGCGCGATGCTGCCGCCGTGCCGCTCGACGATGGCCTTGGCGATCGACAGGCCGACGCCGAGCCCCTTGGCGGCACGGCTGACATTGTTCCGCCCGCGATAGTAGCGGTCGAACACGAAGGGCAGTTCCTCGGGGTCGACGCCGCAGCCCTGGTCGCTGATCGAGATCGCGACGCTCCCCGTCTCGTCGTGAATTCCGATCTCGATGGCGCCGCCGGGATCCGCGTATTTGATGGCATTGTCGATCCCGATCAGCAGCGCCTGTTTCAGGCGCTGTGGGTCAGCCCGGACCGGGCGGTCCGGCACCGTGTCGACCAGCCGGATCGCCATCTGCTTCGGACCGGCCAGGATCGTGCTTTCCTGGATCGCGGCGGCGACCACCACCGCCGGCTCGACCGTCTCGAAGGTGAAGCTGACATCCTCGGCCTGGGCGCGGGTGACGGCCTGCAGATCTTCCAGCAGCCGGGCCATGTCGGCGGCATAGGTGCCGATCCGGGTCAGGGCCTCGCGATATGTGGCCAGTTTCGGCCGGCCGCGCAGCGCGACCTCGGCCTCGCCGCGCAGGATCGTCAGCGGCGTCCGCAGCTCATGGCCGGCATCGGCCAGGAACTGGCTGCGCCTGCTGTCGAGGGCACGGAGCTGATCGTTGGCCTCGCGCAGCTCATGCGTCCGTTGCTCGACCTCGCTTTCCAGCCGGGCCTGGGCGGACATCAGCCGTCCCTGCTGCTCCTCGATCGCCTCGGCCATCTTGTTGAAGCTGTCCGACAGCAGCCGGAACTCGTCGCGGCGCGACGTGACGATGCGATGGTCGAGCCGGCCCTGGGCGATCGCCTCTGCCCCAGCCGTCAGCTGGCGGACGGGCTGGACGATCGAGCGGTGCAGCGCCAGCCCGGACCCGACGCCCGCCACCACGACCAGCGCCGAGAAGATGCCGGCGACGATCAGCAGCGTGTGCTGCGCGCCCTGGACCCGCGCCAGCTCCTGGGCGACCTCGTCCCGCTCCTCCTGACGGGCCCGTTCCAGCATCGTCTCGAAATCGTTGGACAGCCGGTACTCGATGCTGCGCCGGAAGATGTCCACGGCACGGTCCTGCCGGCCCTCCGCCTGGGCCTGGAAGACCCGCGCCGCCGCCCGGTCGATGGCGCGGTAGAATTCGTGCAGCCTGGCCGCGAGCTCCAGTTCGGGCAGCTCCTGCTGCACCTCGCCGAGGCCGCCCAGCGTCGTGAACTCCCGGCGCGTCACCTCGGTGAGCCGCCTGAACCCCGCCTCGATCTCCTGCTGCGCCAGCCGGAAATCGGGCATCTGCTCCGGCCCGAGCAGCAGCACCTCGGCCAGTTGCTCGGCATAGTTGTTGCCGAGGCTGTCGAGGTCACTGATCGCCTCGAAGCGGGAATGGACGCCGTCGACACGGCGGACGAAGTCGCCGGTCAGGCGGAGCGTGACCAGCATCGTGCCGACCACCACGGCGACGAAGCCCATGGCGACGAGCTGGAACAGCAGGATGCGGCGTCGGACGGTCATTCAGCCTCGCGCATGGGAGAGCGCCGGAGCCGAGACCATCACCCGCGTCGCGGCGGGACAAGTCCGCAGCAACGCCTCGGGGCGCGACTCTCCGAATTCTAACCTTGCGCTCTCCATGCCCTAACCGACGGCGCTCTAGATTGTGCCCGGACCGGCGAACGAGCGGTGCCGAAGCCGCCGGCCGACCCGGCAGGGCAACCCGAGAGGGGTGAATGACGAACGCGACCGAGTGGACCGGCCCGCCGCCCGGGCCACGCACCGGCAGCCTGCGGCTGCCGGGCCGCGACGCCCGGTTGCGTCCGATCGGGATCGCGCTGATGGCCGCGGCATGCGGCATTGCGATCGAGCTGGCGTTGCCGGGAGTGCCTCCCCCGGCGCGTCACGCGCTGATCATCCTGCTGCTGGCCATGATCGGCTGGACCCTGACGCCGCTGGACGACACCTTCGTCGCGGTGGCGGCGGCGGTTGCCATGGCGGTCGTCGTCATCCGCCGGCCGGAGACGCTGTTCGCCACCCTCGGCAACCAGCTGATCTGGCTTCTCCTCGCCTCGTTCCTGCTCGCCGCCGCCTTCCGGGCGAGCGGCGCCGCCGACCGGCTGGTCGCCCTGGCCACCGCCCGGCTGCGCTCGGTCCGGGCCCTCGCCTATGCCCTGACCGCCATCATGCTCGCCACCGCCTTCCTCATCCCCTCCACCTCGGGGCGTGCCGCCATGATGGTCCCGGCCTATGCCGCGATCGCGCAGCACTGCCCCGGCCGACGGCTGCGCACGGCATTCGCGCTGCTGTTCCCGACGGCCATCCTGCTGTCCGCCTTCGCCTCGCCGCTCGGCGCCGGGGCGCATCTCCTTGCCGTCGAGATGACGGCGCGCCTGTCGGGCACGGGCATCGGATATCTGGGATGGGTGGCGTTCGGCCTGCCCTTCGCGGTGCTGAGCGCCTTCCTGTCGACCGAGGCCATCCTGCGGCTGTTCCTGACGCCGGAGGAACGCGGCGACCGGCTGCCGCCGCTCCCGGGCGGGACCGGCGGTACGCCGCTACGGCGGCAGCCCGTTCTCTGGATCGCCGCCGCGGTGGTGCTGGGCTGGCTCACCGAACCGGTGCACGGGCTCGATCCGACGATCCTGGCCGTCCTCGGCGCCCTGGCCGTCTTCTGCCCGGGCGTCGCGCCGCTTCCCTTCCGCGACGCGCTTCGGCAGGCCGATCTCGGGCTGCTGCTGTTCCTGGCCGCGACGATCTGCCTGGCCGACGGGATGATGGCCTCGGGCCTGCATGAATGGCTGGTGGCGACCGTCTTCCGGCCGCTGCAGCGGGGTGAGCTGTCGCCGCCGGCGATCCTGGCACTGGTCACGGCGCTCGCGCTGCTGTCCCATCTCGTCATCCACAGCCGCACGGCCCGGGTGTCGATCCTGCTGCCGCCCGTCTTGATCCTGGCCCGCTCCGCCGGCATCGACCCGGTCATCGCGATGCTGGCGACCGTGTCGGCAACGGGCTTCTGCCAGACCCTGATGATCAGCGCCAAGCCGGTGGCCCTGTTCGGCGGCATGGCGGAGAGCGGCTACGGTGCCGGCGACCTCGCCCGGCTCAGCGCCGTGCTGCTACCGCTGCACTTCCTGCTGATCCTGCTGTTCGCGACGGTCGGCTGGCCCGTCATCGGGGCAGTGCTGGCGCTGCCGTAGTGGAGGCGACGATGCCGAAGAAGACCGGACGCCGACGGCTGCGTGTCCTCATCGCCCCGTCCGGCTTCAAGGAAGGCCTCGGGGTCCGCGAGGTCGCCGATGCGATCGCCCGCGGCGTCCGCCAGGCCGTGCCGCGGGCCAAGATCATGCGCGTGCCGATGATCGACGGCGGCGAAGGCTTCACCAGGACGATGATCGAGCTCACCGGCGGGGAACTGCATCCCGTCACCGTGTCCGGGCCGGTCGGCCAGGCCGTCGAGGCCGAGATCGGCTTCCTGGGCGGACGCCGGAAACGCGTCGCGGTCATGGAGATGGCGGCCGCCGCCGGCCTGCGCCTGGTCCCGAAGGACATGCGGGATCCCACCCGGACGACCAGCCGCGGCGTCGGCGAGCTGATCCGCGCCGCGCTTGATCTCGGGGCGGATCGCATCCTCCTCGGCTGCGGCGATTCCGGCATCAACGACGCCGGCGCCGGCATGGCCCAGGCGCTCGGCGTGCGGCTGCTGGACGCCTCGGGCCAGCCGATCGCCGGGACGGGCGCGTCGCTGTCCGGGCTCGACCGTATCGACCTGTCCGGCCGCGACCCCCGCCTGGAGCGGATGCGGATCGACGTCGCCGTCAACCCGTACAACATGCTGCTGGGCACGGCCGGTGTCGCCCGGGTCTTCGGGCCGCAGAAGGGCGCCACACCGGACCAGGTGGCGCTGCTGGAACGCGGCCTCGAGACCTTCGCCCGCGTGGTTCGGCGCGACCTCGGGGTCGAGGTCGCCACGCTGATCGGCGGCGGGGCGTCGGGCGGGCTCGGCGCCGGCCTGCATGCCTTCGCCGGCGCGAGGCTGCATCCGCGCTTCGACCTGATCCTGCGCCATATCGATCTCGACCGGCGGCTGGCCAAGGCCGATCTGGTGATGACCGCGGAAGGCGGCATCGACGGCCAGACCCGCTACGGCAAGGTACCGGCCGAGATCGCGCTGCGGGCCAAGCGCTACCGGCTGCCGGTCCTGGCGCTCGCCGGCACGGTCGGCAGCGGGGCGGAGTCCACCCGCGAGGTCGGGATCGATGCCGTGTTCGGCATCCTCAAGCGGCCATGCTCGCTCGAGGACGCCATCCGGGACACCGACACGCTGCTGGCCGACGCGGCGGAACAGGCCGTGCGCCTGATGCTGGCGGGACGCCGCTGGCGATCTCCCGTCAGGGCGTGAGCTCGGGCCGGCCTGGCCGGCGGTGCCGGCGTGACGCCGGCCGGCCGGTCCGCGGATGGTCGAAGAGCCCCCAGATCCGCTGCCGCGCGAAGCGTCGCCGCCAGCGGCCGATGCAATGCTCCTCAAGCTGGAGCCGCCCGGCGATCGACCGGTTGCTCAGCCCGTCCGCGGCGAGCAGCACGATCGCGGCTCGCTTCGCCACCGGCCGCGCGCCCGCCGCCAGGGCAATCCTGTCGAGCAGGCTGCGCTCCTCATCCGTCAGCACGACTGGATCGGCCTTTCCATGCGGCATCTGCTGTGGTCCCGGCATGATGGGCAGCGCCCGGTCCGACGGCGGCCGGACCGGGCCGGACCGGTCAATGGTAGGTCTGCGGCGCTACCGCGGTCCGATCCAGGGCGGCGGAGACGATCTTCGCGAAGGTCTCGATCGGGCAGGCGCCGTCCGGCCGCTGGCCGTCGCAGCCGGGCAGGCTGACCTGGACGAACTCCGGCGGGTTGGCGTCGTCGAGCACGACGGCGGCGCGGATCTGGTCCAGCCGCGGGGTCAGGAACTCGACCCGGACGAAGCGCTGGCCGGTCGCCTTGTCCAGAAGACGCTCGAACACCAGCCCGCCGCTCGGCGGCGTCTCGTCCTTCAGGTAGCTGTCGAGCGTCCAGTGGGCGTCGAGCATGCCGCCGATCTCGGCGATCTGGGTGTCGCTGCCGACGAACAGCGTCAGCCTGGCGTCGGGGGGACCGCCGGCCGTGTCGACGCCGGGCACCGAGGCGCCTTCCGCCAGGCCGATCAGCAGCTGGTTCAGGATGTTCGAGGCGCCGCGCCGGGCAATATAGGGCACGCGCTCGAAATACTCGTATTTGACCTGCCGCATGGCCGAGAGGCGGATCACGTCGTCGGCCGACGTGATATGGCCCCAGGCCAGCTGGTCCGGCGGCAGGCCGTTGGCGTATTCCAGCAGGAACACCTGGGCGATGGTCGAGGCCTCGCCGATCGGCCCTTCGAGCGACAGGTTGCGACCGTCGCTCTTGGCAACGATGTCCCATGGCCGGTCGGCGAAGTCGCAGCCCTTGGCACCGCAGCCGAGGACGCCGCTCAGCTCCTTGTACAGCGGCGCCAGGCGCTGCTTCGGCCCGTCGAAGCTGCCGTCCATCGCCGCCAGGATCGCCGCCCTGCCCTTCTCCGGGTCCAGGCGGCCGAGATCGGTGTCGGATGCGGTGAACAGCGGGTCGGCGCCCTTGGCGTCGCCATGGCCGACGGCCAGGCCGCAACCCGGGAACATCGCCGCCAGGAGGGCATTGCCGGTGTCGACCGTCCGCTGCAGCTGGCTGCTGGCCCAGGCGAAGACCTCTCCCGGCTTCGGGCATTCCGGCGCGTTCAGCAGGCCGCGGGATGCGAGCATTCGCCCCTCCCAGGCGCCGAGCCGGCCGACAGCCTCGGCACCGTGCGGCGTCAGCATGCCGTCCGCGACCTCCCATGTCGGCCAGGGCTTGGCGGCGAAGGGGGCTATCGCCTTGCTGCTGGTCGGCGGCCGCACGCCGTGCCGCATCAGCACCACCGCCTTGTCGAGCACCAGGTCTCCGGCCGCCATGGCCGGAGCCGCCAGGAATGTCGCCAGCAGGATGCCGGCGACGGCGGAAAGCCGCCTCGATGCCATGATCGCTCCTCCCCTTTGTGGTGATGCCGCCATTGGGCCGGCGGCCGGCCTAGCCCGCCAGAGCCGCGGGTTGT
This sequence comes from Inquilinus limosus, assembly GCF_002195995.1. Taxonomy (GTDB): domain Bacteria; phylum Pseudomonadota; class Alphaproteobacteria; order DSM-16000; family Inquilinaceae; genus Inquilinus; species Inquilinus limosus_C. Next base: position 89,472 of record NZ_NHON01000001.1, read on the forward strand.
TCGATCGGCGCCTCCAGGCCCCGGGTCATCGCCGCCAGCCGGTCGCGCAGCGCCGGCGTGCAGGCGAGCAGCAGGTTGCCTTGGCGGAGCCCGTCATCCGCCAGGAAGTCGTTGGTCCAGCCGCCGGCCTCGCGCACCAGGAGGAGGCCGGCCAGCGCGTCCCAGGCGTTGATGTGCAGCTCGGCATAGCCGTCGTTCAGGCCGCAGGCGACCTCGGCCAGGCCGAGCGCGCCGGAGCCGTGGCGGCGGAACTCGATGCCGGCCTCGGTCAAGCGCTGCAGCAGGATGCAGTAGGCGGCGAGCGGCCGGCGCTCGGACCAGCCGACCTCGACCAGCGGCGCCGCGCCATGCGCCAGGCCGCTGACCCGGATCGGCCGGCCGTTCAGCGTGGCGCCGCGGCCACGGCGGGCGACGAACAGGCGGTCGTCGGCGGGGGCGTAGAGGATGCCGATCTCGATCTCGCCGTCCTGGACATAGGCCAGCGACACGCACCAGCGGCCGGAGCCGTGGATGTAGCCGGCGGTGCCGTCGATCGGGTCGACCACCCAGACGCGGTCGGCGGCCTCGCCGCCATACTCCTCGCCGATCACCGCGTCGCCGAAGCGCTGCGCGATCTCGGCGCGGACCAGCTGTTCCACCGCCCGGTCGGCCTCGGTGCAGAAATCGATCGCGCTCTTGGCCTCGATCGGCGCCAGGGTGCGGCGCATGCCCAGCGCCAGCGCACCGGCGCGCAGGGCCAGGTCCAGGCCGAAGGCCTGGCGCTCGTCCAAATCCTGGGTCACACCACTTCTCCCGCCGGCACCAGGGCGGCGCCGTCCGCCGGGATCGCGACGCTGACCGCCGCGCCGGGGGCCAAGGGCTCGCCGACATTGCCGTCGATGACGAAGGCCTCGGCCCCGATCTCCGATAACTCCACCTGATACTCCATATGGCTGCCGAGATAGGCGGCCTTGCGGATCGTCCCGGCCAGCTCGCCAGGCTGGTTTCCGCCGGCGCGCAGCCGGATCGACTGGGGCCGCACCGCGACCTCGACCGGCCCCGCCGGCAGCTCGCGATGCGGCAGCGACAGGCTGATGCCGCCGATCTCGACCTGCGCCATCGCCCCGTCGCGCCGCTGCAGCGTCGCCGGCAGCAGGTTGGCGTTGCCGATGAAATCGGCGATGAAGCGGTTCGCCGGCCGCTCGTAGAGGTCGCGCGGCGTGCCGTCCTGCACGATCCGGGCCGAATGCATCACCACGATGCGGTCCGAGACGGCCAGCGCCTCCTCCTGGTCGTGGGTGACGTAGACGACGGTCAGGCCGAGCGACTGCTGCAGGCCGCGGATGTCCTCGCGCACCCGGCGGCGCAGCTTGGCGTCGAGATTCGACAGCGGCTCGTCGAACAGCAGCACCTTCGGCTCCAGCACGATGGCGCGGGCCACCGCGACCCGCTGCTGCTGGCCGCCCGACAGCTCGCTGGGCAGCCGCCGCTCGAAGCCGGACAGGCCGACCGCCGCCAGCTTCTCCGCCGCCATCGCCTCCGCCCTCGCCTGCGGCAGGCCGGAGGCACGCAGGCCGTAGCAGACGTTCTGCATCACCGTCATATGCGGGAACAGCGCGTAGGACTGGAACACCATGCTGACGTCGCGCTCGGCGGCGGAGCGGTGGGTGACGTCCTCGCCATCGATCAGGATCCGGCCCTCGGTCGCCAGCTCCAGCCCGGCGACCAGGCGCAGCGTCGTGGTCTTGCCGCAGCCGGACGGGCCTAGCAGCGTCACCAGCGTGCCGCGCTCGATCGCGAAGCCGACGCTGTCGACCGCGGTCACCGGGCCGTAGCGCTTGCTGACGGCGCGGAACTCGACGGCCGGGAGGCCGGCGGCCTCGGCCGTGGCGGGGTCGATCAGTTTGGTTTCGCTGGTCACGCCTGCACCACGGATTGACGGTTGCGGGTTGCCGGGACCGCCGCGGCGCGGCGGCCGATCCGCCGTTCGCCGACCAGGGCCTGGATCGCCATCAGCGCCAGGACCATGATCGTGATCAGCACGGCGGAATAGACGATCGCCAGCCCGTATTCGCCGAACTCGGCCCGGCCGACGATGTAGACGGTGGCGAGGTTGAACTCGCCGCTGACCAGGAAGATCACCGCGCTGACGCTGGTGATCGCCCGGACGAAGGCATAGACCAGCGAGGTCGCGACCGCCGGCCGCAGGATCGGCAGGATCACCCGCCGCAGCGTGGTGGCCGAGCGCGCGCCCAGAGTCAGCGACGCCTCGTCCAGGCTGCGGTCGATCTGGCTGAGATTGGCCAGCCCGGCGCGGATGCCGACCGGCATGTTCCGGAACACGAAGGCGATGATCATGATCATCGCCGTCCCCGTCAGCTCGATCGGGCCGCTGTTGAAGGCCAGGATGTAGCTGATGCCGATCACGGTGCCCGGGATGGCGAAGCTCATCATGGTCAGGAACTCGAAGGCGCCGCGGCCGATGAAGCTCTGCCGGTTCAGCAGATAGGCGGTCAGGATGCCCAGCGCCGCGGTCGGCACCATGGCCAGGAGCGCCACCTCCAGCGTGGTGATCAGCGAGTTCCAGGCCGACCCCGCCAGATACCAGCCATGGTCGCTGTCGCCGATGGCGAAGGCGGTCAGGAAGTGCTTCAGCGTCAGGGTGTTGTCGCTGCCGATGGCGCTGACGAAGCCGCCGATCATGATGATGCCGTAGACCGCGACGGTGAGCGCGATCCAGGGCAGCACCACCGTGTAGCACAGGAGGCGCAGCGGCCTGGGCAGCGGGCCGGGCAGCCCGGAATCACCCTTGCCGGCGACGGTGACGTAGCTTCTCCGCCCGATCCACAGCCGCTGCAGCAGGAAGGCGGACAGGCTGAAGCTCAGCAGCACGATCGCCAGCACCGCGGCCTGGCCCTGGTCCTGCGCCGCGCCGACCACGGCGAAGTAGACGCTGGTCGACAGCACGCGGAAATTGCCGCCGATCATCATCGGGTTGCCGAAATCGGCCAGGCTCTCGATGAAGGCGATCAGGAAGGCGTTGGCCAGGCCCGGCCGGATCAGCGGCCAGGTGACATGGCGGAAGGTGCGCCACGGCCCGCTGCGCAGGGTCTGCGACGCCTCCTCCATGCTCGGGCTGACGCCCTGCAGCACGCCCAGCAGCACCAGGTAGGAGATCGGGGTGAAGGCCAGCAGCTGGGCGATGGTCAGGCCCGGCATGCCGTACAGCCAGCGGCTGCGCGGCAGGTGGAACCAGTCGTTCAGCAGCGTCGTCACCATGCCGGCGCGGCCGAACAGCAGGATCAGCGCCAAGCCGATGACGAAGGGCGGCGTGATCACCGGCAGCACCGCCAGCACCTTGAACAGGCGCGGGAACGGGAAGCGGGTGCGCTGGGCCACCAGCGCGAAGGCGAGGCCCAGCAGCGTGCTGAGCACGCCGACCAGCGTGGCCTGGGCCAGCGAGTTCCAGGCCACGCCGCAGCTGCGCCCGCCGGAGAGGCAGGCCAGGCCCCAGATCGAGGAATCGGTCAGCTTGTCGGCGAACAGCGGCAGGTCGACCTGCCCCTGATTGTCCTTGAAGGCCGACAGCAGGACGCACAGCACCGGATAGCCGACGAAGATCAGGATCGAGCCGCAGACGGTGACCAGCGCGCCGACGGTGAAGGCGTCGCCTTTGCACCAGCCCTGCCGGGCCAGGCCGTGCGCGGCCAGGAGCGCCATCGCCACGAGGTAGCCGAGGGCGCCCCAGCCGAGCGCCGGCTGCGCCGCGGCCCAGCCGGCGAGGCTGCCGAGATCGACCATCGCCCAGCCCTGCCGGTCGATGGCGAAGCCTTGCAGCAGGGCCCAGGCGATGCCCGCCGCCCCGGCCCAGGCCAGCAGGCGCGGCTGCCGCCGCCACTCGGCCAGGCTGGCCAGCAGCAGCGGCAGCAGCAGGCCGAAAAGCCAGGGGCTGCCGCGGGCGGCCTCGACCACCGCCGGTGCCCCGCCCTCGGCCAGGGCCCGGACCAGCCCGCCCTCGATGCCGTACCAGGGCAGCAGCAGAACCGACGCCCAGCTGAGCAGCAGGCACAGCCGCGCCCCGGACAGCCGCGCCGCGGCCGCCCCTTTCCTCAATCCCGTCGCCGCCACGTCAGCCGCCGTTCTTCACGTCCTTGGTCCAGCGCGACAGCAGCCGCGTCCGCTCGGCCGAGGAGCCGTACTTCTCGAAATCGTAGTGGATCAGCTTGATGTTGCTGGTGTCCGGCGATTCCGGCGGCACCGCGGAGGCGGTGTTCGACGGCACCTGGAAGCTGCCGTTCTTGGCGGCGATGGCCTGCGCCTCGGGCGTCAGCGCCCAGTCGTAGAATTTCTTGGCCTCGTCCATGTGGCGGGCGCCCTTGATCAGGCTCATCGACCCGATCTCGTAGCCAGTGCCTTCGCAGGGCGACACCACCTTCACCGCCGGCGACTGCTTGGCGGCGTTGATCAAATCGTGCTGGAAGGCGATGCCGACGATGGTCTCGCCGCGGCCGACCGCCTGGGCCGGCGCCGCGCCGGCGCTGGTGTACTGGTCGATGTTCTTGTTCAGGCCGACGAGGTACTCGAACGCCTTGTCCTCGCCCATCAGCTGCACGATGGTCGCCAGCATGGTCCAGGCGGTGCCGGAGGAGTTCGGGTCGGCCATCTGGACCTCGCCCTCGAATTCCGGCTTCAGCAGGTCGGACCAGCAGGCCGGGGCCGCCAGGCTGCGGTCCTTCAGCTCCTGCTCGTTGTAGCCGAAGCCGAGCACGCCGAGATACAGCCCGACCGTGCGGTCGCCGGAGCGCTTGGCCTGGTCCTGCGCCCAGTCGCGCAGCTGGCCCAGCGCGGGCGACTTATAGGGTTCGGTCAGCCCGTCGGCCGCCGCCTGCAGGTGCGGGTCGCCGGTGCCGCCATACCAGATGTCGCCGCGCGGGTTGTCCTTCTCGGCGCGCAGCCGGGCGAAGATCTCGCCGGCGCTCTGCCGCGTCATGTCGACATGGATGCCGGTCTTCTCCTGGAAGGCGCTGGCCGCGGCCCGGCACCATTCCTCGTTCACGCCGCAATAGACCACGACCGAGCCTTCGGCCCGGGCGGGCGCGGAGCGCAGCGCCATGCCGGCGACCAGCGCGACCGCCGCGCAGGACAGGGCAGCCGTCTTCGATGTCATGGGCATCGTCATTCCTCCCCAGCATTCTTATTGCAACCGAGTGCAAATGCTGTTCGACCAATCCTGTTTCGTCAATGACAAATTTGTGACATGACTCGATGCTCATAGTCATCGGACCGGGGATAGCCATATCCACGATCAGGCATCAGCCGAACAGATCCGTTTGCACATGGTTGCAAACAGCTTATGATCACAGCATCGATTGAAGGAGCAGACCGGCATGCCCGGCCGCGACAGCACGCCACCGGACACTCCGCCACAGGAGGAAGATCTCGCCTCCCGCCGCTTCGTCGGCGCCCGCGCCGTGGCCGAGCTGGCTGGGGTCTCGCGCTCGGCGGTGTCCCGCACCTTCACCCCCGGCGCCAGCGTGTCGGAGGAGACGCGGCAGCGCGTCCTGGCTGCGGCCGAGACGCTGGGCTATCACGTCAACCACCTGGCCCGCGGGGTGTCGCGGCAGGAGACGGGGATCGTCTGCCTGGTCGTGGCGGATATCGACGCGGCCCAGCCGTCGCGCCTGACCCGGGCCATCACCGAAAAGCTGCAGGACGCCGGCAAGGTGGCCGTGCTGCTCTGCGTCGGCGGTCCGTCGGACGATGTCGCGACGACGTTGCGCCGCGCCCTCAACTACCGCGCCGACGCCACCATCGTGATGTCGGGAACGCCGGCCCAGTCGATCGTGCGCGAATGCCTGGACAATGGGCAGCGCCTGATCCTGATCAGCCGCGACGACCGGATCGTCGGCCCGGACAACATCCTGCTCGACAATGCGGGCGCGGCGCGCCAGGCGCTGGGCCTGTTCCTGCGCGCCGGCTGCCGCCGCCCGGCCGTGGTCACGACCGAGCTCGGCACCCCCAGCCTGTCGGCCCGCGCGGACGCGTTCGTCGAAGCGGCCCGTGCGGTGGGCCTCGAGCCGGCGGTGGTCCGCCTCGGCCAGATGACCAGCTACGACAACGGCGTCGGCGCCACCCGCCGGCTGTTCACGGCGGCGGAGCGGCCCGACGCGGTGTTCTGCGTCAACGACGCGACGGCCTTCGGCGTGATCGACGCGGCCCGGCACGAATTCGGCCTGCGCGTGCCGGAAGACGTCTCGGTGATCGGCTTCGACAATGTCATGCAGGCGGGCTGGATGCCGTACCAGCTGACCACCTTCGACCATCCGGTGGACGCCATCGCCCGCCACGCCGTCGATCTGGCATCAGGAAGCCGCGCCGCCCGGGCGGCCCCGGCCCGGATCGAGCTCACCCCCCCGCTGGTCTGGCGGCGCACGGTCAGGATCGGATGATGATGGATTTGCCTTCGACGGCGGCTGCGAGCCTGGCCGATGGGTGAGAGGACCAAGCCGAAGGCGCCGCGCCGCCAGTATGGCGCACTGCCCTATCGCTTCCGGGCAGACGGATCTCTTGAGATCCTTCTGGTCACAACGCGGCGGACGGGACGCTGGATCGTCCCCAAAGGGTGGAAGATCAAGGGCAAGAAGCCCGCCAGGTCGGCCGCACAGGAGGCCTTCGAGGAGGCTGGCGTGCGCGGCGTCATATCGGAGAAGCCGATCGGCAGCTTCGTCTATGACAAATGGCTGGACGGCGATGGCGTCGCCACCGCATGCGAGGTCCGGGTGTTCGCCCTTCTGGTCGAGCGCCAGGAGGATACCTGGCGGGAGCGCCAGGAGCGGGAGGCCCGGTGGGTGACGCCGGAGACCGCGCTGCAGTTGGTCGAGAACGAAGGTCTGAAGGACCTGATCCGCACGTCGGTCGAGGGCTTGGCGACCGCGCCAGCGCGTCTGCCACCGCCCGGACTTCCGGCCGCGGAAATACCGATGACTTAACGGGGCTTCTTACACCCGCCCGGCACCATACTTCTACCCGGCCGAAGCGACCGGCCCGTCTGCGCCGAAAGCGGAAATCTCAACGGCAGCTCCGAACCGGACATCGACGGCACGAGCTTCGACGGCGGGATGTCGCGATAGGGCTGGATCACACTCACGGCGCAAGTAAGCGTCGATGTTCGGCCTGCGGGCGGATCGCACGCATGGCTCCGGACCGGGTTGATGGAGGCGAAATGGCGAGTCGAGCTCGAAAGCAACCACCATAACGGCTGCGTCAGGGTGCGCCGCAACATGCGTCCGGCTGCTTCCCCGCTTGGACAAGCGAGGTCGGAGAAGCGGAAAACGCCCTTTGGGCGCCCGCTAAGTCACTGATTGTCCTGAGAGAAACTGGAGCGGGCGAAGGGATTCGAACCCTCGACCCCAACCTTGGCAACGGGTCCGGGCCGTTCTCGCTGCTTCCTGTCTTTATACGCCAGAACGCGAAAAACCACAACAGGTCAGTCACTTACGTTGACAGGCCGGCCGCCGGAGGTACGCTAGAGAAACCGCTGATTTCCGTTCAACTGCTTCCCCCCTGCTTCCCCGCTCATGCTGCACCTGCGTGGGGAAGCAAATCGGCCTCAGCACGGCCTCCACCGCTCACCCAAACCGCTGATCTTAAAGGCGAATTCTGGGTGAAAGGCGAGGTGAGATGCCGAGATTGACCAAGCGAATCGTTGATGCACTGCAACATGACCCGCGGCGCGACGTGTTCCTCTGGGACACCGAACTGAGAGGCTTCGGTGTCCGGGTGAAGCCGTCCGGCACCAGGACGTTTCTGATCCAGTACCGCAACGCCGAGCGCCGCACGCGCCGCTTCGTCATCGGCCAGTACGGTGTGCTTACCGTCGAACTCGCTCGCGATCTGGCAAAAAAGCAGCTCGCCAGCGTGGTCGACGGCGGCGATCCGTCCGCCAAGCGCCGGGCTGCCCGCGAGGGAATGACCGTGGCGGAGGTGTGTGACTGGTATCTGGCGGAGGCCGAGGCCGGTCGGCTCCTCGGCCGGAACAGGCGCCCGATCAAGGCGTCCTCCGTTGCCGGGGACCGGAGTCGCATCGAGCAGCACATCAAGCCGCTCATCGGGACGCGGGTTGTGAGCCATCTCCGACTCGCCGAGATCGAACGGCTGCAAGGCGATATCGCCGCCGGCAAGACCGCCCGCTCCCGACGCGCCGGGCGCGGGGGCCGGACATCGGGCGGCGCCGGCGCCGCGGCACGCGCGATCAGCACCCTCAGAAGCCTGCTCAATCACGCGCGCCGACTCGGGCTGATCGAGCAGAGCCCGGCCAACGGCGTGCGGGTGATCGCTTCCACGAAGCTCAAACGGCGACTCGGCGCCGGAGAGGTCCGCCATCTCGGAAAGGTGATGATGCAGATGGAACGCGAGGGCGAGCACCCGACGGGTTTGGCTGCGATTCGGGCCCTGTTGTTGACCGGCTTCCGGCGGATGGAGGTGCTCGGCATGCGCAAGGCGTGGCTTGAGCAGGACGGCAACTGCGTCGCCTTCCCCGACACGAAGTCGGGGCCGCAGTTGCGGGCCGCCGGAGACGCCGCAATGGCCTGCCTCATCGAACAGGCCGGCCGCAGCAGCTCGGCGTTCGTGTTTCCGGCCGACTGGGGCGACGGCCACTTCGTCGGCCTCGTGCGGGTGCTCGATCGCGTGTGCGCGAGGGCTGGGCTGACCGACGTCACGCCTCACACGCTGCGGCATACCTTCGCGAGCATCGCGGCCTCACTGGGATTCAGCGAGTTGACGATCTCGGGCCTCCTGGGACATGCGCCGCGCGGCGTCACCCAACGGTATGTCCATCTCGATACGGCGCTCGTGATCGCCGCGGATCAGGTTTCCGCGGAGATCGCGCGGCTCCTCGACGGTGGACAGGTGCTGTCGGTGCAGGAAGCCAAGATCCTTCGCGCGAAGATGATGCTTTCGGTTCCTTTGTAGAAGGGTGTGAGGCGAGGAGGATTGCGACTGCCGTCGTGCCCTCCTTGTCGCGCTCTCGTCTGCCCATTCAAGCGGAACATCGCTAATGGCATCCGACGCTGTGTCAGGGAAATTGTAAGCTTCGTGCTACATATTCAGCCAATCGGGAGTGCGAAGGTGACAATTGCCTACTCCCCACAGTCCTCCTGCTGCCGTGCGGCGCGCGTTGCGCAACCTCGGGGCGGACATCCACTCCGCGGGAGGGCCGCGACCTCATCGCCGGACCTCTCGCTGAGGAGCGGGAACGTGCCTAGCGAAGCCCACTAGGAACGGCTCCTTGACTAGCGACCGCGGCTAGTAAAGACTTCGTTACTAGTCGGATTGGCAGGGAACGCCGCCGTGCCTTGCCCATAGCCATCGGAACGATGTCGTTCCTGAGTTGAGCCGCCGAGAAATGCCGAAACGCGCCACAGGCCGATACGAAAGGGTTACTGCCGGCGGGGAGGCGGTCGACGCCTTCCTTCCCTTCGACCTGCCGCCCGCCCGGCCGACGCTCGCCATCAGCGGCACGCTGGAGCGTCGACTCCGGGAAGCCGAGCAGGCACTGCTTCGGCTCGACCTGGCCGGCGAGATGGTGCCTTCGCTCGACTGGTTCATCTACGCCTTCGTGCGCAAGGAGGCCGTGATCTCGTCGCAGATCGAGGGCACGCAGGCTTCGCTGGTCGACCTTCTCGCCTTCGAGGCCGAAGAGCAGCCCGCCCCCAATGCGGACATCGAGGAGGTCACGAACTATCTCGACGCGCTCGCATACGCGCGCGACCAGCTTTCGTCCGAGCGCGGCCTGCCGCTGTCTATGCGGCTGCTGAACGAAGCGCACCAGAGGCTGATGCGCGGCGTGCGCGGCTCCAACAAGCAACCCGGAGAGGTGCGCCGCAGCCAGAACTGGATTGGCGGCAGCCGACCAGGGAACGCGGTCTATGTCCCGCCGCCGCCGGACAAGCTCCCCCGGCTCCTCAGCGAACTCGAGAAATACATCCATGCGGATGATCCGCTGCCGAAGCTCGTGCGGGCAGGCCTCCTGCATGTGCAGTTCGAAACCATTCACCCCTATCTCGACGGCAACGGGCGGATCGGGCGGCTCCTGATTGCCCTGCTGCTGGAGCAGTGGGGGCTCCTGAAGGCTCCGCTGCTCTATCTCAGCCTGTTCCTCAAGCGCCACCGCGAAGAGTACTATCGGCGGCTCAACCTCGTCCGGTTGGAAGGCGATTGGGAGGGCTGGATCGACTTCTTCCTCGACGGGGTCGCCACGATCTCCGATGAGGCCGTCGTCTCAGCGCGCGAGTTGTTCACCCTCGTCAGCGCGGACCGGGCGCGGCTGCTTGGCACCGAGTCCGCTTCCGTCTCGGCCCTGCGGCTGTTCGAGCAGCTTCCCCGTCATCCGATCGTGACGGTCGCCTCCGCCATGAAGCTGATTGAGGCGAGCAAGCCGACCGCGACCCGCGCGATCGAAGCTCTGGCCGAGATCGGCGTCCTTATGGAAACGACGGGAAAGAAGCGCGACCGCAGCTTCGCCTATCGCGCCTATATGGAGCGTCTGCGGACCGGAACGGACTTGGATAGCCGCGGCTGAAGAGGACAGGACCGATGGCGATGGAAGCGGGAGCAGGCCCTGCAGTCGTCTTCGCAGGTTCAAATCCCGGACAGGATACCACCGATGCCCATACAAACTCGCGATTGGAGTTTAGGCTGTCCCGCAACTCAACATTTCCGAATCTGGACAGGCACCACTACGGAATGGCGTCTTGATCACCGATTTTGAAGCCAGATCATATTGTAAATTTGTGCCGCACCGCCGCCCTCTACACCATCATCGAGACGGCGAAGATCAGCGGCCTCGATGTCGAGGCCTACCTCGCCGACGTCGTCGCCCGCATCGCCGACCATACGATCAATCGCATCGACGAGCTCCTGCCGTGGCACTGGCGGCCCCTTCGTCAGACCACCCCTGCCTCCTGAGCCGCGGCCTTCGGCTCCCGCATACTGGTGACGCGAATGACGGGACCTTATGCCGGCGGCTCCGTTGTTCCCGGAGCGCATGAGCATCATGTCCGGGCCTCCTCCCGCGCCAGCAGCGCCCGGGTGGCGGCGGCGACGTCGTCGTGGCGCATCAGGCTTTCGCCGATCAGGAAGGTGGTGGCGCCCACGCGGGCCATCCGCGCTAGGTCGGTCGGGGTGAACAGCCCGCTTTCGGAGACCAGCAGCCGGTCGCCCGGCACCTGCGCCGCCAGTGCCTCGGTGGTGGCGAGGTCGACCAGCGCCGCCATGATCAAGAGGATGCAGTCGGCGCCCAGCGCCCGGGCCTCCGTGATCTGATAGGGATCGACCATGAAGTCCTTGCGCAGCACCGGCAGCTCGACCGCGTTGCGGGCGGCGGTCAGGTACTCGTCGGCGCCCTGGAAATACGGCACGTCGGTCAGCACCGACAGGCAGGTGGCACCGCCGTCGCGATAGGCGCGGGCGAGGGAAGGCGGGTCGAAATCCGGGCGGATCAGCCCTTTCGACGGCGAGGCCTTCTTGATCTCGGCGATCAGGCCGTAGCGGCCGTCCGCCTGCGCCCGGCGCAGCGCCGCGACGAAGCCGCGCGGCGGCGCGGCCCGGTCGGCGAGATCGGCCAGCCGGCCGATCTCCGCCAGCGGCACCGCCGCCTTGCGGGCCTCGATATGCCGGCGCTTGTCGGCGACGATGCGGGCGAGAGTGTCGCTCATGATGTTTCCTAATTTCAAAGGGAGGAGCCGATTTAAGGCAGATTGCCAATGCCGGCGCAGGCCGACCATGGCGACTGAGATGTTTCGAAATCGCGACTTGCGGAAGTCATCGGGCTACAAATGAAGCAGGATCCACGTGCCAGTTCCGCAATTCTGGACCTGTTCTTCGACAGAGATTGGCAACGATTGCGGGGCTATCGGCCTGGCCCCGCCACGGGCCAAGATTTGCGAAAGACCGCTTAGGATCGCCTGACGGGAATGATGTTGTGGTTCATGCGGAACAGGTTACATGGATCGTACCGCCCCTTGATTGCGGCGAGCCGGTCGTAGCGTTCGGACCCGTAGATGGCGCGCAGCTCCTCCGGGGTGGTTCCCTGCCGGGCACTGAGGAGATTGGGCATCATCTCGTCCTGCGACCATGGCGCCATCGCGTCGACGAGGGCCGTCAGCTTCTCCCGCAAGGCTGGGATCCCATCGGCTGGGCCGCCGCCGGCGCCGAAGAGCGACCAACGTGCGTTCCGACCGGCCACCGCGTTCGGAACCGTGGACGAACGCTCCAGCGCTCCGCCGAGAAGCCGCAACTCGACCAGACGCAGCGGGGTGTCCGCGTCAGGGCCGAGCACGGCGAGCAAGACCTCGGCGGCCTCGAGGGGGAAGTCCTGCAGCGACGCCGAACGCTCGACCCATGGGACGGGAACGGGCGGATCCGTGAACAGCGAACCGGTCGCGCGATAAGGCAGGTCGATCACCGTGTCCAATACCGTTGGTGCGATCCGGCGCATCGGTCTCAGCACGCGCTCAGCCGATTCCTTCGGCAGAAGCGAGGAGAACCGTACATGCATCACGAACTTTCCCCGCAAAGGCTCCGGCACCATCGGCAGCGAGGGTTGGCGAAGGAAGGCGATTGAGGAGCTCATCTCCATCGGCAAGCCGATGACCCATTCACGCCATGTGTGCAGCACCCTTGCGGCGTTCTCACCGGCGAAGAAAAGCCCCCCGCCGTAGAAACGCTCGATCGGGAACAAGCTGAACTCGAGGGCGGTGACCGCGCCGAAATTGCTCTTGCCGCCGAGCAGCGCCCAGAACAGATCCGGCTCCGAGCCGGAGGTGACCAGGCGCAGCGTCCCATCCGCGGTGACCACCTCAATCGCCCGAACGTGATCGGCGGCATAGCCGTGCATGCGCCCAAGAACCGGGCTTGCCCCGCCGCCGAGGTGATAGCCGACCACACCCACGGTCGGCGAGGTGCCGCTGGCAGGGGCGAGCCCATGTCGGTCGGCTTCGTCGAGCACCTGCCGCCAACGGGCGCCGCCTTCGACGCGGGCGAGGCTTCGGGCGGGATCGATCCGGACCGCGTCCAATCGGGACATGTTGATCAGGACCGCTCCCTCGGCGGACCGGACCATCTGATGCCCCGTCGCGAGGACGGCGATCGGCAGGCCCCGTTCCGCAGCGAACTGCACGGCGGCTTGCACATCGGCCACGCAGGCCGCACCGACGGCCACGGCCGGCCGGACCGGGCTCAACAGGTTGAAGGTGGAGCATTCGGACTGGTAGCCCCCATCATCGGGCAGCCGAACGGGCCCGACGATCCGGTTCGCCAACTCGGCCGTTTCGGCCCGGCTCAGCGCTGCCGGGCCGCTCGCTGGTTCAGACATGCTCATCGGTCTCGACTTCATCTGTTCGGCCTCACCTGTGAGCGCGCAGCGGCCCTGCGGGGGCGACGGTCTGAGATCCGAGGCATTCCTGCCGGAGCTGGTCACACCGCCCCTGGCCTTCCGTGAACCGGGAGAGCGCCCCTTCGAGCAGGACCAGCGCTTCTCGCCGTCGGTTCCACGCGATCCGGAAGCGGGCCAGCGACGTCGCCGCCCAACACTCCCAGCTCGGTGCCTCGTGTTGCTGCCCACAGGCGATCGCCTTCTGATAGCAGGCTGCCACGAGGCCGTCCTCGCGCCCGATCGCGAGCATGATATCGGCCTGGGTGCGGATCAGCTCCGGCAGGAGGTAGGTCGGTGAAACGAGCGCGGCGTGATCAACGCGCGCGGAGATCGTCCCGAGCGCCTCCTCGATCCGGCCGATGCGCGCCAGACCTTCCGCATAGGCGCGCAGAGTTGCCGTCAGCACGACGTCCTGCTGCTCTTCCCGCAGCGGGCCGAACGGTTCCCGCAACAGAGCAAGGTCCGTCCCCGTCTCCCCGCGAGCGAGCAGCAACTCGCCCCGCAGCGCCTGCGCCCCCATGAGATACGGTTTCAGCCGATGCCTCGTCGCGAGGTCAGTGAGCGCATCGATCGCCTCCTCTGCCCTGACCAGGGCCCGCAGCCAGAGGATGACAGGGGTGGTGTAGAGATAAGTGATGCAGAGCGAGACCGGGGCATCGGCTCGATCGACGCGTCGAGAGCCTCGTTCGCGTAGTGGATCGCCCTGTCCGGCCTTCCCCGGGGCCAGGCGGCCCAGGTTCGCGTGATGATCGCCCGCCGCCCGTTGTCGAAGCCGAAATAGTGGATCTTGCGGTTGCCGAGTTCGTTTGCGTGCGAGAAGCCTTGATCGAGGATCTCCAGCCCCAACCGCTGACGGCCGATCAGATGCTGGGGCGCTCTTAGCATCCATTCGGTGGCGACGGTCTCGACGGCATCCCTGGATTCGCCAGCCACGGCATTGAAACATTCCGCGGCCTCCAACGCCGCCGCGAAATCGTCCCGCCGGGTGAGATAGATGTTCAGTCCTGCCAGCAGGCGCGGCTGTGATTGCCGCGCCCCGAGTGCGACGCCCATCTCCAGGGCCTGGTGGATCACGTCGTCCAGGCAATAGTCGTTCTCCGAGGTGTGCATCAAGGACAGCGCGAGAGCTTTCTGAAACCTGAGGCCGCGCAGCGATATCCGGTCCCTCTCATCGATATGAGCCAGGGCTGTGCTGCACCATGTCAGGCATTCATCCGGCATCGAAAGATCCAGCAGCATCCTGGATGAATGTGCGGCCAGGGTGATGCCGAGATCAGCCTCCCCGGTTGCGGAGAAGCGCCATTCCGGCGCGGCCCGAATATCCTCGGTGAACGATTCATGGGTCAGACGGCTCCGGTTGCTCTCGGTGTCCACGCATCCTGCAGATCATTGGTCGGACATTCGGTGATAGGAATTGGCATTTTTGCGAAATCAAGATGGACGAACTGCATGATGGTTGAGACCCGAGGATTGGGTTGGACACTGAGCCAATCTTTCCGCCGAAGCGCTCATCGGGCGATCAACCTTTCCAGCGCGATTGACGGATCACGCCGCAGAAGTTGCCACGATAGAAATGCGGATACTTGTCGGCGAGCACATCGGCGTTGACGTTGCCGAAGATCGTGTCCGGCTTGTGCCTGTTCCCGTCGTAGAAGGCCTGGATGATGTCCTCCTAGAAATTCGGAGTCCGTGGGTATGCGCGCACGACCACCTTGCGCTGGAGATCCGGAAACTGCTCATGGGCAATCCCCAAGGGCATTCATCTCGACGCCGGCCGTGACCAAGGGGATGCGGGGCGGGGCGTGGTGTGCAGGGCAATGGCGTTCAGACCAATCGATATCGCCCGGGGCGATCGCTCGCGCCTTCAGGAAGTCGCGGGCGGCATTGACGCCGTCGATCTCGAAGCGCTCGGCCTGGCTGTCATGCTGGGGCGTAAGCCTCATTGCGTGGAACATCGCGCCGGCATAGAGAATCAGCGCATGGGCTAGGAGGCGTTCGAGGCCCTGACGGCCCACTTCCCTCTGCCCACACCTCGGATCACGCGCCCCTGGGCGCCACGTGCAGCCTGACGCAGGTCATCCTCGGGAAGAGCCAGGTGCGGGAAAGCCGCACGCCCGGATCTGTGAGCGCAAGGCCGAATGGCCGAGCTACTCGACCACGACCACGTGCAACGACGTTCTGAGCCAAGGTCGCCCGTTTACCTGGTCAATCTATTCCGGTTCATCCGCCGGCACCTGCACAGAAATGATGCACGGGGCGGGCATCCAATGCCGACCACGTTCGTTTAACTCAATCTCCTGAGAGTCAGCCTCTGCGTGAGCTGGCATCAGATGCCAGCTCAATTTCATATGTAACTGTTTACTCCATCGATCCAGAAATGGAATCTATGCAATAAAGGAAAACTTACCCTGTCGAATGGAGTCTAGGATGATCTCGCATTTTCAGACAGAAAACTACATACACCACATTGCTCTGCGCGTCCCAAACGCTGAAGCAAGCAGAGATTGGCTGATGTCTTTGATAGGCCTCAGAGTAGATCGAGAGTTCGAGCACAATGGCCTGTCTTTCATTTTCATGTCATTCGACAATACAAAAGGTATTGCAATTGAATTGATCGGCGGCCCAACAGGCAGCAAACCAAACGCTTTGATCAGTGCCATGGAAGCCGCTCACAAACCGGGGTGGAGCCACATCTGCTTTTCCGTTCAGAATGTCGACGCTGTCATTCAGAGAATGAGAGACAATGATCAGAATATTCTTATTGATCTAATGGATGGGCCGCCAGGCAGCAATGTGAAAAAGGCCGCCTTCGTGACGGACCCTTGGGGAAATATATTCGAGTTTGCGGAAATTTCAGAGCCATCGTGATCTATTTTGTTTTGATGTAATAGCAATCCCGTGTGGAGAGACGACTCACGGAGCTTTACACCGTGCCAGGCTTGCGGCGCGGTGGCGCCACTGAGCCTCAGCGGGACAAAAGGCATAACCGTCATCGGGTTGAAGCGTTGTTGCTGCGGGTGATACGGCGGAGCAGCTGTTGTCGGCCAATATAGGTATGCGGGAGCCAAAGGCCGCGGCTCAGGAGGCAGGAGTGGCCTGACGAAGGGGCCGCCAATGCCACAGCAGGAGTTCGTCGATGCCTCCGCCATCATCGCTGGCGAGGACGATGCATTGTCACTCGCGGCCCGGCTCAGCCAGGCGCCGCGCGTCTACGTCTCGCCGATAAGCATCTATGAGGCGGTCACCGGCCTCGCTCGGAAGTGCGCCTGCCCCATCGAGGATGCAGAGGCGCTGGTGCAGGAGTTCGTGACTGAGACGAAGGCCTAGGTGATCCAGATCTCGGCCTCGATCGGTCAGGAGGCTGCCGCCGCATTCAACTGCTACGGTCGAGGGCGTCGCAAGGCGGACCTGAACATGGGCGACTGTTTCTCTTACGCTTGCGCGAAGGCCTACAGGCTGCCGCTGCTGTTCAAGGGAAGCGAATTCCCTCACACGGACATCGCAGTCGCCTGATCGAGGAGTGGAGGATCGACTACAATGCCCACTGGCCGCAGACCAGCCTTGGCGGCCTAACCCCAACGAGTTCGCAACCCGGTCCCGAGCGGGCCAGATCAAAAACAGAGTCCAGTTATGAGCGAGGGCATATCGGGGGCAACGTCAGGAGCTGCCGCCGCGACCTTCGGCACCTCCTGAGGCCCCCACCGGGTCGACATCCGCAGCCATTTGAACAACAGGTTGGCGTTCACACCGTGCCGCCGCGCCAATCCCGTCGACACCGCTCACTCCTCAATTAAGTGTCCACCTAAAGTAGGTGGACACTTAATTCTAAAGCCTCAGCTCCACCGACAACAGACGGCCATCGGTACCCGCGTACGGCGAGGGCGTGCGTCGCGGGTCGCGAGGGAAGGCTGAATTGGGAGAACAAGAACAAAACAGGCCGGCCTGGTCCTATTTCGTGGCGACGTAGGTCGGGGGCGTCGGGCTCCACGGATAGCCGATCGGGCTGCGACAGAACATACAGTGGAATTCCCGGATGGCTGGCCTCTGATGCCACGACCTGTTGAAGCACCGATTTCAGCGACATGTCCCGCGCCCAGAACCGGTTGCGGATCGTGACGATGTGGCAGAACCTCATTTTGTCGAGGACCGTCCGCAATCTGGGATCCTGCGCGATGATCGCGGGATTGGACAAGTCCGCCCAGATCGTTTCTTCCTGTCGGATGTGGCTCCTGATCTAATCATAGGTCTCCACTGGCGGCTTGAAGAGCGACAGCTTCGAATGACGCCCCTGATACTTGGTCGGAATGTAGTCCGGAACTCCCCTATGGTCTCCAGAATATTCGTCCACCACCTTCAGATGCCTGTTGTAGGCCTGCAGCCCGGGATCGGACAGCACCGTCCCGTGCGGGTTGTAGAAGCAGACCTTCAGATCCGAGGCGATCGAGGACAACTGGAACAGCGAATTGTCCTTCTGGTAACCGCCATGTGCGCTGATGATGCAGACATTCCCGCCATGTGGGTGCTCGAAGATTCGGATGCTCTCCCCGATCTCGTGCTCTCTGTATGTGGTGGTCATCATGTCTCCGATATGTGATGTCCGACCAGGCTACCTCCGCGATTGTGTCGTTCCGGCTACAGAAAGAACTCCAGCCGTCCAAAGATGCGTTGCATGTGCAATCGAGGGCGGACGGGAGCCTTGGAGGTGCGGGCGGGCCATCCTCTACTTCTGCGCTCAGGCAGTGAGCTGCGCCAGAAGGGTGCCGGTCTTGTCGTCCTCGACCTGCACCACTTGCTGGTTCGGGCCTTGGCTGGGTCGTTCCGGCTGGTACCAACACCGGCACCCGCAACCACGAGCGGCAAGCGCCAGCGATGCTCTGCCAACCGTCACCGGGCGGTTTCGCGCTCGAACCACATCCGGCGCAGCAAGCCATCGCGCAGGGCATAGTGGTGCACTAGCGCCGCCGCGGCGTGACCGCCGGAGAGGATGATGAGGACCCAGGCGTTCCATTCGTGCAGCAGGCCGATCACCGTGCGGGCCTCCAGCGGCAGGCCGAATGGGTCGGGAATGACGAACAGCCCGAAATAGGGCAGCGGCTGGTGCTGGGCCCAGCGCAGCAGGAAGCCCAGCACCAGCTGGCCCGGCAGCAGGATGTAGAAGGCCCAGTGCACGAGACGGGAGGCGTGCTGCGCCAGCTTCGGCCCGGCATGCGGCAGCCGGCGGCCGCGGGCCAGACGCCAGAGGATCCGCGCCAGGACGATCCCGGCCAGCGTGATGCCTAGGGAGAAGTGCAGATCGATCAGGAACAGGCGCGGCGGTGTGCGGCGCTCGAGCTGCTGCCAGATATGCGGCAACGCGAACATCACGATGACGAGCAGCGCCGTCAGCCAGTGCAGGATGATCGTCGCGGTGTCGTAGCGGCTGCGGTCGTCGGGCGGTGCGGAGGCGGTCATGATCGGCTCGCGGTCCTGGGTGGTGGATGGCATTCGGGGATGCGGGCCGGCGCTAGAACAGCACTTCGACGCCGGTGAAGAGGTCCGTGCTCTCCCAGGTCTCCCCGGAGCGGTAATCCTGCTTCTGGTAGAAGATCTCGACATAGGTGCCGAGGCCCGGCACCGGCCGGTACAGGAAGGCGGCCCCCGCGACGTCGTTCCGCTTGAGGTCGACGCCATCGGTCTCGGGAGAGTTCAGGCCATTGCCGGGCGGGACCCAGGTGGCGGAGTAGTAGCCGCTGATCGCCGCGTCCCCGAACGTGTAGGACAGGTCGACGGACACCGTGTCCATCGCGGTGTTCGACAGGGCGATGCTCTCGTTGTGCACCCAGTTGACGCTGGCGCCGACATGATGGGCCAGCACCTGGCCGCCCAGGCTGAACACGGCCAGGTCGTTGCCGTGCCGGTTGGCCTTGGAGACGATGCCGTCACCGGTGCCGGCCGTGCCGCCGACCGCGTAGGAGCCCTGGTCGAACTTGCCGCGATATTGCAGGCCGACCGTGACCACGTTCTGGTAGACGGTGGCGTCGTCGTCGATCAGGTCGTCGCGGCCGCCATTGCCGTCATGCGGCCGCCCGGGCCCGGCCTTCGCGCCGTCGACCGGGGTGAAATCGACCGCGAACTGGAAGCCGCCGAGCGATGGCGAATTGTACTTGATCTTGGTCTGGCGCGAGACGGCGGACTGGCCGCTGGGGTCCAGCGCGAAATAGTCGCTGCCGCCAAACTGGAACAGCCCGTCGAGGCCGTCGCCGAAGCCGCCGTTCAGCCCCAGCTCGGAATGCACCGCGTCATGGGCGTAGAAATAGCCGATCTCGCCCAGCACCGTCGGCGCGTCACCGAAGGTGACGGTGCCGAACGAGCCCTTCAACCACAGATAGGTCCGATTGGCCTGCGCGCCGGTGCGGCGGTCGACGCTGTCGAGGCGGATGCGGCCGCCATACTCCAATCCTGAATCGGTGGTGTTGACCGCATCGAACTGCAGGCGAGCGCTGGACATGAAATCATAGTCGCGACCGGCCTTCCGAGGGCTGGTGTCGGACAGCACGAGTCCGGCCTGGAAGCCGACGAAGCCGTTCACCCTTATCTTAAAATCGGCGAGGGCGGGGACCGAGACCACCGACATCAAGGCGATGACGGCACTCCCCGACGCGATCCTCTTCATCTGGTCTGCTCCGGATACGCTGCGCCGGCACGGCGCTCGGCAGGACATCGGCTTGTCAAATTGCACTTTGACATACAAAAAGCAATCCTAGATCAGCAAGCCTAGTTTGTGGCCTTGGCCCATCGGCCAACCAGAACTCCGTTTTCACAGTCGAGGCAGCCCGACCGCTATTTCGCGCTGCGAGGGGGTAAGAGGGCCGAGAATCGGAACAGCCAGATGTGTCGCCTAAAATTTTCCAGTCAGGAGCCGCCACGGCGGACATCGCTGCATGATGACGGTGAGGCCTCACGGTCGGAGCGCGCCGTCGCCTCCCACCAGCGCTTCCACGGCTCGGGCGAAGCTCAGCATGCCCCCATCAGCCCCAGGCCGCGCCACGACCTGCAATGCACAAGGCAGATCGTCGGTGGGGCCGTGCAGGGGGATCGTGATGGCTGGAAATCCCGCGAGGTTGAACGGCGCCGTGTAAGTCATCAGCGCCTCACGGACACTGCCCGACCAAGCGCTGATCGTCACGGTGGCCTCGCCACGTCTCGGCGCGACGCAGGGACAGGCCGGCAGGACGAGGTAGTCCACACTTGTCATGGCGTGCGTCAGCCTCTCCACGAAGCGACGCTGTACTTGACGGCTGAGCGCGTAGTCGCCGATCGTCACCGTCCTGGCGCGTTCCAGCCGCTCCCGAGTTTCCGGCGTATAGCGAGTCCGCAGCGTCTCGTCGTCGCTCAGGCCGAAATGCAGCATCCCGCCTTCGGCGAGGACGATGCCGGCAAAGGCGGCGAAGACGCCGTCGAACAGGTCTGCGGCCGGAGACGAGTCGATCGGGAACGCCGAGGCCATCCGTTCGACGGCCCTGTCGAAAGCCGCAGCGACGTCGGGAGCTAAGGGCACCGGCGGGATCTCGCGGATGATGCCCAGTCGCGGCGCCACCGACGCATCGAGATCTGCCGCCTTGATCCCGAGCGCACCGGCGAGGAGGACAACATCGTCGATGCAGCCTCCGATCAGGCCCGGATGATCGAGCGTTCGCGCCAGCGGGAAGATGCCGGTAGCTGGCAGCATGCCGCGCGACGGCTTGTAGCCGACGACGCCGCACAGGGCGGCTGGAATGCGGACCGAACCGCCTGTGTCGGTCCCGAGGCTCGCGGTGACGACCCCATAGGCGATCGCCGCGGCGCTGCCGCCACTGGACCCGCCGGGGATGTGCCCGACGTGACGGGGGTTCAACGTGTCGCCGAAGTCCGGACTTGCAGTTGTCACGCCCCAAGCGAATTCATGCGTCGTGGTCTTGCCGATGATGACGGCACCGGCTTCGACCAGAGCCGTGACGATCCCGGCGTCGGTCTCGGGGACATGACCCAGATAGGCGGACGAGCCGTAGCGCGTCTCGATCCCCCGGGTATCGATCATGTCCTTGACTGCGACCGGCAGGCCTTCGAGCGGGCGCTGATGCCCGTTGCGGTAGCGCCGGCCGCTTTCGGCCGCCGCCGCCAGGGCAGGCTCGACGGCGATCACGGAGAAGGCGTTCACGGCCGAGCGGCAGGACTCAGCGGCGGCGAGCGCGCGCCGCGTCAGTTCCACAGCCGTGACCTGCCCGCCGGCGAGCGCCGACAGCGCCGCCCGGACCGGCAATGCATGGTCCGGCGGCGCCAGGATGAGACGGGATCCGTCCGTCACGGCGTCACCATAGCTCTTCCAGAAGCCGGTCCAGCCTGCTCTCCGCATTCGTGCCAAGATCCCCGACCTCGTTGGGGTAGCTCTGCTTCAGCAGGGTAGCGACCTCTGGAAGCCTGGCCCTGTCGAGATTGAACAGGCCGATGCGGTCGGGCAGGCCCAGCGTCGCGACCAGGCGGGCGATCCGGTCGGCCAGAAGCGCCGGAGCCTCGCCGGTGGAGGCCCCCGGCGCGAACAGGCCGAGCCGATCGCCATAGAGCCTGGCGCAGGCCCGGATGACCGGCGCCAGGGTGATGCAGGAGGTCAGGCTGTGCGGCAGCCCGAAGGTGCCGCCCAGGACATGCCCGATGCGATGGCTGAGGCCGTAGATGACCGATGCCGGGAAGAAATAGCAGTGCCAGGCCGAGAGCTGGAGCCCGAGGAGGTCGCCCATGGTCACGGCCCCGGATTCGAGGGCCTCGCGGACCTCGAGGGTCTCCGGCCATCGCTCCAGGATGGCGAAGAACCGCTGGACACCCCGGGCCGCCATGATGGCGTGCGGATGGTCGGCGGCGACGCGGCGCATCCCCTCGACGGCGTGATCGATGCCCTTGATGGTGGAGGAGAGCAGCAGGGACCGGGGCGTGCCGGTCAGCAGGACCGGGTCGAGCACGACAACCCTGGGCACGGTTTCGCGCACGGCGTAGCTGCGCTTGAAGCGCTGCGGGCCGGAGGTCTCGGTGATCCCGAAGTAATGCGAGAACTCCGACCCCGACAGGGTCGTCGGCAGTGCGGCGATCGGCAGGAATCGCCCCGTCCTCTGGTGGTGTAGGTGGGACACCGCCTTCGCCGCATCGAGCACCGACCCGCCACCATAGGCGACGATGGATCCGGCGCCCGCATCGATGCATGCCTGCAGGCCGCGTCGGATGCTGGTGTCGGGAGCATGGGCCTCGAATGCGGAAAGGCTTCCGACCGAGCCCTGGAGATGGGGCCGGACGAGCCGACGCTCCATCTCCTCCAGGGCCCCGACCGTGAAGACGATCGGCCGCTCGAAGCCGTGCTCACCGAGGCGGGCGAGCGTGCCGGCGAGGACATCCCCGCCCCACACGACCGCCTCCTGCGGCAGGCATGTCAACCGGTTCATGGTCATTGTTCCTTGCCGCACGGGCGCCGTGGCGGTCGTGCCCGGCGCCGGAGGGGCGGTGTCAGGGGAGGATCGGGGTCGGGGCCGGCCGGAAGGCGATGTCGCGCTCGATTTGGACGCGGCGCGCCTCCAGCCCGTCCGGGAGGCAGAGCTTGCAGCCGAGGATGGCCTCGTCCTCGTCGACCGTGAAGTCGCTCGGCGTCGACATGGCGCAGATGTGTCCGTCTGGATCGCGGAAATGGAAGACCGTCGCGTAGACGGCGTCCTGGATGGATGACACCTCGACGCCGGCCTTTTGCAGACGCACGCGCTGCTCCTCGAGCGCGGCGTCATTCTCGATCTCCAGAGTGAAATGATGGGTCAGGCCAGTGCCGAGGCGCCCGGCGGGGTACCCCGGAAGCCCGAAGAAGGTGAGCACCGAGCCTGGCGACAGATCATCGTCGCAGGCGTAGTAGAAATGCGTGCCGCCCTTCTCGTCCAGATAGTCCGTCTTCTTGATCAGGAGCAGCCCCACTGTCTCGACGAAGAACTTCTCCGTGCGCTCGGCGTTGCTGGAAATCGAGGTGATATGGTGGAAGCCGCGCAGAGCGAAGTCGTCGGTGATCACGGGGACCGGGGCGGGCCAGGTCTCGAAGGCGACCGACAGCTCGTCGCGAGCGCCAGTCAGGTTCTCCTTCGGCTGCGGGCGGAAGCCTGAGCCGAGGACCGCCTCGTCATGGCCGAAGCCCGGCTCGGTTGTGGCGATCTCGATGATGGCGCCGTCGGGATCGCGGAAATAGACCGCGTGGAAGTAGTGACGGTTGTACGGCCCGGTCACATGAACGCCGAGGTCGGTTAGCCGGCGCTTCCATTTGAGCAGGCCGTTGCGGTTGGGGACGTGCAGCGCCAAGTGATGGTTCGTGCCCGCGCCCCAGCGGCCCTTGGGATCCCCTGCACGGGGCGCGGTGATGCTGCGGGCGGCCGATACGGGGTCAGTGAAGCCCTTCTCGGGGACCATGTAGAAGATCGGGTTCCATTCGATATAGGTGATGCTGTGGCCGCGCCGTGGCTCGCCCGTGAAATTTCGGAAACCGAAGGTCACGACCGGCAAGCGCTCATCCAGATGGTGGACCGTGCGCTTGACCACTGGCAGGCCAAGAAATTCGCTGTAGAAACTCTCGACCCGCGCAAGATTTGCCGCGACGAAGGTCTGGCTATTCACTCCACTGACGATCATCTTGTCCATATCCCTACCCTTGATTGTGTGTTGAGAAGACGAAGACCGATTCTCCCGTCTCTGTGATTGCCAGGCATACGGAATGGGTCGCGGCCGACGGTGCTCGTACGCTAGTCATCTGGCGATCGGCCAAAAAGTCTGATTTTTCGAGACTTTATGTCCGATTGATTGGACGATTAAACTCGCCGCCTACGTCAGGCCCGGGGCCTCGGTCCTTGTCGAAACGTGAATCAGGCGCCGGATGGGCATCCGGGCTATGGCACGATGGAATGTAGTGAATGCTGGACCTGAACGACTTCTTCTACTTCGTCCATATCGTGGACTGCGGCGGCTTCACCTCGGCGGGCCGCAAGCTGCGCATCTCGAAATCGACCCTGAGCCACAGGATCCAACAGCTGGAGGCGGCCTTGGGCGTCCGCCTGCTGAACCGAACATCGCGCCAGTTCGGCATGACCAACGCCGGTGAGGAGTTCTACCGCCACGCTGTTGGCATGCTGCAGCAGGCGGAGCAGGCCGAGACCGTCATCAAGCAGCGATTGTCCGAGCCGTCCGGAACCGTACGCTTCACGACTAGTGTCGCGAATGCGCAATTCGTGATGCGACGGCTGATCGTCGATTTCCTGGTCAGGTTCCCGAAAGTGAACCTGGTCGAGCACGCGACGGACCGACACGTGGATATTCTCAGCGAGAATTTCGACGTGGCCATCCGCGCGCATTCCGTCCCCTTGCCCGATTCCGCGCTGGTCCAGAGAACCCTGGCGCCAGCGCCATGGTTTCTGTTCGCCGGGGCAAGCTATCTAGAGCGGAACACACCCCCCTTCACTCCGCAGGATCTGGCCAGGCATCCCTCTCTGTTCATGATGCGAAGCGGCGTCGTCCCGAGTTGGCATCTGCGCAATCAGAGCAACGGCAACCAGCAAGAAGTCGTCCTGCCACTCACGCCACGGCTGCTGGGAGACGACATGGTCTCGCTCAAGGAGGCGGCTCGGGCCGGGCTCGGAATCGTCGCGCTTCCCGGATATGTCTGCCGCGACGACGTGCACTCCGGCCAGTTGCTGAGGGTGCTGCCCGACTGGACTGCTGGCGATTCGACGATCACCGCCCTGATCCCCTATCGCCACGGGCTGCTGCCATCGGTGCGGGCCTTCGTCGAGCATCTGGCCGCCGAGCTTCCAAAATTCTTGCTTCTGTGACGTTCGCACGATCGAAGCATCACGATGGTTGCGTTGCAGCGAGCCAAGTCAGCCCCAGAACCGGCCTGGCCTCGGTGCCCCAAGTGCTTCGGACCGAAAATGTGGCGGCGCAGCCAGTAGCCGATCGACGCGGCCGGGCCGTCCTAGCCGAACCAGGCGGCGCTGAACTTCGCGTGGCTGCCGTCATGCAGGCGCAGGTTCAGCCACTGGTCGACGAAGGCCTTGAACACCACGTCGCCGCGCGGCAGCAGATAGGCCTTCTCGGCGAAGGTGAAGGGCTGGTCCGGATGCACCGCGCACAGGCCGGGGCGCAGCTTCTGCTGTAGCCGGGTCTCGCTGGCGTCGGTGATCATCACATCCGCCCGGCCGGCCAGGATCTCATCGAAGATCGTGGTGTTGTCCGGGAAGATGGTGATCAGTGCCGCCTTGATGTGGTCGCGCGCGAAGGCCTCGTGGGTGCCTCCCCGGCGGCTCGATCACCCGGACGCCGGGCTGGTCGATCTGCTCCACCGTCGCGAACTTGTCGACATTCTCGCATTTCGTGATCGGAGTCTTGCCGTTGACATCGATCGGGATGCTGAAGAAGGCCTGCTTCTGGCGCTGCAGGGTGACGCTGATGCCGCCCATCGCCATGTCGCAGGCACCGCTGGTGAAGTCCGCCATCATCGTCTTCCAGTTGGTCTTCACGAACTCCGCCTTGGCGACGGCGTCGAGCGTGTCAGTGCTGCGCCGGGACGGCAAGCCGATCTCCGAGGCGCGCGAGACCTACAAGATGCCGCGGATCGCCTTCCACTTCCGGTGAATCGCAGAAGTCCGGCCAGGAAGTTGGGCTTCTGCGACTGATGATGCCACGTCATCAGCGGCGCTGGGCGACCGCAATTTAAGACGTCATGATTGCCATCTCGCACGGTGCAACCGTCCGGATACCGTCTCGGGACATCGTGGCGAGAGGCGGCGAGGCCGACTTCTGCAAAACGAGCGCTTCGCGATGCCAGTGCCTGCGCGCTTGCGCGGGGGAACCATAGGAACAATCCCCTTTGAGTGGCTAGAAAAATAATGCCTTGCCACAATCACAACGCTTTTGAACCCTGAACCATGCCTCAAACCCTTCAACCCAGATGCAAATGATACCAAGGTATATTTAATTTATCAGAACGGAGAATCAAAATAATCAACTCGCCAATTGATTTATATCTTCCGAACGTTACATTCTTATCTAGAGGCTCATGATGCATTGACCTCGGGGCGACGGCTGCAACGAAGAAATGAAGGCTGACTGCATGCGTGAGAGTGTCGCTCAACCAAGCATCTGGCGCAATGCTGAGCGATCACGCCTCTGACGCACTTCTGCAAGCGAGGGAAGGACATGTTACCTGAGCGTGTGATGCATATCACTGATGACGGAGAGTTTTTCTTTGGTCCCTATCGCTTGATACCATCGAAACGGCTTCTGCTTCGGGACGGCCAGATGGTTGTTCTGGGAAGCAGGGCCTTCGCGCTACTGGATCTGCTCGTGCGCAAGAATGGCCAAATCGTCTCCGGACGAGAGATTCTGGAGCAAGTCTGGGCAAATATCGTCGTCGAAGACGCGAACCTTCGAACACAAATGTCACATCTTCGGACCACTCTCGGCTGCCATCCCATGTATCCGACCTATATCTCGACAATCCGCGGACAGGGCTACTCGTTCGTCGCACCGGTCGAATTCCGAGCAGCATCGCAACCGAGCCATTCGAAGCAATCGAGATTGCCAGGACGCGAGCAAAAGCTAGCCGGTCGTCGGAGAGGCTTTCACGCGCTGCGCCGTCCTCGGAGACCGAAACGCCTCATCGGAATTGTGCGCTCTATCGGTACCGACCCGAAGACGCTCGATGTCGATGCCTTCACGAACATGCTTGTGTGGCACCAGATGTTGTCAGCCCTGAAGACAGAGTCATGACCCCGGTGCGGGCTGCTCAAGCGGCCCGGGCTCGGCTATGCGCAGGCCGAGCCCGCTATGCCCGCCCCTTCACCGGAGCAGCCTGCTCGGACGTCAGGTTCAACCTGTCAGCCATCCGGGTCAGGTCTGGCAGCGACGCAGCGTTCATTTTGCGCATGACTTGGCCGCGATGGACCTTGACGGTGATCTCAGCGATTCCGAGGCCCCCGGCAATCTCCTTGTTGAGGCGCCCGGCCACAACCCATGTCATGACCTCCCGTTCGCGGATGCTCAGCGTATCGAAGCGCGTGCGTAGAGAAGCCAGCTCTCTTTCGTTCTGAAGGCTAGCACGGTCACGCGCAAGTCCGAGCTGGATCGCATCAAGCAGCTCCTGCTCACGGAATGGCTTCGTCAAAAATTCAACGGCCCCTTCCTTCATCGCCTGGACACTCATCGGGATGTCGCCATGCCCGGTGATGAAAACAATAGGCAGATGACTATTTCCATCCTTCAGATTTCTTTGAAAATCCAGCCCGCTCTGACCAGGCAATCGAACATCGAGCACGATGCACGTCGGCCGTTCCAGCTGCCTCGACTGGACGAACTCATCAACCGAGGCAAACTGCCTCGTCTGAAAACCGACGGAGCGAAGGAGTCTGCCAAGGGCCTCCCGCATCGAGGGATCGTCGTCAATGACAATGACAGTCGATGGTGTATCTGACATGTCGGCGCTCGTCGTAGATAGCAATTCAGTCCGGTCAATCCGGGGGCCGGGCTCCCGCATCGACCGTTGCTGGAAGGTATGATCATACATTACGGTTGGTGACGGGCCAGTGGCCCGCGATCCCCGGGCTGGCACCGAATTCTCGAGGCCCTCGGCCAGCTGATCGCTCCCACTACACCGTCCAGCTCACAACGCCTCTCCGTCACGAGCGCAGTTCTCTTCCCCTTGAGGCAGGGTGAACTGAAACACGGTGCCCCGAGGCTGGCTCGCTCCCACTCCCAGCCGCCCGCCATGCGCTTCGACAATCGACCGGCAGATCGAGAGCCCCATGCCCAGCCCGGCCGGCTTGGTAGTATAGAATGCCTCGAAGATTCGTGCATCGGTCCCAGGCTGGATACCGGGCCCGGAATCGCAAACGATCACGAGAATCTCCCCCGACCCGGTTCGCTTCGTGCTGATCTGCAGCTCCCTGGCGCCATCGCTGTCTCCGCTCATGACTTCGATGGCATTGATGATCAAATTGAGCATTACCTGCTGGAGCTGCACTCGATCTCCACGAATGAGCGGCAGCCCTTCGGCAAGATCGGCCTTGATTGTCACGGAGTTCTTCATCGCCTCGCTTCGGGTCAGCCCGATCACCTCCTGGATCGGATCATTGATCTCGAGCAAGTCCTGCCGCGGCGGTGCCTTCTTGATTAGGTCTCGAATTCGGCCGACGACCTCCCCGGCCCGCGTGCTGTCGCTAAGAATCTGATCGAGCGACTGCCGCAGTTCGCCGAGCTCCGGCGGTTCTCGCTCGAGCCAGTGCAGAGCCGCCTGCGCGCCGATAATCGTGGCTCCGATGGGTTGACTGACCTCATGCGCCATGGAACCGATCAGTTGCCCCATGGTGGCGACCCGGTTGGCGTGAGCCAGCTCATTCTGCACCTCGCGATAGCGCTGCTCGTTCTCGCGCGCCTGCGCTTCCGCTCGCTTGAGGTCGGTCAGGTCCAGGATGTAGGCGACGCCCTGCTGGAGATCTCCCTCAAACGCCGCCGCACCAATCAACACCGGCACCCGGGTGCCGTCCTTCCGGAAGAACTCCTTTTCGCGAGCCTGCATCCGTCCCGTCGTTCTGAGTTCTTCAGCCTCTTCGAGGACATGTGCTTCCTGCCATTCCGGGGGTGTCATGTCGAACCACCGCATTCCTGCGCTCAGATCGTCGCGCCCGTGCTGGACCATGCGGAGAAACGCATCGTTGGCGTCGATCAGCCGCCCGTCCAGATCCCAGATAACGATTCCGATGACATTGGAATCAACCAGCCGCCGGATCTTTGCCTCGCGCTCCTCGAGGTCGCGGTAAAGACGGGTGTTCTCGAGAGAGATCGCCGCCTGCGAGGCGAGCAGCTTCAGCACCGCGATCCGGGACGGAACGAAGACGCCAGGCGCCAGGTCGTTCTCGAGGAAGAGTACACCGATCAGCTTCGCCTGATTGAGCAACGGCAGGCAGAGAACCGAGCGCGTCTGTCGTTCGCGAATATAGGGATCCGAAGAGAATGGCGCCTGAGCGGAGGCATCGCTGAGAATAACGCTTTCCCCGGTACGCAGGGCGTAGTGAAGCACGGATTCGGGCAGCATACCGGCGTCCATGCTCTGGTCTCGCAGACGCACCACCACCAGAGCGTTGCTGGTGGTGGCTTCCGCGGCGATCCGCTGCTCGGCTCCGTGTGAAAGGATCAGCAGGCCTCGCTCCGCACCCGCCTGTTCAATGGCGGTGCGCATGAGCGTCTCGAGAAGCTTCTCCAGCACGATCTCGCCCGAAACGGCTTGCGAGACCTTGATCACCGTCGCGAGATCAAGGCGCTCGACGGGCGCCGCGATCGTGCTCATCGAAGCGGTTTCGGCCTCCACCGTTTGCAGGTGCGGGTGCATCGCATCGAGTTGTTGCACCTTGCCGCCAGCCCCCCAGCGGAGATAGCAGTGCCGAGCGTTTCGCAGATATGCGTCCGCCGTCATCTCAAAGCCACGCACAGTGTAGAAACGCGCGGCGAGTTCGCTGGCAATAGCCTCGTTATGAACAAAGTCGTTTTCGCGGGAAGACCGAATGGCCCTTTCATACAGATTCATGGCATCGAGGGCACGGTCCTCAATCCTGGCGATCTCCGCGCCGACCACAGCGGAGCGGTTCTCGAAATTCTCCGGACAGCTCTCCCCCCATTCCTGAAGCTGACCATGGTGGGCGATCAAAGCTTCCAGATGCCGGGCACGTTCGTCGTCGCCAGCCGTATCGCAGAGCGCTGCCCTCACCAAAGCAGCGTAATAATGATACTCCGCCGCCTCGAATGACGACGTCGAGGTCCAGAGAAGCGGCTGTGCATTTGATGCCGCCTCGAGGGCAAGAACATAGGAGCCGGCGAAATAGTGCCCCTGCAGTTTGCGGATCCAATACCAGCAACTGGCGATCGGATCGGGCTTCAGATGCAGCTCGAAACGTTCGTCGTCAAAATCGACATCTTTAAAGCGGCCGAAGTCAAGAGTCAGACCACGCAGCATGCGGATCAGCTGAAGCTGCGACGCCATGAGGTCAACAACGAAGCTATATTGAAACTCCCGCGCATAATTGAGGCCGATTTCCGCCTCTCGCTGTACACCGTCGAGAGGATCGCCGGCCGCGAGGAGATTCGTCACCAGATTGCAGCAGCTGTAGCCTGCGAACGTGACGTCCCCCGCCTCGTTTGCGACGTCGAAAGCTCGCCGCAGCATCGGCCGACCCGTCTGAACGTGCCGGGTCCAGGCATTCACATGGGCCCCGAAAAGCAGATAGGCCCGTGCCCTGAAGCGTTCGAGCCCTCGCGTATCAACGAGAGCCAATCCCAGCTTGGCGAAGCGGAAACCAGAGCGATAGTCCCCAAAATACGGTCCGAGAACCGTGCCGAGCCAAACATAGGCGGAACACGATCCATCGCTGTTGCCGTGCTCAAGACTGAGGTTCGCCATACGGCAAGCGACAAGGGAGAGCAGATTTTCGTCTTTCGGCAGGGCCGCTGGCGCGACCTGGAGCAGGACATCCATCGTTCCGCAGGCATCCGGATCGGTCATCCGTGGCAAGTCATGCAGCGTCTCGATCGGGCGATCGCCGAGCCGCTGACGGAGCCGCTCATACTCCTGCTGCACTTCTTCCCTGGCCGGGTGCGCCGACCAGTCGATGCCGACGTGCCGTAGATAATCGAGGCCGACCTCGACGGCACTGTCAATCCGGCCAAGGGTCACAAAGATTTCGCCCCGCAGCCGGGCGATGACAGCCAAATTTGACAGAGTAATGGCGTGCCGGCGCAATGCAGCAAGACTTTCGTCGGCTTTCGTCGGCGCGCCAGTCAGGAATTCGCATTCTGCGGAATGAAGCGCGAGCGCAAATGCTAGCTCTCCTCGCCTCTCCCACACGCCCTCCGGCAACAGCGCCACCCCGGCCATGAAATATTTGAGCGCCGAAAAGTAGGCCGCGGACGCCTTGGCACGCTTGCCCGCGATAAGATTGAACTCCGCCAACTGCTCCCGCTCTTCCGACGAGGCCATCAAGGCCTCGCCTCGGTTGAGCTGGTTGACGATGTCAAAGATCATCTCCTGCCGTTTCCTGGGAGGCGTGTTCGCCGCAAGCAGCCTGCCGATCCGGAGATGCTCCTCAACTTGTCGGGCCTCTGGGATCAAGGAATAGGCCGCCTCTTGAATGCGATCATGAGCAAACCGATAGCTCGCTGCCGTGCGTTCGATCAGTTGGAGACGAAGTGCTGGCCACAGCGTGGCATCAAGCCGTTCTGTTGCGAGCCCGAGCACCATTGAGAGCGTCGCAAGCTCCGCGACGTTTCCCAGGCAGGCCAGTTGCTGCAAAGCATTTCGTGCTTCGTCCGGCAGACGGGCGAGCCTCCCGACCATGAGATCGACAACATTGTCGGTATATCGCTGGGCTCGGATGAGTTCAGCGTCCCAGAACCAGCGCGCCTGCTCATGATCAAAAGTGAGCAAGGCTTCCTCGGCGAGCAGGGATAGGAATTGTATGACAAAAAACGGATTCCCGCCGGTTTTCTCATACACCAGCTCCGCGAGCTGTGAGACATCCTCCGTGTCATCTCGAAGGGCATCCGTGATCATCTGCTTGAGATGCTCACGGAGGAGAGGCGCCAACGCGATCTCCGCGATCTTTCCGCCGGCTGCCTTGATGGCCTCGAGCTTCCACATGAGCGGATGACTTGCAGCAACCTCGTTGCTGCGATAGGCCCCGACCAGCATGAGGTGCCTCACGTCGGACCGCGTCAGCATCTCCTCCAGCAGATCGAGCGTCGCAGCGTCGAGCCACTGCAGATCGTCGAGAAAGAGCACCAGTGGATGCTCGGGCCGCGCGAACACGCTGATGAAGCGCTGAAACACCAGATGGAAGCGGATCTGGGCCTGTTGAGGCGGAAGCTCAGGGGCGGGAGCCTGCTCCCCTATGATGAGCTTGAGCTCAGGGATGAGGTCAATCATCAGCCGGCCGTTCGGCCCCAGTGCCTCCAGCAACGCTTGGCGCCATCCCGCCAGTTCGGCGTCGTTCTTGCTGAGCAGCGGCCGGACCAGGCTCTGAAAGGCCTGAACCAGCGTCGCGTACGGAATATCGCGCTGATACTGGTCGAATTTTCCGGAGGCGAACAAGGCCCGCGGCGGTACCAAAGCCTTGTGCAACTCGTGAACCACCGACGATTTGCCGATGCCGGAGTACCCCGAGACCAGCAGCAGTTCCGACACACCGGACCGGACGACACGATTGAAGCAGTCGAGCAGGGTTCCGATCTCGTGCTCTCGCCCGTATAGCCTCTCGGGGATCAGCAGCCGATCCGGCGTGTCCTGCAGGCCCAATTGGAAATCATCGATACAGTGCCGCGCCTGCCATTCGGCCTGGCAGCGTCGCAGATCGCGCTCGACGCCGGCGGCGGTCTGATAACGCTCCTCCGGCATCTTGGCGAGCAGCCTCATGACAATCCCGGAGACGGGAGCGGGGACGCTCTGCGACCGTTCGCTCGGCGGCACCGGCTTCCTGGCAAGATGGCAATGCACCCATTCCATGGCATCCGACGCCGAAAAAGGCAGAACCCCCGTAAGCATCTGGTACAGAGTGACCCCCAGCGCATACAGATCGCTGCGCACGTCGACCGAGCGATTAGTCCAACCGGTCTGTTCAGGCGCGATGTAGGCGAGGGTACCGGCGATGGTCTCCGGCGGCTGCGGCGTTTGGCGTTCGCGGGACAATCGCGACGCAATGCCGAATCCTGTGAGACGGACAGACCCGTCGGCGCATCCTGCGATGATGTTGGCAGGCTTCAGATCCTTGTGGACAAGGCCTCTTTGGTGGACTTTGCCGACGGCCGCGGCAAGGCCGATCGCAAGACGCAGGAAGTTCTCTACCTCCAGAGGAGAGCCGAGCAGCCGGGCGAGCGGCTCACCGCCGGGATCCTCGAGCACCAATATGCTTCGATGCTGGCTGCGCTCCAGCGCGAACGGTCGTACCGCCCATGCCGAATCCAATTCGGCTCTCAGATCAAACTCGCGGGCAAGACGATCCAGGTCGTTGGACGATTGGGGGACCATGACCGGAAGCGCGACCAACACCGTACGCTGACTTCCGGCTGCACAGCTTCGCCCGCGGCAGAGCGCCCGGTCGCCATCCTCCCACAAGACCCGAAGCTCGCTGAGTGCGTGACCAGGCATTCGAAGAGGTCCATCTATCTCGGGCTCGGCCGACATGCTGGGTACTGCGGCATGCGTTGTTTCAAAAATTCAACCGAAGCTTAAACCATTACTCTCATCACCGCCACAGCGACACTCGCCACCATATCGGCAATAACCACAAGATTTACCGATTAAACCTTAGTATATTCGGCACGATACTCTGATATCATCAGCAAGCGCTTCTATTGGCCTTCAATTCAAAGGATTTTAGTCTGCTTGATATGCCACCCCTACTGGAGGCAGCTTGCGATCCGGAGACTTTGGCTATGGCTGAAATGCTATCCCTGATCGCCGTCGTGGACGATGACAGCTCGATGCGCGAGGCAATGAAGGGATTGATGAGAGCGGTTGGATTTTCTGTCGAAACGTTTACATCCGCAGAGAGCTTTCTTGAGTCTGCGGATCTCTTCCAGATCGCTTGCCTGGTTGCCGATGCAAATTTGCCAGGAATAAGCGGACTTGAGCTTCACCATCACCTCATGGCAAACGCCATCAACATCCCGACGATTATCATAACGGCATATCCGAGAGAAGATCTCAGGTCATCGTCTCAAGATTCTGGTGTTCTCGCCTATCTCGTGAAACCCTTGATACAAGACGATCTTTTATCATACGTGCGATCTGCACTGGACACTAAGACATCGTAATCTAAAAATCAGATCGGCGCCGATCGGGCAAGGTGTTATTTTATGGATAGATATATCTTCTCTGGCTGAGGATTTTTATAATTCGTTCATCATCCGACGTGGATTGAATGCTCTTTTCTTTCCACCACGACGATTCCCAGGGATCGCAAGCACCAACAACCGAGGCCGGGCGGCCAGCTTCCTGCATCTGCGCGGCCCGAAAGGGGCGGCAAGCGGGAGACCGTGCTGCTGCCTGTCTTGCGTTTGCCAGGCGACGACATGGCTCGCTCAAGGAAGCGACAAAGGCTGACCGCCGGATCCTCCCGCCGCCCGGACATGTCCGTCACGCTGATTTCTACCCGGTGTGACGCTCATCGCCGCATCTGGCTGCAGAACGGCAGAAATCCGCGTTCCTTATAACGGACACCGAAAGAGCGTCCCCGCAAGCCTCAGATCCGGCAGGCGACCCGGCGGACGGCAGGGTGGCTGGGAGCGGAGCAGGCCCGGCGGAGCTGATCCGCCTCCAGCAAATCCCCCATATCTCGCTTCCCGGTGAACCGGCAGAGAATACGCGCGAGCGCCTCCTCCGCTTCCGTCGTCCGGTCGTGCGCAATCCAGAAGCGGGCGAGTGATAGAGTCGCGCGCAACTCCCACCCCAACGCCTCATCCCGCTGTGCGCAGGCCACAGCCTTCCGGTAGCAGGCCTCGGCGTGGTGGTCTTGGTCACGCCCGGCCGCGAGCATGATGTCGGCCTGGGTGCGGAGCAGTTCCGGCAACATGTAGGTAGGCGCCTTGCCCTCGGCGCGGGAGACAAGCGCCGCGATCGTTTCGGCCGCCTCTTCGATCCCGCCGACGCGGGCGAGACCTTCGGCATAGGCTCGCAGCGTCGTCGTCAGAACGATGGTCTGCTGCTCCTCCCGCAAAGGTTCGAGGGTCTCTCTCAGCAAAGCAAGGCCTGGCTCGGTTTGCCCGCGGGCCAGAAGCAGCTCTCCCCTCAGCGCCCGTGCGCCGGTCAGATACGGGTTCAGCCTATGTCTGGTTGCAAGATCGGTGAGAGCGTCGACCAGGGTTTCCGCCCAGTCCAGATCCCGCAACCACAGGATGACCCGCGTGACGTAAAGGTAGGTCATGCAGAGCGTGACCGGGTGCTTCGGCTCGGTCGACATGTTGAGAGCTTCGTTGGCATAGCGGATCGCCTTGTCCGGCATTCCACGGAGCCATGCTGTCCACGTTCTCGTCACGACGGCCCGACGCCCGTGGTCGAAGCCGAAATAATGGATCTTACGGACGCCGAGGGCCCTGGCATGCCGGAAGCCCTGCTCGAGGATCTCCTGCCCCAGCCGCTGGTGGCCGATCAGGTGCTGGGTCGCTCCCAGCATCCATTCGGCGGCAACGATTTCGACGTTGTCATGCGATCCGTCGGCCGTGGCACTGAAGCGTTCCGCAGCCTCCAACGCTCCAACGAAATCCTCCCGGCGGGTGAGATAGAGATTCAGCCCGGCCAACAGGTGAAGCTGGGACTGTCTTTCGCCGAGTGCGACAGCGGTATCCAAGGCGCCGCGGATCACATCGCCCACGCTCTCATCGTTCCCGGACGTGTACATCATCGACAGCGCAAGGGCTTCCCGCAGCTTGAGGCCGAGGGCCGAGACCCGGTCCGATTCGGTGAGATGAGCCAGCGCTGCCCCGCACCATCTCAGACATTCATCGAGCATCGAGAGGTCCAGGAACATCGTGGACGCCTGTGCGGCAAGGATGACGCCAAGCCCAGACTCCCCCACCGGGGAGAAACACCACTCCAACGCCGCACGGACGTCTCCTGTCAGCGGTCCATAGGCGCTGCGGCCTCGGGCCGGCTCGGTTCCTCGCGGCGGCTCCCGCCGCTGCAGGTCTTCGGCGCAGAACACTGCGTGACGCCTCGCGACTGTCGGCCCTTCGTCGCCTTCCGCCAGCTTCAGCTCCGCATAGAATCGCGTGACATCCAGCAGCCGGAAGGAATGCGCCCCGCCGCCGACGCGGATCGCGACGAGCGACTTGTCGACCAAGCTCTCGACCGCCCGGGCGACCATCCACGAATCGTTGGCATTGTCCTGCGCGACGGCCTGGGCGGCCCGCATCGTGAACGACCCGGCGAAAATCGAAAGACGTGACAGCACCCGTCGCTCGATCGCCGTCAACAGTTGGAAACTCCAGTCGAGAGTGGCCTCCAACGTTCGATGCCGCAGTTCGGCCCGGCGACCCGGCCAGCCGAGAATGGCCCGACCGCCGAGCGCCGCCAGCAAGCCGGTGAAGCCATAGGTGATCAATCGGCTTCCGGCGAGCTCGAGGGCCAGGGGATTGCCGTCCACTTGCCGGCAGATCTGCGCGACCTTGGGCGCATCGCAGTCCTGGAGCTCCGCGATATACCCGCTGGAGGCGGCGCGCTGCATGAACAGTTGCACCGACGGGACGGAGAGCGCCTCACAGGCGGTGAGATCCGGCGCATCGGAAGCGAGCTGCAGCGGATCCAGAAGGTGGACAGTCTCACCCTCGGCCCTTAGAGGCTCCCGGCTGGTGGCCATGATGTGGAGCCGCGGCGTCCGCTGGAACAGCTCGGCGGCGAGCGCCGAGGCAGTCTCGATCACATGCTCGCAGCAATCCAAGATCAACAGCACATAGCGGTCGGCAACGAAGGACGCGAGCCCGACTACGGGATCACCGGACCGCACCGAATAGCCCAACGCCGCTGCTACCTCGGATATCACCAGATCCGCGGTCTTGATCGCCCCCAGATCGACGTAGCAGACATCGCATGCGAACTCGTCGGCGACGATGTGCCCGAGTTCGATCGCCAGCGTGGTCTTCCCGATGCCACCGGGCCCGACGATCGTGACAAAGCGCTTCGCCCTCAGCAGGCCGGGCAGCGAGGCCAGGCAGGTCCGTCGGCCGACTAGCCTCTGCAGGCGCCCCGGCAGGCTCCAGGACCTGGGGAGCGCGGCGTTCGGGCGCGCCGGTGGCGGGGCGACCGAATGCTCGACCGGCACCACGAAGGAATAGCCTCGACCCCGGATGTTGGTAATGTAGGTCGGCTGCCCCGCTTCCTGCCCCAGGGCGGCGCGAAGATGCGACATCTGCGTTCGGAGGTTTGCTTCCTCAACGACGACATCCGGCCAGACATGCTCCAGGATCTCCCGTCCGGACACGACTTGGCCGCGCCTGCGAACAAGAAGCTCCAGCATCTCGAAGGCACGGCTTCCCAGACCGACGCTCCGGTCACCCTCAAGGAGTTTCCGCTTCGACGGGATCAGCCGATATGGACCAAAGAGAAACGCCTCTCCCTCATCGTCGTTTTCCAGAATGCTCATCCCACTGCGTCCCGATACTGAGGTTCTCGACTTCCTCACGCACTGTTCATTGTCGCCTCTCCACTGATGTGGTTCGCGATCGGCATCCAGACGATCTCGACCCGATCAGCGCCTGGGTGTTGCAGCATGGCTGCAGATGGGTGGTTCCGGAGAGGAACGATTGCGTTTGGTGGCTCGTGACCGCCGTGGCAAGGAGCCCATCCTGCCCGTGGCCAGTTCCTGGCGACATCCGGACCGCAATCGCGACAGCAATCGCGGAAAATGATCGGTCAGACGACCGAACATTGGAAACGGCATTTTTGCAAAATTAGATTGAACGCGCTGCACGATCGAACGGCGGCTGGGCAGCGGCCTCGACCGTGCCCAGCCCACCTTCACCGGAGATGACGGCGCGGGCCGTGCGCCTAGTGGTGATGCGCCTCGCCGTGTGGCCAGCCCTTCCATCGGGATTGACGGATCACGCTGCAGAAGTTGCCGCGGTGGAAATGCACGTCCTTGTCGGCGAGTACGTCGGCATTGACGTTGCCGAAGGTCGTGTCCGGCTTGTGCTTGTTCCCCTCGTAGAAGGCCTGGATGATGTCCTCCCTGAAGTCCGGTGTCCGTGGATGCGCGTGTACCACCGCCTCGCGCTGGGTGTCCGGGAACTGTTCGTAGGCGATGCCCAGGACATCCATCTCGACCCCAGCGGTGACCAGGGCGACGACCGGATGCATGTGCACGGGGATGCCGGGCGTCGTGTGCAGCGCGATGGCAGTCCAGACAAGGTCGACATCGCTCGGAGCGATGCCCCGCCCCTTCAGGAAGTCACGGGCTGCGTTGGCGCCATCGACCTCGAAGCGCTCGTCCCGGCTGCTGTGCTGTGCCGTAAGCCCCATGTCGTGGAACATCGCGCCGGCATAGAGAAGCTCACGATCGAAGTTGAGACCGCGCCGAAGTCCCGTGAGCGCGCCGAAATAGTAGACCCGGCTGGAGTGGTGGAACAGAAGCTCCGGCTCGATGTCGCGCACGAGCTGGGTGATATCGCGGCACAGCCTGCTGTCCGGGATGCCGATTCCGTCAATCGTGGTCATGGGATGCCTCCGTGGGTCTGAAATGAACCGTCCCGTTGCCGCTCATTCGCCGGCGCGACGGAACGGCAGGCCGAGCGCGGCGGCGATGCCCGCGCCGTAGGCCGGGTCGGCCTTGCCGCAATTGGCGATGTGGCGTTCCTTCACCTCGACGCGGGCATTGCCCATCGCCCGCGCCGTGTTCTCGAACAGCAGCTGCTGCTGGGTCGGGGTCATCTTCCGGAACAGATTGCCGGGCTGCTCGTAGTGGTCGTCGTCGACGCGATGGTCCCAGTATGTCGCGTCGCCCTCCAGCGGCAGCGGCGGTTCGATCAGCGCCTCGTTGCGATCGATCCACGCTCCCTTGCTGTTGGGCCAGTAGTTCGGGGTGGCGCCGAGATTGCCATCGGTCCGCATCTGGCCGTCCCGGTGATAGCTGTGGAACGGGCACTTCGGGGCGTTCACCGGGATATGGTTGAAATTGACGCCGAGCCTGTAGCGCTGCGTGTCGCCGTAGGAGAACAGCCGGCCCTGCAGCATCTTGTCCGGCGAGAAGCCGATGCCAGGCACCACATTGGCCGGCGAGAAAGCGGCCTGCTCGACCTCGGCGAAATAGTTGTCCGGATAGCGGTTCAGCTCCACCACCCCGGCCTCGATCAGCGGATACTCCGCCTTGGGCCAGACCTTGGTCAGGTCGAACGGGTTGAAGCGGAAGCTTTTCGCCTGCGCCTCGGTCATGACCTGGATGAACAGCGTCCAGCGCGGAAAATCGCCGCGCTCGATGCTGTCGAGGAGATCCCGGCCGTGGCTCTCTCGGTCGCCGGCGACGACCGCTTCCGCCTCCCCGTCCGTCAGGTTCCGGATCCCCTGCTGGGTGCGGAAATGGAACTTCACCCAAACCCGCTCATTGTCGGCGTTGATCATCGAGAAGGTGTGGCTGCCGAACCCGTGCATGTGCCGGAAGCTGCTCGGGATGCCACGGTCCGACATGACGATGGTGACCTGGTGCAGCGCCTCGGGCAGCAGGGACCAGAAGTCCCAGTTGTTGTCGGCGGAGCGCAGCCCGGTGCGCGGGTCACGCTTGATGGCATGATTCAGGTCCGAGAAGCGGAGCGGGTCGCGGAAAAAGAACACCGGGGTGTTGTTGCCGACGACATCCCAGTTGCCGTCCTCCGTGTAGAATTTCAGCGCGAAGCCGCGGATATCGCGCTCGGCATCGGCAGCACCGCGTTCTCCGGCAACGGTCGAGAAGCGGGCGAACATCGGTGTCTGCTTGCCGA
This sequence comes from Inquilinus limosus, assembly GCF_002195995.1. Classification (GTDB taxonomy): domain Bacteria; phylum Pseudomonadota; class Alphaproteobacteria; order DSM-16000; family Inquilinaceae; genus Inquilinus; species Inquilinus limosus_C. Next base: position 129,415 of record NZ_NHON01000001.1, read on the forward strand.
CTTCAGAGAAGATCTTCGCCTTGGTGTAGCGGGTGATGTCATGCGTCACGGTGAAGGTGCCGTGCGCCCCCCAACCCTTGGCGTGCATGCGCCGCTCCGGGATCACCTCCCGGTCGAAATGGGCCAGCTTCTCGATCAACCAGATGTCCTGCAGTAGGGCGGGGCCGCGCGGACCGGCCGTCTGGATGTTGGTGTTGTCGACCACCGGCGTGCCGGTGGCATGTGTCATGGGCGGAATGCGGTCAGCCATAACTACCTCGTGTGGTGGGGCCGCGGCGGAGACCGGACCTAGCGCCGGGCTCCGCCGCGCATAGGCGGGCACTGCCGGGCCGGCCGGCGGGGTGTGGCGGGATCGCCGTCACGACCGTGCCCGATACGGTCGCTCCCAACATGTCAATTCCGGCAAAAATTGTTAACTGGCGGCCCCGCGGCGGTTGGGCTCGCTTTTTGGCCCTGGCCTCCGCGCGTCGCAGGCCTCGGTGGCCGGGAGGGGCGTCTGCGCTCTTTAACACATCGCTGCACTATGCAACGCGAGCGGGCGCCACTCTCGGGCTAGCCTCCTGTCTCGGCGATGACGCCACGCCGATGCGCCCCTCTTCTCCTCCCGGCCGGCAAAGGCCCAGGCGGATCGAGACACCGAGCTGATCAACGCGAGGCAGAGATGACAGGCCCTTTGTCGCCCTTCGACGACAGGCACCGCGATATCCATGGACTTCGAAACGGGGACGTTCTCGATCCCGTATGGATGCACGAGCCGGGTTCGTCCTTCATCGAGAGAATGCTGACCGCCGGCGGCGATCGGTTGGCCGTCAAGCTGTCCTGCGAATTGCGCGACGAAAGCGGTACCTGGTTCACGGCATCCTGGTTCCGGCCTCCCGCCAGCGGGGCGCTGGCATGCCACCGGCAGCTCTTGGGTCGCCTCGGGGTCGAGGCCGTCGGCGAGCCTGCCGGCCCGATCGGTGAGCCACTCGGGATCACCGCTGCCGCGCCGAGCCAGGACAACTATCCGGCCCCACTCCACGGCACGTCGCGGAAGGCCATCCTGCCGGCCAAAGCGAATGCCGGTGCAGCGGATCCCGCGCCGCGGAGATCGGCGATCGTCACCGGCGGCTCGCGCGGCATTGGAGCCGCAATTGTAAAACGGCTTGTGCAGGATGGTTTCGCCGTCGCCATCAACTATGTCCGCTACGCCGAAGGCGCCCGTGACCTGGCGGCCGCGATCACCGACGCCGGAGGCCGGGTCATCGCGGTGCAGGCGGATGTCAGCGACCCGATGGCGGTCACCGAGCTGTTCGATGCCGCGAGATCCGCTTTCGGAGGGGTGGATGTCCTGGTCAACAACGCCGGCATCATGAAGACGGCCTCCGTCGCGACCAGCGACGACGCGCTGATCGACAGCCAGATCGCGGTCAACCTGAAGGGGACCTTCAACACGCTGCGTGAGGCGACCCGGATGCTGCGTGACAACGGCCGGATCATCAACGTCTCGTCGAGCGCCGTCGGCCTGTTCCAGCCCAACCATGCGGTCTATGCCGCCACCAAGGCGGGGGTCGAAGCGATCACCCGCGTCCTGAGCAAGGAGCTTCGAGGCCGCAGCATCACCGTGAACGCTGTGGCCCCCGGCCCCACCGCGACGCCTCTGTTCCTGGACGGGAAGCCGCAGGAGGTGGTCGACCGGCTGGCGAGTATCCCACCGCTGGAGCGGCTGGGCACGCCCTTCGACATCGCGGCGGCCGTCGCCTTCCTGGCGGGGCCGGATGGCGGCTGGATCAACGGGCAGGTCCTGCGTGCCAACGGGGGCGTGATCTGACGCCCAGAAGACGGAGCGGAGCAAATCCGTTCTTCCCCAGCCCAGCGGACGGGATCGCCAGCCGCGATCATCAAGAAAGCAAGGAACGCTCATGGTACAGTTCACGCGTCGCAGCATCCTAGCCGCAACGGGCGCCGCACCTCTGGCCCCGCGCCTCTTCCTCGGTGGCACAGCAGCCGCCGCATTGTTGGGAAGGCCGCAGCCATCCTCGGCCCAGCCCGTGGGCGACGCCGCGCTGCCGCCGCCGGCCGCCGGCTATCTCAGCCTCGGACCCGACGAGGCCGGATTCGTCGAGGCCCTTGTCGATGTGATGTGTCCGGCCGACGGGCTGACGCCGTCCGGCGTCGACTGCGGCCTTGCCGTCTTCATCGACCGGCAGCTCGCTGGCGGCTTCGGCAAAGGCGACCGCCTGTACATGCGCGGTCCGTGGCAGCAGGGGAAGCCGCAGCTCGGCTACCAGCTGCCGCTGACGCCCGAGCAGTTCTTCAAGGTCGGGATCGCCGCGGCTGACGCCGCCTGCCGGCAGCGGTTCGGCAAGGGGTTCGGCGAGCTTGCCGAGGCCGAGGCCGAGGCCGACGGCTTTCTCCACGACGTGGCCGGCGGCAAGGTGACGGATGAGCGCGTGCCGCTCGCCTCCTGGTTCAACGAGTTGGTCTACCCGTTGTTCATCCAGGCCTGCTTCGCCGACCCCATCTATGGAGGCAACGCCGGCAAGGTGTTCTGGAAGATGATCGGCTATCCCGGCCTGCCGGCCACCCACGCCCAGGACATGATCGACTTCCGCGGCAAGCCCTATCCCGGCGCCGCCGAGCCCATGTCCATCGCCGATTTCAGCTGAGGGAGAGTGCCATGGCTACGCGCTTGAAACGCCGTACTGTCGTCTTCGTCGGCGGCGGGCTCACCGCCGCCCTGGCCGCCCGGCAGTTGACCGCCAGGGGCATCGATGCCCTGGTACTGGAGCGGGGCGCCGACCGCAGCCAGGCCGCAGAGGCGAAGCTGCCGACCCAGCGCGACGAGCTGCGCTGGGGCGTGCATGGCGGTCTGTTCCAGGACTGGGCCATCCAGACCTACTCGCTGCGCCATGCGACCGACGAGACCGCGCTGCCGATCCGGCGCCCGGAAGCCTTCCTCCCCGGTGAGGGCATGGGCGGCGCGGCCAATCATTGGAACGGCCAGACTTGGCGCTGGGCGGAATATGATCCGGTCCTGCGGACTCGCCTTGAGGATCGCTACGGCAAGAAGGCGATCCCCGCCGAGATGGCGATCCAGGATTGGGGCGTCACCTATGCCGAGCTGGAGCCCTATCATGACCTCTTCGAGAAGCTGTTTGGGATTTCCGGCAAGGCCGGCAACCTGCGCGGCAAGATTCAAGACGGCGGGAACCCCTTCGAAGCGCCGCGCCAGAACGAGTACCCGCAAAGGCCGTTGCCCATCACCGAAGCGGGGCTGATCTTCAGCGAGGCGGCGGAGAAGCTTGGCCACCGGCCTTTTCCAATGGCCGCCGCAAACTCGCCGGAGGCCTACACCAATCCCGATGGCATGCAGCTCGGCCAATGCCAGTTCTGCGGGCACTGCGAGCGATTCATCTGCGAGGCCAACGCCAAGGGCAGCCCTGAAGTGCTGCTCTACCCGATGCTGCTGCAGCGGCCGAACTTCGAGCTACGCCTGCGCACCCATGTCCTGGGCGTCGACTACGACCACCAGGCCAGGCGGGTCACCGGCGTGCGCTATCTCGACCTCGTCACTGGCCAGGAATTTGAGCAGCCGGCCGACATCGTGGTGCTGTCGTCCTTCACCATGTCGAACACCAAGTTCCTGCTGATGGCTGGGATCGGCACGCCCTACGACCCCAAGACCGGCCACGGTGTCGTCGGCAGGAACTTCTGCCACCAGACGATGTTCGGCACGAACGTCTACTTCAAGAATCGGTGGACCAATCCGTTCCTGGCCTCCGGCGCCTCGCAGACAGTGATCGACGAATTCAATGGCGACAATTTCGATCACAGCGGGCTCGGATTTCTCGGCGGCGGCTACATCTATGCCAACGTGACCAATGGGCGCCCCATCGCCACCCACCCGGTGCCGCCCGGCACACCGCCCTGGGGCTCGAAGTGGAAGCAGGCGACCGCCGACTGGTATGCGCACAGCTTCAACATCTACGTCCATGGCAGTTGGTATCCGCACCGGGACAACTATCTCGACCTCGACCCGACCTATGTCGACGCCTATGGTCAGCCGTTGCTGCGCCTGACCTTCGACGTCCGGGACAATGAGCGTCGGATGTCCGAGCATCTGGCAGGCAAGGTCAACGAGATCGCACGGGCGACGGGCGCCGACATCGCGCCGCCCAGCGCGCCGCGCCAAGCCCCCTACGATTCCCGTGTCTATCAGACCACGCACGTGACCGGCGGCACAATCATGGGGAGCGATCCTCGGACGAGCGTCGTGTCACCCCACCTGCAGCATTGGGATGCAGAGAACCTCTTCGTGGTCGGGGCGTCCACCTACCCGTTCAACGCCGGATACAACCCGACCGGGCCGCTGGGCGCGATGGCGCTCAAGCTCGGCGACGACCTCGGCGACTACATCAAGCGTCCTCGGCAGCTTTGATCGCAACGGTTTCGGACAGGAGTGTCAGATGAACCAGACTTTTCGGACCGCATTGCTGGCCGCCGCCCTGATCGGCGCCGCCAGCCCCGGCCACGCGCAGGACACCGCGCACGGGGAGACCGTGTTCAAGGCCTGCGCCGCCTGCCATGCGAAGGACCAGACCAATCGAACAGGCCCGGGGCTTCAGGGCGTTGTCGGCAGGACGGCCGGCACGGCTCCCGGCTTCCGATTCAGCCATGCGATGAAGCAATCCGGGATCGTCTGGGACGAGAAGACCCTGAACGCCTATCTCGCGGCCCCGCAGAAAGCCGTCCCAGGCAACACCATGCCGTATGCCGGCCTCAAGAATAACCAGGACCGGGCCGATCTCATAGCCTACCTGGCGACGCTGAAATAGGCACCGGTTCGGAGGCGGCTATCCCACCCCGCCCTACTCTTGGAAGCACCCTGCCCCACTCCCGAATGGAATCCCCGATGCGTCATATCCTTGGTCTCGTACTCGCCGTCGCGCTCGGCGGACTGGTCCTGTCGCAGCGGGACGCGCATGCGCAGGTGACGGAGAAGAAAGTGCTGACCCTCGCAGCCGCACGCAAGATGGTCGCGGCCGCCGAGGGCGAGGCGCAGCGAAACGGCTGGCCCGGTGTCATCGCGATCGTCGATGACGGCGGATGGCCGATCGTGATCGAACGCATGGACAATGCGGCCCTCGTCGCCGGCGTGGTGCTGGCGCCGGGCAAGGCACGAACGGCCGCCCTGTTCAAGAGGCCTAGCCAAGCCCTGGAGGATGCCATCAACAATGGCCGGACCGCAGCGGTCACGGCGTCCGACTTCATCGAGATGAAGGGCGCGTTGCCGATCGTCCTCGACGGAAGGGTGATTGGCGCCATCGGCGTCAGCGCGGATACGCCCGATCACGACGTCCAGATCGCCCAGGCGGGCCTGGCCGCGTTCACACCCTGAGCTCCCGAGGCAGCGACGCCCATATGGGCTCCGGCAGCAGACATCGTCCCGTCCAGGTACGGGACACCGGCCTTAAGGGGCCGGGACTATCGCGCCGGCCCCTCTCAATGAGTCCTCTGTCATGCTGAGGATCAGTATCCAGGCCACCGCGACCGGGCCGATCTGGCCAGACCCGCAAGGGGAGCGCGAGCTGCGGTTTGTTTCCAGCTCGATGCGGGCCCCCAACCAGGGCTACAGGGCTATCAGCGCTGCAGGTTCGGCGGCTGTGTTCTCGAGCACCGGCTACGGATCTTGATGGCCGAGGCCGGGCCGAAGATCCGTCTCTCGAAAAGCGACCACGCGCTGCCGGCCGCGTTCCTCGATGCTCCGCAAAGACCGCTTTCCAGGCCGCATCTCGCCGAGGCGACCAGATTGCACGGCAAGGTTTCCGACCGGACCATCGATGTGCGGGTGCTTAGGCTACGACGGAAGCTGGAGCGCGCTCCCTGCACACGCGAGGTGGTACAGATCGCGCGGGGTCTCTGCTATGTGTTCACCTTGCCGGTCGAACGCCTCAGCTGACCCGCGTTGTGTCGGCTTCCAGGCTCCGGCGGGATGCCAGCCAAGCCCGACGCAGATCCGACGGCCCGGTCTTCGCGGACGGGGACGTGAGAGACCTCTCGCTTCGCGGCGCCGGAAGCGCAGAGATCCGGACCAAGCGGCCCCTGGAGGATCGTCCGGAAGCGCCCAGATCACGTCGCGCGCTTTGGGCAAGTCCTCGAACCGTGGCTTCTGGCACGCCCCCTTTCACCAGTGGAAGATGCGTTTGCCAAAACGATCCGTTCCGATACCCAATCGATCAATCCACGGCACAGCTCCGGCCTCGATACAGCGTCGATGACAGCCAAAAACCAACAAGATGCATTATTTACGAAACTATACCTCAATTGACGACTCAAACCGCCCCATCGACTGTATCTCTGCAACAGCCCCCTACAAGAGGATAGTCAAAGGCCGTATCACACGGAGGCAACCGATGTGGCGCGTACGAAAGATCAACGTTCCGTTCTCGCATCCCACAACCCGACTTCGATCCCTCCGTGATGCCTATGCTCCGGAATCGTCTGCGGGGTCGATGCAGCTCACCACCGTCATATGCGGATCCGCGATGCTCGCCGTCGCCGCAGTGTTGGGATCCTCGCTCGCCGTCGACACCCCGGCCACCGACAAGGACGGACCTGTCTATCTCGTCAATCCGTCGCGGGATCCGCCCCTCGGTCCTGCTCTCGTAGTGAGTGCAAGGCCCTTTTTCGGCGGCGACTGCAGCTCAGTGGTGACGGTGCGGTGATGCCGTAGGCGAGGAGTCGGCACCCGGCTGCGCGGGAGATCGGCTACGCGGGTCGCGGGCTATCGATCGGGGACGACAACATGGCTGATCCGAGCCTCCCGACCCTCTATGAAGTCGCACTGCTTGACGATGGCCCGAGCACAATAATCCATAAAAGCATAGACTCGCCCCGACTTGCGGATGTCTGGATGAGTCAGGATCCACAGTTCGTCAAAGACCTCCGGCTGCACTGGGCTAACGCGCACTAAGCTCGGCACCAGATCACCATGCATGCATGGCAGAAACCCAATGCCGATGCCGGCAGCAATCGCCGAGGCTGCGGCCACGACGGAATCACATCGAAACACGATCTTCTCCCGAGGCACGCGGTCTTCAACGAACTCATACGCTTTCAGGCGGGAGAGATCGTTGCCGTACGACGTCCACGTGGACCGGTAAAGTTCATCCGAAGTTGGTGAGGCCCCGATATAGTCGATCCTGCGCCCATAGACGGCCCACGCGACAGTTGCGATCTTGCGGCCGAACAGATTGTCCGGAGGACTGGCAGTCGCACGAAAGGCGATATCCGAGTCGCCGCGAGCGAGGTTCAAATGGTTGTTCTTAACGATCAGCTCTATCCGGATCTCCGGATTGGCTGCCTGGAAACCGGCAATGATCGGCATCAGGAAATCCAGCAGAAGGGCATCGCTGGTGGTCACCCGCAGATCGCCGACGTGACTCTGGGCATGTCCAGACACGCGGCGTGCCACACTGACGATATCCGCCCCGACACGATCGCCGAGGGCGAGCATCTCGCGGCCTGCGCTCGTCGGCACGTACCCGCTGCGACGCCTGTCGAAGAGGGACGTACCCAATATCTCCTCGATGGCCGAGAGCCGCCGGGACACCGTTGAATGGTTCACGCCGAGCGCAACCGCCGCAGCCATGAGGCTGCCATGTTCGCCAATTGCCCGGACGATGCGCAAGTCATCCCACGAGAACATTTGAAGGGGATCGGCCATGGCAGTCCTTCCCGAACGCGGTGACGACACCGGAGCCGAATCCGCATGGTCGTTGATTGAGACCTTCTCTGCGTCCGGCCTGCTGCCGGCGTCGCTCTCAAGACATTCTCTATATCGAAGAATTCTAGTCTGTCACACGCTGGTCAGAACGAGCGACGCGGCCATTTGCGTGCGTTAACGCTTCACTGCACTACGCAACGCAGGCAGGAGTTGCGTTCACGCTAGTCTCCGTCGCCAGCGATGACGTCGCGTCAATGCGGCCCTCTCTCCGGGCCGGGCGCGCCCCGCAGATCGAACATCGAGCCGATCACGGTCGCAGCAGATCCGGCTTCTCGCAACGCGATCTCGGCCCCAAACGGTCAACGAGCAAACGAGGACGTATTATGAATCAGATCACACGCCGCGGAATGCTGGCGGCGACAGCCGCCGGCGGCTTGGCAATTGCGGCCACCGCCGGGGATGCGAACGCCGGACAGGCCACGCCATTGCCCCAGCGTCCAGGTGTTGGCGGAACAGATCCTGGCCCCGGGAATCTCTCGAGGGCTCTCGAAAATCCCGATCTCTACGCTCCACCCGCCACCGACCACGGCACGCTGCCGAACCTGCGGTTCTCGTTCTCGGATGCACATATGCGGCTCGAATCCGGCGGCTGGACGAGGCAGGTCACGCAGCGAGAGCTCGGCGTCTCCAAGGCCATGGCCGGCGTGAATATGCGTCTCAATGCCGGAGGCGTACGCGAGTTGCATTGGCACAAGGCAGCCGAGTGGGCCTACATGCTCTACGGCAGCGCGCGCATCACGGCGATCGATGCGCGGGGGCAGTATTTCGTTGACGACGTAGGGGTCGGCGACCTCTGGTACTTCCCGTCCGGCACACCGCATTCCATCCAGGGCCTGGGTCCGGATGGCTGTGAATTCCTCCTTGTGTTCGACGATGGGGATTTCGACGAGGACAACACCTTCCTGATCACGGACTGGTTCAAGCGGACGCCGACCGAGGTGCTCGGCAAGAATTTCGGCGTCCCGGCCACGATGTTCGGGCATACCCCCGACCCGAGCCAGCGCTACATTTTCCCGGCGCCGCTGCCCGGCCCTCTGACCTCCGACAAGCCGACTGGTGTAGCGGCGGTGCCGCAGACCTTCAGCTACCGTCTGCTTGCACAGGAACCGATCCGGACGAAGGGCGGCACCGTGCGTATCGTCGACTCCAACACCTTTCCCGTCTCCACCACGATCGCGGCGGCGCTGATCGAGATCGAGCCAGGCGGCCTGCGCGAGCTGCACTGGCATCCCAACGGGGACGAGTGGCTGTACTACATCGAGGGCAAGGCCCGGATGGGCGTCTTCGCCGGCTCCGGCCAGGCGCGCACCTTCGACTTCCAGGCGGGCGATGTCGGCTATGTGCCCTTCGGTATGGGCCACTACATCGAGAACGTCGGCGACACACCGGTGCGCTTCGTCGAGAGCTTCAAGAGCAGCTACTACGCCGATCTCTCGCTGAACCAATGGATGGCGCTCACCCCGCGGGAGTTGGTGGACGCCCATCTGAACCTCGACCCGAAAGTGATGGACGCCCTGCTCAAGCAGAAGGCGCCCGTCGTTCCGGCCTGACGAAGCCCCCAACGTCGCGCATCCGGGCCGGATCGCCCCGACCGCAGCGCCATTCCTTCCGCCGCGCGGTGAAGGCCTGAGGATCATGACAGCAGCGGCAACTCTGCCCCGGCCCGGCAGCGACGCAGCATGGAGCCTGATGCAATGGACTGCGAAACCGACGTGAACTCGACTGGCTTTGCCTGGACCGCGGCGTGGGACGGCGCCCACCTCCCGCGGGTGTTGGTCATCAACAGAGATTCAACACGCCCTGGCAGGTTCGATGACCTGGACCGTCATGGGTTTCGCGTTGCGTCGCTGTCGAACCTGGATGACGGTCTCCGCGACGTCGCCAGGAAAAAGCCGAGCCTTGTGCTCCTCGATCTCTCCTCCAGCCGGACAGGCTGAGTGGAGATCCTTCGGGCAGCCCGATCCTCTGGCGTACCGGTCATTATCGTGAGCAAACACCCGACCGACGGATTCGACTGCGTTCAGGGCCTGGAGCTCGGCGCGGATGATTGCATCACCGGATCCACCGGCCTGCGTGAGCTCGTGGCCCGGATAAGGGCCGTTTTACGGAGACGGCTGCTTGCCAGATCGCTGCCGAGGCCTGACGAGGCCCGCGGCCGCTACCGCTTCGGCGGTTGGGTGCTCAACCGCCGACTCCACAGCCTGACCGACCCGGCCGGCACCGTGGTCGCATTGTCCAAGGGCGAATACGCACTCCTGGTCGCGTTCGTCGATGCCCCCCAGAGACCTCTCTCTCGTGAGCAACTGCTTCATGCCACGCGGCTGCATGAAGATGTTTTCGACCGATCTGTCGACGTTGCCGTGTTGAGGCTTCGGCGAAAGATGGAGGCGGACCCAAGCGCGCCACGGTTGATCCAGACCGAGCGCGGCGTCGGCTACATCTTCACGCTGCCCGTCGAATACCTAGGGTGACGCGATGCCGTCGCTTCGAATGCAGGTAGCGCCGCTTGCGCCCGAGACTGGAGGTGAAACGCCGGGTGCCCATTTCACGCGTGAAGCTCTGTTTGTCATCGGTTGCATCAGGTGAAGGACAAAGTGATGCCGACGGCGGCGTTGTCCTCGACACCCCCGAGCCAATGGCCGCGGGCCAGCGATTCCCGGGCGAAACGCTGCAACGTCTCTGCCGATGGAGGCCCCGGCGGTACCGCCGCCAGCGGCCGACCGACCTCCTGAAAAAACCGACCGAGCGCCATGGTGGTGACGACGAGCAGTAAGACCTCGGCGGCCGACACGTTGCGGAAGGCATGCTTCGCACCGCTCGGCACGTCGAACACGTCGCCTCTGCCGAAGCGGCGCCACTCGGCTCCCAGCAGCCCGTCGATCTCGCCGGACAGGATGTAGAAAGTCTCTCGATCGTCATGCGCGTGGATCGGCACAAAAACCCCCGGCGGGACGCGCCCCTCAAACACGCAGTACCCGTTTCCTTCCTCCGGTAGTGGCGTGATGAGCCGAATGTGCGGCCCGAGAAGATCGAGCGGTTCGGTTTTCGAGGTAGAGATGCGTTCGGGCATTGGTCCCTTCCCTTGGCCAAGTCTGGACGGTGTCATCTGCCCTCCAGGATGCCGCCTCTGTGCGACCGCGCCGTTGCGACGGCCGGGAATCGGGTTACTGCCGCAATGGACAGCGTGCCGGCCCCTGACTGACCTTCATCAAGGGCGTCTTTCGGTGAAGATCACCCGATGTTGATGATGGAGACAGGTGCCCGATGACATCTGACCCAGAGTTGGCCTCCGAGATGCGCGGCCTGGTTGCCGCGTTTGCTACGCTCCGGCTCGACAGTTCGACCCTGGAGCAGGCCCGCCGGGACGCCCGCGCGCATGAGCCGCCACCGCTTGAACTCGTCGATGGCATCGGCACCAATACTGCGAACGTCCGCGTTGCCCGGCCCGGAGACCGCGATCTTCAAATCCTCGCGGTGTGCGTGGAAGGCCCCGCCCCCCGTGACAGCATCCTGCACCTTCATGGTGGCGGCTCTGTCCTCGGCCGTCTGGAGTTGGCTTTGCCGTTCCTGCAGCGACTCGCCGTGCGGACAGGCTGCCTCGTCGCGTCGCCGGACTACCGCCTCGCGCCCGAACATCCCTTTCCCGCCGCATTCGAAGACGGGATGCTGGCGTTGAGCTGGCTGCAGCGGCAGCAGGCATCCGCGCCGGTCGGCGTTGTCGGCGACAGCTTCGGCGGCGGCTCTCGCGATCGCCACGCGCGACCAGGGCGCTCTCGCCTTCCAGGTCCTGCTGCATCCGATGCTCGACGACCGCCCGGCCGTCGAGGCCGAGTCCAATCCCGTCACCGGTGCCCATGTGTGGACACACGAAAGCAACCGGTTTGGCTGGGCATCCCTGCTGGGATCCGTGCCAGACAGGACGACCGTCCCATCGTTGGCCGCACTTCCTCTAACCGCTCCGCAGAACGGAGAAAGCCCCGCCTTTTTGAGGCGGGGCTCTGGATTAGATCTCGATGTGTATCGAGTTATAACAAAGGTGGTTGCGGGGACACGCAACCATCTACGCTGATGCACGATCATTGGACTGCCAGCCCGACCACAGCGGCGGTGAGATCCTCAATATAAGACGTCCCGCGCAAGCTGATCGCTTCAGCGCCGACGTTGCCCTCGATCCCCATGTCGAGGAGTCGGCAGCGATCGGCATCAGGTCAGCGAAATGGCCCATCATCAGCCCCCTCTCCACGGCCGCTACGGCGAAGGGTTTCGGACGTCGGCCCTCAGCGCAGGCGGACAGGTCTCCACGGGCCGCCATCCGAAACCCTTCACCCTTTCCCCCGATCTGAGCGGACGGATCGCGCTCAAAGCCCCCACGGAGGGCTCTGCTGACGCAATGTAACAGCGGTTCGAACATTGCCTTCGCTGTAAGCGTCCGGGCGAATGGCTTGTCACATTGTCGAGCGTGGCCGCGAAGAGGCTGGCATCCGCCAGGCTCAGGCTGCAACGCCGGCTGCATCCCGCCATGCCGCGATCGCCGCCACGCGAAAGCGGCGGTGCGTGCGGGCGATGGTGAGGTGACGGCATACGTTGAAGGTGTTGCAGGTCGCAGCATGCATCGGCAGGCGCCGCTGCGCCGACGCGGCGGATTTGAACCGTTGCGGCTTGCACTCGCGTCGCCGAATCGGGACATGCGAGCTTTCGGCCTGGTTGTTTTGCCGCTTGGCTCTGATGTGAACTGCGGCGCCCAGGCCCAGATCGCGAAGCGCAGCGGTGTAGGCCGGACACTTGTCGGTGACCCACTCGTTCGGGGAGATCCCCTGCTTCTTGAGGAGCTTGCGCATCAGCTTGCAGGCGGCAGCCGCATCCCGCCTAGCCTGAACCAGCACCTCGAGCACCTCACCCTCAACATCGACGGCACGCCACAGGTACATCTGCTTGCCGCCGATCCAGACAAACACCTCGTCGAGGTGCCATCGCCGATGCGGAGCCGGTCGCCATGCACAAAGACGCCGAACGATTGCGGGACCGAAGCTGATCACCCATCGACGGATCGTCTCGTACGACACCTCGATGCCGCGCTCAACGAGCAGGTCCTCGACGTCGCGGTCGCTCAGGGTAAAGCGGAGATATATCCAGACGGCACGCTGGGATCACATCCGGTGGAGAGCGGTAGCCGTGGTAGCAGGGTTGGGCTATGGCAAACCGCTATGCTGATCGCCAGAGTCCAAGGCCGCGAACGTGACAAGCCCCTCGGCATCACCGGACTCTATGGCCTCAACGATGCCGGCGATCGTCCCTCCGTTGAACGAACTGCCCACAATGGAAACGGTGGAGGCCGCCTTGTGGAGTCCTCCTAGACTAGACTAAGTTGGTAAGCAGCCCATTGTCGCCCTCGAAATGATTGCCGTCCGACGTCAATATCGTCGGCGGCCACGTCAGTCGGCCCGGGTCGATCTGCTGCGGTGACGATCAACCGGGTGCTTCCGGTTCCCCGCCCATTGCGTCGGCGAACTTACGCATCAGGCGCACGAGTTCGTCAATTTCATATGGATCCCAGCTTGCAAAGACGGCGCTGGCGATGCGCTCGCGGGCGGCGTCGATCTTGTCGGTCATCGCCTTGCCCTTCGGCGTCACCACGGCTTCGTTGACGCGACGATCGGCGGCGCTTTGCCTGCGCTCGGCTAAGCCCAGGCTTTCCAGCTTCGCCACCTGGCGGCTGACGGTGGTGTAGTCGCGGCCGGCCCGGTCGGCCAGTTCCATGACTCCGATGGGCCCCAGCCGCTCGATCCCGACGAGAAGCGGGAAGAGCGCACGGTCGAGGGCAATGCCGGCTTCACGCACCATCTGCTCGTCGCGCTGTGGCCGGTTCATGAGGCTCGCGATTTCGATTAGCGCCCCATGCAGTTCGCGGACCTGACGGCGAATATGTGTAATTTGCACTTTTCCTGTTGACGGCATACCGCATCTCCTATTACGTGCATAATACACGCATGGAGACCAATATGGCAGATGATTTTGCGGCAGACGTACTCGTCTGCGGTGCGGGAGCGGCTGGCCTGACGCTGGCGATCGAACTGGCGCGGCGCGGCGTGTCCTTCCGGCTCATCGACAAGACGGTGGAGCCGTTCTACGGCTCACGCGGCAAGGGCATCCAGCCGCGAACGCAGGAAGTGTTCGAAGATCTCGGCATTCTCGACAAGGTCTTCGCCGCCGGCAGCATCTATCCCATGATGCGTGACTATCGGCCGGATGGAAGCTTCGTCGAAAAGGATCTCGGCGAAAGGCCCGAACCGTCGCCAGCGGAGCCGTATCACATCCCGCTGATGATCTCGCAGTTTATGACGGAGCGGATCATGCGGGAACGGCTCACCGAACTGGGCAGGCAGGTCGAGTTCGGCTGCGCCTTGGTCGGCTTCGAGCAGGACGGCAACGGCGTCACGGCGCGGCTCTCCGGGCCGGATCGCGAGGAGACGTTTCGCGTTCGCTATCTCGTCGGTGCGGATGGCGGGCGCAGCTTCGTGCGGGGCGCGCTCGGTGTGGACTTTCCTGGCAAGACGCTGGGCGTGCGCGCCATGGTGGCCGATGTCGCGCTGACCGGGCTCGACCGGGGCTGGTGGCACCAGTTCAACGACGGCGACATGCAATGGATGATCTCGATCTGTCCGCTGGGAGGAACCGACCTGTTCCAGCTTCAGGGCCCTGTGCCGCAGGAAGGCGAGGTCGATCTGTCCGCCGAAGGGCTGCAGCAGATGATCGCCGAGCGGACGGAACGCAGCGACGTTCGGGTACAGTCGGTGAGTTGGGCCTCGGCCTATGCGATGAACGCTCGGCTGGCAGAGCGTTACCGTGTCGGCCGAGTGTTCCTGACTGGCGACGCCGCCCATATCCATCCGCCGACTGGCGGCCAGGGCCTGAACACCAGCGTGCAGGACGCCTACAATCTTGGTTGGAAGTTGGCAGCCGTGCTGCGCGGCGCGAGCGACGACCTGCTCGACAGCTACGAGAGCGAACGCCGCCCGGTGGCCGAGGCGATGCTCGGCCTCTCGACCCGGCTGCTCGACGCCGGCAAGCGCGGCGAGATCAAGCGCGGGCGGGAGGTATGGCAGCTCGACATCGGCTATCCGAATTCGCCGGTCAGCGTGGAATCCCCCTCGCACAGGGATGGCGTTCGGGCCGGCGACCGCGCTCCGGACGCACCGGTCGCAGGTGCGGCCGGCCAGCCGTCGCGGCTGTTCCAGCTGTTCAGGGGGCCGCACTGGACGCTGCTCGTTAACGGACAAGGCGCTGTCGCGCCCCGGACGGGGCTGCATATCCATCGTCTCGGCGAAAAGGGCGATATCGTCGACGCCTGGGATCATGTCGACGCGACTTACGAGCTGGCGCCGGGCGAATGCGTGCTGGTCCGGCCCGACGGCTATGTTGCAGCGGTCCTGCCCCTCGGCCCGGCGGGGTCTGCAGAGCTCGAAACCTGCCTCGACCGCATGGGATTGCCTGCGCATTGGGAGGCACAGCAATGAGGGCCGCGATCGTTTCGGCTGCCGGGCAGGCTCCCCCCCTGGCGGAACGCCCCGTCCCGATCCCCGCACCGGGCGAAAGTCCGGTCCGGGTCAGCGCCGCCGCGATCAGCCATCTGGTCAAGGCGCGGGCCTCGGGCGCGCATTATACGGTGGACGCCCAGCTTCCCCTCGGGGTCGGCATGGACGGCGCGGGGCTGCTGGATGGCGGCAGCCGGGTCTATTTCGCGACGCCGCGCGCACCTTATGGCAGCATGGCTGAATACGCCGTGGTGGATGTGCGGCTTTGCGTGCCGGTGCCTGACGGGCCCAATGACCTCACCGCCGTCGCCATTGCCAATCCCGGCATGTCCTCCTGGGCCGCACTGACCGAGCGCGCGAGGATGAAGCCCGGAGAGACGGTGCTGATCAACGGCGCCACCGGCACCGCCGGTCGCCTTGCCGTCCAGATCGCCAGGCTGCTGGGTACGGGCCGCATCGTGTCGATCGGCAGGAACGTCTGCGCCCTTGAAGAGGTGCGATCGCTCGGCGCCGATGTGACGATCCGGCTCGTCGAGGACATGCTTGAGAACAGGGGCGATCTTCAGCATCGCTTCATGGAGGAGTTCGCCCAAGGCGTCGATGTCGTGCCGGACTATCTCTGGGCGGCTAGCGCGAAAAACCTGCTGATCGCCACCGCCAGCGCGGGTCGCGACGCAATTCCCATGCGTTCTGTCCAGATCGGGTCGATCTCGGCGGCGGACATTACCTTGCCGGGAGGCATCATGCGCGCCTCGGCCATCGAACTGATGGGCAGCGGTGGCGGCAGCATCGCGCTGCCGCGCCTGATCGCAGTCATTGGCGAGGTGCTGCACGCGGCCGCGTCGGACGGGCTGAAGATTGCGTTCACGCCTGTGCCGTTTTCCGCCTTCGACACGACCTGGCATCAGGATAACAGCGCGTGCCGCACCGTCTTTGCGATGGAAGGGGCATGAGATGATACCCCAATCCTTGCCCGAGGGCGCAGCCGGGGCGAAGATGCTGGACTGGCGGCGCATCCTGCCGGTCTTCGTGATAGTTTGCAGCTATGCGGCGGGCACCGCCGCGGTCCTGCCGGTGCTGCCCTTCCATATCCAGGCGATGGGGGGCACACCACTCGTTCTCGGCATCGTCATCGCCGCGGAAGCCGTGGGCCAATTTGCCTCCGCCCCCGCGCTTGGCCAGCTTTCGGATCGCTTCGGTCGCAAACGCATTCTCATGGTCTGCCAGATCATTGCAGCGGCAAGCCTGCTGCTGCTGGCGCTTGCGCCCAATGTCGCCGTCATCCTGATCGCCCGCGCCATTTTCGGCCTCACGGCCAGCAATATCTCGGTCACTGCCGCTTATATCTCAGACCATACCGACGCCGGAAACCGGCGGCAAGCCATGGGCATCGTGATGGGAGGTGCCGGCGTGGGCGGGATCATCGGCGCTGGGCTTTCGGGCCTCTTGTCCGACACGTCGCTCATCGCGCCGATCCTGGCCTCGCTTGGGCTGGTGCTTGTCTCGAGCCTGGTGACCATCTTGCGACTGGAGAACAGGGTTGTCGGTCAGGCCGGCGACAGTCCCCTGGCCGAGAGAGCCTCGATCCGGGCGATTCTGGCGTCTCCCGCGATCCGGATTCTCGTCCTGGTGATGCTCTGCCACTTCTTTGCCTATGGCATGTATATCTCGCAGATGCCGGTTTTCCTCGGCGACACCTTCATCTGGAACGGTCATGCCTTCGGCGCGAAGGAACTGAGTTATCTCATCATGGCCGATGGCGGGATCAATGTCTTTGCCCAGCTTTTCCTGCTGGGCTGGTTGGGCAAGTATCTCACCGAGCGCAATCTAATCCTGCTGATCTTTGCGCTCATCGCGACGGGCTTCCTGATGGCCGGCCTTGCCACCACCATTCCCGCGTTGCTCCTTGCGGTGTTCTGCATCAGTACAGGCGACGCCCTGGCCAAACCGACCTATATGGCGGCACTCTCAACCCACGCCCCCGCTGGACGGCAAGGCATCGTCATGGGCGCGGCGCAATCGCTGGTCGCACTGGCCGATATTGCCTCGCCCGTGCTGGGAGGGTTCATCCTTGGCTTTGCTCTCTACGGTCTCTGGATTGGGATTGCCGTCGCCATGGCCGTCATTGGAGCGGTCATCGCGGCGGCCCGGCTTCCCAGACCGCGTAGCGCCGAGGCGTAACGACGCCTTGACGCGATCCAGCCAGATCAGGCAGTTCGACCTTAGACCGGCACGCTCCCTCCATCACCTAAGGAATCACTTCAATGACAGGCCCGATCCGGGAGCGGATTCGCGGCAAGCAAACAACGGCTTCCGTGCCAAACATTGCGAGCCTCTGCGTCGCGGCACTTCTCATCTTGTGTCAATCGGCGCGCAAGATTGGCTCTGACGCAGTTTTGGTGGAGTTCGGCTATGTGGCGCCGATGAGCAGGCCCGCAGCATCGCAGCCAGTGTCATCCACCAGGAAGCCGCGCGACACCATGGTGTAACCGAGGAAGCTCCGGTTCCACGGTCGGTCGACGGCGCTCTTGGCGACGTCAACCGACCGCCTCAGCCGATCCCTCAGGAACCGGATGAGCGATGCCATCACCCGTTCGCCGGCCTGCCGCGTCCGCACGTAGACATTGCAGTCGTCAGCATACCGGCAGAAGGGTATCCGTCCGGCGAGGGCCGCGGACAACGGCATTGGTGTCGTCAAGAGCGTCCCCAGCTGCAGGCGGCGCCATATTTGTCGGACACGATCTGATTCGGCCGACGCGGATGAGCCGGCTATAATTCAGCAACAAAGCACGGTCGGCGGTGGTGGCAGATGACGACCACCTATCAGTATGAAATTGCGTGCGCGATCTGCGGAAAGAGAGTGCATTTCACTCAAACCTGGACTCGTCGCCGGAAGACATGCGGGCGGAAATCCTGCCTACACGAGCTCAAGCGCCGCTCTCGTCTTGCCACGCCAAATGATCGATATCGTCTCGAGGCGATTAGCTGCTCTCCCCTGACCGGACCGTTCGAGACGCACTCTGCCGCTCGCGAATGGTCTCTCCTGAGTCCGGATGGCACCGTCTATCGCTTCAAGAATCTCTCCCTGTTCATCCGCGAGCACGCTGATCTTTTTGATCCGGCCGACACGGTGTTCAACAGAGATGGCGGCTGCAACGTGAACGTCTATCTCGGCAAGCTCCGCCCTCGGTCAGATGCACCATATTGGCAGCAGTGGCGAGGGTGGCGCTGGTATCATGGACAGTAGCCGACGAAATCAGCAGGTCAGGCAGCTACAGCATGGGAAGGCGACTTCCAGCGCCACGGCAGGAGCTCGTGCAGCCGTGAGGCTGGGTGATCGGCGATCCGGCGGAGGACGTCGGCGAGCCACGCCTGTGGATCCACGCCGCTGAGCTTCGCCGTCTCGATCAGGGTGAGCATGGCGGCGGCGCGCTCGCCGCCGCGGTCGGAGCCGGCGAAGAGCCACGCCTTGCGGCCGAGGACGATGCCGCGCAGCGCTCGTTCGGCCGCGTTGTTGGTCAGGCAGATCCGGCCATCGTCGAGGAAGCGGGTGAAGGCCGGCCAGCGTTTGAGCATGTAGTCCATCGCCTTGGCGACGTCGACATGGCGAGAGAGCCGGCCCCGTTCGGCGCGCATCCAGGTCTCGAGCTCGGTCACCAGGGCCGCCGTCCGGTCCCGGCGCACGGCGCCTCTCTCGGCAGCCGGCAGACCGTTGATCTCGCGTTCGATGGCGAAGATCGCATCGATCCGGCGCACGGCCTCGATCGCCAGCGGCGCCTTGGCGACGTCGGCCAAGACAAAGAACTTGCGCCGCCCGTGGCTCTTATGCCGAGCTCGGCATAAGGCCCATGCCCGGCGATATCTGTATGAGGTGTTCGACCACACCGGTTCGACCACGGCCAAGGCAGCGCTGGAGACGATCGGCGACCTCTTCGCCATCGAGCGCGAGAGCAAGGGCCGCAGCCCAGCCGAGCGCCTGGCCGCCCGGCAGGAGCGCTCGGTTCCGATCCTGACCGATCTGCGACAGTTGTTCGACGACGCCCTGGCCCGCACCAGCACCAAGGGCAAGCTCGCGGTCGCGATCCGCTACTCCACCACCCGCTGGGCGGCACTGACCCGCTACACCACCGACGGCAGGCTGGAGATGACGAACAATGCCGCCGAACGCGCCATCAGGCCCCTGGCCCTCGGGCGCCGCAATTGGACTTTCGCCGGCAGCGACGCCGGCGGCAGGCGCGCCGCTGCCCTCTACACCATCACCGAGACCGCCAAGATGAACGGCCTGGATGTCGAAGCCTATCTCGCCGACGTCATCGCCCGCATCGCCGACCATCCGATCAAGCGCATCGACGAGCTGTTGCCATGGAACTGGCGGCCACGGTAGAGCTTCGACCAAGGCACCTGAATGACGCAGCGCTTCCTCTCCCTGTCCTGGCTGGCTGTGGCCACACTGATCCTGCCCGGCGTAGCCCAGGCGGATGGGGAACGCCTGGAGAAGACCTTCCTGTCGATCTGTGTCGACACCTTCCCTGACTTCGCAGCACTCGGCGCCAAGGTGACAGCCCTCGGCGGCTGGCTGGACCCGAAGTCGGAAACGATCTCGCGCGTGCCTTTCGTATTGCCCGACGTGGCCTGGGGCGGAAGCACGGGTGCGCGGGATCGCAGGGAGATTGGCGACATGGGAATTGACCGAGCCGAGGGTACGGTTTCGGGTCTGCCTGCTGCAGGGTGCGCGATCACGGGGAGAGGCAGTATCGACAACACTGCGATGGCACAGTTAGTCGGCCACTTTGAACCTGTGCTTTATATCGGAGAACATGAATCGCCCTTGATGGGCGATCGGACCCGATCATGGTGGGTGCAGGTCAATGGTCAGGGCGCCGTTCTGGCGATTACTCAGCCCCGATGGGGCGGCGAGATCATCGCCACATCCATCGCACTGGTGCGGCTCGACAAGGTGCTGATCGACGAGTTGAAACCGACTGACACCGCTCCGTAGGACCGCCGCCTCGTTGCGGTTCCCGCCATCACCACGGCAGGCTGATCCTGCACTCAGCCGACCTGGTCGCGAGTGATGACGAGCCGCGGCCCCATCGTACTCCGGTACCGATAGCCGCGGTCATCGGTACCCGCGTACCTGGAAAGCGCCGCCTTGCACGGCGCACGGGACCCGCAACCAACGATTCTTGCGGCTGGTCGAGAGCGCCGTCCCGCGATTGGCAGCTTGATCCACCCCGGCGACCCACCTCCAGTCCGCAGATCTTCGCGCGGGGCCGGCTTTGGGGGTCCGGCGACGTCGGCCGGTCCCCGGCCAAGATATGAGAAAGAAGGCCGCGACAAACCGGGCGGTTTCTCCATGCCCCCCGGTCTGGTCAGCCTGCCAGACCGGGCGTGCCTACACGACCGGATAGGCGACATAAGCGAGGCGCCGGCTGTCGGGAGCCCAGCTGTTGACGTTGATCGTGCCCTGGCCACCGAAAAAGGCGACGAGGTCGCGTTGGCCGCTGCCGTCCGGCCACATGAGGCGAAGGACCACGTCCTTGTTCGGCGGATGCCCGGTGGTGCCGGCCGGATAGCTGATGAAGACGACGGACCGGCCATCCGGCGAGACATGCGGGAACCAGTTGACGCAGTCGTCGAAGGTGAGCTGCTCGATGCCGCTGCCGTCCGGCCGCATGCGGAAGCACTGGGCGTGGCCCGGAATCGTCGCCGCGCGCTCGGCGTTGAAGTAGATCCACCGCCCGTCCGGCGAGTATTCTGGGCCGTCATTCGGGTAGCCCACATCCGTGAGCCGGGTGTCGGGCCCGCCCGACGCGGGAATGGTGAAGATGTTGATCCGCCTGGCGCCGGCCGGCCCTTCGACCGCGACATAGGACAGCGTGAGCCCGTCCGGCGAGATGCCGTGCAGATAGTAGTGATGCGGCGTTCCATGCTGGTTCGAGACCCGGCGCGGCTCGCCGCCGGAAAGCGCGACGGCATAGATATGGCCGTCATTGCTGCTCATGTAGACGGTCTTCCCGTCCGGCGAGAGGACGTGGTCGTTGTTGAGATCGCGGATCGTTCCGGTCTCGATTTTCTCAGGCGCGGCCGTGCCGTCCGCATCGATCCGCCACATCTCGCCGCCGGCGTTGAAGACGAGCCATCTTCCGTCGGACGTCCAATTGGGCGCCTCCATGATCTCGTCCGCCTCGAGCACGACATGGGGCTGCCCCGTCTCGACGTTGATCGTGACCAGTTGCGCGACCTGGCCGGGGAGCAGGCTGCGGCCGCGTCGCGTGAATATGGGTCCGGCTTTCAGGGTCATGACTGTCTGTCTCCATGCTCGAAGAGGCGTCGGAGCGCTGGTCGGCCGGCTACCGCGGCCGCACCAGGGCATGTGACGCCTGTCCGGCGTTGACGTCCCGTATCGCCTCGTACTGGATGCAGTCCGGCGCCATTTCCATGATCTCGATCCGGTTGCCGTCCGGGTCGGTGATCCACATGCCGCGGTTGCGGTCTGCGCCGCGCCTCGTCGGATCGAGCGGCGCAACGAGCGGGATGCCCACCGAGGCGAGATGCGCGGCGGTTGCCTCGATGTCCTCCGTCGTCAGGCAGAGGTGATGGACGCCGGCATGGTCCGTGCCGGGGGCCTTGCCGCCGTCGCCGCCGGGAAAGAGTTCGAGATAAAGCTCGTCCGAAATCTTCAGATAGGCGATCCACGGCTCGCCATTGTTCTCCGTGAGGCGCAGGAACTCCGGGAAGCCGAGCTTCCTGTAGAAGTCGAGCGATGTCTGAAGGTCGTTCACCTTGAGGGCCAGATGGCCGAAGCCGCTGAATGCAGGCACGTGCGGTTCTCCCATGTACGGGTCGCGTCCGGGTCAG
The DNA here is from genome assembly GCF_002195995.1 of Inquilinus limosus. Classification (GTDB taxonomy): domain Bacteria; phylum Pseudomonadota; class Alphaproteobacteria; order DSM-16000; family Inquilinaceae; genus Inquilinus; species Inquilinus limosus_C. Next base: position 151,576 of record NZ_NHON01000001.1, read on the forward strand.
GAGCGATCAGCCTCGTGCGCCGAGCTTGACGAGAGTGTCGTAGGAGCGCTGCGCGAGCGCCCGCCAGTCGGCCGGCTCGTCATGCTCGACGACGAGGTGATCGGCCGGCGTCTCGGAAAAGAACGGCCACAGCGCCGTCCAGTCGACGACGCCGTCGCCCATCGCCGTCCAGCCGCCCTCGGCCGTCGTGCCGGCCGGCGCGGTGTCCTTGACCTGGATGGCGTAGAGGCGGTCCTTCCAGCGCTTCAGCTCCGTCAGCGGATCGCCGCCGCCGCGCACCACCCAGGCGAAGTCGATCTCGTAGCCGACCTCGCCGCCGGCGCTCTCGAAGAGGAGGTCGATCGGCCGCGATCCGTCGGGAAGCGGCCGGTATTCGAAATCGTGATTGTGCCAGGCAAGCTTCAGGCCTTCGGCGGCGACGATCTCGCGCACGCGGCCGAGCTCGCGCCCGATGGCGCGCCAGCCATCGGGCGTGGTCGGTCGGTCCTGCGGCTCCAGATAGGGCGGGATCAGCAGCCAGGCGCCGATGGTCTTCGCGATGTCGACGAAGCGTTGAGGATCGGCCACGAGCCCCTTGAACGGCAGGTGAAAGCCGTAGCAGGTGAGCCCGGCGGCGTCGATCTTGCGGCGGAACTCCGCCGGGCTCGCCTCATAGGCGGGCAGCCAGGGCTCGACGGCGTCGTAGCCGATCGCGGCGAGGCCTTCGAGCTGGCGCTCGAGCGGCGGGAAGTTGCGTGCGGAGTAGAGCTGGAACGAGATCTTGTAGGGCATGTCCGATCCCATCGGATGATGAAAGATGAAACTCGAAGCTTTTCAGGCCGAGCGTCCGAGCAGCTCGCGAAGGGCGGCTGTGACCAGCCGATGATCCTCGACGTCGGGCAGCCCGCTGACGCCGGCCGTTCCGATCAGCGTCCCGGACGCCAGCATCAGCGGAACGCCGCCGCCGCTCGCCACGAAGAGATGATCGGGAAGGCGGAAGCGACGGTTGAAGTCGTAGCCCTGCTCCTCCGCCTCGATCCGCATCGCCAGCGACGAGCGGTGGAAGCGCTGCGCGACCGCGCGCTTGCGCGCCGCCCAGTCGGAATTGTCTGGCGTCGCTCCTGGTAGCAAGGTCGAGAAGACGAGGTCGCCGCCATGGGCGATCTCGATCGCGACCGGAGCGCGGGCGGCGGAAGCCTTGGCGCGCATCAGCGAGCCCAAGGCCCAGGAGAAGTCGTAGTCGAAGCTGTCGAGCCGCAGCGCGTCCTGTTCCGCCGCCAGCCCGCCGAGCGAATAGCTCATCGTCGATTCCCTCACAGCGGTTGGACGCGGATGTTGCGCCAGCGGCAGGCGGCGTTCGGCGCCCAGCGCTCCGCGCCCATACGCGGGTCGTTGTCATGCACCTCGAAGGCGATGTGACCGGCATTGCCGAGCTTCTTCAGCACGGCCGCGCCGTCGAAATCGCGATACGCCATAATCGCGGTGTCGATCTCGGACATCAGCAGGCCGTTGATCCAAACCGTGATCTTCGGCAGCGCGCCGACCATGCGGATGCGAAAGGCGTTCCAGCCGTCCCATCTCCAAGCCTTCAGGAAATCCTCGCCGGTCGCCTTCCGCGACAGCAGAGCCGGCTTCCATTCGGCGATCGGCTCGATCGTGGTGGCAGGGTCCTCGAGTTTCAGCCCCACCGGCTTCCCCGCCGCATCGCGCTTGACGTCGACATTGAAGTTGATGGCGTGGAAGCGGCCGATGCCGTTGCCGTAAAAGCCGCCGATATTGCCGGATTTGCGATGATCGACGAGCACCTGGTAGCCGGTCGAGCCGTCCGCCGTCGCACGCAGCATAATGCCGGTATCGGCCGGCCAGTCCGGCCGCGCCTCGAGCGTGAGCTCGAAATCGCCGAACGAGGCTTCGCTGACCAGATAGGCGCCGAGCCCGCTGCCCGGCGGGTCCTGGCGGCCGCAGATGGCGCCGTCCTCGACGGTCCAGCGTCCGAGATGGGCCAAGGCCTTCCGATAGGTGGGCGTGTCGGTCGCGAGGACCGGATCGTCGGCCCTGACCGGCGTCGGCAGGCGCGGAGCGGCACGCCAGCCGGCGAGCGTCCGTCCGTCGAAGAGCGTGATGGGGTCCGGCATGGCGATCGTCCCTTCCCTGTTCGAGGTCTCAGGGGACCCGGCGCGGGCGCGCCACGGCCCGCTCGACGCCGGCGCGCTCGTAGATGCGGTCGAGCGCCGCCATGTTGCCGATCGCATCGTCGCCGCCGGTCGGTAGGGCGTCGCCGCCGTCGACGGCCCTCACGAACGCGTCGAGCTGGTGATCGTAGGTCGCCGCTCCGGCGACGGTGTAGACGCGGTGCACGCCATTCAGCCACTCGCGGAAGGAGTGGCCGTTGTGCGGAAGGCAGGGATTGTCCAGCTCGACGATGCCGTTCTCGGCCTCGATCCTGAGCAGGCCACGGAACGGCCCGTCCTGGATGTCGGCCAGGAGCCGCGCGGGCACGCCGTCCGGAAAGCGAAGGCCGGCCTCGATGCGCGTGTCCGAGCCGAGCTCGCAGAGCCGGGCGGATGCAGAGACGATCTCCGGCTCGGTTCCCATGAGGCTGCGCAGCCAGTGCAGCGGGTAGCAGCCGAGATCCATCATGGCGCCGCCGCCCTGCACTGGATCGTAGCGGATGTTCGCCGGGTCATAGGGGATGTCGACCCGGAACTCGGCCGCGAGCGAGCGGATCCCGCCGAGCTTCGGCTTCAGGGCCAGCAGATGGGCGAAGGCGGGATGGTAGCGGTCGTGGAACGCCTCGGCGAGCACGCGGCCGCTCGCCCCCGCCGCGGCCACCATCTCGCGCGCCTCCGCCGCCGTGACGGCGATCGGCTTCTCGCACAGTACATGCTTGCCGGCCTGCAGTGCCTTGATCGACCATTCGGCATGGCCCGTCGGCGGCAGCGCGTTGTAGACGATGTCGATCGAAGGATCGGCCAGCAGGGCGTCATAGCCGGCGAACGCGCGCGGAATGCCGTTGGCGGCCGCGTAGGCGGAGGCCTTGTCGCCGTCGCGGGACGCCACGGCGCCGATCACGACGTCGCGCCGGCGCCGCGCCGGATCGATGATGGCGCGGGGCGCGATCCCGGCCGCGCCGAGAATACCGATGGTGTGCATTCATCCGATCTCCCGGCGGTGAGTCAGCTTTTCTTGCCGAACGTCTCGAGCAGCTCGATCATCACGCCGAGTTGCGGCGCCGTATCGAGATAGCTGTACATGCCGCTGCCATCGACGAAGAGGCCCTGCTGAAGGGCGGCGATCCCCTCCTGGGCGAGACGGGCTTCGGTCGCCTTCGTATCGGCGACGCGGAAGGCGATGTGGTGCACGCCCTCCCCGTTCCGGTCGAGGAAATCGCGCCAGACGCTGGGCGTCTCGTCCGGCTCGATCAATTCCACCACGAGCTGGCCGGTCTGGAAGAAGGCGAGCCTGGCGGTCGCCTCCGACGGCACGCCGCCCACCGTGGTCCGCGCCTTGTCGAAGCCGGGCGTCTGGATGATCTCGGGCATGGGAAAGCCGAAGGCCTCGGCATATTTCCGCGCCGTGGCGACGACGTCATGCACGACGAAGCCGACCTGGCAGAGCATCTCCGGTTGAAGCACGGGCGCGCCCATCAGCGGACCTCCCCATCGGGATCGAAGGATTCGAGCAGCTCGAAGGTCGTTCCGAGCGCCTTGGCGGTGTCGAGATAGGTGTACATGCCGGTGTGACCGCCATTCGGCAGGCGGCCGGTATAGAAGCCCTGCTGCGAGACGGGGTAGCCATGGCGGGCGAATTCGTGCGCGACGCCGTGGCTGTCGGTCACGCGGAAGGCGATGTGATGGACGCTCGGCCCGTGCTCGTCGAGCCAGTCCTGCCAGACGCTCTTCGGCCCCAGCGGCTGCAGCAGCTCGAAGCCGACATTGCCGAAATGCCAGTGATAGATGCGCGCGCGGGCCTCGGTCGGCTCGCCGTGATAGGTCGCCTCGGTCTCCGAATAGCCGTCGGTGATGTGGACCTCCGGGATCGGAACGCCGAGCAGCTCGGAATAGCGCTTCGCATATCTGTCGGCATCGTCGACGACGAGGCAGACCTGTACGAGCACGCGCCCGCCCAGTCCTTGGATCGGCTCCATGGGTTGCTTCCTTGTCCGCTGCCTTCGTTCAGGGGTGATGGTTGAAGAGGTTGCCTTCATCGGGTACGTGCCGGACGATCTCGTCGCTGATCGCCGTCATCCGCTCGAGGACGGATGGCGGAATCGCGCCTGAGAGCGCCGCCGCATTGGCCTCGGACTGCGCGCGGTTGCGCGCGCCGGCCACGACGAAGGTGATGCCCGGCCGCGAAAGGTTCCAGCGGATCGCGAGATGCATCAGCGGCCGGTCGAGCTCGGCCGCGATCGCCTTCAGCCTCTCGACGCCGGCATGGACATGCGGCCAGATATCGGCGCGGAAGGGCAGGATCCGGTGGCGCTGGTCGCCGGGCGCGAGGTCGGGCTTGCGGCCGAACTTGCCGGTCAGGATGCCGTGCGCGAGCGTGCTGTAGGTGACGACCGCGATGCCGTGCGCGACGCAGAAGGGGATCAACTCGTCCTCGGCGTAGCGCCACAGCAGGTTGTAGCCGAGTTGGTGGGCGTCGATGCGCCCGACCTCCTGCACCTGCCGCATCTGCGCGACCGAGAAATTGCTGACGCCGGCGGCTCGGATCTTGCCGGCCCGGCGCGCCGCCTCCAGCGCCTCCATGCGCGGCCGCATGTCGACCCCGCTCTTCGGCCAGTGGATGTAGTAGAGGTCGACATAATCGGTCTTCAGCCGGCGGAGGCTGGCGTCGATCTCCGCCGACATGGCCGCCGCCGTCGCCTCGGCCGGGTTGGCCTTGGACGCCAGGAAGATCTCGTTGCGCCTGCCCGCGAGGAAGGCGCCGTAGATCTCCTCCGAATGGCCATTGCCGTAGCCGCCGGCGGTGTCGAAGTGGCGCACGCCGCCCTCATAGGCCGCTTCGATGGCGCCGGTGAGTTCCGCGTCCTGCGCACCCGGCGCCGAATAGGGAATGAACCAGGAGCCGCCGAAGGCGAGCGGGAGCTGCGGCGGGAAGGTTCCGATCGTGACCGGGCGGATCGACGGGTCGGTGCTGAGGCTTGCTGATTCGGACATGGCAATTCTTTCCTCTGCGGAAGACGGCGTTGGTCTGCGCGTACGATCTTCGCTGCGGGGGGCCGTTCAGCCGCGGCGTGGAGCAATCGGTCACGTCGGCATGCGGTGTGCGTTCGCGGTGTCGACCATCTCCTCGATCTCGGTGATGAGGCCCTCGTGGTCGAAGGTGAAGATGCACCAGAGGTCGGTCGCTCGGACGCCTTCCCCGAAGGTGAGGCGCAGACGTGCGAGCACCCGGCTTGGGTCGGCGAAAGGCTCCGTTACCACCCCGATGCCGTAAGGGGGCCGCACCTCGAACTTGCGTCGTGTGGCGCGCACCAGCGCCTCGCGACCCACCACGGGCGGCACGTCGGTCGACAGATGGAAGCTCTGCCGTCCGTGGAGATGCCAGAGCCGTGCCCAATCCTCGATATTCCGCCGGCGTTCCGCGTCGTACAGCGCCTCGACCGCGGCGACTTCTTGGCATCGGCGATGAACTCGTTCCACGTGGTCGGCAACTTGGTGATGCCGGCATCGGCCAGGATCTTCTTGTTGTAGACGAGCTGCCAGGTGCCGCCCCCGGTCGGGATCGATATCGGATCCTTGCCTGGATAGCCCATGACCTGGGTGAATGCCGGCACGAACTGCGACATGCCGCCGATCTCCTCCATCATCTCCGGAGTCCAGCTCACGACGCCGCCGGTGTCGCTGTAGATGCCGTTCCAGGTATTGCCGCCTGCCGCAATATCCGGGCCGGTGTTGCTCGCGATCGCCGCCGCCAACTTCGAGAGCAGGCTGCTCCAGTCGATGATCTGCAGGTTGACCGTGATGCCGGTCTCCTTCTTGAAACCGTCCACGATCGGCTGCAGCAGCGCCTTGGTCCCGGATTCATTGAGGCCGTTCTGCGGCGGCGACCAGTATTCGATCGAGGTGACATCGTCGTCCGCGCGCGCAGATCCCGCGCGAGCGAGCACGGAGCTCGCTGCGATCGCGGCCACGGGGGTTGCGACAAGAAGCCGGCGGCTGATGCCGCCTCGCGACGTCTTGAAGTGCATGTTTCCCTCCTTCGATGTGGCGCTTTCGCTGTGTGCGGGTTCCCCGCCGGGGACGTCTTGCCTTTGCGGACGGGACGGCGGGCCCCGTCACCCCTTGAGGGCGCCGGCGGTCAGTCCCTGGACGAACTGCTTCTGCAAAATGAGATAGACGGTGACGATCGGAACCAGCGCCAGCATCAGCCCGGAGGAGAGCGCGGTGTAGTCGGTCGAGTAGCGGCCGACCGCCTGGAACAGCGCCGCCTGGATGGTCTTGGAATCGGGGCTGGAGATGAAGGTGTTCGAGAACATGAACTCGTTCCAGGTGCCCATCGACTGGATGATGACCACGGTGGCGATGCCCGGTTTGGCGAGCGGCAGATAGACGTAGCGGAACACGCCGAACTCCGTGCAGCCGTCGATCCGGCCGGCGTCGCCGAGCTCCTGCGGCAAGCTCAGGAAGAAGGAGCGCATCAGGAAGATCGCGAAGGCGACCGAGCCGCCGAGATAGGAGAGCGACAGGCCCGTCAGCGTGTTGAGCAGGCCGATGCTCTTCAGGAACTGGAACATCGGGATGAGGATCGCCTGACCGGGGATCATCATGGCGCCGATGAACATGTAGAAGAGAACATCGCGGCCGCGGAAACGGAATCGGGCGAAGACATAGCCGGCCAGCGTCGCGACAACGATCACGACGACCACCGTAAGCGTCGTCACGTAGAGCGAGTTGACGAGATGCTTCGGCAGGTCGATGGCGTTCCAGACGCGTACGAAATTGCTGAAGTCGAGCCGCGACGGCAGGAACGAGCCGAACACCTCGCGCTGGCTCTTGACCGAGGTCAGGATCATCCAGACCAGCGGGAAGGCCTGGACGACGGCGATGGCGACCAGCGTCAGGTAGATCAGCGTCCGGCCGAACACCATCCGCAGCTGGGCCCCGGGGAGGTCGAAGACCCTGGCGGGCGCGTGAGATTGAGACATCGCGTTCACGGGGCTGCCTCCGGCGGTCAGTAGTCGATTTCCTGACGCTTCCCGAGACGGATCTGCAGGATGCTCAGGAGGAAGCTCAGCACGAGGATGACGATGGCGATGGCGGTGGCGTAGCCGAGTTGCGGGTTGGAGCTGCCCATGGCGCCGAAGGAGGTGCTGTAGAGATAGGTGCCGAGCGTGTCGCTGGCGTGGTTTGGGCCGCCGGCCGTCATGACCCAGATCTGGTCGAACACCTTGATGCCGTGGATGGTGTTCAGGACGATCACCAGCACGATGACCGGGCGCAGCATCGGCACGGTCACATGCCAGAGCCGCTGCAGCGCATTGGCGTTGTCGATCCTGGCCGCTTCGTAGAGCTCCCTCGGGATGTTCTGCATGGCCGCGTAGTAGATGACCAGGTAGAAGCCGAGCGATTGCCAGACCGAGACGGCGATGATGCTCGGCATGACGGTGCGGCGATCGGCCAGCCAGAGCTGGGTGAAGCTGCCGAGGCCGATGGAGCGCAGAAATTCGTTGAGGATGCCGAAATTCGGCTCGTAGATCATCGCCCAGAGCAGGCCGCTGATCGCCAGCGAGATGATCACTGGCATGAAATAGAGCGTACGGAAGACCGTGCCGCCGAGAATGCGCGAGTTGAGCAGGTTCGCCACCAGCAGCGGGAGGGTGCTCTGCAGGATCACGGTCGCGACCGTGAAATAGACCGTATTGCCGAGCGCGATCAGGAAGAGGCGGTCGCCGAACAGCGCGCGATAGTTCTTGAGGCCGGCCCAGACCGGCGGTGACATGCCGTTCCAGGACTGGAAGCTGATGACGATGGAGTTGACCATCGGCACGGCCATGAACACCAGCAGGACGAGTGCTGCGGGTGTCAGGAAGGCAATGGTCGGCCAGTTCCGGCGGAAGCCACCCATCGTCCCGGGCGTGGATGTCAGCGTCTGCGTCATGGTTCAGGCTCCCTGTGCGCCGGCAGGCTTGGCATGCCGAGGGGGTCCGGAAGGGCCGGGCGGATGAGCCCGACCCCGATGCGCGCTTACTGGGCCTTCGCCCGCGTGGCCAGCACGTCGGCCTGGATCTGCTTGGCGCCGGCGACCGGCTCGATCGAGCCGTCGAGGATGCCCTGGCAGACATTCGAGACCGCATCCCAGCTTCCGGCCCCGAACAGGATGTGGTCGGCGCCGTCCGTGTCCATCCAGGTCACCATTTCCTGGACCTTGGGATTCTTGACCTGGTCGAGCGCGCTCGGCATCGACGGGAAGCCGCCGAGGCCGGCGATGTGGTCGTCATAGACCTCGGGCGAGAACATGTATTTGACGAAGTCGAGGGTCAGGTCCTTGTTCGGGCCCTTGGCATTGACGACCCAGCCCTCGCCGCTGCCGTCGCCGGTATAGTGCACGCCGTCGGCGGTCACCGCCGGAACCTTGTGAACCGAATAGTTGTCGAGCCAGTCCTGCGTCGCCTCGGCCTCGAAGACGGCCGGTGCCCAGGAGCCGGTATAGAGCATCGCCGCCCTGCCCTGATAGGCGATCTGCCAAGCGGGACGCTCGTCGATGCCGTTGACGCCGTCGAGGAAGACGCCGACCTTGGCAAGCTTCTGCAGCAGCGTCAGCGCGTCGACGACCGGTTTCGAATCCCAGGACAGGTCGGGCTTGGTGAGATCGTCCAGCGCATAGACATCGCCGCCATATTGGGCGATCAGCGGCAGGAGGAAGTCCGGGCAGACATTGTGTGCCAGATTGCCGAAGGCGACCGGGGTCAGGCCGGCTTCGCGGATCTTCGGCGCCATGGCGATCAGTTCGTCCCAGGTGTTCGGCGGCGTCAGCCCGAGCTCCTTCATGATCCGGTCATTGACGAACAGGCCGAAGATCTGCGCCGTCCAGGGGAGCGCATAAATCGCTCCGTCATCGAAGGTGAACTGTCGCAGCGGGCCTGGGTAGAACTGCTTCAGAAAGGTGTCGTCGACCACATCCCTGTAGTTGACGGCGAGGCCGGCCCGCCCGAGCTCCGCGGCCTTGACGTGCCCGTAGAAGAGCTCCGGCAGCGAATTGCCGGCCGTCATCGCGGCGAGCGTCGTCAGATACTGGTTGAACGGGACGAAGTTCGTCTCGATCTTCACGCCGGGATGCTTCGCCTCGAAGCCTTGGGTGATCTTGTCCCACCAGGGCGTGCCGGCCACCTGCGTCGCCTCCCACGACATCACATGGATGACGGTATCCTCGGCATGGGTCGTGCCGCCCAGCGTCGCGACCGTCATGAAGGCCGCCGCTGCAATCATATGGTTTAGCTTCACGTTTGCGGTCCTCCCCTCGTTGACCTGCGCGCCCCGGGTCGATGACCCTGCAGCGCCGCCGTCGATCCGACGGCAAGGCAAAGCAACACCGTTTCCGATCGATGCGGATCGGTCATCTTGAATTCAGAGGGTCGTCAAATCTGCCGCCAAAGGGCGGCTTCCATGATCCACCACGCGAGCGAATCAATGCTCGTCCAGGATTAGGCCCCCGGATACTTCATTGGTGTTTTCCTCCCCAGGTTCGGAACCGCAATCGCGCGAGCCGACAGCGGCGGATGCGGAGGGTCGAAAACTGCCGATCCAAGTATTCTGGTCCGACAACATGAAGCAACTTCAAGAGGAGCCGCCTGCGATGGGCGAAGCCCCAGATCTCTTCTCTATCGACGTGAAAAGCACCGGGTCGCCATTCTCCGCCCGAAGCGGTAGGCGACCATCAGGGATGCGGGCCTGGCGGGCACGCCTCGACGCCTCCTCCTTGGAACATCGGCCTCACACGAGAGACCTTCTCATTGCTGCGGCGCGCACCGCAGTGGTGTAGTAACGTTAATATGTTGTACCGTTACTACGTAGGCTTGGCAAGGGGTTTGGCGAGGATTCTGGAAGATCGCGCGGGGTTGGCTTTGAGTCCCGTTCCGTGCTCTTCCTATGAGCCTGCCTTCGCGCGAGGCGCCGGGAGTTCCGTATGGCCAGAGTGAAAGCGAGACTGAAGGACATCGCCGCGAAGACCGGCTACGGGGTCAATACTGTATCCCTCGCGCTGCGGGGCAGCACCCGGATTTCAGCCGCGGCCCGCGAGATCATCAGCAAGGCGGCGGAGGAGCTCGACTACGTCCCCAATCACTTCGCCAAGTCGCTGGTATCCCTGAGGAGCAACACGGTCGGGCTCATCCTTCATGATGTGACGAATCCGATCCTGACCAGCGCCGCGCAGATGATCCAGCTCGCGCTCGCCGAGCGCGGCTACAGCGTCCTCTTCGCGACCTCGAACGGCAGTTTCGAGGAGGAGATCCGGGCCATCGAGATGTTCCAGACGCGAATGGTCGACGGCATCCTGATCTATCCGCTTCTGCATTCACGCCTCGACCATCTCCAGAAGCTGCGGCAGCGCAATTCCCCCATCGTGCTGCTGGTCGGCCTGTGCGAGACGGGCATCGATGCGGTCGGGATCGACGAATTTACCGGCGCCTACGACGCAACGCGGCATCTGATCGATCGCGGACATCGCAGGATCGGGGCGCTCATTCCCGAAGTCGGCACGCCGCAGAAAAAGAGCGAGGGCTATCTCGCGGCTCTCCGCGCGGCCGGGATGGAGATCGACCCGGCCCTGATCGGATACGCCCCGAGCCACACGATCGAAAGCGGCATCGAGGCGATGGATGCTGTGATGAGCCTTGCCGACCGACCCACGGCCGTGTTCGCCAGCAGCGATGTCCTCGCGCTCGGCGCGCTGCGCTGGACGCGGATCAACGACCTCGCCGTGCCGGAACAGGTCGCGATCGCCGGCTTCGACAACATCGATGCCGCGCGATTCGCCGCGACGCCGATCTCGACGATCGACAACAACGTCGGCGAGCTCGCCCGGCTGGCGGTGGCGCGGTTGCTGGAGCTCATCGGTTCGGAAGGGCCGCTGCCCCCCCCCAGCACCACGCTGCTGCACGGCCAACTCATCGTTCGCGAGAGCACGATGCGCAGAGACGAGGAGCCCCCCGTCACGCGTCCAGCGTCTGAGCAAGGCGCGTCCTGATGTTCATTCCTCGAGCAGGCCTCAAGCGGCGGAAGAATGGGACGTCGGCGGGATCAGTGCGCAATATCACCGCCGATGGCTTTACACTGCAGCGGATCGCGATCTGGACCGCGCGATCCCATTTCGCACGGCGCAATTCGGTGCAGCCCCATCATGACATTAAGGATGAGATCAATCTTTTATTCGACGGTACCGCCGTGGCCCGGACGGCGATCTAAGTCATTTGCGATGGAGGGATGGTGTGACCGGCACGAGGACCTGCGCGTTCGTCGAATGGCTCGATGGTCTGGAACCCTATGGCGCCCAATGGAATGCCTTGCGCCGGCAGATCGAGGCGCTTCGGCCGCACATCCTGGTCACCAACGAGATGCCGTTCGGCCCCTGGCTGGCGGCGGTCGATCGCTTCGACACGGAGGCGGCACGCCGCAGCGTCTCGCTGCACGAACGCGCGATCGACGCCCTCGCCGCGATCGGGGTTCCGATCGTTATCTCGTCCCGGCCGGTCTGGACGGGTGACCGGCTGGCCAATGAGGCCTTCGCGCTCGCGGATGGCCGGATCACGCCGCTGCATCGCAAGCAGTATTTTCCCGAGGAGACGGGCTGGTACGAGGCGACATGGTTCCGGGGCGATAGCGACGGCTTCGCCGTCCACGATGTGGCCGGCCTCAAGGTCGGCGTCCTGCTCTGCACCGAGTTGATGTTCAACGAGCGCGCCCGCCGCTATGGCCGTGCCGGGGCGGAGCTGATCGTGGTGCCGCGGGCCACCGGGCTGGCGAACGCCAACTGGCTCACCGCCGGCGCCATGGCCGCGATCGTATCGGGCAGCTATGTCGTCAGCTCGAACCGGGTCGGCGGCGGGGCGGACGGCCCGACCTTCGGCGGCCGCGGCTTCGCCTTCGCGCCGGACGGCAACCTGCTTGCCGAAACATCGGCCGCGGAGCCCGTGAAGATCGTCGTCCTGGACGTCGCGGCCGCACGGCGGCAGAAGGCGGAATACCCGTGCTACGTCGCCGACGCCGATTGAGCGGCTGTCGAGGTCAGGGCACGACCAGCAGCGGCAGGTCCTCCCGCCCGGCCGCCGGCGGCTCGTCGAAGCCGAAATGCTCCATCACCAGCAAGGTACCGTCGTCGATCGCCTGCTCCAGCGCCGCACGGGCTTTGCGGACATCTCCCGTCCGCAGCGCCTCGATCAGGACGTCGTGGTTGTGGCGGCCGCCGGCCGCGAGCCGCGGCTGCGGGTAGAGGTAGTTGAAGCACGGCCCGATCTGCATCCACAGCTGCTCGATCAGGCCCAGCAGCGCCGGCATCCCGGCGAGGCCGTAGAGGGCGAAGCGGAATGCGCGGTTGGCCTTGAGCGCGTCGCCGGCCCGCCCCTCCGCCTTGGCCGCGCGGAAGGCTTCGTTCAACCGGTCCAGCGTCGCGAAGCCGTCCGCGTCAATCCGGCCGCACGCCGCCTCGACCGCCAGCCCTTCCAGTGACTTCCGGATCGTGGCGATCTCGCGATAGCGCTCGCGGGTCACCACCGGCACCTGGAATGCCTGCGCCGGCGCCGCGTCGAGGGCACCCGCCGCCACCAGCTTCAGCAGCGCCTCCCGCACCGGGGTGAGGCTGGTCGCGAGCTGGCGCGCCAGCTCGCGGGTATTCAGCCGCTGTCCTGGCCGGAGCGCGCCGGACATCAGCGCCTCGCGCAGCTGGCTTTCGACGAAGGCCGTCAGGCTGGCGCGCGGCGCCTCGCTCAACACGAAGCTCACCACCGTCTCTCCATCGCCGACACCTCGAACGCCCCGTTCCTTTGGCCGGCAATATAGCCGTTGTCGGGTTCTGATACATGATATATCGTGTTTTCACAGGCGATAATCCATCGCCGAAAATAATCCCATAAGAAATTTGTCTTTCTTGATCGCGGCCGGTCGGCCCGTTCGGAGGAACAGGATGAGGACTTCGAGGCAACTGGCCGCTGCGGCCCTTCTCGCCTGGGCGGTCGGCACGGGCGCCGCCTTCGGCAATGAGCTGGTGATTGCCCGGCCGGTCTCGCCGGCGGCGATGGACCCGGGCTTCCTGCGCGAGGCGGCGACGATCGTCGACAACATCTTCGACACGCTGGTGCTGCGCGACCAGGACATGAAGCTGGTGCCGGGCCTGGCCGAATCCTGGTCGGCGGTCGACGACACGACCTGGGAGTTCAAGCTGCGGCCCGGCGTGCGCTTCACCGATGGCGAGCCCTTCGACGCCGCGGCGGTGAAGTTCACCCTCGATCGCATCCTCGACCCCGCGGCCAAGGCGCCGACCATCTCCTACATCCGCACCATCGCCGGCGTGGACGTGGTCGACGAGCACACGGTGCGGATCCGCACCACGGCGCCGGACCCGCTGCTGCCGACCCGGATGAGCCGCTACCCCGCCTATATCGTGCCGCCGAAATACCTGCAGGAGGTCGGGCCGGAAGCCTTCGCCCGCAAGCCGGTCGGCACCGGCCCCTACAAGCTGACCGAGTTCGTGCCCGACGACAGGGTCGTGCTCGAGGCCAATCCGGATTACTGGCGCGGCAAGCCGGCGATCGACCGGGTGGTGTGGCGGCCGATCCCGGAGGCGACCGCCCGCGTCGCCGCCCTGCTGACCGGCGAGGTCCAGTTGATCGAAGGCGTGCCGGCCGAGATGGTCGACGCCGTCGGCCAGAGCGGCGATGCCGACCTGATTCAGGTCAAGAATGGCGGGCTGACCATCTATCTCGGCCTCAAATCCGCGGCCAAGCCGCTCGACGACGTCCGCGTCCGCCAGGCGCTGTCGCTGGCCATCGACCGCAAGGCGATCGTCGACAACCTGCTGCGCGGCCTGGCGACCGCCAGCGGCACCCCGGTCGGGGCGCATGATTTCGGCTACCTGCCGGTCGAGGCGCCGGCCGCCGACCCGGCCAAGGCGAAGGCCCTGCTGGCCGAGGCGGGATACCCCGACGGCTTCGAGATCCAGATGCAGGCGCCGCGGCGCTACATCAACAGCGCCGAGGTCGCCCAGGCGATCGTCCAGCAATTCGCCGCGATCGGGGTCAAGGCCGCGCTCGATATCCCGGAGTGGTCGGTCTATTCGCAGAAAGTGCCCGCCGGCCAGCAGGCGCCGGTCTACATGCTCGGCTGGGGGTCGACCCAGACGCTGGATGCCGATGCCGCGACCTATGCGATCCTGCGCTCGGGCGAGCCTTACTCGACCGTCTCGCTGCCGGATCTCGACACCCTGCTGGACCAGAGCCGCCGCACCATCGACCCGGCGGCCCGGGCGGAGGTGCTGCACAAGATCCAGACCCTGACCGCCGAGCAGGTGCCGGTGATCCCGCTGTACCAGGAAGATTCGCTCTACGCCAAGAGCAAGTCGGTCGATTTCGTCGGACGGCCGGATGCGCGCATCCCGGTCTACGACATCCGCCTGCATTGATCCGCGCGACGCCGACACGGCGAAGGCGCCGCGGCTTCACGGGCGACGTCCTGGTCGGCGCCCCGCTGCTGCTCGCCGTGCTCGCTTTGGCGGCGATCGGCCCGGTCCTCTGGCCGCCGGATCCGATCACCGCCGACATTGCCGCCACCTTCAAGCCGCCGATGGCGGTGGTGGCCGGGGCGCTGCACCCGCTCGGCACCGACCAGCTCGGCCGCGACCTGCTGGCCCGGATCATCGCCGGCACGCGGCTGTCGCTGGTGATCGTGCTGCTGGCCGGGACCATCGCGGTGATCCTGGGCACGCTGCTGGGGCTGGTCTCCGGCTTCTTCGGCGGCTGGACCGACCGGATCGTCATGCGGCTGGTCGACATCCAGCTGTCGATTCCCTTCATCCTCTTGATCCTGCTGGTGGTCGCGGTGGTCGGCCCCAGCATCCTGAATCTGGTGCTGATCCTCGGCGTCACCGGCTGGGCGATCTTCGCCCGCATGGCACGCGCCAAGACGCTGGAGGTGAAGGCGCTCGACTTCGTCCGGGCGGCCCGGGCGCTGGGCGTGCCGACCGCGGGCATCCTGTTCCGCCACGTCCTGCCCAACATCCTGACGCCGCAGATCGTGCTGATGACGCTCGACCTGCCGCGGCTGGTGGTGCTGGAGGCGTCGGTGGGCTTCCTCGGCCTCGGCGTCCAGCCGCCGACCGCGACGCTGGGCAACCTGATCGGCGAGGGCCGCTCCTACATCCTGATGGCGGACTGGATCGTGCTGTATCCCGGGCTGGTGATCGCGGCGCTGGTGGTCGGCTGCAACCTGGTCGGCGACTGGCTGATCCGCCGCACCAACGTCCGGGTCGACTGAGGCGTCGATGGCCCGCTACCTGCTCGACCGCGCCCTGCAATCCCTCGTCGTCCTGCTCGGCGTCTCGGCGATCGTCTTCTTCGCCCTGCACCTGACCGGCGATCCGGCGGCGCTGATGCTGCCGCCCGACGCCAGCCGGGAGGAGATTGAGCGCTTCCGGGTCGCCATGGGCTTCGACGCCCCTCTCCTGCTGCAGTATCTGCGCTATCTCGGCGCCGTGCTGCAGGGCGACCTCGGCACCTCGCTGCGCTTCCAGCAGCCGGTGCTCGGGCTGGTGCTGGAGCGGCTGCCGGCCACGGCGCTGCTCGCTGTCGCGGCGCTGGCCTGGAGCACCCTGGCCGGCTTCCTCCTCGGCATCGTCGGTGCCATTCGCCGCGACGGCTGGGCCGACCTGCTGGTGCGGCTGGTGGCGCTGGCCGGCCAGGCGGTGCCGGTGTTCTGGCTCGGCCTGCTGCTGATCATCCTGTTCTCGCTGCGGCTGCGCTGGCTGCCGACCAGCGGCTATGGCGAGCTGCGCCACCTGGTGCTGCCGGCGGTCTCGCTCGGCGCCTACTACATGAGCGCCGTCACCCGGCTGGTGCGCGCCAGCCTGATCGAGACGCTGGACCAGGACTACATCCGCACCGCCCGTGCCAAGGGCCTGTCGGCCTGGGGCGTGGTCACCCGGCACGCGCTGCGCAACGCCATGATCCCGGTGCTGACGGTGCAGGGCATGTATTTCGCGGCGCTGCTGGGCGGCGCGCTGGTCACCGAGATCATCTTCGCCTGGCCCGGCATCGGCCGGCTGGCGGTGCAGGCGATCCAGAACCGCGACTTCCCGCTGGTCCAGGCGGTGGTGCTGTTCGCGGCCTTCACCTTCGTCGCCATGAACATCCTGGTCGACCTCGCCTATGCCGCCCTGAACCCGAGGATCCGGCTGTGACCGCGGTGGCCGAGGCCCTCGACCTGCTGCGCGCCTGGACGCCGATCCGGTCGGTCGCCGGCGACCGCGACGGGCTGGCGAGGATGGCCGCGGCGCTGTCGGACTGGCTGGTCCGCGAGTTCGGCGCCACGCTCGTCCCCGGCGCCGCCGCGGCCGATCCGCCGATCGTCCATGCCCGGCTGGACATCGGCGCGCCGCGCACGGTCGTGCTCTACAACATGTACGACGTGATGCCGGCCGACCCGGCGGGCTGGAGCGTCGACCCCTTCCTCGGCGGCGAGGCGGAGCTGCCGGGGCTCGGCCCCGCCTTCCTCGGCCGCGGCGCCGAGAACAACAAGGGCCCGCTGGCCGGCATGCTGGTCGCGGCCCGGCGCCTGCTCGCGGCGGGCCGGCTCGGCGTCAATCTCGAGATCCTGGTCGAAGGGCAGGAGGAGAGCGGCAGCGGCGCCCTGCGGCGCTACCTGGCCGCCGATCCCTGCCCGGCCGGCCCGGCCGATGTGGTGCTGTTCCCGTCGCTCTGCGAATACGGCGGCGGGCCGCCGCGGATCTACCTCGGCTTCAAGGGCATCGCCGCCGGCGAGATCCGGGTGGAGGGCGGCGCCTGGGGCGGGCCGGCGGCGGCGATCCACAGCAGCAACGCGCCCTGGATCGCCAACCCCGCCTGGCGGCTGGTCTCGGCCCTGGCCGCGATTGCCGGCGGCGACACCGGGACGGTCGGCACCATCGAACTCGATGCCGAGGCGCGGGCTCTCACCGCGCGCCTGGCGGAGCGGTTCGACCCGGACGCCGAGCTGTGCTTCCGCCGCGCCCGGCGCTACGCCATCGACGGCACGGCGGAGGAGAGGCTGGCCGCGGTGCTGGCGACCGCCGCACTGAACCTCTCCACCCTGCGCACCGATCCGCCGGACGGCCGGGCGGTGACGCCGCACACCGCCGCGGCCAGCTTCGAGCTGCGGCTGCCGCCGGGCCTCGACCCCGCTGCGGTGCTGGACGAGGTCCGCGGCCGCCTGCGTGGGCTGTCGGACGGCGTCGCGATCGATCTGCTCGACGCCTATCCCGGCTGCCGCTTCCCGGAGGCCGCAACCGGCGTCGCGGAGCTAGTGGACGCCTATCGCGACCTCGGCGCCGAGCCGCAGGTCTGGCCCTGGGCGATCGGCAGCGCGCCCGGTTCCGCCTTCTCCCGCGTCGCCCCGGCCTTCTTGATCGGCGGGCTGGGCCATGGCGGCAACGCCCATGGCATCGACGAATTCGTGACGCTGGACGGCCTGGCGCGCTTCCTGCGCTCGATCGAGGGCTGGCTGCTCCGCCTCGCTTCCCTTCCCGACATTCCAGGACGAGAGACATGACACCGGACGATTTCCCGCGGGTTCCGCTCGGCTTCTTCCCGACGCCGATCGAGGCGCTGCCCCGGCTGGGGGCGGAGCTGGGGATCGAGCTGTCGATCAAGCGCGACGACTATTCCGGCTTCGGCGGTGGCGGCAACAAGGTCCGCAAGCTGGAGTTCCTGATGGCCGAGGCGCTGGCCGACGGCGTCGAGGTGATCATCACCACCGGCGGGCACCAGTCGAACCACGCCCGCATGGTCGCGGCGGCCGCCTGCAAGTTCGGCATGAAGGCGGTGCTGGTGCTGCGCGGCAACCCGCCGGCCGAATACCAGGGCAACCTGCTGCTCGACCGGCTGTTCGGGGCCGAGCTCGAGTTCCTCGAGCCCACCGCCTACTTCACCCAGGTCGACCCGAGGATGGAGGCGCATGCCGCCGCCGCCCGCGAGCGCGGGCAGAAGGCGCAGATCATCCCGCTGGGCGGCGCCAACGCCACCGGCGCGCTGGGCTATGTCCGGGCGGTGGCGGAGATGGACGCGCAGCTCCGCGTCGCCGGCCAGGCCGCGCCCGACGTCATCGTCGTCCCCGCCGGGTCGGGCGGCACGCTGGCCGGGCTGCATGTCGGGGCACGGCAGTACTGGCCGGGCACCCGCGTGATCGGCATCAGCGTCAGCCGCGACGCCGCCTGGTTCCAGCAGCGGATCTCCAGCATGGCCGCCGACTGCGCCAGGCTGCTGGGCTGGGACCAGGCCTGGTCGCCGGCCGACATCCTGATCGAGGACGGCTTCGTCGGCCCCGGCTACGGCATGCCGTCGGAGGGCGGTGTCGCCGCGATCCACCGTATGGCGCGGACCGAAGGAGTGCTGCTGGACCCGGTCTATACCGGCAAGGCGGTGGACGGGCTGGCCGTGCTGTGCCGCAACGGCGCGATCCCGCCCGGATCGCGGGTCGTCTTCGTCCATTGCGGCGGGTCGCCGGCGCTGTACCCCTTCGCCAAGACACTGGTCGAGGCCTGAGGCGGCCATGGCCGAGGTCGAGCTGCGCCACCTCTCGCGCCGGGACGTGATCGCGCTGGGCGGCGGCGACATCGCCCGGGCGGTCGAGGACGTGACCGAGGTGCTGCGCCTGATGCGGGCCGGCGAGGCGGCGATGCCGGCCGAGACCGCGGTGGCGCTGGCGGGGTCGGAGCAGGCCAAGGCCTACGCCCTGGCGGCCCGGGTCGGCGGCCGGTTCGGCGCCGCCGGCGTGAAGTGGACCGCGCACCGGCCGCCGGCCCGGGACGGGGCGCCGCAGATCCTGTCGCTGACCCTGGTCAACGACCTCGCCACCGGCCGACCGCGCGGCCTGGTCGAGAGCGCGCTGCTGACCGCGACCCGGACGGCGGCGGTCTCGGCGTTGGCCCTGCGCACGATGGCACCACGACCGCCGCGGCGCGTCGCCGTGCTCGGCGCCGGGGTGCAGGCGCGGGCCCATCTCGCCATGCTGGCAGCGCTGTTCCCGGCGGTGGAGGAGGTCACGGTCTGGAACCGCAGTCCCGACCGGCGCAAGGCCCTGGTCGCGGCGATCAGCCCGGCCGCGCCCTGGCCGATCCGCCTCGCCGACGACCCCGCGCAGATCGCCGCGGGCGATGCCGACGCGATCCTCGCCTGCACCGCCGCGCCGCAGCCGATCCTCGGCCGGGGCGCGGTCCGGCCGGGGCGAATCCTGCTGCAGATCGGCTATCACGAGGTCGGGTTCGATGCGATCGACGAGGCCGATGCGGTCGTGGTCGATCTCTGGGACGACTTCGCGCGGAGCAGCGCCAAGAGTCTGTTCCAGATGCACCGCGCCGGGCGGTTCCCGGCCGAGCGGGTGGCGGCCGACCTGGCGACGGCGGTGCTGGACGGCTGGCGCCCGGCGCCGGACGCCGCCGTCTACATGTCGAGCTTCGGCCTGAACGTGTTCGACATCGCTTTGGCCGCCCGGGTCCTGGCACGGGCCGAGGCGGAGGACATCGGCCGGACGCTGCCGATGTCGGGAGACGAGAGAGGAGGTTGGCCATGGCCGTGACCATCGGCGCCGCCGAACTGCGCGACCGGCTCGCCTCGGGCGAGCGCCTGATCCTGGCCGATGAGCGGCCGGAAGCGGAATGGCGGCGGGCCACCATCCCGGGAGCGATCGGACTGAACGTCTACGACTATTTCATCCCGAGGAGCGACCGGGCCGGCGTCGGCGCCATGGCGGGCGCCGCGGCCGGCGCCTTCGCGGCGACGGGGATCGACGGCAGCGTGCCGGTCGTGCATTTCGAGCAAGCCACCGGCATGATCTCGCCGCGCGGCCTGTGGTTCCAGGACTTCCTCGGCCTGCCGGGCGGGCTGATCCTCGACGGCGGCATCGACGCCTGGATCGCCTCCGGCGGCCCGACGCAGCCCGGCACCGGCCCGGCCCTGGCCGTCACCGCCGCCACGGCCTTACCGGAGCCGCCGGCGCCGCGGCTCGACCTGGTCGCCACCATCGACGAGGTCGCCGGGCTCGATCCCGGCCGAACCACGCTGCTCGACGTCCGTCGCCGCAGCGAGCACGACGGCAGCTTCGCCCATCCCTGCTGTGCCCGACCCGGACGCATACCGCACTCCGCCTTCCTGTTCTGGGAGGACCTGCTGGAGGGCGGCCGCTACCGGCCGGCGGCCGAGATCGCTGCCCTGGCCGCGGCGGCCGGGCTGTCGCCAGACCGGAAGGTGATCACCTATTGCCACCGCGGTGCCCGCGCGGCGACCGCGCTCTATGCGCTGCGGCTGGCGGGGTACCGGGATGTCGCGGTGTTCGTCGGCTCCTGGCATGAGTGGGCGGCCCGAGCGGATCTCGACATCGAGAAGGGTTAGCGAGCGGCCCCATCTGCCAATGACGGGGAACCAGCAGGGCTTGCGATAAATATACATTTGTAATATGTTATTAATAAAATTAACAACACATTCTTCTGTTGCGAATCGACTCCCTTTGATATGTCAGATGTAGAATTCAGAACTTCGCAAGCCGCGCAGCAAGGATGAGCGCGGCGATGCGTGCGGCAGGAGCCTTGCCTGCCAGCAGCGGCAGCGGCAGCGGTTCCAGCACCAATGAAAGATTGGGAAAGCGATTATGACGACTGCGCGAACGGCAAGACGCCTGCTTCTGATCGGTGGCGCGATCCTTGTGTCGTCTGCCAGCCTCGCGGCCGCGGCCGAAACTCCGGTGGAGGGCGGCACGCTGAAGGTCGCCGTTCACGAAGCCCCGGTCTGCATCGACCCGATCCAGATCACGAACTTCACGCCGCTCAACATCGCGCGGAACTTCGCGATCTCGCTGACAGATCAGGATCCGGTGACGGGCGAGGTCAAGCCCTGGGCCGCGACCCGTTGGGAGGTCAATTCGGACGCCACCGAATACACCTATCACCTGCGCAACGACATCACCTATGCGGACGGGCAGAAGCTGGATGCCAGATCAGTCCAGGCCAATCTCGAGAACATCCGCAACACGATCGGCCCCAAGGCGAACCGGGCCTACAACTATCTCAGCTATTACGCCGGCAGCGACATCATCGACGACTATACGATCAGGATCAGGTTCTCGCATCCATCCGGCCATTTTCTGACGGCGGCGTCGTCGGCCTGGCTGGCGCTCTATTCGGATGCGACGCTGGCGAAATCGGCCGAGGAGCGCTGTGCAGGCGCGCTGATCAGCGCCGGGCCGTTCAACCTGACGAAATGGTCCCAGCTCGAAGGTGCGACGATCGAGCGGCGCGAGGACTACGCCTGGGCTTCGCCGAGCTCCGCCAACCCCGGCAAACCCTATCTCCAGAAGGTCGAATTCGTCATCGCGCCGGAGCAGAGCGTCCGCACCGGGCTGCTGGAATCCGGAGAGGTCCAGCTGATCACCGGCGTCGGCGTCGCCGACGAGGCCGCGCTCGAGGCGGCAGGCTATGTGCTTCAGGTGGGGCGCAACCCCGGCACGCCGTTCGGGGTCCAGTTCAATGTGCAGACCCCGATCCTGAGCGACCCGAAGGTTCGGCAGGCGCTGCTGCACGCCGTGGACCGCGTGGAGATGGTCGGCGCGCTGGAAAGCGCCAAGGCCGTTCCGGCCACCGGCGTCCTGGTGAATTCGGTGCCCGGCGCCATCGACCAGAGCGCGGACATCGCCTTCGATCCCGATCTGGCCAACCGGCTGCTCGACGAGGCCGGCTGGACCGGGCGCGACGCCGGCGGCATCCGCCAGAAGGACGGTAAGCCCCTGCGCATCACCCTGAGCGGCTATGGCGCTTATCGCGGCCAGGCCGAATATGTCCAGCAGGCGGCGAAGGCGATCGGCGTCGATCTTCCGCTCGAGATGATCCCGGACGGCAGCGACATCGTCTTCAACATCCTCAAGCCGCACAAGTTCGAGGCGATCTTCGGCAATGCGACCGAGGCCGACCCGGACGTGCTGCGCTCCTATTACGGGCCGGATCAGCGCAACGTGCCGAATTCGGACGACGAGTGGCTCAGGAAGGCGGTGGTCGAGCAGCTGGCGCTCGGCAAGCCGGAAGACCGCTTCGCCAAGGTTGCCGAGATCCAGCGCCATCTTGTCGACAAGGCCTATGCCAACCCGCTGTATCCGGTCACCCAGGTCCTGGCGCAGGACGCGAAGCTGAAGGGTGCGCTTCCGGATGTCCTGGTCCGCCTGCGTCTCGAAGCGGCGTGGCTGGAGCCATGAGCGCTGAAGACACGTCCCCCGCGTCGCCCGGCCGGCTCTCGGGCCGGTCGGACCGGGGCCTGCGCCCGATCCTGCTGCGCCGCCTCGCCCAGGCGGTTTTCGTCGCCTGGGCGAGCTTCACGCTGACCTTCGCCATCCTCTACTGGCTGCCCGGCGATCCGGTGTCGATCATGCTCGGGCCGGATGCGCAGCTCGATCCCGCCGCGCTGGCGAAGCTGCGGGTGCAATACGGCTACGACCGGCCGCTGGTGGTGCAGTATCTGGATGCGCTCTGGCGGGCGATGCATCTCGACTTTGGCACGTCGCTGGTGACGGGCAAGGATGTGGCGGCCAGCATCGCCGCGGCCGCGCCGGCGACGGCCGGGCTGGCGTTTGTCAGCCTCGTCATCGCCATCGCGCTGGGCACGCTGCTGGCGGTGTTCTCGCTCGATCTCCCCGGCTTTCCGCGGGTGGGATTCGTCGTCTCGAAGATCCCCGCCCTGTTCGTGGCGGTGCCGACCTTCGTGGTCGGGCTGCTGCTGCTGCAGGTCTTCGCCTTCACCCTGCACTGGGCGCCAGCCACCGGCAGCGGCTCCGTCTCGACGCTCATCCTCCCGGCGCTGACGCTCGCCATCCCAGGGGCCGGGCTGCTGGGCCAGGTGCTGGGCAAGAGCCTGCGCCAGACCTATGCCGAGACCTTCGTGCGGATCCTGCGCGCCCGCGGCTGCTCGGAGTTGCGGATCCTGCGCCACGCGCTGCAGAACGCCGCGCTGCCGGCCTTCACCATGGCGGCGCTGATCGTCGGCGGCACCATCGCCAGCTCGGTCGTCACCGAGACGGTGTTTTCGCGCGAGGGCATCGGCCGGCTGATGCAGATGGGCGTGACCAACAAGGACATCAACCTGGTCTGCGGCCTGATCGTCTTCTCGGCGCTGACCTATGTGGTGCTCAACCTGATCGTCGACCTGCTCTATCCGCTGCTCGACCCCCGCGTGGGGCGCCGCGCCTGATCCCATGAGACCCGCCATGACCGACGCGGTCGGCCTCCCCCCTGCCTCTCCGCGGCGCCGCTTCGCTCTGGCGGTTCCGGCCCTGCGGCCGGGCCTGTGGCTCGGCCTCGCCTTCGTGCTCTTCCTCGCAACCTGCGCGCTGGCGCCGCAGGTCTTCGCCACCCACGACCCGCTGGCGATCCTGGTGCGCGAGAAGCTGCAGCCGCCCGGGCCCGGGCACTGGTTCGGCACCGATCATCTGGGCCGCGATGTGTATTCGCGGCTGGTCTACGGCACCGGCAACTCGCTTCTTGCCACCTTCATCGCGGTGGCGATCGGGCTGGCGGCGGGGTCGCTGCTTGGGCTGGTGTCGGGCACCGCCCCACGGGCCGTCGATGCCGCCTTCATGCGGGTGGTCGATGTCATGCTGGCCATCCCGAACCTGCTGCTCAGCCTGGCGATCGTCACCGCGCTCGGCTTCGGCCTCGTGCCGGTCGCCATTGCGGTCGGCATCGGCTCGATCGGCAGCTTCGCGCGCCTGATGCGGGCCGAGGTGCTGCGCGTGAAGGGGCTGACCTTCGTGGAATCGACCGAGCTTCTCGGCGCGTCGAAGCCCTATGTGATCCTGCGCCATGTCCTGCCCCATGCGGTGGGACCCGTCCTCGCGCTGGCGACCATCGAGTTCGGCACCGCGGTCCTGTCGGTCTCGTCGCTCAGCTTCCTCGGCTTCGGCGCGCCGCCGCCGGCCATGGAATGGGGCCTGCTGATCGCCGAAGGACGCAAATTCATCAATGTCGGCTGGTGGCTGATCCTGTTCCCGAGCCTGGTGATCGTGGCCACCGTGCTGGCCACCAACCATCTCGGCCATGCCCTGGAGGAGCACCATGGCCGCGCCCCTTGAAACGCTCCTCGAGGTCGAGGGGCTGAATTTCTGGTACGGGCCGGCGCCGGCCGCGCCCGAGGCGCGGGTGCTGAAGGATGTCGGCTTCCGGGTCGGGCGCAGCGCCATCACCGCCCTCGTAGGCGAATCCGGCTCGGGGAAATCGACGCTGATCAACGCGATCCTCGGCTTGCATGGCGCCAGCGCCTACCGGCTCGAGGCGAAGAGCCTGCGCTTCGCCGGCACCGATCTGACCAGGCTGTCGGTCCGTGAGTGGCACGGACTGCGCGGCCGCCGCATCGGCTATGTCGCCCAGGATGCCACCGGATCGCTGAACCCGCTGCGGCGGGTCGGCGCGCAGCTGATCGAGGCGCTGCGGATCCATCACCCCGGGCTGGCACGGCGGACGGCGCAGGACGAGGCGCTGGAGCGGCTGGCGCAGGTCGGCTTCGACGAGCCGCGGCGGGTGTTCGACAGCTACCCCCATCAGCTGTCGGGCGGCATGAACCAGCGCGTGGCCATCGCGGCCACGCTGGCAGGCGACCTCGAACTTCTGCTGGCGGACGAGCCGACGAGCTCGCTGGACGTCTCGGTGCAGCGGCAGGTGCTCGACCACCTGACCTCGGTGATCGCCCGCAGCGGCGTCTCGCTGCTGCTCATCACCCATGATCTGGCTCTGGCGGCGGACCGCGCCGACCGCCTGCTGGTCATGAAGGACGGCGAGATCGTCGAGGACGGCCCGACACGCCGGGTGCTGGAGAGGCCCCGCCACCTCTACACCCGGGCGCTCATCGCCGCCGCTCCGACGCTGGCGGGGTCCGGCGCCGACGCGGTCTCCAGCCCGGTGGCCGCATCCGACACCCTCCTCCGGGTCAGAGGCCTCACGAAATCCTACCGGATCTCGCAGGGCCGCGAGGTCCGTGCCTTCGAGGAGATCTCGTTCGACCTGCGCCCGCGCGAGACGCTTTGCATCGTCGGGGAATCCGGATCCGGCAAGACCAGCCTGGTGCGGACGGTGCTGCAGCTGACCGTGGCCGATCAGGGAGAGGTGAGCTTCGACGGCTACCGCGTCGGCGATCTGCGCGGCGCCGGATTGAAGCGATACCGCCGCGACGCGCAGATGGTCTATCAGAACCCCTATACCGCCCTGAATCCGCACCACCCGGTGGCGGCCATCCTGCGCGAGCCGTTGCAGATTCACGGGGTCGGCAGCCGGCGCGAGCAGCAGGCCGCCGCGTCCGAGCTGCTGGCGCGCGTGGGCCTGCCGGAGGCTTTCATGTCCAAGCGGCCGGGCGAGCTGTCCGGTGGGCAGCGCCAGCGCGTCGCGATCGCCCGCGCCCTGATCACCAGACCGAAGATGCTGGTGCTGGATGAATCGGTCTCGGCGCTCGACGTCTCGGCCCAGCAGGCGATCCTCAGGCTGCTGCGCACGCTGCAGGACAGCTTCGGCCTCGCCTATCTGTTCATCACCCATGACCTCGCGGTCGCCCGGCAGTTCTCCGACCGGATCCTGGTCATGCGCAAGGGCCGGACCGTCGAGCAGGGCGAGACCGAGTCCGTCTTCGCCGACCCGCAGCACGCCTATACGCGCTGGCTTCTGGACGCGGCGCCGGGCGCGCGGACACAGCCCGCCCTCCCTCCCGTCGCATTGACTGAAAGCTGAACGACGCCCTCGATGTCTCTCCCCTCATCCGAACCGCCCCGCACGCTGGGACTCAGCCTCGGTGCCGGCCAGGCGTGGCGCATCCTCTCGGCGCTGCCCGCCGGCGTGGAGGTCCCTGGGCTCGCCGGCGTCGACTATCTCGTCTTCCGCGACGCCATCGGCGAGGCCGGCGACGAAGATCACTATGCGCTGCTAGTGGCGGCCTTCGCGGCGCCCCGGCTGGCCGGGATCGGCCTCGTGCCCGAAGTCGATCTCTACCGCGCCGACCCCTATCTGATCGCGCGCGCCCTCACCTCTCTCGACATCCTCTCCGGCGGGCGCGCCGGGCTGCTGGCGCTCGACGGGCCGCGGGGAGAGGCGCGGATCGGCTATGCCTCGACCGCCAGCGACGCGGGCTTCGTCGCCGAGTTCGTCGAGGTGCTCGGCAAGCTGTGGAACTCCTGGGGCGAAGGCGCGCTGGCTCGGCGCTGGGACGAGAACCTGTACCTCGACCGCGACCGCCTGCACGAGGCCGACCATCGCGGCGCGCATTTCGCCGTGCGCGGCCCGCTGCCCACGCCGCGCGCGGTGCAGGCGCGGCCGGTGGTCTTCGCCACCGATCACCCGTCGCATGCCGGCATCGCCGCGACCGCGGCCGGGGTCGTCAGCGCGCGCCGGCCGCCCCATGGGCGCTGGATCCGGCCGGTCGATGCGGAGGGGCTGGCCACGGCCTGGGCCGATGCCGATGGCTGCCTGGTCGAGGTTCCCGCCGTGATCGCCACAGCCGAAGCGTTTGCAGCCTTTGTCGCGGGGCTGCCGGGATCCGGAGCAAACCATGTCTGAGCGCCGCCGCGTCCGCATCGCCGCGCAGTACAACGCCGAGGATCCCTACGAGATCTGGCACCCAGATCTCGCCGATGAGCTGAACACCGAGGACTCCTTCCGCAAGGTGGCCGCCATCTATCGCGAGGGGTTGTTCGACTTCTACTTCCAGGCCGAGACCGCCGCCCTGCCGATGGGCGAGAAGGGTGTTCCCGAGTTCCGGGTCATGGGGCGTCTTGACAATCTGGTGACGCAATCCTGGCTGGCGTCGCTCCATCCCGATCTCGGCTTCGTCGCGACCATCAACACGGGCAACAATCTGCCCTACGATCTGGCGCGCCGCCTGCACAGCTTCGACCTGCTGACCCATGGCCGCTCGGGCTGGAACGTGGTCCTGGGCGGCAATCCCCACGCCCATGTCAACCATCGCGCCAAGGCCGTGGCCGAGCGGGACGTCGACCGCTATTCGCTGGGGCTGGAGATCGTCCACTACGTCCTGGAGGCGCTGGGCGGCGGCCGGTCGGCGCAAGCGCCGGCGCCTCACCACTTCCCCGCGGCGGCCCGGCTGCTGCCGGCCGCCCGCCAGGGCGCGCCCTTCACTATCCAGGCCGGGGATTCGGCGCGCAGCCGCGATCTTGCGACCTCCTATGCCGACGGCCTCTACACCCATTACTCGGACGAGGTGAACGGCACGGCCTTCTATCGCGACATCCATGACAGGCTGCGCCGGCACGGGCGCGACCCGCGGACCGTCAAGATCTACTCCCGCCTCGCCATCCTGGTGGCCGAGAACGCCGACGCCGCGCGGGAGAAGCACAAGGCCCTCCTGCCCTACCAGCTGCACGACAACCAGGTGCGGCGCTATGCCGAGGAGATCTGGGGCAAGACCTTCGCCGAGCTCGACCCGGAAGGCCCGCTGCCCAACGAGGCGCCGGCCGCGGGCCATGTGGTGAAGCTCGGCCTCTCCTATGGGCTTTACCTCGACGGTCCTTCCGAAAAGGCCGTCGCCCGGCTGCACGACATCTCGGCCCGGCACGGCGGCTCACTGTCGCTACGCGAGACGCTGATCCTCGCCTCCGGCACCCATTACATCATGGGCGGCCCGGTCGAGGTGGCGACCGAGTTGCGCCGGCTGGTCGATCTGCGCGCGACCGACGGCTTCGTCATCGCCCCGCACAGCGCGCCGCACTGGCTGGAGCCTTTCGTGCGTCACGTCGTGCCGGTGCTGCAGGACTGGGGCGTCTATGCCACGCGCTATCAGGACGAAACCCTGCGCGAACGGGTGCTGAGGGAGGTCGAAGTGTGACCTTCGATCCAATGAGCCCGACCTGCACGCCCCCGGATCCTGCACGCCCCATCAACGGAGAAGACATCCATGAGTCGCGACCGGATCTTCCTGATCGAACCAGGCTTCGAGGATCCCAAGAGGCCCGGCGAGCGCTTCGTCTGCCCGCATTGCAATGCGATCGAGGGCCTGCTCGCCGCCTTCCCGGATCTCGCCGCGCGGCTGGACGTCCAGCGGGTGCCGTTCCCCCGCCCGCGCCTGCCTGTGATCGCGGCGGTCGGCGAGGCCAACCAGGCACTGCCGGTGCTGGTCCTCGGCGACGAGGCGCCGCCGCCCGCTGATGCGGCGGTGTATGAGGGCGCCCGCTTCGTCGTCGGATCCGGCCGCATCATCGAGCTGTTGGCGGAGCGCCACGGTTTTCCGCGCCTGCACAGCTGAGCGGCCTGAAGAAGAGCGGTGACGCGTCCCGAACCTCTCGAACCGGGCCGAGAGCAGTGCGATCAGAGGTTCGGGATGCCCTCCCGAGTCCGAGAGGCGTCCTCGAACCCGGCGTTCGTCACCCCGTTTGCCGCAGCCCGGCTGGGCTGACCGGCGGCCCTGAACGATCCCGGACGACCGGCCTGGGCAATCCGAGATTGGAGCGGAAATCGCCACCGAGATAGTCGGTGTCCAGAAGCGAGCGCTTGCGGAGCTCCGGAAGAAGGCCGTTCAACAGCAGGTCTTCCTGATCCGGGTTGCCGAGGCCGTGCAGCGAGATGACGTCGAGCACGCCGGCCCGGAAGCGCTCCTCGACAGCGTCGGCGAGCTGCTCCGGCGTGCCGGCGACCGACCAGTGGCCGGTTTCCTGCGCCTGGATGATAAGCTCGCGAAGGGTCAGCCCCCGCTGCGCGTAGCGCCGAAAGACCTCCACACGTCCGCGCCGACGATTGGTGCCGTCGACCTCGGGCAGCAGGCGTTCCGGCAGCGGCTGATCCAGGGGCAGGTCCGACAGATCGATGCGGCCGCCGAGCATGTCGGCGAGCTTGAGGCGGCCCTGCTGATAGTCGATCTTCTCGTGCTTCTCACGGAGCCGTCGGGCGACGTCGGCCTCGGAGTCGCCGATGACGGAATGAAAGGAATTCATCATCAGCGGCAGATCGGCGGCCCGCCCGAATCCCCGCGCCTGCCGGCGGAGCTCTGCCACGAAGGCGATGGCCTCCTCGAGGGTGGGTTGCGAGGTGTAGACCACCTCGGCGTGGCGCGCCCCCAACGTGATGCCCTCGGCGGATTGGCCGGCCTGGAACTGCACCGGTCGGCCCTGCGGCGGAAACGGGACGTTCAGCGGGCCCTGAACCTGGAAGTGCTCGCCGTGATAGTCGATGCGGCCCAGCTTGCCCGGATCCACACTGATCGCCCCGCCCCTGCCGCGGCGCACGGCATCCGGCTGGTTGGCGTCGAACAGCGCGTTGACGATCTCGATGAACTCGCCGGCCCGCGCATACCGCTTCGCGGGGTTCGGCAGCTCGCCACCCCCGAAATTCTCCTCGCCAACCGAGGATGTCACGGCGTTCCAGGCGGCACGCCCGCCGCTGACGTGATCGAGCGTGCCGATCAGGCGCGCCAGATTGTAGGGGTGGTGATAGGTGGTCGAGACGGTCGCGACCAGACCGATCTGCGCGGTGACCTGGCTCAACGCCGCCAGGGCGACGATCGGTTCCTGCGTGCCGGTCGTGCCGGACAGGCCGGCGGGATCCGCCTGTAGAAGATCGGCCGTGAACAGGCCGGTGATCTTTTCCGCCTCCGCCTTGCGCGCGAGCTCCGCGGCCCGGCGCGCGCCGGTCACCGGGCTGGGGTCGTTGACGGCGAAGACGACATTGCCGGCCCCGACCAGCGTCTTGAGGCGGCGAGAGCGAACGCCAGGCATGGGTGAACTCCTGATGTGGCTGTCTAGGGTCGCAGCAGCTGATCGCCGTGCCGGTTGATCTCGGACAGGCACGGCGTGTTCGAGCCCCTGTACTTGCGGAGCAAACGGGCGACGTCGTTAGAGCTGGACCAGCGGAACTCGGACGTGCCGCTCATGAGAGCCTCTATTTGCTCAGAACCGGCTGCCTTTCTTCCAGCGGCCGTCGAGGTTCACCGGAGCCCCTGGCCTGCAGGCCGAGATGTCCGCGCAAGGTCGTGTGTTCATAGTCCCTACGGAACACGCCCCAGTCCTGGAGATAGGGGACGACCTTCGCGACGAATTCGTCGAAGCCCGTCGGCGTCAGGTGCGGGGCGAAGACGAAGCCGTCGGCGGCGTCCGACTGGACATGGCGGTTGATCTCGCGGGCCACGGTCTCGGGCGTGCCGACGAAATGCTGGCGCGCCGTCACCCGGATGATCAGCTGGCGGATGCTGAGCTTGTCGCGTTCGGCGATCTCGCGCCAGGCGCGGGCGGTGTCCAGCCGGTTGTCGTAACGGGCGGCGCGGCCCTGCGCGAGGGCCTGCGAGGACACGTCGGGATCGACCTCCGGCAAGGGACCGTCCGGGTCGTAGGCGGAGAGATCGCGGTTCCAGACCTGCTCCAGGAACACGATCGCATTCTTCGGGCCGACCTGCTGCAGCCGGATGGCGGTCAGCCGCTCCTGCGCATCCACCTCGCTGTCGCCGAGGACGAAGGCGGCGCCGGGCAGGATCTTCAGATCGTCCGGATGGCGGCCGTATTTCGCCAGCCGGCCCTTGACGTCGCGATAGAAGGCCTGGCCGTCCTCGAGCGTGCCGTGGCGGGAATAGATCAGGTCGGCATGGCTGGCGGCGAGCTCGCGCCCCGTGTCGGAATCGCCGGCCTGGGCGATCACCGGCGTCCCCTGCGGCAGCGGCGACAGGGCGGTGCGCCCGCGAATGTCGACATGCTTCGACCGGATGGAGAAGTCTCCGTCGATCCAGATCGCGCGCGCGGCCTCGAGGAATTCGCGCGCCCGCTCGTAGCGCTCGGCGAAGGGCAGATGGTCGCCGCGCCGGAAATTGGCGCCGGTGAAGGCCCCGGGCGACGTCACCACGTTCCAGCCCGACCGTCCGCCGGACAGCCTGTCGAGCGTGGCCAGCTGGCGCGCCAGGGGATAGGGCTCGTTGAAGGTGGTCGTCAGCGTGCCGATCAGCCCGACATGCTGCGTGACGGCGGCCAGCGCGGTCAGGATCGCCAGCGTGTTCGGGCGGCCCGCCACGTCGAGCTCGTGGAAGCGGCCCTTCTGCTCGCGCACCCGCAGGCCTTCGGCCAGGAAGATGAAGTCGAGCTTGCCGCGCTCGACCGTCTCGGCGAAGTGCCGGAACGAGGCGAAGGCGATCTGGCTGCCCGCCGCCGGGTCGCCCCAGACGGTGAAGTTGTTCACGCCGGGGAACTGCGCCCCGAGGATGACCTGCTTCTTCGACATGATCGGTTTCCGGTGTGCGGTCAGGCGGCAGTGGCGTAGCGGTTCGCGGCCGCCGGCAGGCCGAGCCGCTCGCGCAGGGTGGCGCCCCGGGCCCCGAATCCGGACCGGCGCAGGGCGGGAAGCAGTGTCTCGACCAGCTCCGGGAGGTCGCGGGGCAGGAAACGGACGCCGTCGAGGCCCGCCGCCGCCCATTCCGCGACCTGCGCGGCCAGGCCCGCCCCGTCCGTGCCGGCGGCGACGGACACGTCGGCGAAGCGCAGCGGCCCGCCGTCCCCCGTCCCATCGCCCAGCTCCGCCACGAGCGGTGCCAGCCCTTCGGTGCCGGGGCGCAGGAAGACGAGATCCGCCGCGGCGGCGAGCGCCGGGTCGTCGCCCGGCACGAAGGTGGCGGCCACGACCGGCTGCCCCTGCGGCGGGCGCGGCGTGATCGAGGGGCCGAGCACGCTGAACCCGGCGCCCTTGAAGTCGATGGTGTGCAGCTTGGCGCCGTCGAGGAAGCGCTGGCTCACCGGATCCCGGATCACCGCGTCGTCCTCCCAGCTGTCCCACAGCCGGCGGACGACCTCGACCGCGTCCAGCGCGTCGCGGCCGAGCGCCGCCGGATCGCCGGCCGGGAAGCCGCCGAGGCGGCCGATGGCGCGGCCGGCTTCGGCGGCCCGTTCACCCTGAAGCCGCTGGACCAGCAGGCCCGCCCGCCCCCCGGTCACGTAATCGAGCGTCGCGATCGCGGTCGACACGTGGAAGGGCTCCACGAAGCTGACCGGGGCACCGGCGACGATGCCGATGTCACGGGTCCGGGCGCCCAGCCAGTTGGCGAGCAGCACCGCATCCGGCCCGTCGCCTTCGGGCCGGGCGAACCCGTCCTCCAGCGTCACGAAATCCGCCGCCCCGTCGAGGCGCTCCGCAACCGCGCCCCAGAGCCC
Organism: Inquilinus limosus; assembly: GCF_002195995.1. Taxonomy (GTDB): domain Bacteria; phylum Pseudomonadota; class Alphaproteobacteria; order DSM-16000; family Inquilinaceae; genus Inquilinus; species Inquilinus limosus_C. Next base: position 183,888 of record NZ_NHON01000001.1, read on the forward strand.
CTGCCATCCGGTGTGCGGGCCCTTCAGCGCCGCCAGGTCGAGGCCGATGCCGATGCGGAATCCAGCCATGTCCGTCATGCTCTGTCCCGTGCGTTGGAGGGAGTCGTGCCCGCGCCGCGGATCATGCCGCCACCTCTGTCCGCGCGAGCCGGGCGGTGATCCTCGCCTCCTGCTGCGCCTTCAGCGCGGTCACGCGGGCGGTGGCCTCCGCGAAGGAGGCGGCTGGGCCTGGAACCGGCGACGTGCCGGCCTGGCCGGCCTTCGCGCCGACATGCTTCTCGAAGGGCAGAGACCGGTACAGCTCCGGATCGGCCCGCGGGTCGAACAGGGGCCGGTAGCCGAGCGAGAGGTAGAGCGTGGTGGCCTCCGGCTGGCGGAAGCCGGTGGTCAGGTACACGCGGGTGTAGCCCAGCGCGGCCGCGCTCTCCTCCAGGGCGAGCATGATGCGGCGCGCTAGGCCCTGGCGCCGCAGGTCGCCGCGGGTCCAGACGCGCTTCACCTCCGCCGTCTCGTCGTCATGGCTCATGAAGGCGCCGCCGGCGATCGTCTCGCCGTCGCGCCGCAGCAGCAGGAAGTCGCCGATCGGCGGAGCGAAGGCCCGCGGCGGGTAGCGGAACAGCTCCGCGCGGGCGCCGCCGGGACGGCCCAGGTCGCCGTAACGGCCGTCATATTCGCCGATCAGGCCTTCCACCAGCGGCTGCGCGTCCGGGGCGAGCGGGGAGGTGTGGATGATGATGTCGCTCATGCGTATGCGTCCTGGACGATCAGGCTGCGGCCGCGCGGGCCAGGGTCGGCACCGCTTCGAGCAGCGCCTGGGTGTAGCTGTGGCGCGGGGCGGCGAAGACCGCGGCGACGTCGCCGGACTCGACCACCCGGCCGCCCTTCATCACCACGACGCGGTCGGCGAGGTGATGGACGACGCCGAGGTCGTGCGAGATGAACAGCAGCGCGGTGCCGGACTCGGCCTGGAGCTCGGCGAGCAGGTCCAGCACCTGGGCCTGGATCGAGACGTCGAGCGCGCTGACCGGTTCGTCCGCGACCAGCAGCTGCGGCCGCGGCGCGAAAGCCCGCGCGATGGCGACGCGCTGGCGCTGCCCGCCCGAAAGCTCGCGCGGATGGCGGTCGAGGAAGGCCGGGCCGAGCCGGACCGCGTCCAGCACCTCCCGCACCCGCCGCCGGCGTTCGGCGCCGAACATCTGCACCGCATCGAGGCTCTCGCCGACGATCCGGTCGACGCTGTAGCGCGGGTCGAAGGAGCTCAGCGGGTCCTGGGCGATCAGCTGAATGCGGGCGCGGCGGGCCCGGCGGTGCCGCTCGTCCAGCTCGCTCCAGGGCCGCCCGTCGACCAGCACCCGGCCGGCATCGGCCTCGACCAGCCCCAGCACGATCCGAGCCACCGTGCTCTTGCCCGATCCGGACTCGCCGACGATGCCCAGGGTCTCGCCGGCCGCCAGCTCGAAGGACACGTCGTTAACCACCAGCGCCGCCGCGGCGCCGCTGCCGTAGCTCTTCTGCAGGCCCTCCGCCACCAGCACCCGGCGCTGGGGCTCGATCCGCTTGGCCGGGAGCGGGGCGCGCGGCCGGCCCGTCGCCCAGCCCTCCCCGGCCGCGGGCGCCAGGCGATGACCGCGCGAGGCGGCGGAGGGGACGGCGTCGAGCAGCTGGCGCGTGTAGGGATGGGCGGGTGCCGAAAGCAGCTCGGCGGTGGGCCCCTGCTCCACCACCTCGCCGTCGCGCATCACCAGCACGCGGTCGGCCAGCCGGGACACCACGGCTAGGTCGTGGCTGATCAGCAGCAGCGTGTGCCCGGCCCGCTGCCGCTGCTCGAGCAGATCGAGGATCTGCCGCTGCACGGTGACGTCGAGCGCGGTGGTCGGTTCGTCCGCGATCACCAGGTCCGGCTGCCCGGCGATCGCGGTGGCGATCAGCGCGCGCTGCCGCAGCCCGCCCGAGAGCTGGTGCGGATACTGCCGCAGCCGGTGCTCCGGATCCGGGATCCCGACCGATTGCAGGAGCGCCGCGGCGCGCTGCTGGACCTCGCTCCTTCGCCGCAGACGGCGGGCGCCGAGGGCGTCGGAGAGCTGCTGGCCGATCCGCCGCAGCGGGTCGAGCGAGACCAGCGCGTCCTGCAGCACGAAGCCGATCCGGCGGCCGCGCAGCCGGCGCCAGTGCCGTTCCCGGTATCGCAGCGCGCTCTCGCCGTCGATCTCGAAGGCGTCGGCGGTGACCTCGGCCCCGGGCCCGGCTAGCCCGACCAGGGAGCGGGCGGTGACCGATTTGCCGGAGCCGGATTCGCCGACCAGGGCGACGGTCTCGCCGCGATGGATCGTCAGGTCGAGCCCGCGGACCACCGCCGCCTTCCCCGCCGCGCCCGGGAACCGGATCGTCAGGTTGCGAACCCTGACCAGGGGATCGGATGCGGTCACGGCAGCCTCCTGCCTTCGAAGGCGGCCTGCCAGCGGCGCCCCAGCGCGCTGACCGAGACCACCGTCAGCGTGATGGCGATGCCGGGCCAGACCGCGACCCACCAGGCGTTGCGCAGATAGCTGCGGCCCTCGGACAGCATCGCGCCCCATTCCGGCACCGGCGGCTGCGGCCCCATGCCGAGGAAGCTGAGCCCGGCGGCGCTGATGATCGCGGTGCCGAGGCCGATCGTGGCTAGGATCGGCACCTGGGCGACGGCGTGCGGCAGCACATGGCGCCAGACCAGGGTCGCCCGGGTCAGGCCGAAGGTGTTGGCCTGCTCGACATAGCCGGATTCGGCGACGACGAAGGTCTGGGCCCGCACCACCCGGGCGAAGCGCGGCACCGATGCCACGCCGAGGGCGACGATCAGGTTGGTGGTGCCGGGGCCGGTGAAGGAGATCAGCACCAGCGCCAGCAGCAGGTCCGGGAAGGCCGAGACGACGTCGAGGAAGCGCGTGATCGCCTCGTCGACCAGCCCGCGCGCCAGGCCGGCGAACAGGCCGAGCAGCGACCCGGCGACCACCGCGATCAGCATGGCGCTGACGCCGATCAGCAGCGAATAGCGGGCGCCGTGGACGACGCGGGCGAACACGTCGCGGCCGAGCTGGTCGGTGCCGAACCAGTGCCCGCCGCCCGGCGGAAGCTGCGCCTGCAGCGGATCGGCGGCGATCGGATCGACGCCGGTCAGCAGGCCGGGCGAGACCGTCGCCACCGTGGCGACCAGCAGGAAGGCCGCCGCGGCCACCAGGCCGGGATGGCGCAGGCCGGCGGCGAGCAGGCCAGGGCGGAGCACCAGGGATGCGGCGGTCATGTCGCCGCCCTCACCGGCTGCGCGTCCGCAGGCGCGGATCGAGGACCAGGTAGAGGAGGTCGACCAGGGTGCTGAGCACCACGTAGATCAGGGCCGAGAAGATCGCGACCGCCAGCACCACCGGCAGGTCCTTGCCGAGCACCGCGTCGACCGTGACCTTGCCGAGGCCGGGCCGACCGAACACCAGCTCGGTGATCACCGCGCCGCTGAGCAGCCCGCCGACCAGCCAGCCGGTCAGGGTGATCGCCGGCAGCGCCGCGTGGCGCAGGCCGTGCCGCAGCCGCAGGGTCAGGCCGCCGGTGCCCCAGCTGCGGACCGTCAGGGCGAAGGGCTCCTCCAGCGCGCGCTCCAGCCCCTGCCGCAGGACTTGGCCGACCACGGCGCCGAGCGACAGCCCGAGCGACAGCGCCGGCAGCACCAGCGCGGAAAAGCTGCGGTCCCCGGCCACCGGGAACAGCTTTAGGGTGAAGCTGAAGACGAACAGCAGCACGATGCCGAGCCAGAAGGAGGGCGTCGACACCAGCACCAGCTCGACCCCGCCGGCGATGCGCCGGGCCCAGGGCCGGCCGGCGGTCAGCACCGCCGTCGCCACGGCGAAGACGACCGCCACGACCAGGGCCGCGGCGGTCAGCTTCAGCGTCGGCCACAGCTGCGACAGGATCAGCGGCCCGACATCGGTCTGCAGCATGTAGGAGCGGCCGAAATCGCCGTGCAGCACGCGCCAGAGATAGCGCAGATACTGTACGATCAGCGGGTCATCGAGGCCCCATTCGGCGCGGACCGCCGCCTCTACCTCCGGCGTGCGCAGCTGCTCGCCGATCAGCAGGTTGACGATGTCGCCCGGCGCGACCTGCAGGCTGGCGAAGCTCAGCGTCACCGCGGCCCAGAGCACCAGCACGGCCGAGCCGATGCGGCCCAGGACCTGCGTCGGCAGCGACCCGCGCCCGCCGCGGGACCGGCGGCCAGAGGCCAGCGCTGCCGGCCTGATGGTGGTGGAGTTCTCGATCGTCACGTTGTCCTGCTCCTGCCCGGCCGCGGACGGCCGGCTACCGGCTGACCCAGATGTCGTAGGCGCTCTCCGGCAGCTGCTTGAACGGCCGGAAGCCGACACCGTGGACATGCGCGGCCGCGGCGACCTGGTCCTCCGGCTCGTACAGCGGCAGGGCATAGGCCTGCTCGACGATGGCGAAGCGCTGCAGCCGCCCGTAGAGGTCAAAGCGCGTCTTGTGGTCCAGCGTGGCCGAGGCCTGCCGCAGCCAGGCCAGCAGTTCCGGCGCCGCGGCGCGGCTGTAGTTGATCGAGCCGCCCTGGTCGATCGGCAGGTAGTGCAGCTCGATGTCGATCGCGTCGGTCGGGGTGTTGGAGTTGGCGATCGAGCCGAACCTGCCGGTGGCGCGCCGGTCGGTGTAGGTGCCGGCGTCGACATAGGCGATCGTCAGGTCGATGCCGGCCTGCTGCCGGGCCTGGGCCTGCAGCGCCTGCAACAGCACGTCGCGCTGGTCGCGCACCGTGGCCTGGGCCTGCACCACCTCGATGCTCAGGCGCTGGCCATCCTTCGTGCGGAAGCCCTCGGCGTCCCGGCCGGTCCAGCCCGCCTCGTCCAGCAGCGCATTGGCCTGCTTCGGGTCGTGGCCGTAGCTGCGCTCGATGCCGGCGTCGTAGAACTGCGCGTCGATCGGCGAGGTGATGCCCCAGGCGCGGGTGCGCTCGCCCCGGTAGACCGATCGCAGCACCGCGTCGACATCGATGGCCGCGACCAGCGCCTTGCGCACGCGGATGTCCTGGGTCGGGCCGTAGGTGGTGTTGAGGAACAGCGAATAGGGCGTGCCGGTGTTCAGTGCCTTCTGGTAGCTGAACTCCGGATCGTCCCGGAACACCGCCGCGTCATTGCCCGGAATGCCTTCGATCAGGTCGACCTGCCCGGAGCTCAGCGCCCCGATGCGCACCGAGGATTCCGGCAGGAAGCGGTAGGTCACCTCGTCGAGATAGGCCGGCCCCCGATGCGCCGCGGTCGGCGGCGCCCAATTGTACTTGGGGTTGCGGACGAAACGGATCTCCTGGCCCTTGGTGTAGCGGTCGAGGATGAAGGGGCCGGTGCCGGCCACCTCCGGCCCGCCGGCCTTCAGCTTCGGCGACGCGAAGGCGGAAGACGCGAAGGCGGAAGGGGAGAGGATCTCCAGCCCCGCCGCGAAGTCGAGGAAGGGCGCGTAGGTGTCCTTCAGCGTCAGCTCCACCGTCCTGGCGTCGACGGCCCTGGCCTCGACCAGATGCGACACCGGGCCGGCGCTGGCGCTGCCGGAATAGGCCGGGTCCTTCAGCTCGGTGAAGGTCGTCACCACCGCGGCGGCGTCGAGCGTCTGGCCATCGCTGAAGGTGACGTCGTCGCGCAGCGTGAAGGTGTAGGTCCTGCCGTCGTCCGACACCTTGTATCCCGTCGCCAGCCAAGGCACGTAGCCGCCGTCGGCGGTGCGGGCCAGCAGGGATTCGAAGACGTTGCGCAGCAGCAGCTTGGTCTTGTCCTGCCCGTTCAGATGGGGGTTGAGCGTCGCCGGCTCGGTCTCCACGCCCCAGGTCAGCGACCCGCCGGTGACCGGCGTGTCCGCGGCGGCCACGGGCAGGCTGCGGACGCCGAAGGCAAGGATCGAGACGCCGAATGCGGCGGCGACGGCGAGCCTCCGCAGATGCTTGCTCACGACCAAGATGACGTCTCCTTGCTGGCCGATCAGGCAATGACGGATGCGGGCTAGCGTTCGAGCCAGATGCCGTAGGCGTTCTCCGGCATCTGGAAGAACGGGCGGAACCCCTCGCCATGGACATGCGAGGCGGCGGCGATCTGGTCCTCCGGCACGTAGAGCGGCAGCCCCAGCCCCTGCTCGACGATGGCGTAGCGCTGCAGCCGGGCGTAGAGGTCGAAGCGGGTCTTGCGGTCCAGCGTCGCCGCGGCCGCCTGCAGCCAGCCCAGCACCTTCGGCGCCGCGGTGCGGCTGTAGTTGATGCGGCCGCCCCGATCCACCGGCAGGTAGTGGTACTCGATGTTGAAGCCGTCGCCGGCCGGGGTGGTCGAGTTGAGGATGGCGTCGAACCTGCCGCTGGCGGTCCGGTCGGCATAGGTGCCGGGATCGACGGTGGCGATCGCCAGGTCGATCCCGGCCTTCTGCCGCAGCTGGGCCTGCAGCGCCTGCAGCAGCACGTCGCGCTGGTCGCGCAGCGTCGCCTGGGCCTGGGTCGCCTCGATCCGCAGCCGCTGGCCGTCCCTGGTGCGAAACCCCTCGGCGTCGCGCCCGGTCCAGCCGGCCTCGTCCAGCAGCTGGTTGGCCAGCGCGGGATCGTTGCCGTAGCTGCGCTCGATGCTGGCGTCGTAGAGCTGGATGTCGATCGGCGCGGTGATGCCCCAGGACCGGGTGCGCTCGCCGCGATAGACCGACTGCAGCACCGCGTCGACGTCGACCGCCGCGACCACCGCCCGGCGCACGCGGACGTCCTGGGTCGGGCCGAAGGTGGTGTTGAGATACAGCGTGCAGGGCGTGCCCGAATTCAGCGCGTGCTGGTAGCGGAATTCGGGGTCGTCCCGGAACAGCTCCGCATCGTTGCCGGAGATGCCCTCGATCAGGTCGACCTGGCCGGAACTCAGCGCCCCGGTGCGCACCGAGGATTCGGACAGGAAGCGGTAGGTCACCTCGTCGAGATAGGCCGGCCCCTGATGCGACGCGGTCGACGGTGCCCAGTTGTAGGCCGGGTTGCGGACGAAATGGGCGTCCTGGCCCTTGGTGTAGCGGTCGAGGATGAAGGGGCCGGTGCCGGCCACCTCGGACCCGCCGGCCTTCAGCTTCGGCGAGGCGAAGGCGGCCGGGGAGATGATCTCCAGCGCCGCGATGTAGTCGAGGAACGGGGCATAGGGGTCCTTCAGCGTCAGCTCGACCGTCCGGTCATCCACGGCCCTGGCTTCGGCGATATGGGAGATCGGCCCGGTGCTGATCGCCGCGGAATAGGCGGGGTCCTTGACCCTGGTGAAATTCGTGACGACCGCTGCAGCGTTGAATTTCTGTCCATCGCTGAAGGTGACGTCGTCGCGCAGGGTGAAGCTGTAGGTCCTGCCGTCGTCCGACACCTTGTATCCCGTCGCCAGCCAGGGGACGTAGCCGCCATCGGCCGTCCGGGCCAAAAGCGACTCGAACACATTGCGCAGCAGCAGCTTGGCCTTGGCCTGGCCATTGAGATGCGGGTTCAGCGTGGTCGGCTCAGTCTCGACGCCCCAGGTCAGCGAGCCGCCCTGCACCGGCGGGCCGCCGTCCTCCGCCCGCGCGCCGCCGAGCACTGCCATCGAAATCGCGATGCCGAGGACAGCCCCGATCAGCCCCGTTCTTGCCACCACGGTCATCCCCTTCCAGCGCACCGTCCGGACCATGCCAGAGTCATTTCACGATCTATATGCGTGAGTAAAAATGTTATTCACTTCTGTTTGTAGAATTTTCCTAACCATCAACATTTGTAGATTGCATATATCGAAAAAATAACGATCATCTTCAGTGACTCTGACGGCCTGGCTCCTTCACCGGATCGGCAGCGATCGGGACGGCGCGATGCGAGGGCGATCCCGTCCGGGTCATTCCATGAGCAGTGCGAACCATGCGGGCCGTCGCCGATGACCATGTTCTCCGCGTCTCGAAAGCCGGTGCTTCTCGCCGCGGCGGACCGCCCCGCCCCTGAGGCCCCGGCCGCCATCGGAACTCCTGGAACGGATCTGGTCGATCCGCGCCGGGAGGGTGTCGTCCCGTCCCGGACCTCGCGGGTGCCGCGCTGGCTGCAACGCCTTGCCGGCCCCGTTCTCCTGCTGGTCGTGTGGCAGGGTCTGGCCTCGGCCGGAGTCCTCGACCTTCGCACGACGCCCAGCCCGCTCACGGTGCTGGACACGGCGATCGCCCTGATCGCCTCGGGCGAGTTGCAGGGGCATCTGCTCGCCTCGCTGGACCGGGTGCTGCGCGGGCTCGCCGTCGGCGTGTCGCTCGGCGTGATCGGAGCGCTGGCCTCGGGGCTCTCGCGCCTTGGCGAGAATCTGGTCGACGCCAATATGGAGGTCCTGCACGCCGTCCCGAATTTCGCCTTCCTGCCGCTGCTCATCGCCTGGCTCGGCATCGGCGAGGAGCCGAAGGTCGCGCTGGTGGCGCTGACCGTGTGGATCGCCGTCTACATCAACACCTACAGCGCCATCCGCAATGTCGATGCCGGGCTGATCGAGGCCGCGCGGTCGTTCGGCGTGCGCGGCAGGGAGCTGGTGACGGCCGTCGTCCTGCCGGGCGCCCTGCCCGGCTTCCTGGTCGGGCTGCGGCTGGCGCTCACCTCCGCCTGGCTGGCGCTGATCTTCGCCGAGACCATCAACGCCAAGACCGGGCTCGGCCGGATGATGAGCGACGCGCGCGAGTATTTCAGGGTCGACGTGATCTTCGTGCTGATCGCGGTCTATGCCGCCCTGGGCCTCGGCTCGCTGTCGCTCGCCCGCGCCCTGGAAGCCCGGCTGCTGCGCTGGCGGAGGACGTTCGATGGCGCTTGAGACAGCGGCCGTCGTCGCCCGGGACGTCGTCCGGTCGTTCCAGGACCAGGCGGTGCTGCAGGGCGTCGACCTCGACATCCGGCCGGGCGAGTTCGTCGTCCTGCTCGGGCGCAGCGGCTCCGGCAAGAGCACCTTCCTGCGCGGACTCGGGGCGCTCGACGCCGAGGTCGAAGGCTTCATCCGCGTGCCGCGCCGGCGGGCGATCGTGTTCCAGGACCCGCGCCTGATGCCGTGGCTGCCGGTGCTGCGCAACGTCACGATCGGCCTGCCGCAGACGCGAGAGACGCGGGAGCGCGGCCTCGCCGCCCTCGAGGAGGTCGGCCTCGCGGCCAAGGCGAAGGCCTGGCCGCGGACGCTGTCGGGCGGCGAGGCTCAGCGCGTGGCGCTGGCCCGGGCGATGGTGCGCGAGCCCCAGCTGCTGCTGCTCGACGAGCCGTTCGGCGCGCTGGACGCGCTGACCCGGATCCGCATGCACGCGCTGCTCCAGGACCTGTACCAGCGTCACCGGCCCGCGGTGCTGCTCGTCACCCACGACGTGGACGAGGCGATCCTGCTCGCCGACCGCGTCCTGGTCCTGACGAAGGGACAGTTGTCGCTCGACCTTCCTGTCGATATCGACGCGCCGCGCAGCCGGTCCGATCCGCGGTTCGCCGCCCTGCGCCGCCGGCTGCTCGCCGAGCTGGGCGTGACGGCGGACTGAACCGGAGCCATCGATCTCATCCTCAAGGGGGACAAGAGCGTGACCGACCCGCACATCCCAGCCCGCAGTTGCTCCAGCCTCTGCCGCCGCGCGGCGCTGATCACCGGCCTCGCGCTCTCCCTTGGCATCGGCGTTGCTGGGACGGCCCGGGCCGAGGATCTCGCCGCCCGCCTCGCCGCCGCGGTCCCGCCTGGCGTCCGCCTCGTGGTCGCCGAGCAGAACGACCAGGCCTCGATCCCGTGGACGCTGTCCAAGGTCTCGGAGGGCGTCCCTTACGAGGCGGAGTTCGCCAACTTCAACGGCGGTCCGGCGGTGCTGGAGGCCCTGATCTCCGGCGGCGCCGATATCGGCTATATCGGCGAGGCGCCGCTGCCGATCGCGATCGCGGCCGGCGTCGAAGATCTCGTCGCGGTGGCGCTGAGCGCCAATCCCGGAACCGCCGGCAACTACTATGTCGTGGCGCAGCCAGATTCCGGGATCCGTTCGGTCGCCGATCTGCGCGGCCGGACGGTGGCCTACCCGCCCGGCACGGGCCGGCACATGGCGCTGGCCAGCATCCTGCATAAGGCGGGGCTGTCGCTGGAGACCGACGTCAAGGGCGTCGAGCTCGCCGGCGCCGAGGTCGCCCCCACCTTCTCCTCCCGCGCGGTCGATGCGGCCGTCGTCCTCGGCCAGCAGTATTTCCGCATCGGCGAACCGCCGATCCTGGCCGACGGCCGCGGCCACAACTGGGGCTGGAACATCATCGTCGTGCACAAGACGTTGCTCGACGACCCTGCCAAGACGGCTGCGGTCGCCGACTTCGTCCGCCGCGCGGTCCAGTTCTACAACTGGCAGCGGGCGAACCCCGACGCCTGGATCCAGGCCAGCTATGTCGGGCAGCAGGGGCTGACCTTCGAGCAGGGCAAGCGCCTGTTCGAGAATGACGGGCTCGGCTCCTACTACCGCATCGACGACCGCGCGGCCGAGGTCTTCCAGGAGATCGCCGACGGCCTGAAGGCCACCGGCGCGCTCAAGCGCGACATCAGCATCGCTCCGTATCTGGACCCGCGCTTCAACGACATCGTCGCCTGGCAGAACCAGGCCGACGGCGTCGTCCCGCGCGATCTCGTCCAGCCCACCCACTGATCCCCCTGCAGCCGCGCGACCTGTCGCGCCAACCGATGGAGACCGCCATGAGCACCCTTGCCGTCGCAACACCCGCGCCGAATGCCGAGCCCCGCCACATCGGCGTGCATCCCCTGACCGGGCTGATCGGAGCAGAAATCTCGGGCGTCGACCTGACGCAGCCGCTGGACGCTGCCGTCGTCGACGAGATCAAGGCCGCGCTGCTGAAGTGGAAGGTGGTGTTCTTCCGCGACCAGCCGCTGACCCATGACCAGCATGTCGCCTTCGCCAGCGCCTTCGGCGCCCCCACCGTCGGCCATCCGGTGTTCGGCTTCGTCGAGGGGCATCCGCAGGTCTATTCGGTGGCCCGCGACCGCTTCGCCGAGCGCCATGTCGGCGAGCCGCTGATCCGCCCCTGGACCGGCTGGCACACGGATGTCACCGCGGCGGTCAACCCGCCCGCCGCCTCGATCCTGCGCGGCGTCGACATCCCGCCCTATGGCGGCGACACGCTGTGGACCAATCTCGCCGTTGCCTATCAGGGCCTGTCGGAGACTCTTCGCGCCTTCGTCGACACGCTCCGCGGCGTCCACTACTTCTCGCCGCCGGAAGGCCAGGAGGCGACCGAATCCTTCATCAAGAAGAACCAGGCCCGCCCGCTGGTCAGCGAGCACCCGCTGGTCAGCGTCATCCCCGAGAGCGGCGAGCGCGTGCTGTTCGTGAGCCCGTCCTTCCTCAAGCGCGTGACCGGCCTGCACCCGCGCGAGAGCCAGCAGCTGCTGGAGCTGCTGTTCGAGCACATCGCGCGGCCGGAATACACCGTCCGCTTCCGCTGGCAGCCCGGGAGCATCGCCTTCTGGGACAATCGCGCCACCGCGCATCTGGCGCCGCGGGACATCTTCAGCCTGGATTTCAACCGGCAGCTCTACCGCATCACGCTGCGCGGCGAGGTCCCGGTCGGGGTGGACGGCCGCCCGTCGACCGCGATCAAGGGCGATCCGTTCGAGGCCTACACGCCGAGCAACGCGCACTGACCACCCTTGTGCAGCTCGCGGTTGCGGAGCCTCGCGGCCGACGATCCGGAGACAGGTGAGACATCCACCATGCCGAGAGTCTTCAACAGCATCACCGAGCTGATCGGGAACACGCCGCTGCTCGAGCTGCACAACTATCCCCGCAGGCGCGATCTCGCCGCCCGGATCCTGGTCAAGATCGAGTCCTTCAATCCGGCGGGCAGCGTGAAGGACCGGATCGCCTGGGCGATCCTGAAGGACGCCGAGGAGGCCGGGAAACTCCGCCCGGGGGACCTGATCGTCGACGTCACCAGCGGCAACACCGGCATCGGCCTGGCCGCCGTCGCCGCATCGCGTGGCTACCGGGCGAAATTCTACGCCAGCGACAACATCAGCCCGGACAAGGTCAAGATCCTGCGCCTGTTCGGGGCCGAGGTGGTGCCGGTCAAGAACGAGTTCTTCCTCGACCCCGAGGCGCTCGAGAAGATCACCCAAAGGGTCCAGGAGGAGAATCCAGGCGCGTTCTTCACCGACCAGCTCGCCAACCCGGCCAATCCGCGGGTGCATTTCGAGACCACGGGGCCGGAGATCTGGCGCGACACCGACGGGGCCGTGGACATCCTGGTCGGCGGCGTGGGGACCGGCGGCACCCTCTCGGGCGCAGGCCGGTTTCTCAAGTCGCAAAAGCCGGGCCTGAAGGTGGTGATCGCCGAGCCGGCCGAGGACTCGCTGCCGACGGAGGAGAACCCGTATCCCGCCCAGATCGACGGCGTGCACAAGGTCACCGAGGTGCCGCCCGAGCAACTGCCGAGGAACTTCGACACCACCATTGCCGACGAGGTCATCGCCCTGAACACCAGCGATGCCAAGGAAGCGGCGCTGGCCTTGGTGGCGGAGGAAGGCGTCTTCGCCGGTGTCTCATCCGGGGCCGCGCTCTGGGCCGCAACTCAACTAGCGGCGCGGCAGGAAAATGCCGGCAAGGTCATTGTGGTCATCCTGCCGGATCTCGGTGAACGCTACCTGACATCGTTCTGACATTCCTTTGACCCGACCTTCGGTGCGCCGGCCCCCGCGTTCTTCCTGATGCGCTTCGCCACCCGCTGCAGGGACGGAATCAGGCGCGGATTGCGCCACCGACTGCGACTAGTCGCGGGTGATTTGGACCTGCAGACCCAAGGCGTTGATTTTATTGTCCAACGCGCGGGTCCAGACTTTCGCGCGGGGCCGGTTTTGCTCCGTCGGCTAGTCCGATGCCGGTCCCAGCAGGTCATGCAGCCTGATCGGGAAGCGGCGAACGCGCGCTCCTGTCGCGTGCCAGACCGCGTTCGCCACGGCACCGCCGGTGCCGGTGATGCCGATCTCCCCGACCCCCTTGATGCCCAGGGCGTTCACATGGGGATCGAACTCGTCGATCATCACGACATCGATGGACGGCACGTCGGCGTTCACCGGAACGTGATACTCGGCAAGATCGGCATTCAGGATGCGGCCGGAGCGCCGATCCATCACCGCCTCCTCATGCAATGCGAAGGATGCGCCCCAGATCATGCCGCCATAGTACTGGCTGCGCACCAGCCGCGGATTGATGACCCGCCCCGCCGCAAAGGCCCCGACGAGGCGGGTGACGCGGACCTGGCCGAGATCGGGGTCGACCTTGACCTCGGCGAAGACCGCCCCGTGCGCGTGCATCGCATAGGCCGACTGGGCCGCAGGATCCGCGGCACTTCTGCCGCGGCCTTCGATCTCGGCCAGCCCGGCACGGGCGAGAATGTCGGTGTAGCTCTCGCTCCGGCTCCCGTCGTCGCGGCGGACCAGACGGCCGTTCCGCGCGAGCACCCCGGCGTTCCCCGCCCCGAACAAGGGCGAACGCTCATCGCCGGTCGCGAGATCGGTCAGCCTGGCGATGACATCGGCGCCGGCCCCATGGATCGCCATCCCGGCCGTCGCGGTGTGGGCCGAGCCGCCGGCGATGCCGGCATCCGGGAGATCGGACGAGCCGGCCCTGAACTCAACCCGATCGAGATCGAGCCCGAGGCCGTCGGCCGCGATCTGGGCCAATGCGGTCCAGGCGCCCTGCCCCATGTCGTGCGCGCCCGTCTCCACGACGGCAGTGCCGTCGCGCCGCAGCACCGCACGGGCCTCGGCCTGGAACATCAGCGCCGGGAAGGTCGCGGTGCCCATCCCCCAGCCGACGAGGAAGCCGGCCTCGTCTCGCATCTGCCGCGGTGCGACCGGACGCCCCGACCAGCCGAAGCGGGCCGCGCCCTCCGCGTAGCACTCGCGCAGGGCCTTGGAGGAGAACGGCTTGCCGGAGATCGGCTCGACCTCGGCGTAGTTCTTCAGCCGGAAGGCCAGCGGGTCCATCCCGGAGGCCCAGGCCGCCTCGTCGATCGCGCTCTCCAGCGCGATCGAGCCCGTGGCCTCCCCGGGCGCCCGCATGAACAGCGGCGTGCCGGTGTCGACGCGGACCACGTCGTGGGAGGTGGCGATGGCCGGGCTGGCGTAGAGCGTGTGCGAGGCGTCGGCCGCCGGCTCGAAGAAGTCGTCGAAGCTGCTCGACGTCGTCTTCGCGTGATGGGCCAGCGCGGTCATCCGGCCCTCGCCATCGACGCCGATCCGCAGCGTCTGGCGGGTGGGTGCGCGATGGCCGACCGGCCCGTACATCTGTTCGCGGCGCAGCACCAGCTTGACTGGCCGGCCGACCAGCCGGGCCGCCAGGATGCCGAGGACTTGTGGACCGGAGATCAGGCCCTTGGAGCCGAAGCCGCCGCCGAGGAACGGGCTGCGAATATGGATCTTCTCGGGCGGGATGCCGAACAGCCCCGCGATGCGGCCCTGGGCCATAGCCATGCCCTGGCTCGGCGTGTCGATCGACAAGGCATCGCCGTCCCAGGCGGCCACGATGGCGTGAGGCTCCATCGCATTGTGGTACTGGCTGGGGGTCTCATAGGTCGCCTCGACACGGCTCGGCGAGCCGGCAAGGGCGGCCCCGACCTCGCCCCGCTGCACCTGGGCCGGATTGCCGACGCCGACGGCCGGAGGCACGAAGCTCTCGCCGGCGTCGAGCCCGACCCGTGCCGGCAGGGTCTCGTATGTCGGCGACAGCAGTGCCACGCCCTCCGTCGCCGCCTCCAGCGTCTCGGCAATCACCACCGCGATCGGCTGGTTGGCGTAGCGCACCCTGTCGTTCTGCAGGACATCGATCCGGAACATGAACGGGTTCGACTTCTCGTCCGGGTCCATCGCCAGCGGCGGTCGGTTGCCAGGGGTCATGACCTCGATCACGCCGGGATGCGCCTTGGCCGCATCGACATCGAGAGCCGTCACCCGGCCACGGGCGATGCTGCTGACCGCGAGCACCGCGTGCAGCATTCCCGCCGGGTGGTTGTCGGCAGCGTAACGGGCAGCCCCGGTCACCTTCAGGACGCCGTCGCGGCGCGTCAGCGGCTGGCCGATGCTGGAGCCGTGGCGCGCATGGGCGGGAGCGGCTGTGGGGCGGATCTCAGTCATCGAGGAGCGCTCCGGGAGCGGATGAGAACGGAGAGGCCGGAAGGGCCGGAAGGCGCTCGGGCGTGCCGGCCGCGGCGAGCGTCAGGGCGCGGACGACAACCCGGCGCGTGAGCTCGATCTTGTACGCGTTGTCGCCCGAGGGCCTGGCGTCGGCCAGAGCCGCCTGCGCGGCCTGCCGGAAGGCCGCTGCGCCCGGTCTGGCATCGGCAAGAATTGTCTCCGCCGCCCGCGCGCGCCAGGGCTTGGCCGCCACCCCGCCGAGCGCCAGCCGCGCCTCCCGGATCATGCCGTCCTCGAGGCGGATCACCGCCGCGGCCGAAACCACCGCGAAGGCGTAGGAGGTGCGCTCGCGCACCTTGAGGTAGCGGGCATGACCGGAGAATGCGCCGGCCGCGGCCGGTAGGCGGATGGCGACGATCAGATCGCCCGGCTCGAGCGCGCTCTCGCGGTCGGGCGTCGCACCCGGCAGCCGGTGGAGATCCTCGATGGCGATCTCGCGGCGGCCATCCCTGCCTTCCACCTCCACCACGGCATCCAGCGCGACGAGCGGCACGCAGAAGTCGGAGGGATGGGTGGCGATGCAGCCGTCGCTCCAGCCGAGCACCGCATGCAGCCGGTTCTCGCCGTCGCGGGCGTCGCAGCCGGCGCCTGGCTCGCGCCTGTTGCAGGCGCTGGCGGTATCGTAGAAGTACGCGCAGCGTGTCCGCTGCAGCAGGTTGCCGCCGACCGTCGCGGCATTGCGGAGCTGCGCGGAGGCACCGGACAGCAGCGCCTCCGCCACCGCCGGATAGCTTCGGGCGAAATCGGGATCGTGGGCGAGGTCGGCATTGCGAACCAGGGCGCCGATTCGAACACCCCCATCCGGCAGGGCTTCGACGCTGTCGAGCCCCGGCAGGCGGGTGATGTCGACCAGGCGGTCGGGGCGGGAGACGCCGCCCTTCATCAGGTCGAGCAGGTTCGTGCCCGCCGCAAAGTAGGCGGACCCGGGCGCGGCTGCAGCCGCGACGGCATCGGAGATCGTGGCCGGCCTGACGTAATCGAAGCTCTTCACGCTGCGTCCCTCCGGTCCGCCTCGGCCAGCTTTCTCTGCGCCTCCAGCACCGCCTCCGTGATCCCGGCATAGGCCGCACATCGGCAGAGATTGCCGCTCATGCCCTCGCGGATGCGCTCCGGGTCATCGCCGGCCTGGCCCTCCCGGATCAGGCCGATGGCGCTCATGATCTGGCCCGGCGTGCAGTACCCGCACTGGAAGCCGTCATGGGCGATGAAGGCGGCCTGGACCTGATGAAGCTCGTCGCCACGGGCGACGCCCTCGATCGTGAGGATGTCGGCACCGTCATGGCTGACGGCGAGCGCCAGGCAGGAATTGATGCGGCGACCGTCGACCAGCACCGTGCAGGCGCCGCACTGGCCGCGGTCGCACCCTTTCTTCGTGCCGGTCAGTTCGAGGCGTTCGCGCAGAAGATCGAGGAGGGTGACCCGCGGATCATCCAACTCGATGTCATGCCGTACACCGTTTACGGCGAGGCTGATCGAGAAACTCATGCAGGACTCCGATCGGTGATATCGTCGAAGGCATGGCAGCCGCAGGAGAGGCGCGGCGGGGGCCGGACGGCCCGATTTGCGTGCTATGAGGACACCAGGCGCCCGCGTTGATCGACAGGGCGTCTCGAAAGCGCGTCCGTTCGGACAATATACGGAGGCACCCTCCGTTTTACAAGCAGGATGGGCGCCCAAACGAGGAATATGGAAAAGAGCCCCGCAAAGACCACCCGCAAGCCACGCACCGATGCGATCCGCAATCGCGAGCGCGTCCTGGAGGCTGCGAAGGCCGTGTTCAGCGCCGGGGGACCGGACGCCAGCCTCGAAGCCGTGGCAAGGCGGGCCGGGGTCGGCATCGGCACCCTCTACCGGCACTTCCCGACCCGTGACGCTTTGTTCGAGGCGGTCTATCGGCGCGAAGTGGAGCAGCTTGGGGCATTGGCCGAGCAGTTGAAGGGCGAGGCCGCGCCGGTCGATGCCTTGCGCTCCTGGCTCAGGTCCAACGTCGAGCTGGTCGCCACGAAGAAGGGCATGCTGGCGGCGTTGGCGCTTGCTGCGCACGGCCGGCAAGATCTCTATGCCTACACGTTCGACCGCTTGACGAAAGCTGCCGGCACGCTGCTGGACCAAGCCGTTTCGGCGGGCGAGATCCGCCCTGACATCGGCGCCGAGGATCTCCTCCGGGCGCTCGTGGGCATGTGCTACATGCACGACCAACCCGGCTGGCAGAACACGGTGCTGAAACTGCTGGACGTCTTTGTCGACGGTCTTCGTTCGCAAACCAAGGCGACGCGATGATCGCCCCGCAGCAGTTGCGGTGCAGATCGGCGCCGAGCCCCGTATCGGCTTAGGCGAATGCTCATGGTGCGAGGTAGAGCTTGCCCTGCGTTCGACGGTTCTCAATGTCGCGATGGGCGTCGGATACACAATCGAGCGGGTACGCTGTCGCGCTATCCAGTCGTAGCCAGCCCGCCTGAACGGCGGCCATGACCTGCGACGCGCGTTGCTGCAGCTCTGCCGGATCTGCGACATAGGTGAACACCGAACCGCCCGCCAGACGCAGCGCTTTCTGGGTGAGCTGAGTCGGCTGGATCGCCGGAACGGGTCCCGAAGCGGCGCCAATCGAGACCACGGTGCCGCCGCGGGTGAGCGCCGCGATGGTGTTCACCAAGGTCTTCTCGCCCAAGCCATCGAAGGCGAGATCGACACCCTTGCCATCGGTGAGCGCCATGATCTCGTCGACGAATTCATAATCGGCTCCGTACACGATGATGGCATCGACGCCGAGGCTGCGAACGGCCGACGCCTTCTGCTCGCTGGACACGGTGCCGACGACCCAGGCGCCCAGATACTTGAACCATTGGACGAGAAGTTGTCCGACTCCGCCGGCCGCCGCATGAACCAGCACGCGGTCGCCCGGCCTGACCTTCCGGTATTCGTGGACGAGATATTGCGCGGTGAGAGGCTGGAAAAGCAGACCCTGGCTCACCGAGAAGGTTTCCGGAAGGACGACGGCGCGGTTGACAGGAAGGACCACTTCGCTTGCATACGAGCCTCGGATATCCATCCAGGCGACGCGCGAGCCAACCTTCAGGCCCCCGGAAGTCTCCCGGAGGCCTTCTCCCAAGGCCTTTACGCGCCCTACGCCTTCAAGGCCAAGCACAAGTGGGAGCTGGACAGTGTGCACCTTGGATGCCCCGCCCCGCTGGGTAATATCGAGAAAATTGATCCCGGCGGCGTCGACATCGACCAGCACCTCTCCATGACCGGGGATCAGGCCGTCTGCCGTCTCGACGATGAGCTGCTCAGGGCCGCCGAATTCTCTGAGTACGACACGTTGCATCACCTCTTCCCCATGTCTGACAGCGCTGCCGGCGGTTCGAGCGGAGCCGCAGCCGTACAGGCCGCGCGAATCCCTTTCGAATCTGACCGTTCCCTGGCCGTGCCTTCGATGCCGCTGGTCATGCCGATGGTTCCTTGGCCTCGCGCCGCGCGATCCTGACAGTGGCGGCTTGGGCGCGGGCGCCGGTCATCGCGGCGAGATAGGGGCTTCCGCCGTACTTCGCTCGGTACGCCTCGTCGATCCGGTCCTGGATCGGCTCCTCGACAGGCTCGAAAGCAACGTCCCGGGTCAGGCCGGCGGCAATGATCCGTCCAGCCTTCTGCCGCATTGCCGCTTTGTGCCAGCGGGAGCCTTGGCCGTTGTAGGCGCGGACATAGAGGTCGCCCTCCACCGCGACGGACCATATCCAGGTCGGGGTGCCATAGGTTCGGCCATCCTCGCGGAACGGCGCGATGTGCAGATCGTCGGCCGCTGCGATCCGGCGCAGCTCGTCCGCCGGCCATGCCATGGCGGCGCTCATCGGCGGTACTGCTCGTCGGCGACCTGCTCCAGCCAGTCGACGTTGCGACCGTCCAAGCTCTCGTTGATGGCGATGTGGGTCAGCGCCGTGGTCGGCGTCGCGCCGTGCCAATGCTTCAGCCCGGGCGGGAACCAGACCACGTCGCCGGGCCGGACCTCCTCGATTGGCCCGCCCTCGCGCTGCACCCAGCCGAGGCCCGCGGTGATGATCAGGGTCTGGCCGAGCGGATGCGTGTGCCAGGCGGTGCGGGCGCCCGGCTCGAAGGTGACGCTGGCGCCGCCGGCCCGTGCCGGCTCGGGTGCCTGGAACAGCGGGTCGATGCGGACCGCACCGGCGAAGTATTCCGCCGGTCCCCTGCGGGACGGCTGCGAACCGCCTCGTGTGATCTGCATGGATCCGATCCTTCCTGGCATGGCCGGTGCTTGCGCCGCGGCCGTTCCTGCCGCGATCAGGGCGAGACCACCAGTGGCGGCGAGAATGCGTCTGCGCGTGATCATCGCGTCGTCCCGGCGGCTGGTGTCGAGATCCGGAATGTAAGGCGTCGTTTCTCCAGCGTTAGTCGCTGTAATCTGCATGCACCTATAAGGAGCGGCGATAAATGCAGCGCACCAGCCTGGACGATCTCGTGGCCCTCGTCGCCGTCGCACGGGAGCGCAGCTTCACCAAGGCGGCGGCAAAGCTGGCCGTCTCGCAGTCGGCGCTCAGCCAGACCATCCGCCAGCTCGAGACCCGGCTCGGCATCCGACTCCTGACCCGCACGACGCGCAGCGTTGGGCTGACTGAGGCCGGCGAGCGCCTGCTCGGTACCGTCGCCCCGCGGCTGGAGGAGATCGAGGCCGAGCTGGCCGCGGTCAGCGAGCTGCGTAGGACGCCAGCCGGCACCATCCGGATCACCGCCGGTGACCATGCGATCCGGTCGATCCTCTGGCCAAAGCTGGAGAAGCTGCTCCCCCGCTATCCCGACATCAGGGTCGAGCTCGCCATCGACTACGGGCTGACCGACATCGTGGCGGAACGCTACGACGCCGGCGTCCGCCTGGGCGAGCAGGTGGCCCGCGACATGATCGCGGTGCGCATCGGGCCGGACATCCGCTTCGCTGTGATCGGGTCGAAATCCTACCTGTCGGAGCGGCCGTCGCCGCGGACGCCGCAGGACTTGGTCGCGCATCGCTGCATCAACCTGCGGCTGCCGACCTATGGCGGGCTCTATGCCTGGGAGTTCGAGAAGGACGGGCGGGAGATGAAGGTGCGGGTGGAGGGCCAGCTGGTCTTCAACGGCATCTTTGAGGTGCTCGACGCTGCCCTGGCCGGTTTCGGCCTGGCCTATGTGCCGGAGGACCTGGCGCGGCCCCATCTCGCGAAGGGCCGCCTGCAGCAGGTGCTGGAGGACTGGTGTGTGCCCTGGTCGGGCTATCACCTGTACTATCCGAGCCGGCGCCAATCCTCCGCCGCCTTCGCCCTGATGGTCGACGCGCTGCGCCACCGGGGCTGAGGCCGCGGACGGCTGTCAGCCTGCCTTCGCGCCGAGCACGATGGGCACGGCGTCGAGCAGCCGGCGGGACCGGACCATGGCCTCGGTGGCGGCCCGGAATTTCCGGAAATGCGGGGTGTCCAGATGGGTTCGATAGGCACTCTCGTCGGCATAGATCTCGAACACCCGGACGCGGGCCGGGTTGTCCTTCTCGAACACGGCATGGAGCGCCAGCACGCCCGGCTCGACGCGGATGGCGATCTCGATCTCGTCCCGGATCGCGGCGCTGAACTCCTCACGCCGGGCGGGGTCAATCTCAAGCTCCGCCAGGCGGATATACGGATCCGGCATCCGCTATCTCGGCCGTTTCTCAAACACGTCCTTCGCCACTGGCAGCGCCGAGAAGACGTTCGGCCAGCCGGCATAGAAGGCCAGCTGCGTCAGCACCTCCGCAGCCTGCGGCTGGGTCAGGCCGTTATCCATGGCGCGGTTCAGGTGATAGGGCATTTGCGCGACTTGGCCGGCGGCGACCAGGGCGCTGACCGTGACCAGGCTGCGGTCGCGCGGCGCCAGATCGGGGCGCAGCCACAGGTCCCGGAACAGCACATCGGTCGTGTACTGCACGACCCCCGGCGCGACCGTTCCGAACTGCTCCTCGACCCGCGTCGCGCGCTGCGCCTCCGCCGCCTCGTCCAGCGGCAGCAACGGCGGCGAGGCCGCGGGCAGCTGGTCGCCGCCGATGCTGCGCGCGGCGAAGACGTCCCTGGCGACGGCGGTCGCCGCCGCGGCGTTGCCCCAGCCGGAATAGAAGGCGAGATGGGTGATGATCTCGGAGATCTCGCGGGGCGTCACGCCGCTGTCGAGCGCGAGGCCGAGATAGAACGGCAGCTCGACGGTCTGGCTGCGCGCGATCAGGGCGGCGACGGTGACGATGCTGCGATCCCGCGCCGACAGGTCCGGGCGCTTCCAGACATCGCCCAGCAGAACGTCTTGCCGGTACCTTTCCAGGGCTGAGGCGGCCATGTGCAGATCCTCCTGTGGCGGCCCCGCCTGCGCCGCCGGGGCGGCCGTCAGGCACAAGGCCGCAATGGCGACGGCGAGAAACTTCATTCGGGGCCCCCGTCAGTGGTCGCATGCGGCGTCCTGCGGGCCAGCCGCAGGGCGATGGCCGCGGCGCCGAGCGCGACCAGCGCGCTCACGAGGAATGCCGATCCCAACCCGGTCCAGCCTGCGGCGAGCCCCAGCGCCGGGCTGCCGAAGCCGAGCGCCACGTCGAGGCAGACAGTGTAAGTGCCCATCGCCACGCCGCGGCTCTGCGGCGGGGCGCGGCGGACCGCCTCGACGCCCAGCCCGGGATAGACCAGCGAATACCCGAAGCCGGCGAGCGCGGCCCCGGCCGCCGCCCAGACGTGGTCGGCCGCCAGCCCGATCAGCGCCAGGCCGGCCGCCTCGATCAGCACGCATACCAGGGCCACCCGTGCGCCGCCCAGCCGGTCGGGCAGATGGCCGAAGACCAGGCGGGCGGCGACCAAAGCGGTGGCAAAGGAGCTGAACACCAGCCAGATCGGGCTCCAGCCGCGATCCGCCGACAGCAGCGAACCGAAGGCGATGATCGCACCGAAGCCGACGCTGCTGAGCGCCGAGCCGAGCCCAGGCATCCAGACGGCGCGGGCAACCGTGAGAAGCGAGGGACGCGAGCCGCCCGGCGGCGGCACGGACGGCAGCAGGCCAGCCAGCAGGATCGCCGCCGCCGGCACCAGCACCGTCACAGCGGCAACCGCCGTAAAACCGCCGGCAGCGTAGAGGGCGGTGCCGAGCGGCGCCCCGAACGCGAGGGCGGCGAACATCGCCATCCCGATCCAGGCGATGACCCGTCCTGCGCGCTCCGGCCCGGCAAGCACCAGGCCCCAACTGACGGCCCCGGTGATGATGAAGCTCTCAGCACCACCCAGCAGCCCGCGGCCGAGCAGGAGGATGGCGGCCGAGATCGACGGGGTGTCGAGAAAGCGTAGCGACAAGAGGTACAGCCCTCCCGCCGCGGCCGCAGCCACCAGGCCGGTGAGAACCGCGCGTTTGGCGCCCCGCTGATCGGCATACCTTCCCGACCATACGCGGGAGAGCACAGCAGCCGCGAATTGGCTGCCCGTCACGAGCCCGACCACGAAAGTTCCGAGTCCGAGCTCTTGATGGATGTGTAGGGGCAGCACGGGCAACGCCAGCCCGATGATCAGAAAGACGATCAGGACGAGCATCATGATCGGCAGCAAGGCCGCGATCGTGCGGCCATCGCCTGCATCGGCGGTCGACGGAAGCAGCGAGTCCGTCGCGCCTGTGGCTGAATTAGAGGGCATGCCGCGACTATAGAAGCCGGCGGGGCATACGATTAGGCAGTGGAACCAGCATGATCTTATGAGCTGGGTTTATGAATTAGCAGGCCGTCGAATCGTTCACAGCCGCGGCACGCCATGCGTCGTCCGGGGCCTTGTCGTTCTCGCGCTCGGCCGGGCGGATGGTCGCCTTGACGTTGAGGGTCAGGGTGCGGACCGCGCCGGACAAGCCGTCCGCGGACTTGAAGGTGCCGATGGTCGCCATAGTAGGTCTCCTCTTCCGTTCTCGGGCCGCGCCCATGCGGCCTCGATGGCGATCACAAGGCCGAGGGGCGATCGCGCCGCAGCCGCAGGCCCGCAGCGCAGCGCAGGACGGCGGGCGCCGGCTTTTTTGCCTGGCGATGCAAAGCCGGGCCCGCCCGGCGGCGGAAAAAAGCCGGCGCCCGCCGTTGCGGACCCGCGATCGAGGCGAGAGCCGCTCCCTCGGCCAGATCGAGCCATCCGAGGCGGCATGGGTGTGCCTGCGGACGGGCCGGGAGGTGACATGGCGGCCCGCGGTTCCACTCCAAGGGGATCGGCGGCACGGAGAGAGCAGCGACCGGTTCCGACAGGTGCCAGGGCGGCAAAGACCAGTCGTGGGGCGGAACGGCGTGGCCCCGACGGCCTTGCGCCGCAGCGGATCATCGTCGCGTCGCCCGGATGAAGTCTCGGAGCCGGCAGCCGCCCCTCCGTGGCTCAGTCCGACCGCGGTCTATGCCGCTCGAACAGACTGTCGTTCAGGCATCGAGAAATAGGGTGCCTCAACACCTCGGGAACGGCGGATATCGCCAAAGAGGTCGATGCATCCTTCGGAGCGATACGGCCATCTGTGCGCAGCGGTCGGGCTATCGAGGCAAGTTGGGAGCGCAGCTCCCCTCGGCCCGGCCGACAACGGCGGCCGGGCTCACACAGGATCCCGGCGCGGTCGAGCATAGCGACGGCGCAGCCGGCGACCGCGACGAGCGCCACGCGAGACCGGGCGGAACCAGGCCACCCTGGGCGGTTGAGCATGGCGACGGCGCAGCCGGCAACCGACCAGTGTGGTCCCGACCGGGCCGCACCGCATGGACACGAGGGATCGTCACCCGAAAGGGCCGAGACGCCGCCGGCGGCTCGGCGGAGCTCGGCGCCACCGGCGCGTGGCGCAATAGAGCCCAGCCTCGGCATCGCCGGGGCTCGACCTGGTCAGCCCGATCCGTCTGCCTTCGCCGACTCCCTCGGACCCTTGAGTGCAGTTCAGATCATGATCCTGGAAATCCCGACGGTGATCCGTTCGCGGCCGAGGCTGCCGGACGGCGCGCAATTCTGTACAGCCGGCATGCTAGTAATGGCAAATTCGATGAAGGTCCTTCCTTTAGTGCAATGGCATCCTGATCCTCAATCCAATTGAGGTCCCCGAGCATAGACAGTCGCAAAAAATTCAGGGACGAATAAAACTCTATTGCAAAGCCAAATTCTACACCATACTAGACTGTGACACCCGCCAATCTGCGGACGATACAATCCTGCGATCATATCGGAGTCATTGATGAACGAAGTCGGCATAGCAACATCAGATATAACCGCAGACGAAACGCGCCGCCTCACCGCGCGGATCGTCTCGGCTCATGTCGCCAACAACAGCGTGGCGCAGACGGATCTGCCGACGTTGATCGCTCAGGTCTTTACTGCCCTGAGCGGCCTCGGCAAGGCGCCTGAGCCGGCGGCAGCCCGTCCGGAGCCGGCGGTGCCGATCCGGAAATCCGTAACCCCGGATTATCTGGTCTGTCTCGAGGGTGGCAAGAAGCTGAAGATGCTGAAGCGGCATCTGTCGTCCGCCTACAACATGACGCCGGATCAATACCGCGAGCGCTGGGGACTGCCGGCGGACTACCCGATGGTGGCGCCGAACTACGCCCAGCAGCACAGCTCCCTCGCGAAGTCGATCGGCTTGGGCCGGCGACTGCAAGAGGCGAAGCCGGTCGAGACAAAGCCGGCTGCCGCGGTGGAACCGGCACGGAAGCGGCGTCCACGAACCAAGGCTTAAAAAGCGGTCGCGAGCGCGTTTCGGAGCCAATCCGGTCCATCATTGGCTGGAGCCGGTCGGCAGGCCCCGCTGAGGTCGCCGTCTCTCAGTCACGGCTATCTCGGATGCTCCCGCCGGAATCGGGCGGGAGCCTCGCAATGCCCCCGTCCCGCCCAGATGCTTCAGCTTCGCAACAGTGGCAGCAACTGGTCGCCCTGCCGCCTGATCTCGGACAGATACGGCGTGTCCGAGAGCACGAAATGCGTGATGCCGAGATCCCGGTATCTGCGCAGCGACCGAGCGACGTCCGCCGCCGAGCCGACCAGCCAGGTGGTGCCGGCGCCGCCGCCGCCGAACCGGCCCGGTGCGGTGTAGAGGTTGTCGTCCAGCACCTCGCCGCGCGCATGGGCATCGAACAGGCGCTGCTGGCCCACCGCGACCGACTGCCGATGGTCATGCCAGCCGGCGCCCTTGATCCTGGCCATCTCCTCGACCTTGGCCCTGGCATCCGTCCAGGCCTGCTCCGTGGTGTCGCGGACCAGCGTGGTGATCCGCAGCCCGAACTCCAGCGGCGGCAGGTCGCGATCGAGCTGCCGGCTCAGCGTCCTGAGGCGGTCGATCCGTTCCCGGACGCCGTCGAGCGGCTCGCCCCAGAACAGCTGGACATCGGCCTCCGTCGCGGACACCCGCTCCGCCGCCTCTGAGGCGCCGCCGAAATACAGCTTGGGATGCCGGCGGTCGCCGCGGATCGGGAGGCGCGGCACCACGGTCGACTCGGTCACGCGGAAGTGCTCGCCCTCATGGGTGACGGCCTCCTCGGTCCACAGCCTGCGGACCAGCCGCATGAACTCCCGGGTCCGGGAATAGCGCTGGGCCTGGTCGCCCTCGCTGTCGCCATAGGCGGCGAGGTTGTCTTGGCCCGACACGATGTTCACCCGGACGCGGCCCCCGGTCAGGTGGTCCAGCGTGGCCGCGGCGGAGGCGAAATGGGCGGGGCGCCAGTAGCCCGGCCGGATCGCGATCAGCGGCTCGAATGTCGTCGTCCGCGCGGCCAGGGCGGCGGCGACGGTGAAGGTGTCGGGCCGGCCCCAGCCGGTGCCGATCAGCGCGCCCTTCCAGCCATGATCCTCCAGCGCCTTGGCGTGGTTGGTCAGCGCCTCGAGGCTGTTGTGGTTCTCGACGGCGGTGTCGCCGCGGTGCCCGGCCTTGACGTCGTTCGGGATGTACCAGAGGAATTCGGACGTGCCGCTCATGGGATCGCTTCGCAGTCTGTGAGGTGAGGTCCGGCTGGTCCCGTCAGCGCAGCGGGAAGCCGAGCCGGTTCAGGGAGTCGCGGATGCGGTCGCGGCCATGCAGCGCTTCGCTGTCGCGCAGCCGGTTGACCACTTGGCGGGTCCAGGGCGGACGGCCGAGCCCCTGGCCGCGCCAGAAAGCCTTGAGCGTCGCGTCGTAGTCCGACGCCGCATCCGCCTGCGGACCCGGATCATAGGTTTCCCGATGCAGCACGGCCCGTTGCGGCAGGCGCGGCTTGACCGAGGCAGGGCTCGCCGGATCCGGCCACCCGACGGCGAGGCCGAAGACGGGGAAGACATGGCCCGGCACCGCGAGGGCCCGGGCGATCTCGTCCGGATGGTTGCGCACTGCGCCGACATAGACCGTGCCCAGGCCGAGGGATTCGAGCGCGACCACGGCGTTCTGCGCCGCCAACGCCGCATCGACGACGCCGAGGATGAACGCCTCCGTGTAGGCCGCGCCGTCGACCGCCGCCGCCTGGGCGTCCGCCAGCCGGTGCAGCCGCGCGAAATCCGCCAGCCAGACGAGGAACAGCGGCGCCTGGCGGATGAAATCCTGATTGCCGGCCAGCGATGCAAGGTGACCCTTATGCGCGGCATCCTCGACCGCGACGACGCTCCAGGCCTGGAGGTTCGAGGAGGTCGAGGCCGACTGGGCGGCCGCCACCAGGGTCTCGATCGTGCCGTCCGGCAGGGCATCGGGCAGGAAGGCCCGGACCGACCGGTGCCCCAGCAGCAGCGCGGTGACGTCGTTCACGATCGCAGCCGCGGGGGCATCGTCGCCGTAGCGGGCGGCCAGCAGCCGCTCCGCCGTTTCGCCGGCAGATGTGGTCGCGAGGAAGTCGGTCATCAGGTCGCTCCCGTCATATGGAGACATTGGCTGCGATACCGACAACGATATCGCGGAACAGCTCGGGCTGGCACGAATCGGGCCGGCGCGGCCGCTGGGATCACGCCGTCGCCTGGATCGGGTGGCTGTACTGGCTGGCCGGCCGCGGCAGACCGTAATGCTCGCGCAGGGTCGTGCCCGTATATTCCTCACGGAACAGGCCACGCCGTCGCAGGATCGGGACCACGTGATCGGCGAAGGCGTCGAAGCCGCCGGTCAGATAGGGCGGCATCACGTTGAAGCCGTCCGCGGCCCCGCTGGTGAACCATTCCTCGATCCGGTCCGCGATCTGCTCCGGCGTTCCCGCGGTGACCCAGTGGCCGCGGGCGCCGGCCAGGCGGTGCAGCAGTTGGCGGATCGTCGGCCGCTCGCGGTCGACGATGTCGAGCACGACCTGGAACCGGCTGCCGACCGCGCGCTCGCCCTCCGCCGCGACCAGTGCGCGTGGGAACGAACCGTCGAGGTCGTGGCCCGTGAGGTCGACCCCGATCATCCGGCGCAGCTGGGCCAGCGAGTATTCCGGCTGGGTCAGGGCGTTGAACTCCTCCTGCAGCCGCAGCGCCTCGGCCTCGGTCCCGCCGATGAAAGGGCTGATGCCGGGCAGGATCTTCAGATGCTCCGGCCGGCGTCCCAGCGCCGCCGCCCGCGCCTTGATGTCGGCATAGAAGGCCTGGGCATTGGCCAGGGTCTGGTGCGCCGTGAAGATCGCCTCGGCATAGCGCGCAGCGAAGGAGCGGCCGTCCTCGGACGACCCGGCCTGGATATAGACCGGCCGGCCCTGCGGCGTGCGCGGGACGTTCAGCGGGCCGCGCACGCGCAGGTGGCGCCCGATATGGTCGATGGCGTGGATCTTGGCGGGATCGGCATAGAGGCCCGAGGCCGCGTCGGCGACCACAGCATCGTCCTCCCAGCTGTCCCACAGCTTGGTGACGACATCGACGAATTCCTGGGCGCGGTCGTAGCGCTCGGCATGCACCGGATGCTCGGACAGGCCGAAATTCTGCGCCGCCTGGGCGCCCGCGGTGGTGACGATGTTCCACCCCGCCCGGCCCCGGCTGATATGGTCGAGCGAGGCGAACAGCCGCGCCAGGTTGTAGGGCTCGGTGTAGGTGGTCGAGGCGGTGGCGATCAGGCCGATCCGCTCCGTCGCCGCAGCGATCGCCGACAGCCAGGTCAGCGGCTCCACCTGGAAGCGGCTGGCGTATTGGATGGTGTCGGCCAGGGACGGTCCGTCGGCGAAGAAGATGCCGTCGAACGTCACCGCCTCGGCCCGGCGGGCCAGCTCCTGGTAGTAGGTGATGTCGAGCAGGCGGTCGAGCGACGTGCCCTCGTAGCGCCAGGCGGCCTCGTGGTGTCCGCCCGGATAGATGAAGAGGTTGAGGTTGAGCTGCCTGCCGGTTCCGGGCATCGCGGCCTCCTGGGATTTCGATGGAAGGGGACGGCGGCGTCAGGCGGTCAGGCGGTCCTCGACCTGGACGCCCAGCTCCCGCAGCAGCTCGGTGCGGATCTCGGCGACCCGCCGCTCGCGCTCCGGATGCCGGTCCGGCAGGTCGATCGGGACGTCGACGGAGATGCGGCCGCGGTCGAGCACCAGCACGCGGTCGGCCAGGTGGATCGCCTCGTCGACATCATGCGTCACCAGCAGCACCGCGGGCCGGTGGCGCGCGCAAAGCTGGCGCAGCAGCCCGTGCATGCGGATCCGGGTCAGCGCGTCGAGCGCGCCGAAGGGCTCGTCCGCCAGCAGCAGCTCGGGGTCCCGCACCAGCGACCGGGCCAGCGCGACGCGCTGCTGCTCGCCGCCCGAGAGCTGGTTCGGCCAGGCGCGCTCGCGCCCCGCCAGCCCGACCTCGGCCAGCGCCGCCTCGGCCCGGCCGCGCGGATCCGGACCGCCGAGACCGAACAGCACGTTGTCGAGCACCCGCTTCCAGGGCAGCAGCCGCGCATCCTGGAACACCACCGACAGCCGTTGCGGCACGCTCAGCCGCCCCTCGCCGGTGACCTCGTGGTCGAGGCCCGCCAGGGCCCGCAGCAGGGTGCTCTTGCCCGAGCCGCTGCGGCCGAGCAGCGCGACGAACTCGCCTTGCCGGATGTCGAGGTCGATGCCGTCGAGGATAGTGCGCGCCCCGAAGCCGCGCACCAGCCCCCGGACCTGGACCGCCGCCCCGCTCAACCTGCCAGCGTGCGTCGCCACGACAGCACCCTCCTCTGCAGCAGCCGGACCAGCGCATCGGAGGTGAGCCCGAGCAGGGCGTAGACCACGAGGCCGAGGATGATGATCTCGGTCTGGCCGTAGGTCCGCGCCAGCTCGATCATGTAGCCGATGCCGCTGGTGGAATTGACCTGCTCGACCACGACCAGGGCGAGCCAGGAGTAGTTGACGGCGAAGCGCAGCCCCAGGAAGAAGCCGGGCAGCGCCGCCGGCAGCGCGATGTGGCGCAGGAAGTCCTGCCGGCCGACGCCCAGCGTCTCGGCCAGCTCGACATAGCGGCTGTCGATGCTGCGCAGCCCGTCATGAGTCTGGATGTAGACCGGGGCGAAGACGATCAGGGCGATGGTCGCGATCTTCATGCCCTCGCCGATGCCGAGCCACAGCATCAGGAGCGGGATCAACGCCAGGGCCGGGATCGCCCGCTTGATCTGCACCGGCCCGTCGATCAGGTACTCCCCGATCCGGGTCAGGCCGGCGAGGAGGCCGAGCACGAGCCCGGCCAGCACGCCCCAGAACAGCCCCTGGGCCGACCGGCCGAGCGAGGTCAGCAGGTTGTCCTGCAGCCGGCCCTCGGCGATCAGGTCGGCGGCCGTGGTCACCACCGTCCAGGGCGCCGCCAGGGTGCGGGTGTCGATCAGCCCGGTCGCCGAACCGGCCGACCAGACCGCCAGCAGCAGCAGCGGGCCGAAGGTCCAGCCATAGGCGATCGGCCGGCCCGGGCCGAGCCGGCGGGCGCGTGGTCGGGCCGATCGTCGCGGGTCCGGGGCGGCCTCGCTGCGGAACCGCCGGCTGTCCGGCGCCGGCACGAGCGCCAGGGCGGAGTCGCTGGGGGGTGGGGTCATGGTCCTGCCCTCCCCCGCCTACAGCCCCGCCAGCGCGGCGGCGGCGGTGCTTTCGTACCGGCGGTCGAACAGGTCGGCCGCGTTCAGCCTGGGCTTGCCGGTCTCGGCCGCCAGCAGGTCGATCGTCGCCTGCTGCCGCTCGATCACGGCGGTCCAGTCCGCCGGGATGTCCGGCAGCCCGGCGGAGTCGACCAGGTAGCGGCCGCTCTCGGCGTCCAGCCCCTGATCCTTGACGTAGTAGCCGGCGATCCACTCCTCCGGATGCGCCGCGACCCACTGCGTCGCCCGGCCCCAGGCCTTCACATATTCGCGGATCGCCGCGGCCTTGCCCGGATCCTGCAGCGACGTGCCCAGCACGTAGAGATAGGCCGGGTCGTCGCGCAGCCCGTGCGGGATCAGCTTGGCGCCGTCCCCGCCGTAATTGGCGACGTAGCGGCGCTGGTTGGCCTCGGCGATCGGGGCGGCGTCGACCAGACCGCTGGACAGCGCGTTGACGTAGACGTCGCCAGTGCTGGGCAGCTCGACCAGCGTCACGTCCGTCTTCGACAGGCCGGCCTTCTGCAGGATGCGCAGGACCAGCGCGCCCTGGGCCTGACCCGGGCTGTAGGCGATCTTCTTGCCGCGCAGGTCGGCCAGGGTCCCGACGGCGGCGCCCGGCGCGATGCCCAGCTGGTAGATCGGGTGGTTGATCGGGTCCTGCCGGAACTTGGCGGCGACGATCTTCACCGGCAGGCCGGTCCAGGTCGCGTGGATCGGCGGGATGTCGGCGACCGAGCCAACATCGAGAGCATTGGCCCGGAACGCCTCGATCGTGCGCGGGCCGCCGCTGATGTTCGCCCACTCGACCTTGAACGGCAGCTTGTCGATCTCGCCGGAGAGCTGCAGCGCCTTCTGGGTGGTCGGATCGCCGATCACGAGCGTTGTGCCTGCCGGGACCTCGGCTGGCAGGGGAGCGTCGGCCGGCAGCGCGTCCGCGGCCAGCGCAGGGCCGACCGCACAGACGAGGGCGGCCCAGGCGATCGCGGTGACGATGCGCCGTCGGGCGGCGGAAGGCAGCGATGCGGGAACAGGCACGGCAAGGTTCCTCGGTGCGAGAGCTGAGGGAAGCCGTGCGATCCACACGGCGGGCTGACGATGGTGTGATCGGCCAAGCACTGGGGCGTGGGTTTAAGCCGACGCGGAGATGTTTTATCTGGATAAATACAAATTCAGGAGTCAATAAATTTATTTAAACATATAATGTCAGTAATTTATTTTGAAGCCTAGGACATGACTCCTGCCGGGCACGACGGCAGGCGCCAAGGGGAGGAAGGCTGCATATCATATATAGCTTAATTATCATGTTAATAAATTTGCTATATACACATCAATCGTTGATTCTTTTATCTATATCCGGAATCATCGAGTGAAATCGGAGCGAAGGGCGGCGTCTTCACCTCGCCAAAGCTGGCGGCGCCCATCGATGAACAGGATAACGACGATGAGACGAACAAAGGTGGCCTCGGCGCTGCTCGGCGTGGTGCTGTTGGCCGGCGGCTTGCAAGGCCAGGCACGGGCCGGCGGCAGCCTGCCGACCGAGGTCCCCGCCGGCACAGCGCTGGTGGTCGCCGATCAGAACGAAGCGCTGCAGACCCTGATGATCGCCTCCGGCGAGCAGCAGAAACTCGCCGCCGCGGTGACATACGCCAACTTCCTCGGTGGCCCTGCCATCCTCGAGGCGTTCCGGGCCAGAGCCTTGGACCTGGCGACGGTTGGCAATACGCCGCCGATCCAGGCACAGGCGGCCGGTGAGACCATTCCCATCGTGGCGGCTCTCGCCACCTCCGAGCCGGACTATCAGTTCGCCGTCCGGCCGGGCCTGACGGTGTCCCGGCTCGAAGAGCTTCGCGGCAAGCGGATCGCCTATGCCGAGGGCACCGGCCGGCAGCCCTTCGTGCTGAACGCCCTCAAGGCCGCCGGGCTGGCCAAGGCGGACGTGACGCTCGTGCCGCTCCGCGCCGCCGACTTCCCGGACGCGATCCGCAGCGGCCAGGTGGACGTCGCGGCGCTGAACGAGCCGCATTTCTCGCGATATCTCGCCGACTTCGCCGACCAGCAGGCGAGCGCGCTGCCGAGATCCGAGCACGACCGGCTGCCGCGATCGCTGACCTATCTCTATGCCAGCGGGGAGGCTCTGGCCGATCCCGCCAAGGCCGCCGCCATCCGCGATTTCGTGAGGCACTGGATCGCGGCGAAGAGATGGTCGAAGGCCAATCCCGACGCCTGGGTCAAGGCCTACTACGTCGACCGGCAGAACCTGAAGGAGACGGACGGCAAGGCGATCGTCCAGTCGGAGGGACAGATCTCCTTCCCGCTGCTGCGGGATCTGGTCTCGCGGCAGCAAGGGCTCATCGACCTGATCTTCGAGGCCGGCGACATCCCGGAACGGCTGGATGCCGCGAGGGAGTTCGACCTCCGCTTCGACGAGGTGATCGAGACCGCCGCGAAGTGACGAATCCGCAGCATCGCGGGAACGCGCCATGACTTTCCAGATCCGATCTGATTTCGGCCCACGGACGAAGTCGTCCGGCACTATGAGAGCCAGCGTCGCCCATGCGGCACCCGCAGCCGGCGCAAAGCCTCTGGCGCCGCGGCGGCTGCGGGCCGGCGGCATCCTGCTCGGCCCTGCGGTGGTGCTCGTCCTCTGGGAGATCGCTTCGCTCGCGGGCTGGATCTCGCCGCGGTTTCTGGCTGCGCCCTCGACGGCCCTCGTCACGGGCTACGAGATGGTGGCGAAGGGCGTGCTGATCGACCACTTCCTGGCCTCCGCCCGGCGCGCCTATCTTGGGCTCGGCTTCGGCGTCGCGATAGGGCTGATCCTGGCCCTGGCCGCCGGCCTCAGCCGGGCCGGCGAAGCCTCGATCGACGGGCTGGTCCAGATCAAGCGCGCCATCCCGACGCTCGCGCTCATCCCCCTTGCCATCCTGTGGCTCGGCATCGGCGAGGTGATGAAGGTCACCCTGATCGCGACCAGCGTCCTCGTGCCCGTCTACATCAACACCCACGCGGCGCTGCGCGGCATCGACATCCGCTATGTCGAGCTCGCTCGCACGGTCCGGCTGACGCGAAGCGAGTTCATCCGCCGCGTCGCGCTGCCGGGTGCGCTGCCCGGCTTCTTCACCGGGCTGCGCCTGGCCGTGACCACCTGCTGGACATCACTGGTGGTGCTCGAGCAGATCAACACCAGCGAGGGCATCGGCTATCTGATGAACCGGGCGCGGGACTACGGCCAGACCGACGTGATCGTCGTGGGCCTCGTCATCTATGCCGCGCTCGGCCTGCTGTCGGACGCGGCGGTGCGGCTGTGGGAGCGCCGGGCCCTGGCCTATCGAAAGGTCATCGGCTCGTGACGGCGCTGGCCCTGGCCCTTAACGAGGTTCGTGGCGCGGCGGTCCGCGTCCGCAATCTCACCCGCAGCTTCTCCGGGCGCACCGTGCTCGACGGCATCTCGCTGGATCTCGCCGCCGGCGAGTTCGTGGCGTTGATCGGCAAGAGCGGATCGGGCAAGAGCACGCTGCTGCGTGCTCTTGCCAGGCTCGACGCCGACGCCGAGGGGCGGGGCACGATCGAGGTTCCCGACAGCAGCTCGGTGCTGTTCCAGGATTCGCGGCTGCTGCCGTGGGAGACCGTCCTGCAGAACGTCACCATCGGCCTGCGCCGGCCGGATGCCGAGGCGCGCGGGCGCGCCGCTCTCGCCGATGTCGGCCTCGCCGGCCGCGAGACCGCCTGGCCCAACGTCCTGTCGGGTGGCGAGCAGCAGCGGGTGGCCCTGGCGCGGTCGCTGGTGCGGGATCCGCAGCTTCTCCTGGCAGACGAGCCGTTCGGGGCGCTCGACGCCCTGACCCGCCTCCGCATGCACGACCTCCTCTTCGACCTCGTCGAGATCCATCGGCCGACTGTGCTGCTGGTCACCCACGACGTCGATGAGGCGTTGGTCCTGGCCGACCGCGTCCTGGTCATGGAGGCCGGAAGGATCGTGGTGGACCGACCGATCGACCTGCCGCATCCGCGCAAGAAGACGGATTCGCGGTTCGCGGCGCTGCGGGACGAGCTGCTCGGCGCGCTCGGCGTCGGCGGGCACGGATGACCAGAGACGATCCGATAGGTGGAACCATGAGCCGGACCTTGCACCTCAACCTGTTCATCCACGGCCGCGGCCACCACGAAGCCGCCTGGCGGCACCAGGGCGCGACCACCGCCGCGTTGACCGATATCCGCTACTACCAGCAGTTGGCCCAGCGGGCCGAGGCCGCCCTGTTCGATTCCGTCTTCCTGGCCGACGCGCTGGCGATCGGCGACGGCGTCGAGCATGTCGCCCAGGGGGGGCTGGAGCCGATCACCACCCTCGCCGCACTCGCCGGCGCCACCGAGCGGATCGGCCTGATCGCCACCGCCTCGACCACCTATACCGAGCCGTTCAACCTGGCGCGGCAGTTCGCATCGCTGGACCATATCAGCGGCGGCCGCATCGGCTGGAACATCGTCACCTCCTGGGTGTCGGGGGCCGGGCCGAACTTCGGCCATGATCGACAGATCGAGCATGCCGAACGCTACGATCGCGCCTTCGAATTCGTCGAGGTGGTGACCAAGCTGTGGGACAGCTGGGCTGACGACGCGGTGCTCGACGACCGGCAGTCCGGCCGTTATGCCGATCCGTCCCGGATCAGGCGGATCAATCATGCCGGCCGGTATCGCAAGGTGGCCGGGCCGCTGAACCTGCCGCGCTCGCCCCAGGGACGGCCAGTCTTCGTGCAGGCCGGGTCCTCGACCTCCGGCCGCCGCTTCGCCGCGACCCATGCCGAAGCCGTGTTCACCGCTCATCTGGAGAAGTCGGCCGCGATCGAGTTCTACGCCGACATCAAGTCCCAGGCCACGGTGCTGGGGCGCCCGGCGGACCAGGTCCTGATCCTGCCGGGCCTCAGCGCCGTCATCGGCTCGACCGAGGCGGAAGCGCAGCGGATCTGGCGCGAACTCAACGAGCTGACCCACCCGAAGGTCGGCTTGGCGCGGCTGTCCAACCGCTTCGGCGGCCACGACTTCTCGCATCTCGACCTCGACGCCAGACTGTCGGTCGACGACTTCCCC
Source organism: Inquilinus limosus (assembly GCF_002195995.1). Taxonomy (GTDB): domain Bacteria; phylum Pseudomonadota; class Alphaproteobacteria; order DSM-16000; family Inquilinaceae; genus Inquilinus; species Inquilinus limosus_C. Next base: position 219,146 of record NZ_NHON01000001.1, read on the forward strand.
GACCCCAGCACCGTGCAGGCCGCCCAAAGCCGGGCTCAGGTGATCACGGCCCTGGTCGCGCGCGAGCGTCCGACCCTGCGCCAGCTGCTGCACAGCCTGGCGGGCGCACGCGGCCACTTCACCACCGCCGGCACGCCCGAGCAGATCGCCGACATCATCACGGACTGGTTCTCGTCCGGCGCCGCGGACGGCTTCAACGTCATGCCGCCGATCCTGCCCACGCAGTTCGACGTCTTCGTCGAGCAGGTCGTGCCCATCCTGCAGGAGCGGGGGCTGTTCCGTCGCGAATACGCCGGCACGACCCTGCGCGAGCACTACAGCCTGCGCCGGCCGGAGAGCCAGTTCTTTCAGCCCCCCGTCGCCATCCGCGCCTAGGCGGGACGGCATCTCCGCCCGCCATATCGAACCGAGAGAATCTGCGATGAACCAACTCGTCAAGGGACCGGCCCTCGACCCGCTGTCCCCGGAGCGCTCGGAGGGCGGCGGCCGGATCGCCTTCGTCCAGTCGCTCTGGCATGAGGACATCGTCGACCAGAGCCGCGAGGCATTTCTGGCGGCTCTGGCCGACACCCCACATGCCGGAACCCCGGTCGACCTGTTCGAGGTGCCCGGCGTGTTCGAGATCCCGCTGCACGCCCAGCTCCTGGCGAGGACCGGCCGCTACGCGATCATCGTCGCGGCCGGCCTGGTGGTCGATGGCGGTATCTATCGCCATGAATTCGTGTCGACGGCGGTGATCGATGCGCTGATGCGGGTCCAGCTCGACACCGAGGTGCCGGTGCTGTCCGTCGTGCTGACGCCGCAGCGCTTCCATGAGCACGACGAGCACCGCCGCTTCTTCCACGACCATTTCCGGGTGAAGGGCCGCGAGGCCGCCGAGGCCTGTACCCGCACGCTGGAGACCATCAGCCGGCTGAAGGCCTTGGCCCACTGACGCGCAGCCGTGTCGCTGCGGACGGTCTCGGTCGAGGCAGCTGCAAGCTTCTCAGAGACAAGCAAGAGCGCATCCGCATGTGGTCGTGCCGAGGCGAGCCAGAGCCTCGTCCAGCCGTGTGGCGGCGCCCGGAAGGACGACCTCATGCGAGACCGCAAACGACCACCTGCCCCCGATGCGGCCGGCACCCCGGAGTTCCCGACCCGGCGCGCCATCCTGGGCAGCGCGCTGAGCCTGGCCGGCGGGGTCGTCGCGATCGGAGCCGGCCGGGGCGCGGCCGGCCAGGACGCTCCTGCCGTCGTCCCGCCCTGGACCCGTGAGCAGGGCGCCGCCATCACCAGCCCGCCCTATGGCCTGCCCTCACCCTTCGAGAAGGGCGTCGTGCGCAAGCCGCGCACCCCGCCGCCGGTGCCAACCGCCGCCTCCAGCGGCACACCGCTGCAGCACCTGCACGGCATCATCACCCCCAACGGCCTGCATTATGAGCGGCACCACGCGGGCGTGCCGGCGATCGACCCGGACCAGCATCGCCTGATCGTCCATGGCCTGGTCGACCGGCCGCTGCTGTTCACCATGGACGACATCCTGCGCTTCCCCTCGGTGAGCCGGATCCATTTCCTGGAGTGCTCCGGCAACACCCCGGGCTGGAGCGGCGCCAAGGAGAGCTGGACGGCGCAGGAGACCCATGGGCTGCTGAGCTGCTGCGAATGGACCGGGGTCGCCCTCTCCACCCTGCTGGACCAGGTCGGGGGCCGGCCGGAGGCGCGCTGGATCCTGGCTGAAGGCGCCGATGCCGCCGCGATGAGCCGCAGCGTGCCGATCGAGAAGGCCCTGGACGACGCCATCCTGGCCTATGCCCAGAACGGCGAGCGCCTGCGGCCGGAGCAGGGCTATCCGCTGCGGCTGGTGCTGCCCGGCTACGAGGGCAACATGAGCATCAAATGGCTCCGCCGCTTGAAGCTCGGCGACCAGCCGTTCCAGACCCGCGAGGAGACCTCGAAATACACCGACCTGATGCCCGACGGGCGGGCGCGCCAGTTCACCTTCGTGATGGAGGCGAAATCCGTCATCACCTTCCCGTCGGGCGGCCAGGCCCTGAGGGAGCCCGGCTTCTACGAGATCTCCGGCCTGGCTTGGTCCGGCCACGGCAGCATCCGCCGGGTCGAGATCTCGACCGATGGCGGCCGGAGCTGGCGTGAAGCGCAGTTGCAGGATCCGATCCTGCCGAAATGCCTGACTCGCTTCCGCCTGCCCTGGACCTGGGACGGCGGGCCGGCGGTGCTGCAAAGCCGCGCCACCGACGACACCGGCTATGTCCAGCCGCAGCGGGCGGCGCTGATCGAGGCCCGCGGCCTGAATTCCGGCTATCACTTCAACGGCATCCAGTCCTGGCGCGTCCAGCCGGGGGGAGCGGTGTCCAATGTCGTCTAACCGCCGGGGCATCATCATCGCCTGCGGGATGATCGTTATGGCTTTCGCGATACCGGCCTTGCTCGGGCGTCCTCTTCCTCCGCCGGCACGCGCGGCTGCAGCACATCTCCTGGGCCTCGGCCGGACTCCGACCGCCGCCGAGATCGCCGCCTGGGACATCGATGTCCGCGCCGACGGGACGGGCCTGCCGCCCGGTCGCGGCAGCGTGCGCGAGGGAGCCGCAATCTTCGCGGAGAGCTGCGCCGCCTGCCATGGCGATCGCGGCCAGGGCAAGCCGATGGACCCCCTGGTCGGCGGATTGGGCACGCTAACCGCGGTGAAGCCGGTGCGCACGGTCGGCAGCTACTGGCCCTACGCCACCACGCTGTTCGACTTCGTCCGGCGCGCGATGCCCTTCGACGCGCCGCAATCGCTGACCAACGATCAGGTCTACGCCGTGTCGGCCTACGTCCTCTACCTCAACCAGATCGTCGCCGAGGACACGGTGCTCGACGCCGTCACCCTGCCCAAGGTGCAAATGCCGAACCGCGACGGCTTCATCAGCCCCGACCCACGCCCAGACGTGGCGTCGAGCCAGTGACAACATGGATACCGGCACGCTGCGAAACATCGCCGTGATGGAGAAGCATTTGTTGCACCGGAAATTCTCAACATGTACTGAGAGCTGATGACCCGAGTCGCGCCACCTTCGAGCTTCTACTACCCGCTGCTCCCATAGGGCGGCGCGCAAGGTCATTTTCCTGACACCCACGACGCCGCAAGGTCGGCGGCGTGTGCATCAGCAAGAGGTCTCCGGCCTTCGGCCCATGACGGAGACCCGAGATGTCGATACGCCTCGATCAGCCCATCACACTGCGATCCGATTTCCTGCGCGCGCTCTCGGAGCGCGGCTTCATCCACCAGTGCACTGACCTGGCCGGGCTCGACGCACGGGCCTGCGCCGGCCCCGTGATCGCCTACAACGGCTTCGATCTCATGGCCGACAGCCTGCATGCCGGCCATCTCATCCCGATCATGATGCTGCGCTGGCTGCGGAAGACTGGCCACAAGCCCATTGTCCTGATGGGCGGGGGGCACCACGAGGATCGGTGATCCGAGCTTTCGCGACACCTCGCGTCCGCTTCTGGATGGCGAGCAGATCAGGACCAATCTCGTCGGCATCCGGCGAGTGTTCGACCGCCTCCTGGTGTTCGGCGAAGGGCCGACCGATGCGGTGATGGTCGACAACGCCGAGTGGCTGGGCCGCCTCGGCTACATCGACTTCCTCAGCGAGGTCGGGTGGTACTTCTCCATCAACCGGATGCTCACCTTCGACAGCGTGCGCCAGCGACTGGAGGGCGAGCAGTCGCTGTCCCTCCTGGAGTTCAACTACATGGTGATCCAGGCCTACGACTTCCTGGAGCTCGCCCGCACCCGCGGCTGTACGCTTCAGCTCGGCGCGTCCGATCAGTGGGGAAATATCGTGAACGGCGTCGAGCTGGGGCGCCGGGCGGACGGCCGCGAGCTCTTCGGCCTGACCGCGCCGCTCCTCACCACCTCATCGGGCGTCAAGATGGGCAAGAGCGCTTCAGGGGCCGTGTGGCTCAACGCCGAACGGCTCACCCCATACGACTTCTGGCAGTTCTGGCGGAACACCGAAGACCGCGACGTCGGCCGCCTCCTGCGCCTGTTCACCGAGCTCCCGCTGGACGAGATCGCGCGGTTGGAGGTGCTTCAAGGCAGCGAAGCCAACCAGGGGAAGAAGGTGCTCGCCGATGCAGTGACGACCTTGTGTCACGGACGCGACGCGGCGGAAGCCGCACGCGAGACCGCCCTACAGGCTTTCGAAGGGGGCCGGGCAGCGGGCGGGCTGCCCGCAATCGTCGTCGAAGCTGATCGGCTGCGGGAGGGCGTGCCGCTGGTAGACCTGCTGGTGGGCGGCGGCGCTCGGGTGAACGGCGCGGTCATTACAGATGACGCGGCACGCCTAACCGAGGGACATGTGCAGGGCGGCGTGATCAAACTCTCGGCCGGACGAAAACGACACGCCCTCATCCGGAATGGTCTGAGATGGTGAGCGGGGCTTCCCGCTCAGCAAATCATATCGGCCACCGTGTGTCGTGACCCAGGAGCGACCTGGCTCCTCACGGCAGCCGGCGGCGGCATCACTGTGCCGCCGCCGGAGTCCGTCAGGCGAGCTCGGCCATCCGCCACTACGGCCTGCTGGCGAAAGGCCCCAATGCGATCGATCTCGACCGGCTCCGGACGCTGATCGCCGAACAGGCCAGCGACCAGCCCGCCGTGCCGGACGATGAGCCCGAACCGGATGAGCTGGAGACCACGGCCCTGCCGGCCTGCCCCTGCTGCGGCGGGCGCATGCGCATCATCGAACGCTTCGGCTGCGGCCGCTCCCCGTGCACCGCCGCCAGCCTCCCCCTCTGCTTCGACACCTCATGAATGCCGCTGTGCCGACACGCCCGAGCCCGCCATGCTGTCGCCCTTCGGCCACGGCTCCGGCCCGGCTGCGCCTCTCCCCGCCGAACGCCGTCAAACCCGTCCTTCTCTTGCCTCCGGCTCAGCCTCAGCCCGCACTGCGATTGCTCCGGATACCTCCGGACGGCGTTGGCGGCCGCCATCATCGCCCGCACCCCAACCGCTCGGCACCTGGCGCGAAACGCAATCCCCATAACCTCGTCTCAACTGGCCGACACCTCTCGGGCTGACCGCGGCTTCCTCCTCTGAAGGGCTTCGGACGCCGGCCCCGCTCCCGGCACTACTTTCTGCGCCAGGGCCGGCATCCGAAGCCCTAAACACAAGCGGTGATTGAGCCGGTATCCCGATTGCGGACACACGAGCTGTCGCCCGGAAGCCGTCTCGCCCGCCATCACTGATTGCTATCGGGGTCTTCGTTGGTGGCCTTGCTCCTGATCCCGTGGATCGTCTCGGCCGCCCGATCCTCAACCGCAGCCCCAAGCATCGGCATCCGGGCGCTCAAGCTTTCCTTCCACAACTCGGCAACGATGCGCTGCAGCTCGTCGGTCACAGCCTCATTGAGCTCGCCGGTGCGGCGAACCCGCTCCAACTCGGCCTTGAGGATCCGATGTGCATGCTCTCGAGCGGAGAGCAGTGCCTGATTGAAGCCGCGATGGTCCGCCTCGTCCGACATGGCTCAGTCCCGATACCGTCGCCTCGCCGGCATCCTAAGCGCCGGCTTGCGGATTTGCGATATGATGCTCAGACGGATGAAGGCAACCGTACGCCAGAAGCTCAGCTTTGATGACGCAGTGGCACTCGCTCTCGCGAGACCTGCGTTACGTCTTATTGCGATCGACGGACTGCCGGTGTCGGGCAAATCGACCCTCGCCGACGGGTTGGCCGGCGCCCTGGGCGCGGAATGTCTCTATCTCGACGATTTCGTGAAACCGGAAGCCCTCTGGCCCTCGCGGACCTCGCCATCGTTTCCCTTCGGCTATATCCGCTACGACGAGTTCCTCGATGCAGTGAAGTCCCTTGCCCAGCACGGGAGGTGCGCCTATCGCCCCTATGACTGGGATGGACGCCAGGTGCAAGACGAGCCGCGGACCATCACGCTCGAAAAGCCCGTCATCATCGAGGGTGTTTCGGCGCTGCATCCAGAGCTGGCGCCACTGTATGACCTGCGGATCTGGGTCGACAGCGATGCTACAACGACATTCTCCGCGGCGCTCCAGCGGGGCGTGGGCGCCTGGGAGCGCGAATGGCGAGAGATGTTCCTGCCGAGTGTCGATCTATATCTGGAAAGCAAGCCCTGGGAGCGCGCCGATCTTCGTGTTGCAGGTCGGGGCGCCTGCTGAGCGATCTGGCCCGGCCGAAGGGCGCCATTTCCGGCCGTTTCGCGCGCGTTCCGAGAGCGGACATCTGCAACACCGGTTGCTCTCGCGTCTATTCAGTTCGCCCGGCGTTATCGACAGTCGCCAAAGCGGTCATGCTCCAGTTCGCTCAGAACCGGCCATTCACTGAGGACCGACGACATTCCGTCAGAGACTCATCACTTCGCCGGATCGGCCACTAGCCTGAGATCTCCGAAGGTGACACCGCGCTCGGCCGTCACCTGGTCGGCCACCGCCCGGATCTCACCGACCGGGCCGCGCAGCACCGCCACCTCCAGGCAGTTGTGGTGGTCGAGATGCAGATGCAGCGTCGACAGGTTCATCACGTGATGGTCGTGATGGGTGTGGGTCAGCCGGCGCGCCAGGTCGCGGCGCTCATGGTCGAAGATGTAGCTCAGCACGCCGATGCCGGTCTGCGCCGCATCCCCGGTCGCCGCCACCTCGCGCGCCACCATCTCGCGGATCAGGTCGCGCACCGCCTCCGACCGGTTGGCGTAGCCCTTCCCGGCGACATGCGCGTCCAGCGCCTCGGCCAGCTCGTCTTCCAGGCTGATCGTGATCCGTTGCATCACCGCTCCCGCGGCGATCGCCGCTAGACAGGACAGGAGGAGCTTCGTATGAAGTTCTGAAGAAGACTTCATACAAATCGCCTCGGGTCACCGGATTCTATCCGTTCCAGCCGTCCTGTCGACCGGCTGGCGGCCCATGGCTGCGACAGCAAGGAGTGCGCCATGGCATCGTTTCCGCCGGTCGGCTCGGGCAACCCCGTGCTCACCCGCCGCGCGGCGCTGGCTTGGGGGGCGGCCGGGATCGCGGCGGCAGGTGCATTCCGGCTGCCCGGCTCGGCCTGGGCGGCGGAGAGCGACGGCGATAGCCTGACCTATTCCTGGCCGTCCAATGTCGGGCCGCTGAACCCGCACCTGTACAACCCCAACCAGATGTTCGCGCAGTCGATGCTGTACGAGCCGCTGGTGCGCTACGGCGAGGGCGGGCGGATCGAGCCATGCCTGGCGGAGAACTGGACCTTGTCCGACGACGGCCGGGTCTACACTTTCCATTTGCGCCAGGGAGTCCGCTTCACCGACGGTGCCGCCTTCGACGCCGCGGCGGTGAAGGCCAACTTCGACGCCGTGCTGAAGAACCGCGACCGGCACAGCTGGCTCGAGATCGTCGCCCAGATCGAGGCGGCGGAGGCCGCCGACCCGGCAACATTCCGGCTGCATTTGCGCCGGCCCTACTACCCGGCGCTGTACGAGCTGTCGTTGATCAGGCCGCTGCGCTTCCTGTCGCCCAAGGCAATCCCGGCCGACGGCGACACCAGCAAGGGCATCGCGGCTCCGGTCGGCACCGGTCCGTGGAAGCTGGTCGAGACCGCGCTGGGCGAGCGCGATGTGTTCGCGCGCAACGACGACTATTGGGGGCCGAAGCCGGCGCTGTCCCGCATCACCGTGCTGGTTATCCCCGACCCGACCACGCGCGGCCTGGCGCTGGAGACCGGCGACATCGACCTGGCCTACGGCACCGACCAGCTGAGCCCGCAGGACATCCGCCGGCTGCAAGCCGATCCGCGCTTCACCGTCGCGATCTCGCCGCCGATGTCCTCCCGCCTGCTGGCGATGAACACGACCCAGGGGCCGACCGCCGACCTCGCCGTGCGCCGGGCCGTGCTGCACGGCGTCAACCGCGGCTCGATCGTCCGCAACGTGCTGCTGGGCCTGGAGGCGCCGGCAGAGACGCTGTTCGCCACCAACCTGCCCTACACCGATCTCGGCCTGCCCCCCTATGCCTTCGACCGCGACGCCGCGGCCCGGCTGCTGGACCAGGCGGGCTGGGCGGCCGGGCCGGACGGCACCCGGCAGCGCGACGGCCAGGAGCTGGCGATCGACTATTACTTCCCCGGCGCCGATGCGCTGCAGAAGGCGATCGCCGAGGCGGTGCAGGCCGACCTGCGGCCGGTCGGCATCGCCATCCGCCTGCATGGCGAGGAGTCGAACTCGGTCGGCAGCCGCCAGCGCTCCGGCGATTTCGGCATGATCACCAGCGACAGCTGGGGCGCGCCCTACGACCCGCATTCCTTCATGAGCTCGATGCGGGTGCCGTCGCATGCCGACTACCAGGCCCAGCGCGGCCTGGCGATGAAGGCCGAGATCGACGCCCGGATCGGCCAGGTGCTGGTCTCGACCGACGAGGAAGCGCGCCGCGCCGACTATCGCTGGCTGCTGACCACGCTGCACGAACAGGCGGTGTATCTGCCGGTCTCCTACACCACCGTCACCGCGGTGCATCCCATCGGGGTGGCGGTCGACCGGTTCGGCTTCACCGAGAACGAGATCCCGTTCGAGCGCATCACCCGGGCGGCGGGATGATCGGTTTCGTCCTCCGCCGGGTCCTGACCCTGGTACCGCTGCTGCTGCTGGTCTCGATCGGCGTGTTCCTGGTGCTGCGCCTCGGCCATGGCGACCCGGCGCTCGACTATCTGCGGCTGTCGCAGATCCCGCCGACCGACGCCGCCCTGGCGCTGGCCCGCACCGAGCTCGGCCTCGATCGCCCGCTGGCCGAGCAGTACCTGTCCTGGCTGGGCGGCGCCGTGGCGCTCGATTTCGGTACCTCCTGGGTCACCCGCCGCCCGGTGCTGCCGGAGATCCTGCACTACCTTCCGGCGACGCTGCAGCTGGCCGGCGCCGCCCTGGCCCTGACCATCGGGCTCGGCCTGCCGCTGGGCGTCTGGGCGGCGCTGCGCCGGGGCCGCTGGCCGGACCACCTGACCCGCGCCTTCACCGTGCTCGGCGTGTCGCTGCCCAGCTTCTGGCTGGGCTTCCTCCTGATCCTGCTGTTCTCGGTGACGCTGCGCTGGCTGCCGCCGCTCGGCAAGGGTGGGCTGCAGCACCTGCTGATGCCGGCCTTCGCCCTGGCGCTGATGTCGATCTGCATCAACATCCGCCTGGTGCGGTCCAGCGTGCTGGAGCATCTCGGCGAGCGCCATGTCGGCTTCGCCCGCGCCCGCGGCCTGCCGGAACGCGTGGTGGTCGGCCGCCACGTCCTGCTGAACGCGCTGATCCCGCCGGTCACCGCCGTCGGCCTGCATATCGGCGAGCTGCTGGGCGGCGCCATGGTGGTCGAGATCGTGTTCGGCTGGCCGGGCGTCGGCCGCTACGCGCTGCAGGCGATCTCGAACCGCGACTTCCCGGCGCTGCAGTGCTTCATCCTGGTGATGACCACGGTGTTCGTCCTCTGCAACCTCGCGGTCGACATCGTCTACGCCTGGATCGACCCGCGCATCCGGCTGGCGCGGGGGGCCGCGTGACGCGCCGCCCGCTGCTGGCCCTGGCGGTCCTGGTCGTGGCGCTGCTGGTCGGCGCCGCGCTGCTCGCCCCCTGGCTCGGCCCGCCCGACCCGATGGCGGCCGACCTGGAGCAGAAGCTGCTGCCGCCCTCCGCCGCGCATTGGCTGGGCACCGACCATCTCGGCCGCGACATCCTGGCCCGGCTGGTCTGGGGCACGCGGGCCTCGCTGGGTTCGGTGGCGCTGGTCTTCGTGCTGGTGGTCGCCATCGGCGTCGTCGTCGGCTGCATCGCCGGCTATGCCGGCGGCTGGGTCGACGCGGTGCTGATGCGGATCTGCGACGCCTTCATGACCATCCCGACCCTGGTGCTGGCGCTGTTCCTGATCGGGGCGCTGGGCACCGGGCTGACCAATGTCGTGATCGCCATCGTGCTGTCGCACTGGGCCTGGTATGCCCGGCTGGTCCGCGGCCTGACCCTGTCGTTGAAGTCGCGCGACTATGTCACCGCGGCCCGCGTCGCCGGCGGCGGCCGTATCGCCGTGATCCGCCGCCATATGCTGCCGGTGATCGGCGGGCAGCTGGCCGTGCTGGCCAGCCTCGACCTCGGCCACTGGATGCTGCATGTCGCCGGCCTGTCCTTCCTCGGCCTCGGCGTGGCGCCGCCGACGCCGGAATGGGGGATCATGATCAACGACGCCCGGCCGTTCATCTGGACCGCGCCGATGCTGATCGTGCTGCCGGGCGCCGCGATCTTCCTCACCGTGATGGCCTTCAACCTGCTGGGCGACGCGCTGCGCGACCGGCTGGACCCGAACCTGAAGGAGAGTGTGCATTGACCGCGGCGCCATCCTCCCTCTCCGTCCATGGCCTGCGCATCGAGGCCGGCGGCCGGGTCCTGGTCGACGGCGCCGGCTTCGCCGTGCGGCGCGGCGAGGTCCATGCCCTGGTCGGCGCCAGCGGCAGCGGCAAGACGCTGAGCTGCCTGTCGGTGCTGGGGCTGCTGCCGCCGAATCTCCGCCGGGCGGCGGGTGAGATCCGGCTGGACGGCCATCCGCTGGATGCCGCGGCGGTGGCCGGGCTGCGCGGCCGGGTGGCCGGGCTGGTGCAGCAGAACCCGCGCAGCGGCTTCAACCCGATCGTCCGGCTGGACCGGCATTTCCGCGAGAGCCTCGCCTTGGCCGGGCTGCGCGGGCAGGCTGCCACCGACCGGGCGGCGGCGCTGCTGGTCGATGTCGGCTTCGACGATCCCCGGGCGCTGTTGCGGCTGTACCCGTTCCAGATGAGCGGCGGCATGCTGCAGCGGGCGATGATCGCCCTGGCCCTGGTGCACGACCCCGCCTTCCTGATCGCGGACGAGCCGACCACCGATCTCGACCTGGTGTCGCAGCGCCAGCTGCTCGACTTGCTCGACCGGCTGCGGGCTGACCGCGGCCTGGGCATCCTACTGGTGACCCACGACCTGTCCGTCACCGCCCGGATGGCCGACACCGTCACGGTGATGCAGGGCGGCCGGGTGGTCGAGAGCGCGGCTGTGGGCGAGCTGTTCCACGCCCCGCGCTCCCCCGAGGCGGCGGCGCTGCTGGAGGCGCATCGCCGACTCTACCGGGCCGGCACGTCGTCGGGCGGGGCCGAAGCGGCATGACCCTGCTTTCCGTCGACCGCGTCTCGAAATCCTACCGCCAGGGCGGCCTATTCGACCGCCGGCCGCCGCGCCAGGTCCTGCAAGGGGCCGGCCTGTCGATCACGGCCGGGGAATGCGTCGGCCTGCTCGGCCCCAGCGGCTGCGGCAAGAGCACGCTGGCCCGGCTGATCCTCGGGATCGAGGCGCCCGACAGCGGCGCGGTGCTGCTGGACGGGGCGCCCCTGGCCGGTCGCGGCCGGCCAGACGCCGTCCAGGCGCGGCGGGACATCCAGGCGGTGTTCCAGGACCCGTTCGGGGCGACCAATCCGCGCTTCACCGCCTTCGAGGTGGTGGCCGAGCCGCTGCGCAACTTCGACCGGCTCAGCGGTCCGGCGCTGCGGGCGCGGGTCGACGGGCTGCTGCGCCAGGTCGGCCTCGATCCGGCGGAGTCCGGCAAGCCGGCACACCGCTTCAGCGGCGGCCAGTTGCAGCGCCTGTGCATCGCCCGGGCGCTGGCGCCCGGCCCCCGGCTGCTGATCCTGGACGAGGCCGTGTCCAGCCTGGACATGACGACCCAGGGGCGGATCCTCGACCTGCTGGCCGAGCTGCGACGCCGGAGCGGCATCGCCTACCTGTTCATCACCCACGACATCCGGCTGGTGCCGGGCTTCTGCGATCGCGCCGTGGTGATAGAGGACGGCCGCACCGTCGCGGTCGGCGACATCGCCGCACCGGCAGTTCGCTGCGAGACGCTGGAGCTGCTGCGGGACGCGGTCTTGCCGCCAATGCCCGTTGCTCGAACGGCGAGCTGAGCCGATACGCTCGGCTCGACTGCGGGTCCGCTGGGGGCGCGATGGCGCCACAAGCGGCCATCTACACGGACTGCCCAAACCGGACTCAGCCCGACTTGGCCGGGAAAGCCCTTCCCCGATCGACCGAGCGTCCTGAAGGGCGCCCGAAACCGGTCGTCGAATTCGGTTCCCCAAAGCGGACATGGCCCCTTGGGCTCGTTGTACACCACTCCCGAGGACACGATCGTCACCACACCGGACCGGGCTTCAGGCGCAGAGGGAGCCCAGGTTGCAATCAGCGTTCCCGTGCACTAGCCTCAAGTAGATCAAGCACAGCCGAGTTGATTGAGGCTGTGAATCAGGTCGGACGAGGCGCGTCGGGGGAGGTGCCAGGTGACCGACAGGATTTTCATCAGCGGTGTCGCCGGCTTCCTGGGAAGCCATCTGGCCGATGCGTTCCTGAGCCGCGGAGCCCGGGTCGCCGGCATCGACAACCTGCTGGGCGGCAGCGCCGAGAACGTGCCGGCGGGGGTCGATTTTCGCGTGGCCGACTGCAATGACCGGCCCGGCTATTCCGACATGCTGCAGGGCACCCGCGTCGCCTATCACTGCGCCGCCCTGGCCCATGAGGGCCTAAGCGTGTTCTCGCCGCACCTGATCAGCACGCATGGCATCAACGCGACGGCGGGGCTGATCAGCGCCGCCATCGCCGCCGGCGTCGGGCGGATCGTCTATTGCTCGTCGATGGCGCGCTACGGCCGCAACGCCCCGCCCTTCGCCGAGCACCAGGATCCCCGGCCGGCGGATCCCTACGCCATATCGAAGGTGGCCGGCGAGCAGATGCTGCGCACGCTGTGCGACGCGCATGGCGTTGCGTTCAACATCGCGGTCCCGCACAACATCATCGGCCCGCGCCAGCGCTACGACGACCCCTACCGCAACGTCGCCAGCATCATGATCAACCGGATGCTGCGCGGCCTGCAGCCGATCGTCTATGGCGACGGCAGCCAGCGACGTTGCTTCAGCTTCGTCGCCGACGTCGTGCCCTCGCTGGTCCGTCTCGGCGTCGATCCCGACATCCGGTCCGAGGTCTTCAACCTCGGCCCCGACGAGCAGGTGGTGACCATCCTGGAGCTGGCGCGCGAGATCGCCGGCCAGCTGGAGTTCGAGCTGGCGCCGATCTTCATGGCGCCGCGGCCGCTGGAGGTGCAGGACGCGTTCTGCGCCTCCGACAAGGCGCGGCGCCTGCTGGGATACCGGACGACCTACACGCTGCGGGACGGCCTGGCCGGGATGATCGCCTGGATCCGCGCCAAGGGGCCGCGGCCGTTCCGCTATGATTGCGAGATCGAGATCCGCAACGAGCGGACACCCAGGACCTGGGCGGAGTCGATCATCTAGGGCGGCGGAGACGACGCGGTGGGCCGAGCGCATCAGCTGTTCCGCAAGGCCGCCCGCACGGCGCAGGTCCACATCCCGCTGCTGCGCGAGCTGGGCAAATCCACCGAGCACCGCTGGCGCCGGTTGACGCGCTCGGCGCATGACCGGGAGCTGGACGGGCTGCGGCTGATCGAGGTGCCGGACGGGGCGCTGTTCCTTGATGTCGGCGCCAATCGCGGCTGGGCCACCCACTCGATCCGGACCCTGTGCCCGCAAGCGCGGACCGAGGGGTTCGAGCCGAACCCCGAGATGGCGCGCCGCATCGCCCGCCTGTACCGCCCGCCGGACGCCCTGCACCGGGTGGCCCTGTCGGACCGGGCCGGGGAGGTCGCGCTCCACGTGCCGACCTATCGCGGGCTGGCCTTCGATGGCCTGGCCTCGCTGAGCGAGGCGGAGGCGCGCCGGTGGCTGAGCCCGGACACGCTGTTCGGCTTCGATCCCGGCTGCGTCGGGATCCGCCGGATCGCCGTCCGGGCCGCCACGCTGGACAGCTTCGGGACCGACCCGTTCTTCATCAAGATCGACGTGCAGGGGCACGAGCACGAGGTGATCGCCGGCGGCTTGGGCACGATCGCGTCGTCCCGGCCGATCATCTTCGCCGAAAGCCAGGTGCTGGACATCGCCAGGGTGCTCGGGCTGCTGTCGCCCTGGGGCTATCGGGTCTGGCGCTTCGACGGCGCGTTCCGGGCGGGCGAGGTCTCCGAGGAGAACGTCTATCTGGTGCCGGAGTCGAAGGCCGGCCTGATCAGGCCACCCTAGGCTTCAGGCGGCGGTCATCGCCGGGATCCACCGTCCGCCGGCCCGGCCGGAGGACAGGCAGGCCTCGACGATGGTGGCAAGCCGCACGCCCTGCCAGCCGTCGGACACCGGCCGCTCCCCCGTCCGGATGCAGTGCAGGAAGCATTCGACGGCGTTCGCCAGGGTTTCCTTCTGGCGGTGCAGCGGCAACACCCTGGCCTTGTGTCGATCGGCGTCGAGGTCGTGGAACCCGTCGCCGCCGGGCGCCTCGGCGAAGGGAAATTCGTGGAGCCTGACCTTGTGGTGCTGCTCCAGGTCGTCGAACTCGACCGCCTGCCGGTCCGAGCTGACGACGATGCGCCTGGCCTTGGCCGCGGCGGACCAGTTGACGCGGATATCGGCCCTGACCCCCGACGCGTAGGACAGCATGATGTGCTGGTCGCCCGGCACGGCGGCGCCCGGCGCCGGCAGCGCCCTGGTGGAGACGGCGAGCGGGCTCTCGCCGACCAGGAAATCCAGGATGGCGAGGTCGTGGATCGCTAGGTCGTGGAAGATCGACGCGTCCTGGCGCGACCGGCCGTTGTTGGTGCGCACCGATTCATAGCGGCACAGCCCGGCGAAATCCCGGCGCACCAGCATCCGTTTGATCAGCCGGATGCTGTCGCTGTAGAGAAAGGTGTGGTCGATGAACAGGGTGCGCCGCCGCTGCTGCGCCAGCATCACCAGCGCCCGCGCCTGGTCCGCCGTCTCCGCCACCGGCTTCTCGATCCAGACATGCTTGCCGGCATCGAGGGCCGCCCTGGCGAGGTCGTAATGGGTGTTGGCCGGGGTGGCGATGGCCACGGCGTCCAGCGGGCCGCTGCCCCACAGCTCGGCCGGCCCGGTGGCGAGCCCGGCATCCGGGAAGCGGCGGCGGGCCTCCTCGCGCCGCACAGGGTCGATGTCGGCGATCAAGGACAGATCGAGCCCCGGCACTCCCGACAGACACCGGGACAGTATCTTCCCCCAGTATCCGAATCCGATCACGGCAATTCGCATGCAGCGCTCTCCCCCCGAAGCCACGACCTGCCTGCTTCCCGCAAATTATCACCCTTGATCGCCGAGTTCTATCCGTCGGCATCGAGAATTTATCGAAGGCCGAATAAATAATCGGCCGTGCGGTTGCGCCGCCGACTGCCTCTGCTAGACTGAATTTCGGGTGGGGAGCCTGAATCGCATGACCGACATATCGGTTGTGGTCATCTCGACGAATGAAGGCGTGGAGTTGGATCCATGCTTGGCGTCGGTGCTGGCCAGCACGGCGGATTTTGAGGTGATCGCGTTCGACAACGCATCGACCGATCACACCGCGGACCTGCTGGCCCGCACATACCGCGACAGCCGGGTGACGGTCGTCACCAACCCCGCCAAGCTGGGCTTCATCGAGAACAACAACCGGGGCATCGAGCTGGCGAAGGGCCGTTACGTCCTGCTGCTCAATGCCGACACGGTGGTGAAGCCCGACACGCTGGCGGCCATGGTGGCGTTCATGGACGGCCATGCGAATGCGGCGGTCGCGACCTGCCGCCTGCTGTATCCCGACGGCGCGCCGCAGGCCCATGTCCGGCGCTTTCCGACACTGGGATCTTATTTCTGGCGCATCACCCATCTGGACCGCCTGTTCCCACGCCTGCGGTCGGTCGAGCGCTATCTGATGAACGACCTGCGGCACGACCGGCCGGTCGAGGTCGACTGGTTCATCACCGCCTTCTTCTGCATGCGCCGGGAGGCCATCGACCGGATCGGCGCGCTGGACCGGACCCTGCTGCAGCCATTCTATTGCGAGGACCTGGAGTGGTGCTATCGCGCCCGCCTCGCCGGCTACAGGAACTACTACGTGCCGGATGTCGCGATCACCCATGTCTACCGCCAGAGCAGCAGCAAGCGGTTCGGCCGCCTGTCGATGGTCCATCTCTGCAACATCGCGATCTTCGTCTGGAAGCACCGGTTCGCGCTGATGACCGGAAAGGTCGCCTCGACATGAGCGTGCTGCTGCTGAACCAGCCCTGGATCGACAGCGCCGAGGAATACGGCCTGCGCGCGGGCGTCCGCTGGGCGCAGATCCGCAAGCGCGACCGGTCTATGCCGTTCCATGCCTTTCCCTACGCGCTGGCCTGCGCCACCAGCTACCTCAGGGCCCATGGCGTCGAGGCCGAGCTGCGCGACAGCATCGCCCTGGGGGAGAAGAAGGACCAGGCGCTGCGGCACATCGCGGACCGGGCCCATGACGTCGTGGTGCTGGAGACCTCCACCGCCTCGATCGCCTGCGACCTCGAATTCTGCGACGCGATCAAGGTGCTGCGCCCGACAACGACGGTCTGCCTGGCCGGGCAGCACGCCACGGCGATGCCGGAGCATGTGCTGCGCTCCAGCCCCGCCGATTTCGTGCTGATCGGCGAATACGAGCAGACCCTGCTGGAGCTCTGCCGTGGCCTGGCGGCCGGCCGGGCGCCCGCCGCCCGGACGAAGGGGCTGGCTTTCCTTCGGGACGGGCAGGTCGTCGACGGCGGCCGGCACGCCCCCCTGGACCTCCGCGAGCTGCCGCCGCCCCACCGCGACCCGGCGACGGTCCAGACCTATAACGAGCCGTCCGCCGGGTTCTTCCCCAACGCCACGGTGATGACGTCGCGCGGCTGTTCGTTCCAATGCACCTTCTGCGTCGAGGCGTCCCTCAACTACGGACCGTCCTCGCGGTTCCGCTACCGGCCGCTGGAGAATGTGCGCGAGGAGATCCTGGCCCTGGTGACCGATCATGGCGTCAGGGAGATCTTCTTCGACGACGCCTTCTTCACCGAGAAGCGCGCACTCGAGATCTCGGAGCTGATGGAGGGCCTGCCGGTGCGGCTGCACTGGTCGTGCTGGATCGACCGCGGCCTGTCCGAAGCGACGCTGCGGCGCATGAAGAAGGCCGGCTGCTCCGGGGTCAAGTTCGGGGTCGAGACCTTCGATCCGGAAATCGGGCTGGCGGCCAAGAAGCGGGTGCGCCGCAGCGCGGTGGAGGCGCTGGTACGGCGCTGCCGCAAGGCCGGCCTGCTGACCCATGCCAGCTACGTCTTCGGGCTGCCGGGCGAGACCCGGCAGACGCTGGAGCGGACCCTGGAGGCGGCCGCCGCGCTGAGGACCACCTCCTTCCAGGCATCCATCGCCATCCCGATCCCGGGGACCGAGCTGTTCGACCAGGCGCAGCGGAACGGCTGGCTGCGCACCACCAAATGGAGCGAATACGAGGGGCAGGGATCCTCCGTCCTGCGATACGAGGATCTGGACGAGGCCGACCTGCTGTGGGCGATGACCCGGGCGCGGCGACTGAAGATCCGCCGGCTGCTGCAGAACCCGGTGGCGCTGTCGCTGTACGCGATCAAGCTGCTGCGAATGATGGGGCCGCGGGAGTTCCTGCGCGACATGCAGCGGAAGGCCGGGTTCCTGCTGGCGCGGCAGGCGCAGCCGCGGCGATGACGGCGCCACCGCCCAGCGCGTCCCGCGTCCCGGTCTCGGGCAAGCGCGTCTTCGACGTGGCTGTCTCGGCGAGCCTGCTGCTGGTGCTGGCGCTGCCGCTCGCCGTCGTCGCTCTGCTGGTCGCCCTGGACCTGCGGGGCACCCCGTTCTTCCGCCAGCGGCGGCTCGGCTGGCAGGGCCGGCCCTTCACCATCTACAAGTTCCGCAGCATGCGGCAAGGCAGCCCGCCCGCGGACACCACCGGCGGCGCCGAGGTGCCGTTCCTCTATCTGCCGCGGCAGGATCCCCGCATCACCCGGCTGGGCCGGTTCCTGCGGCGCTACAGCATCGACGAGACGCCGCAGCTGCTGAACGTGCTGCTGGGCGACATGAGCCTGGTCGGGCCGAGGCCGTTCGACGTCCGCGATTTCGAGCAGGGCCCGTTCCCGCAGGCCGGCTACGACGAATGGGTGCGCAAGCGCCATTGGACCCGGCCCGGCATCACCGGCCTGTGGCAGGTGTCGGGGCGCAACACTACCAGCTTCGCCGAGCTGATCGCCCTCGACCTGCGATACGTGCTGGACTGGACGCCTGGCGTCGAGCTCCTGATCGTCCGCCGGACCTTCCGGGCGGTGATGGGCGGCAGCGGTGCCTATTGAGCCCATCGCCCGCGCCCGGCAGGCCCTAGGCCGCACCCTGCGCTATGCCCGGGCGGGGCTGTCCTGGAAGGTGCGCGGCGACACCGTGCTGGGCTATCCGCCCGAGGAAGTCTCGCTGGAGCTGACCAACAGCTGCAACTTCAAATGCGCCTTCTGCCCGCAATCGGATCCGCGCCACTTCGACCATGTCCCGCGGTCCATGCTGGCGCCCGACACGGCGGAGCTGATCCTGACCCGGCTGCGCGAGGGCGGCGTCCGGACCGATGTGATGCATTGGACGCTGGATGGCGAGCCGTTCCTGAACCGCAGCTTCGACGACATCTGCGGCCGGGCGGTCCGGCTGGGCTGGCGGCACTTCATCTTCGCGACCAACGGCTTCTACTGCACCCCGGCACGGCTGGCCACGCTGCCGCGGCAGGAGGGGGTGCGCTACGTCCTGCATGTCGATTTCTGCGCGGACCAGGCGCTGTTTGAGACGCATCGCGGCCAGGCCGGGTCCTGGGACCGTATCCGGCGCAACATCCTGGGCTTGGCCGGCGACGAGGCCCTGGCCCATATCGCCATCCAGCTGACCGACATCTCGTCCTTCGCCGTCGACGATGCCGGGGCGCTGGCGGCGCGGTTCGCCGAGCTGAAGCGGATGTTCGCCGGAGCCCGCGGCCTGACCTTCAGGACCCGGATCTTCCACAACGCCGGCGGGCATGTCCCCGAAATGGCCGAGCGCAAGAAGGCGGCCAGCCGCGGCTACAACCTGTGCCCCTATCCGTGGATGTCGCTGTATGTGGCGTCGAACGGCGATGTCGTCGCCTGCTGCCGCGACCTGCGGCACAAGACGGTGCTGGGCAACCTGGTCAGCGACAGCCTGCCCTCGATCTGGAACGGGGCAAAGTACCGGCAGATGCGCGCGGCCCTGCTGGCGCGGCAGCCGGACCGCGTCGCCGCATGCCGCGGCTGCGACCTGCCCTACGACGCCAGCAAATTCGCCTTCGGCCACCTGGTCCATATCGCACTGAACCGGTTCGGCATGCTGCGGTAGCGGGACGGAGCGGGCGCCTACACGGCGTCGCTGGTGCCGATCGCCTGCCGCGTCGCGCGGCAGACCTCGTCGACCTGCTGCTCCGTCATCTCCGCGAACATCGGCAGGGACAGGGTCCGGACGGCGATGCGCTCGGCGACCGGAAAATCGCCCGGCCGGTAGCCGAGGCCGGCATAGGCGGGCTGCAGATGCACCGGCCGCGGATAGTGGATCCCGGTCTCGATCCCCGCCGCCGCCAGCGCCGCGCGCACCCGGTCGCGCTCGGGAACTTCGATGGCGAAGACGTGGTGGACGTCGCTGCAGCCGGCCTGCGCCACCGGGTGGCCGGCGATGCCGTCCCCAAGCCCGTCCCTGTACCGCCGGGCATGCCCGGCCCGCGCCGCCGACCAGCGGTCGACATGGTCCAGCTTCACCCGCAGCATCGCCGCCTGCACGGCATCCATCCGCATGTTGAAGCCGGCGAGGCTGTGGATGTTCTGCTGGGCCTGCCCCCAATGGCGCAGCAGGCGGACGCGTTCGGCCAGGCCGGCATCGCCGGTGACGACGGCGCCGCCCTCCCCCAGCGCGCCGAGCGGCTTCGACGGGTAGAAGCTGAAGGTGCCGATGTCGCCGATCGCGCCAACCCGGCGCCCGTCATGCAGGGCGCCATGGGCCTGCGACGCGTCCTCGATCAGCCGGAGGCCGTGCGCCTTGGCCAGGGGCGCCAGGGCCGTCATGTCCGCCGGGCGGCCGTGCAGGTGGACGGGAACGATCGCCTTGGTGCACGGCGTGATCGCCGCCGCGACGGCCGCGGCGTCGATCGTCCACGCCCGGGGCTCGATGTCGACCAGGACCGGGCGCGCGCCGGTGTACTGGATCGCGGCGACGGTCGCCACGAAGGTGAAGGCCACGGTGATGACCTCGTCGCCCGCCCCGATGCCGCAGGCCAGCAGCGCCAGTTGCAGCGCGGAGGTCCCAGAGTTGACCGCCACGGCATAGGACGTGCCGCAATAGGCCGCGAAGGCATCCTGGAAGGCCTCCACCTCGTCGCCCAGCCCATACCGGCCGGACCTGAGAACCCGCAGCGCCGCCTCTTCCAGCGGTTCGCGCAGCGAGGCGTTCTGTGCCTTCAGGTCGGCAAGGGTTATCGTCACGCGATCTGCTCCGCAACCATTGACGGCAAGCACGACCATTGCCTGGCTCACGCGGGCACCGTTACCAGGCAAGCTCGACATCAGGCTAAACCGCCTAAAGTGAAGTCGGCAATGCGATCGACCCACTCGGTCAGAGCAACCTGGCTCGATTGCGCCATATGCGGTCATTCCGCCCTCGCCCCGGCACCGGACATCACTCGAGCCCACGGAATTCGGCCCTTCTTGGTCAGCTCCGGGCCGCTGAGTGAGCCCGAGACCGGCCGTCGCAACCACCGATACGAAGCGGACACGGCCGGACGCGATCCAAAGCGGCCGACTAGGGCGACTTGCTCACTTTGTGAAAGCTGCCGCTGACG
The DNA here is from genome assembly GCF_002195995.1 of Inquilinus limosus. Taxonomy (GTDB): domain Bacteria; phylum Pseudomonadota; class Alphaproteobacteria; order DSM-16000; family Inquilinaceae; genus Inquilinus; species Inquilinus limosus_C. The sequence goes on from NZ_NHON01000001.1 coordinate 239,890, forward strand.
AACGTGTTCAACAGGTTCTGTATCAGGTTGGTCGAGCAGAATAGCCGCACAGTCACCTGGCTTTAAGTTGAAGCTTTGAATAATATTTGTGCCGGGACGATATTGTACGTCAAAGGTCAGCGCTGCAGATCTGCCTTGGGCGAGCTGCCAAACATGCTTTTGTACTCTCGGCTGAATTGCGAGGGACTAAGGTAACCCACCTCATAGGCCACTCGCGACACGCTGGCGCTACCGGCGGCCAGCAGCTTTCGAGCTTGCAAAAGGCGCATATGACGTTGAAATGCCAGCGGGCTGTGTCCTGTGACCGCCTTGAAGTGCCTGTGGAACGAGGTGACGCTCATACCTGCCGAGGCCGCGAGATCGGGAATTACAACGGGTTCGCTATAGTGGGAGGCGAGCCAATCGGCCGCCGCCTTCAGCTGTTGAAACCGTCCGTTCCGTTGACCGATCTGACGGAGCGTATCGCCCATCGGGCTCTGCAGAAGACGATAGTAAAGCTCGGTCTCGTAATGAGGCGCGAGCATGCCAACATCGTCAGGAGTGCTCACGAGCCCGACGAGATGAGCAAACGCTTCCCCGACCGGACCGCTCAGATCGCCTGCGGCCACAGCGCATGTCCAGCGATGGTCGCTTTTGGGCATATCAAGCATGACGCGCGTTAGCATGCCGATATCGAGATGAAGGCTCATCCCGACGTAAGGAAGGTTCGGCGTAGCGCCGATCAACTGGTGGGTATAGGGCAGACCGAAGGACGATGCCGCGCAGGCGCCAGCCAACAGCTCGAAGCGATTGGCGCCCATGATCAACACTTTGGTGCCCCGTAACACGGCGTAAAACATGGGTTCGAACAACGCCGGCGTAGGAAGCGTGGCGCATGTGCTTGTCCACACCGTCAGGCGGGGAACGGGCGTCGGAAGGCCCACGGTCTCGGGCTGTCCCGCTATGAAGGGGGCAACGTCGCCCAAAAGGCGAGTGGTTGGATTCGGAGAATCTAGCATCGCCCAGAAATAGTTATTTGGCAGGATCGTGCAAGACTTTGGTGCGATCGGCGATGTTGTCTTTCGCGCCTCGGCTTATTTTCAGGGCCAGAAGGAGGACATACCGCCTTCCTCGCGACCATTTTGAAAGCAGCTGTTCATGGACCCGAATGCGGCCTTCCATGGACATGGAGCAAAAAGGGAAAAACATGATTGATCTCAAGGGCAAGCGCGCCCTCGTAACCGGAGGATCCAGGGGTATCGGCGCCGCAATCGCGCTGGCGTTGGCCGAAAACGGGGCGGACGTCGTGATTACCTATCAGAATTCGGTCGGGCGCGCGGACAGCGTCGTATCTTCGATCAAAAAGCTGGGCCGCCGTGGATTGGCCGTCCAGGCCGACAGTGCCGATCCGGACGCCATCAAGCGGGCCGTCAACGAGACCGTCGAAACGCTCGGTGGCCTCGATATTCTGGTCAATAGTGCAGCCATCGGACTGGTCGGAGCAATTGCGGATCTCGATCTTACAAGATTCCAGGAATTGATGGACGTCAACGTGCGCGGGCCGCTCGCCTTTGCACAAGCCGCGATACCGCACCTGCCCGAGGGCGGCCGCATCATTTCGATTGGATCGGGGCTCGGAGATCGCGTCCCGTTCCCGGGTGTGACAGCCTACGCGATGTCGAAGTCGGCGCTCCTCTCTTTCACGCGCGGCTTGTCACGCGAACTTGGCCCGCAAGGCATCACCGTGAACCTCGTGTCGCCCGGGTCAACCGACACCGAGGCAAACCCGGCAGGCGGCGAAAGTGCTGATTTCCAGCGGAGCCTCTCGTCAATCGGGCGTTTTGCGGAGCCGCGTGAAATCGCTGATGTTGTCGCATTTCTTGCAAGTCCTGCTGCAAACATGGTGACCGGCACGGTAGTTGCCGTAGATGGAGGCGCGAACGCGTAAACCGGTCACGCCGGCAAAGGCGATTGCTTGGTCTCGAAGTGAATGCAGTCGCCCTGTGAGATCATTGGGTCGCCATCAACACAAGCATGCCAATGACCTCGCGCTGGACGCCGACACTGTGAGTGTTCTCAGCAAGATCAGCGCATCGCGGTGCCTGAACGGCAGGCCTAGACGATCGGCAAGATCGCGGAGACGCTGAGCGCGTCGAGCCACCAACACGAAATCATAGCCGCGCTGGGCGAGGCGGTCGGCGAATACGGCTCCGATCCCGGAGGAGGCGCCGGTCACGAGGGCAACTTGTCTTATGGCAGACATCCGGTTCTCCAACGCTTTCGCCGAAATCCTACGTGCCGAACGTCATGGAACGAGAACGACACGTCCAAGGCGAGCGTTTCCCTCTGCATAGGCATGTGCTTCTGCAGCGGCAGCGAGAGGGAATGAGCGGTCCACGACCACGTTAAGCTCGCCTTTCGCCGACTGCTGCAGCATTCGGGAGACCGTTTGATAGACCTCCGGCTTCTCGAACTGCGTCCCCATGTAGACGCCGAAGAGCGACTGGTTTCCTTGGAGCGCAGGCCACAGATCGAGCTGCAGGTTTGAGCCACCGGCGTTGCCGACGAACACGAGTCGCCCCTCCGGCCGCAGCGCAGCCAAGGAGGTCGGCAGGGTCGCGCCGACCGGGTCTACAACGAGATCGACGCCGCGGCCTTCCGTCAGGCGCAAAACTGTTTCGATGACGTCTACCGAGCGATGATCGATCGCGTGATCGAGACCTTGCGAGAGCAAAGGTTCGACTCTTGCAGCGCCGGAGACCGTCGCCAGAACCGTAGCTCCCGCGCGATGGGCGAGCTGTATGGCGGCGATACCAACGCCGCCGGCTCCAGCCTGGATCAGTACGGTTTCGCCGCTCTTCAGCTCACCCCGGGCGAAGAGGCAATGATGGGCCGTCCCGAATGCAATCGGCAGCGCTGCGGCGGCAGGCATGTCGAGACCTTCCGGCACCAGCCAGGTCCGGCGGGCAGCCACGGTGCGGAGCTCCGCGTGGGATCCCGCAAGATCGAAGCTCGTGACCTTTTGCCCGACGTGACGATCGCTGACATCCGATCCCACAGCGACGATCTCGCCAGCAGCCGCATAGCCGACGACGTAGCCCTGATGCGGTGGAGGTGAGGATGCACGGTTGATCAAGTCCCCGCCTTCGATGGCAATGGCTTCATGGCGGACGACGACGCCGTCGGCTGGGCATGCCGGATCAGGAACGTCCTCATAACGGAGAACCTCGGGGCCACCGTTACGATCGTAGACAGCCGCTTTCATGGCTACCTCCTTGCTTCATGGTGTCGGCGCAGGTTGCCATCGGCTTTCCGACGTGGGGCCGCTATCGCCGAGGCACACTTTGGCCCGAGGTTCTACTGAGTGGCTCCGGAACGGGCCGAATGTGCAGTCGGTCAATCCCCGACATGGCGTCACCTTGCACCTGCTCGGCCAGCCGCTCACGATCCCGCCGGCGGATGTCCTCGGCTGCTTCTTCGATATCGACCTCGGCAAAGCCCAAAGCTCGCAGGCCCTCCGCGCCCATCCGATAGGCGGATTCGACCGTCTCGCGGATCTGATAGTCGACACCTGCGCGGATCAGTTCGACCGCATGTCCGCGGTCATAGCTTCGCACCAGGAGCTTAGCCTGCGGAAATTCGTGCTGAGCCAGTTCCACAATCTGCATCGCGGACTTCGGGTCATCGATGCAGATCATGATCGCATCGGCTTGTCGCGCGCCGGAGTGGTGCAGGACGTCGAGGCGGGCGCCGTCCCCGAAGAAGACCTTGAACTCGTATCGTCCAGCGTCGCGGATCCTGTCGGGGTCCTTGTCGATGACAGCGAGGTCGACGCCCCGGGACAGCAGCGCCTGCGACGCGATCTGGCCGAAGCGGCCGAAGCCGATGATGAGGATCCGCCCCTTCAGGTCGCGGGCGACGTCGACGCCGTCCATCGATGCTTCGGCGCGAAGCATCCTGTCTGCCGCGATCATGAGCAGAGGAGTCAGCGCCATGGACAGGATCACGACGGTGGAGAACAGCGCGTTCTCTCGCGCATCGATCACGCCGCCCGACGTCGCCGCAGCGTAGAGCACGAAGGCGAACTCGCCGCCCTGCAGGAACATGGAGGTTCGGTGCAGTGCCTGGTAGGTGGAGCCGCCGAACAGCCGGGCGACCGCATAGACCACGGCGCCCTTCGCGACTGTGAAGGCGGCCAGCATGGACAGAAGAGGCCGCCATTCGGCCGCGACGACGGCGAGATCGAGCGACATGCCGACGGCCAGGAAGAACAATCCCATGAGCAGGCCGCGAAACGGCTCGATGTCGCTTTCGATCTGGTGCCGGTAGCTCGAACTCGACAGCATCACCCCGGCAAGGAACGCGCCCATCGCCATCGACAGCCCGGCGACCTCCATCAGCAGAGCCGCCCCAAGGACCACCAGCAGCGCACCGGCCGTCAGAACTTCGCGCGTCCGCGCCCGCGCCAGCAGCGCGAAGAACGGGTTCAGACCCCAGCGCGACACCACCAGGAGCACCAGCAGCGCCGCAACCGCCACCAGAATACCGGTCCATCCCGCCTGCCCTTGCGACAGCGGCGACAGAAAGGCGACCACCGCCAGAAGCGGCACGATCGTCAGATCCTCAAACAGAAGGATCGCGACCGACTTCTGGCCCTCCGCGCCCGACATCTCGCCGCGGTCCTGCAGCACCGACATGATGACAGCGGTCGAGGACAGGACGAAGCCCGCCCCGGCGATGAAAGCGACCGGACCGGACAGCCCGAACACCACCGCGCCCGTCAACGCAAGGGACGCGATCGCAGCGGCGACCTGGGCAAGGCCCAGCCCGAAGATCTGGCCACGCATCGCCCACAGCTTGGGCGGCCGCAGTTCCAGTCCGATCACGAACAGGAACATCACCACCCCGAGCTCCGAGAAATGCAGAATGGACTGGGCATCGGTGAACAGCCCGAGCACCGATGGCCCCACCAGCGCGCCGGCGGCGAAGTAACCGAGGACCGAGCCGAGGCCGAGCCGCCGGAACAGCGGCACGGCAACGACGGCCGCTCCCATCAGCACTACCGCAGGAGCGATGGTCTGCCCCAGGCTCGCTTCAGCCATCAGGTCGCCTTTCTCGTGTCGTGGGTGGCCGCCCGGACGATCGGCGCAACCTCGGTGCCCAGAAGTTCGATCGAACGCTTCATCGCCGCTGTTTCGAGCGAGGCGGTGCTCATCTGGAAGGTGATGCGCGAGACACCCCCGAGCACCTCGCCGGCATAAAGCATCTTGGCCGCGACCGTCTTTGGATCGCCGATCAGGAACGCGCCTTCCGGACTGGCCATGGCGTCGAACTGCTCCCGCGACGGCGGCGGCCAGCCGCGCTCGCGGCCGATCCTTCCGGTCAGATGCGCCCAGCCGGGGAAGAACGCCTCCCTGGCCGCCGCGCCGGTTTCGCCGACGAAGCCCATTGCATGGACGCCCACCTTGAGCTTGTCAGGGCTATGCCCGGCACTCGTGCCGGCCTCGCGATAGAGATCGACGAGCGGGCGGAAGCGCTCGAAGGTGCCGCCGATGATCGCGACCATCAACGGCAAGCCGAGCGTGCCGGCGCGAGCGAAGGATTGCGGCGTGCCGCCGACGCCAATCCAGAGCGGCAGGCGCGGCTGATGGGGACGCGGATAGACGCCCTGTCCCTCCAGTGCCGCGCGGAAGCGACCCTTCCAGATCGGATAGGTCGTCTCGTTCAGCTTCAGGAGCAGATCGAGCTTCTCGGCGAAGAGCTCGTCATAGTCCCGCGGGTCCGCGCCGAACAGCGGATAGGCTTCGCCGAACGAGCCTCGGCCGACGACGATCTCAGCGCGGCCCCCGGCGATCAGGTCCAGCGTCGCGAACTCCTGGAAGATCCGGACCGGGTCGGCGGCGCTCAACACCGTCACGGCGCTCGTCAGTCGGATCTGGCTGGTGCGGGCCGCGGCGGCGGCGAGGATGATCGCCGGCGCGGAATCGAGAAACTCGGCGCGATGGTGCTCGCCGATGCCGAAGACATCGAGCCCGGCCCGGTCGGCGACCTCGACCTCATCGAGGAGATCGGCCAGGCGATCGGTCGCGGGAGGGAGCTTGCCCGTCGCCGGATCGAGGAGGATTGCGGCGAAGCTATCGATTCCGATGTCCATGGATGATCCTTGCAAGCTCATTCGGCGGCGCGAAGCGGTGACACGGGTTGGGAGCGGCGAACGATCACGTCGTCAGAACCGATAGTTCGCCGTGACGCCGATGAGCTTTATGACCTGCGACGGCCCCGTCTCTTGAATGAACGTTCCTGGGTCGAAGACGCCGGCCGAGGCCGACAGATTCAGCTCAGGCGTCACCTGCCAGGCTGCGGCGAGTTCGACTTGCGTCCCGATGAAGCGCGCATTGCTGTCTTTGCCGCTGCGGACGAGCGCGCCTGAGATTGCATAGATGCCGTCGCCGGCGCTCTGTCGCCAATAAGCTGTACCCGACAGCGACAGCTCGACATCCTTGTGCGGGCGGATCGTGATGGAAGGCCGCACGTGAATGAGGTTCCGCTGTCCGATCGGCGACTGGGAGGCAAAGTACTTGCCCCTGGGAAACAGGGGGTTGAGCGTTCCCAACCTCGGATCATTCGCATCGTCGTCGCCCGAGATGACATCGGCCGTGAGCCTGACGTCAGGCTGCATCGGAGTTTCAAGAAACCGATAGCCGATTTCGCCGCCGATCCCCCATCCGGACCTGCGGTGACCCTTGAAGGTTCCGCCCTGAAGAGCGGCCTCGAGGTTCCAGTATGAGGAGCCGGTGTCTCCGAATATGCGGGCGCCGAAAGTATGCACCAACTCCTTTCCGGTGCCCTGGTCGTAAACCGCGTTGCGATCTTGCAGGCCGAGATAGAAGACATCGAAGCCGTTCGCGCGGTTCTCGCTCAGCCACTGCGTCGCGTAGATGCCCCAGAGCGTCTTCTGGTGCGAGGTCCGATCATCGAAATCGCCCAGCTTGTTGTCGACCGGGCGAAAATAGAGCGCTGTGACCTGACGGGTCCGGCCGGCCAGTGTTGCCTCGAAGCCGTCAAAAGCTTGCGGGACGTTCGGGCCGTAACGCGTGTCGACGAAGCGTCCCGCGCCCAGCGAAACCAGTTTGCGGCCCGCCGAGAGCCTCAGCGTTGCGCCCTCCGCAATATCGGCGTCCACCTCGACGAACGCCTGCAGCATATCGGCACCGGTCGTGTCGACTGGTCGCTCGGCGCGGCGAACGCCTGAAATTCCAGAAAGGATCGGTTGCACGAACAGCCGCAGCCTGCCCGCATGAAAGTCGGCATAGGGCATCAACCGATGCCAGACGTAACGGTCATCCGGCGCTGCCCCCCAGGCGACGTTGGTATAGCCCTCGTAACGCGAGCGAATTTCGACCCCCGTCGAGAGATAAGTCGATCCATCCGCACTCAACGGGATGTACTTGAACCGTTCAGTCCAATGACCCGTTCGTCTGGAGGAGTCCGCGAGATAGGACCAATCCTCTGGATAACGCTCGATGGTGAGCGTCGGCGCGCGCCCGATATCGGTCGCAACCTGTGCTTGCGCGGCAGCAGACATCGCAGCGACTGCCGTCGCGAGGACAAGGCCCCGCACAGCGGTCAGCGACCGCTGCGGGCCATTCCAAACGGAGCGACGCGGTTGATGGCGGACGTGGGCTTTTTCAGCGGCTCGTCGAGGCGGGATGACGAGGCCCGGCCAGCACTCGGCGCTTGCGGAATGCATCGTTCAGGATTCTCGTCACCCCGCCCGCATCAGCCTGCGTTGCCCGGCACCGGCGTGTTGAGCAACTGCTGCTCCCACAAATACGCGATGCCGCTGCCGCCGAGGTGATCGATCAGGATCTGTGTCAGTTCTTCGGCATGCTCGGTGCGCGCCCAGTCGCGCTGCCACTCGCCGGCCAGCGCCATCCAGGTCATCGGGTTCGCGCCGGCCGCGATCATCCGCTGGATGGCAACCTCGTGCGACTCGGTCGAAACGCCGCCCGACGCGTCGGTGATCACGGTCACGTCCCAGCCTTCGCCGGCGGCCTGGATGACGGGCATGGCGACGCAGACTTCGGTCCACAGGCCCGCGATGATCAGCTGCTTGCGGCCGGTTGCCTTGACGAGGTCGACCACCTTCTTGTCCTCCCAGGTGTTCACCCAGGTACGGTCGATCACCTCTTGGTCCGGGAAGACGTCCGTGATCTGCTTGAAAAGCAGGCCGCCACGCGCCGCAAGCACGCTCGTGAGGATAGTCGGAACGTTGAAAGCTTTCGCAAGCTTCGCGAGCGCGGTCACATTATTGACCACGGCCTGCGGATCATGGCTGTTCACGTTCGTAAGCTGAAAGGCCTGATGATCGATCAGAACGAGGACCGAATCTTCGGGACGAAGAAGCGAGGCCAGGCCGTTACGGAAGGTCATTATTGCGTCCTTTGCTGCCGCTTTGCGCGGCACTGGTTTTGCGGAGACATGCGCCAGCGGGCGACGCTTGCCGGGCGCAATTTGCCGTTCCGTCAGGTGATGAGGTAGTGCCAAGGTCCGGCACGCTGTGTCGCGAAACGAGGAACGCCGAATTGGACATCGAGGATCTACAGACATTCGTCGCAGCGGCCGATGCCGGGGGCGTATCGGCCGCCGCGCGCCGGCTCGGCGTCTCCAAGTCGATCGTCAGCCGGCGGCTTCTGCGGATCGAAGCGGAGCTCGGCGTCCAGCTTCTCGCGCGAACGACGCGCGGCGCCGCGCTTACGGAGGCGGGGATCACGTTCAGGGATCATGCGGCGCGGGCCGGTGCCGAGATCGACGCGGCCAGGGAGGCGATCCTCCCCACCGGTGAGTTGCGCGGCCGCCTGAGGGTCGCCATGCCGCTCACCTTCGGCCCGACCCACTTCGCCCCCGTGCTCGCGGAGATGGCACGCCGGCACCCGCAGCTTCACATCCACGCCTCCTACAGCGATCGCTTCGTCGATCTCGTCGCGGAGGGTTTCGATTGCGCGATCCGGGGCGCCTATCTTCAGGACTCCAACCTGATCGCGAAGCGCATCGGGCCGATCCATGGCAAGCTTGTCGCAAGCCCGGCCTATATCGAGATGCACGGGTCACCCGAGACCCTGAACGAACTCGCCGCCCATCAGGCCCTCATGCAGGGAACGGAAGCCTGGCAGTTCATGGATGGCGACAGGATCGTCACGGTCCAGCCGCAGGGCAGGTTCAAGGCCGACAGCGCCACGGCGCTCGCCGCGGCGGCGGCGGCGGGTCTCGGCATCGCCTGGCTCCCCGATTGCATCACATATGAACATGTGGCCTCCGGCGTGCTGGTGCCGATCATGACACGCTATCCGGTCCCTCCGGGGGCCGCGTATGTCGTCCGCCCGCCGGGCCAGCATCCCACGCGGAAAGTGCGGGTGCTCACCGAAATGCTGATCGAGTATTTCGCACGAAACCCGGATATCTGGGGTCTCGACCGCTGAAACGAACGGGACGAAGGCTTGTTGAGGAACTGCGCTCGACGGTCGCTCCGCCGCGGGCCGCTGGGCTCGACGAGTGCCCGCACGTTCCACTTGCCGCGACACAGCTTGACGCATCGCAGGGCTAGTCGGGCATATGGTGGCTCGCCAGTTTGGGCATTCGCATCGGCAAGGGCGGGGCCTCCGGGAAGCCCAGGAAAGGATGAGGCGCATGAGTTGGAATCCGGCAATCGAACCGGGCTGTCCCGATGAGGTCGGCCTGGACGCGATCGAGACCCTCATCGTCCCGCGCGCCCGCGATCTCGGCGGCTTCGAGGTCCGGCGCGCCCTGCCGGCGCCGAAGCGGCAGATGGTCGGACCGTTCATCTTCTTCGATCAGGCCGGGCCGGCCGAGTTCTTGACCGGACAGGGCGTCGACGTTCGGCCGCATCCGCATATCGGTCTCGGCACCGTCACCTATCTCTATCGCGGCGACTTCCATCACCGGGACAGCACCGGGGCCGACCAGACGATCCGTCCCGGCGAGCTGAACTGGATGGTCGCCGGGCGCGGCGTGACACATTCCGAGCGCACGTCCGCGGCGGCCCGAAGGGGTCCGAACAGTCTGTTCGGAATCCAGACCTGGCTGGCGCTGCCCGAGCGTCACGAGGATATGGCGCCGATGTTCGAGCATCATGGCAAGGAGGCCCTGCCGGTGATCGAGGACTGCGGCGTCTCGGTCCGGCTCATCCTCGGGAACGCCTATGGCGAGAAGGCCCCCGCGACCATGTACTCGGAGACCTTCTACGCCGACGTGACGCTCGAGGCGGGAGGCCGGCTGCCGATGCCGCAGGATCACGAGGACCGGGGCATCTACATCGTCGAAGGCTCGATCTCGATCGCCGGCCAGGATTTCGAGGCTGGCCGGATGATGGTCTTCCGCCCCGGCGACAGGATCACGGTCGCCGCCGGCGCAAAAGGCGCTCGCCTGATGATTCTCGGCGGCGCGACCCTTTCGAACCCCCGCTACATCTGGTGGAATTTCGTCGCGTCTTCGCAGGAGCGCATCGAAGAGGCCAAAGCCGAATGGCGCGCGCAGAACTGGGGCAAGGGGCGCTTCGATCTCCCGGTCGATGACCGGGATGAGCACATTCCTCTTCCGGACTGACCGGCGCAGGTGACTCAACCACGCCAGTTAGAAGGAGCAATTCCCATGAAGGTTCGCAAGTTCACTATCACCGACGCAGTGCCGGAACGTTCCCCGGGACAGGACGGGGACGTGTTTGTGGGCAATCTGGTCGACCAGCGCCATGCCTCCCCGATCACCATCGGCTAGGGGCGCTATCGGCCGAACCAGACACTCGAGGAGACAATGGCCGTCGATGATGTGATGATCGTCCTCGAGGGGCGGCTGTCGGTGTCCGGAAACTCAGACAGCGTTACCGCAGGGCCGGGCGAAATCGTCCATATGCCCAAAGGCCAGAAGGTCACGATCCGGTCGCACGAGCAAGGCGCGGTCACCGCCTATGTCACCTATCCCCACTGGCAGGAGGCACGGGAGCAAGTCCTCCGGGGCGACGCCGCAGGCTCGACGTCCACGCGGATCATGCTCATTCGAGCGATTTCGGTGGACTCAATCCTGGCTTCGTGCCGGCCGCATCTTAGGCAGGATCTTGCCGCGCCGATAGGCTTCGATCTAAAGCATGTTGCGCTGGCGCGGCACAATTTTCGATCCGCCACTTAGGTTTGCGTGACTTCGGAGCATCGGCCAGAGCCACGTGAATGACGACGCTGTGCCGCTGTCGGGACTTGAAGCTCCAGTCCCATGACATAGCAATGAAAGCCCTCAACTAGGGCTTCCATCAGAGACCGTGGCCGTTTGCGCCTGGCTGGGCCGGGGACAATGGCTGCGCCGTCGCTACGCCTCAACGCTTGAAAGCCCGCTTCGATCGACGGTTCGAAGGGGCGCACCACCAGACTCCGCCCCGCCTGCTCATAGGCAGCCATCGGATCGACCAATGCGATCCCGGCTCCAGCGGCAACCATCGAGCAGACCGCATGAGACGTGCGGGCCGTGAACGCTACGGTGCGAGGAATGCCGTCAAGGGCAACATCGACGAGAGCGGCAAACAACGATCCTGGCCGCAGCGATACGAAGGTTTCGTTCACGAGATCGCCGGGCCGGATGCAGTCTCGCTCGGCGAGCCTGTGACCGGTCGGAAGGACGGCGACCGCGGCGAGCGGTGTCGGATGGACGACGAAGCCCGATCGGCTGATCGTGGCGCCGGCATAGCCGAGATCGACCCCACCACCGGCGACCGCCTCGATCACCAGATCGGATGTCATCGATGCCAAGGACACCCGAACGCCGGGCCGGGTCTTCATGAAATCGACTAGAAACCGCGCCAGGAGACCGTCAGCGAGCGTCGGAATGGCGGCGATCCGCAGGGTGCCGAGGGTCGCGTGCTTCAGCCCGTCGGCAAACGCGGCAATACTACCGAGACCGACGAATGAGCGCTCTACCTCCTCGGCCAACGCCACCGCAGCCCGGGTCGGCTGGAGATGCGTGCCGCGTCGCTCGAACAGGGTGAGGCCGGTCTCCGCCTCGAAATCCCGGATGAGACGCGTTACGGCCGGCTGCGACACGAACAGGAGTTCGGCCGCGGCGGTCATCGAACCCGCCAGCATCACGGCGCGAAACGCCTCGACTTGCCTTTGGGTGATGCGCATAGAACACCATAACATTGCCGCATAAGAGCATATATTTTTCATATTTGACTGTTAATAATAAAATTGTCCATTCATGAATGTAAATTTGGTTGAGGCACTTGATCCGAGTGCCGATGGGCACCGGCGCATGCCGGCGGCCTCGCATCCTCCAAAAACGAGATCCAACCCATGACCTCGCCTCTCGCGACTTCACGCTCTCTGACACTGTGCCTATCGAAGAATCTGTGGAGCGGCGCGCTCTTCGTCGCGGCCGGGCTGATCGGGCTCGTGCTGTCCCAGGGCTATGCCCTCGGCACCGCGTCGAAAATGGGTCCCGGCTACTTCCCGACCCTATTGTCGGGTGTCCTGACCGCCCTCGGCGCGGCGATCGCCGCCAAAGGCGTCGGCGCCCGGGGACGGGATCGTGAGGCGGTGACGATCGATCTCGCCGGTCTCTGCTGGATCGCCGGCAGCATCGTGGTGTTCGCGACGCTGTTTCAGCCTCTCGGGCTGATCGTCGCCTCGTTTCTGGCGACGCTGGTGGCAAGCCGGGCGGCCCGGGATGCCACCTGGCGCGGCGCCATTGTCGAGGCCGCCCTGCTCTCTGCCGTCGCCTGGCTCCTGTTCATCGAGGTGCTGCACCTGCCGTTCGAAGCATGGCCGCCCGTCCTGGCGCACTGAAACGGAAGCGCCCCCGTGGATCTTCTCGCGCATCTCTCCATCGGTCTCACGACGGCTCTGACGGTGGCGAATCTGTCCTACGCGTTCCTCGGCGTGCTGATCGGCACGCTGATCGGCGTGCTGCCAGGCCTCGGCCCCGTCGCGACGATAGCGATGCTGCTGCCGGCGACCTACGCCCTGGAGCCAGAGTCCGCCATCATCATGCTCGCGGGCATCTACTATGGAGCCCAATACGGCGGCTCGACCACGGCGATCCTGGTCAATCTCCCCGGCGAGTCCTCGTCGATCGTCACCTGCCTCGACGGCTATGCCATGGCGCGGCGCGGACGGGCGGGCGCAGCGCTGGCCATCGCGGCCATCGGTTCGTTCTTCGCCGGCACGGTGGCGACCCTGCTCATCGCCGCCTTCGCCGCGCCGCTGTCCAGGATCGCCCTCAGCTTCGGCCCGGCGGAATACTTCTCGCTCATGGTGCTCGGGTTGATCGGTGCTGTGGTCCTTGCCCATGGCTCGCTCCTCAAGGCCATCGCCGTCGTGGCCCTGGGATTGCTGCTCGGCATGATCGGGCCGGATCTCGAATACGGCATCACCCGCTTCGGCTTCGGCGTGCCCGAGCTGGCAGACGGCCTCGGCTTCATCGGCCTGTCCATGGGCCTGTTCGCCTTCCGCGAGATCGTCGCCAACCTCGAGGGCGGCACCGACCGCGAGGTCTTCACCCGCAAGATGGACGGGCTGTGGCTGACCCGGAGCGAGGCCCGCCAGGCAGCGCCCGCGGTGCTGCGTGGTACCGCGATTGGTGCGGTGCTCGGCGTTCTGCCCGGCGGCGGGGCGCTTTTGTCCTCCTTCGCCTCCTATACCCTGGAGAAAAGGATCGCACGCGATCCCTCCCGCTTCGGCGAAGGCGCGATCGAGGGCGTGGCCGGGCCGGAATCGGCCAACAACGCCGGAGCGCAGACCTCGTTCGTGCCGATGCTGACGCTCGGCATTCCCACCAATCCGACGATGGCGATGATGATCGGCGCCCTCGCGCTGCACAACATCCAGCCGGGACCGCGCTCGATGACGGCGAACCCCGAGCTGTTTTGGGGTCTGATCGCCTCGATGTGGATCGGCAACCTGCTGCTCGTGATCCTCAATCTTCCGCTGGTCGGCATCTGGGTTCGGCTCCTGTCGGTGCCGTACCGGATGCTCTATCCAGCCATCATCCTGTTCTGCCTGATCGGCGTCTATACGGTGGCCGGCTCCGCCTTCGACGTCTGGATGCTCGTTCCTTTCGCGCTGTTCGGCGTCCTCCTCCACAAGCTCGGCTGCGAGCCGGCCCCGCTGCTCCTCGGCTTCACCCTCGGTCCGACGATGGAGGAGAACCTTCGCCGCGCGCTGCTGCTGTCGCGCGGCGACCCGAGCGTGCTGGTGACACGCCCAATCTCGGCGCTCCTGCTGGCCGTCACGGCCGCGCTCGTGGTCGTGGTCGCCGTGCCGGCGATCCGCCGGACCCGCGCCCAGGTGTTCAACGAGGCCGATGCCTGAAGCGCCGCCAACCTTCCCCAAAGCCGCTCGATCCCGGAGAATCCGCGATGTCCACCGTCCCGGCGCCAACCCACGCCCTTGAACAGCCGGAGCTGCCGTTCGAGGCCGCACCGCTGTCGCCCTACACCGGAACCCGCATTGCCGAAATCGGCAACTTGCGCAGCATCGACGATGCGGCCTTCGCGGCGATCGCCCGCATCCTCTATGAGCGCGGCGTGGTGGTGATCCCCGGACAGGGCCTCGACGCCGTCGAGCTCGAGACGTTCGGCCGGCGCTTCGGCGAGCTCTGGATCGGTCCGCTGCAGAGGCCGGTGCCGGGGGCGACCTTCGCGATCCCGATCTCCAACAAGGGCAAGTCGAAGGCCATTTCCGAGCGCTGGCACTCCGACAGCCCCTTCGTCCCCGCCCCGGCCAAGATCACCATCCTGTCGGCCCAAGAGGTGCCGCCCGTCGGCGGCGACACCATGTGGTGCAACCAGTACGCCGTCTATGACGCCCTCCCGGAGGGGTACAAGTCCACCCTCGCCCATTTGAAGGCGGTTCATTATGGCCGCGCCCAGGACATCGTCCTCAACGGGATCGACCGCGACCTGCCGGGCTGGGCCCATCCGGTGATCCGTACCCATCCGGAGACCGGCAGGAAGCTGCTGTTCGTCAGCGCGCACGCCGAGCATTTCGAGAATGTAAGCCGCGAGGACAGCCGGCCGCTGCTGTCGTACCTGCAGTCGCTTCTTGGCAGGCCCGAATTCAGCTACCGCCATCGCTGGACCAAAGGCGACCTGGTGATCTGGGACAACCGGGCCACCACACACTACGCGATCCACGACTACGGCGACTATCCGCGCCTGCTCTATCGCGTGACCGTCCAAGGCGAAGTCCCTGCCTGATCTCCGTCCGCCATCCCTTGAACGGAAGCCAAGACCATGTCGATACCGCAGATGCACCTTCCGGCGATGTTCGCCCTGAGAGCGGCCGTGCAGCGCACATTGCTGGCCGTCGTCGTTCCCGCTACGCTGGCTTTCTGGACCGTTCCGGCAATCGCCGAGGACAGCTATCCCAATCGCCCCATCCACCTCGTCGTGCCATTCGCGGGCGGCGTGACCGACAAGGTGTCCCGGGTGTTCGGCGAGCGGCTCGAGGCGATCCTGAAGCAGCCGATCGTCGTAGAGACCAAGGCCGGAGGCAGCGGGGTCGTCGGCACGCGCTGGGCCGCCCAGCAGCCGGCGGACGGATACACCCTGCTCGTCGGCTCCGACGGGCTGTCGCTCAACGCGGCGCTCGCCTCCGACGACACGTTCGATCCGGCGCGGGACCTCACGCCGATCGCCCCGATCGTGTCCTTCCCCTTCCTTCTGGTGACCAGCGTCAACAAGCCCTATCGCGATTTGCGCGATCTGGTGACAACGGCGAAAGCCGCTCCCGGCAGGCTGAACTACGCCACCAACGGCGTTTCCACCGGCTCATCCCTGATGGGCGAGGCGCTGAAGAGCGAAACCGGCACCGATATCGTGCCGATCCCCTACAAGGGTGGATCCGAACAGGCGTTGGCGTTGATCTCGGGCGATGTCGACTACGCGTTCCTGACGACCGCCTTCGTGCAGCCCTATATCCGTGACGGCGCCCTGAAGCCGCTGGCCATTGCGACCCATGAGCGGTCGGCGGCATTCACGGATGTGCCGACGGTGTCGGAGCTCGGGTATACGACGCTCGGCAAGGGCTTCACCTGGTTCGCCCTGTTCGCCCCGAAGGGTCTCCCCGATGCCATCCGGGCCAGGCTCGAAGCGGCGTCGGGCCAGATCCTCGCGGATCCCTCCTTCCGGAAAACCCTGGCCGAGTGGGACGGCAGCCCGATCGGCACGACGTCCCAAGACCTTGCCGAGCTGCTGCGGTCGCAGACCGACCTCTACGTCAAGCAGCTCGCCGAGTTGCCGGCCAAGCAGAACTGAGCACACTCCACTTCCCCTGCAATCCAACACGCAAGGACTGCCATGTCCGGACAACATGCGGATTTCGATCGCTTTCTGGTGAGCACACCATGGCTCGCCGCCCATCTGGACGAGCCGGACCTCCTCGTCTTCGACGTCACTTCCGGCGTGGCCTCCGTTCGCGAGCCGGACGGGCCTCTGGTGCCGGCCCGCGACGCGTATGAAGCCGGGCACATCCCGGGCGCCCGCCATCTCGACCTCAAGGCGGATTTCTCGGATCCCGACAGCCCGTTCGACTTCATGATGCCGTCGCTCGACCGATTTGCCGCTGCCCTCGGTGCATCCGGCATCGGCAACGACAGCCGGGTCGTGCTGTACTCCATCGGAAGCTACGGCTTTGCGGCACGGTTGTGGTGGATGCTGCGCCACGTCGGCTTCGACAGGGCCGCGATCCTCGACGGCGGACGCAGACGCTGGGTGGCCGAAGGACGGACCCTCGAGAGTGGAAGCGCAGCCCCGTTCGCGCCCGCCCGCTTCGAGATCCAGACGGTGCGGCATGGCTTTGTCGGCCGCGATGACGTGCTGGCGGCCTTATCCGATTCCACCGTCAGGGTCGTCAACGCTCTGTCGCCGGCCGCTCACTCTGGAGAGGCGGAATCCAGGCACGGCCGACGCGGCCACATCACCGGGAGCGTGAACGTGCCCCAAGGCGATCTGGTCGATCCTGCGACAAACCGCTTCCGCGCACCGCCCGAGATCGAGGCTCGCTTCGCCTCGGCGGGCATCGGGCCGGGCGAACGGGCCATCACCTATTGCGGCGCAGGCATCGCTGCCGCGGTGGACGCCTTTGCGCTCGCCCGCATCGGCCACGACGACGTCGCGGTCTACGACGCCTCGCTGGCCGAATGGGCGCGAGATCCTGCGCTTCCGATGTCGGCTCCGGCGCTTCCGGCATCGGATGGGACGGCATGAGACGACGCTTTCCATCGCCGACGGGCTCGGCGGAGACCTTTGTCACCTCCACCGAGATCATTGCGGCCGCCCGGCGGCGTCTGGCCGACGATGTCTGGGCCTATCTCGTCGGCGGGGCGGAGACGGAGACCACTCTCGCCCGCGACCGCGACGCGTTCGATCGAATTGCTCTGCGTCAACGGGTGCTGACGGGCATCGAGACGACCGACGTCGCAGCGGACGCGTTCGGACGGAGGAGCCGGCTTCCCGTAATCCTGTCGAGCATCGGCTCGCTCGACCAATTGCACCCCGACGGAATCGAGGGCGCGGCGAAGGCCGCAGAGGCCTTCGGCGTGCCGATCGCCGTCTCCTCGGTGCTGAAAGACGGATTGGTGCGGGGAGCGCGGGCCGCACCGTCCGGCATCCGCTGGTTCCAGCTTTACATCGACGGTGACGCTACGTGGGCAACGGCCGCGGCCGACCGTGCCGAGGCCGCCGGCTATCAGGCACTCGTCGTCACGGTCGACCTGCCGGTCATGGGCTTGCGCGAGCGGCCGCCCTCTCCCGACCTCCCGCGTTTCGAACGTCCGGACGGGCGCCATCGCGCCCGGCTTTCGTGGGACGATCTCGGAGCCCTCGTTCGGCGCACGCCGCTTCCGGTGGTGATCAAGGGCATCACGGCCGCGGAAGACGCTGCCCGCGCCTGCGAGATCGGCGCCGCAGGAATCTGGGTGTCCACCCATGGCGGACGGCAGCTTGACCAAGGCCTCGGGGCGCTGGACTGCCTGCCGGAGGTATCGGCGTCAGTCGACGGCAGGGCCCGGATCATCCTCGACGGCGGTGTTCGCCGGGGCACCGACGTCATCAAGGCGATCGCACTCGGGGCCGATCTCGTCGCCATCGGCCGCCTCTACGGCTTCGGCCTCGCCGCCGCCGGACAATTCGGTGTCGAGAGAATCCTCACGCTCCTCGAGGAAGAGATCCGTACAACCCTCGTCCTGCTCGGTGTCGGATGTCTGGCCGCCCTCGGCCCTCATATGCTGCGCGCCGCCCACCCGGCATATCCGGCACAGGATCCGTTGCACCGCGCCTTTCCCCATCTTGCTGTGCTCCTTGAGCAGGCATCGGCCACAGCCGCGGAGTCCGGGGCCATCACCCGATGAGGGCAGCCTCATGAGGCTCGCGGTGTTCGGGGCCGGCGCAGTCGGCTGCCATATCGCCGCGCGGCTTGCCCGCGCGGGCATCGATCCCGTGCTTGTCGGACGCCCGCCGACGGTGGCGGCCATCCGCACGGGGGGCCTTCGGCTCGTCTCGGATGCCGAGGATTTCACCGTTCCGGTCTCTGCCGAAGACGACACGTGCCGCCTCGGTACCCAAGACGCCGTGATCGTGGCGCTCAAGGCTCACACGCTTGGTGCGGCGCTCGACGATCTCGTCCCGCTCGTCGGTCCGGACACCGTCGTCACGTTCGCCGTCAACGGCATTCCCTGGTGGTACGGCGAAAGCTTGGCCATGCCGGTCGCCGCGCTGGCACGGCTCGACCCAGGCGGCCGGCTGAAGCGTAAGATCGGCGCGGCACGCACCGTCGGCTGCGTGGTTCATTCGGCGAATGCGATCATAGCGCCGGGGGTGGTGCGCAACGTCTCGAGCCGCAACCGCTTCCTGCTTGGCGCCGCCGCGGGCTCGCCCCACCCCCGGCAGGCGGAGCTCGCCGCCATACTGGCCGCGGGTCTCGACGAGGTGGGGATCACCGACAACATCCGCGCTGCGGTCTGGGAAAAGCTGCTGCACAATCTCGCCGCGTCATCGATCGGCTGCCTGACCTTGAGCCGGGCCGACCAGATCGCCTCCAACCCCGGCCTCGCCGTTCTCTATCGGCAGGTTCTGGCGGAAGCGCGCGCCATCGCGGCCGCCCTCGGGATCACGCTCCCAGACGACGCCTCGGAACGGCTCGCCCACATGGCGGGACTGCCCCATCGCTCCTCGATGCAGCAGGATCTCATCGCGGGACGGCCGCTCGAACTGGATGCCCAGATCCTGGTGGTGCGGGATCTTGCCCGCGCGCTGTCCTGCCCTGCGCCGGTGCTCGAAATCCTATCGATCCTGCTGGAGGCACGCACTCGCAGTTCACAAGGGAGCTCGACGTGATGCTGATGGCCAAGCAAGGCCAGTCGGATGGTCGCGGCGCGTGCTATTGCAATAGGCCTGTCACTGCACGCCAAACACCTCGTCGAGTCCGCGCCTTCCAACGCTTTAAGCAGCCACGCCGGATGACCGCGCCAGGGCACGAACAGCGGCCAGGATGTCCTCGGCCTCCGTCCGCGCGAGCCAGTCCGGGCTGACGTCGGCGAAGCGCACCACCCGCCTCGGATCGATGACGATGGCCGTGGGCATCGGCAGCTCCCAGGTGCCGGTCCCGGTGACCTCACCGATCGGCCGGCCTTGGGCCAGCGCGGCCCGACGGGACGGCTCGTCATAGCTGTAGAGGATGCCGAAGCGGCGGCCGAGCGCGTTGTCCGGATCCGATGCGACCAGGAAGTCGAGCTGGTGCCGGCGTTTGATCTCGACCAGTCGCTCCGGCACCTGGGGACTGAGCGCGAGCAGCGTGGCGCCCAGCTCGCGCAGACCAGGGGCCAGTTGGTCGCGATAGTAGGGCAGCGCAATGTTGCAGGCCGGGCAGCCGGCAAAGCGGAAGAAGACCAGCACGAGCGGCCCGGACGCCAGCAACGTGCCGAGCGAGAGGGTCGCGCCGTCGACCTCCGGCACCTGGAAATCAGCAACGGTGTCGCCGGCCTGCACGAAGGCCGCGTGCTTCGCCCGCTCCACCAGCGCCGCGCGCTGATCGATGTTGACCTGCAGCGCCGCCGGATCCCAGGTGGCGACGCGGTGGGCATGAAGGGCGGCGAGCTGCGCGCGCAGCGTCGGGCCTCGGGTCATGGAACCTCCTCGATGTCAGAGGGGATGATGGCAGGCCACCACCCGCTGCGAGCCGATGGCGACCGGAGGCGGCTCCTCCTGCCGGCAGCGCGCGGTGGCGGCGGGGCAGCGCGTGTGGAAGCGGCAGCCGGGCGGCGGCCGGGTCGGCGACGGGATCTCGCCCGGAAGAGGCACGAAGCTGCGCCGGGCCTGCGGGTCGGGCTCGGGGATCGCCGACACCAGCGCCCGTGTGTAGTGGTGGGCCGGATGGCGGAACAGCGCGTCGGCCGGCCCGATCTCGACGAGGCGGCCGAGATACATCACGCCGATGCGGTCGGAGACATGCCGCACCAGATGCAGCCCGTGGCCGATGAACAGATAGGTCAGCCCCAGCCGTTCCTTCAGGTCCTGCAGCAGGTTGACGACCTGCGCCTGGACCGAGACGTCCAGCGCCGACACCGCCTCGTCGGCCAGGACGAAGCGGGGCTGCAGCGCGATCGCGCGGGCGATGGCGACGCGCTGGCGCTGCCCGCCGGACAGCTGGTGCGGATGGCGGCTGTGCCAGGCAGGGTCGAGGCCGACCTGCTCGAGCAGCGCCTGCACGCGCTCGCGGCGCTGCGCCGAGGCGAGGCGCTCATGGACGGCCAGCGGTTCGCCGATGATGCCGCCCACGGTCCAGCGCGGATCGATCGATCCGTAGGGATCCTGGAACACCATCTGCATGTGGCGCCGCATCTGCCGCACGCCATGGCGGTCGAGTCCCGCGAGATCCCTGCCGTCGAAGGCGACCCGGCCGCCCGTGGCCGGTTCGAGCTGGAGCAGCAGGCGTGCGAGCGTCGACTTGCCGCTCCCCGACTCCCCCACCAGCCCGAAGGTCTCGCCCTCGTGGATCTGGAACGACACGCCGTCGACCGCGCGCACCACCGGCCGCGTGACGCCGGGCCAGGCGATGCCCAGCGGATAGTGCTTGTGCAGGTCGACGACGTCGAACAGCGGCTTCCGGACCGCTGCGGGGACCGGCGAGGCCGCCACGGCCTCCCCCGGCGCCGGTCGCGGCATCGGGTCGTCATGCGGATGCCAGCACGCCACCCGACGGGCGCCCTCCGGCCGCAGCGGCGGCGCCTCGGCCGCGCATTGCCGTGTCGCGCGCGGGCATCGCGGATGGAAGCGGCAGCCCGACGGCGGATGCGACAGGCTCGGGATCGTGCCGCGGATCGAATGCAGCCGCCGGCCGCGGTCGACCCGGGCCCCGACCACCGACTGCAGCAATCCGCGGGCATAGGGATGGGCCGGCCGCGCGAACAGTTCGGCCACCGGCGCGTCCTCGACGACACGGCCGGCATACATCACGACCACGCGGTCCGCCACCTCGGCGGCGATGCCGAGATCATGCGTGATCAGCAGGATCGCCATGCCGGTCTCGGCCTGCAACTCCTTCAGCAGCGTCAGGATCTGGGCCTGGATGGTGACGTCGAGGGCGGTGGTCGGCTCATCGGCGATCAGCAGCCGCGGGCTGCAGGCCAGCGCCATGGCGATCATCGCCCGCTGGCGCATCCCCCCGGACAGCTGGTGCGGGTATTGGTCGACGCGCAGATGGGGATCCGGAATCTTCACGCGCTGCAGCAGGCCGATCGCCTCTTTCCGGGCCGCGGCGCGGCCGAGCCCCCGGTGCCGCACGATGACCTCGGCGATCTGCGTGCCGATGGTGAACACCGGGTCGAAGGCGGTCATCGGTTCCTGGAACACGATGCCGATGGCGCGCCCGCGCAGGTCGCTCATCTCGCGCTGCGACAGCCGGGCCAGGTTGCGGCCGTCCAGCCGCACCTCGCCGCGGGCGAGCCTGCCGCCCTTGTGGTCGATCAACCGCATGATCGACAGGGCGGTCAAGGTCTTGCCGCTGCCCGATTCGCCGACGAGGCAGACCGTCTCCCCGGCGCCGATCCGCAGGTCGATCGCATCGACCGCCTTGAGCATCCCCGCTTGCGTCGGCAATTCGACGGACAAGGCCTTGATGTCGAGAAGCGCGTCCATGGCTCTCAGCCCGCACGCAGACGCGGATCGAACCGGTTGCGCAGCGCGTCGCCCAGCAGGTTCACCGAGATCACCAGCGCGGTGATCGCCAGGCCGGGAAAGGTGGCGAACCACCAGGCGACGGTCAGGTAGCTGCGCCCCTGGCTCAGCAGGAAGCCCCAGTCCGGCCGGTCGTCGATGACGCCGAGGCCGATGAAGCTGAGGCTGGCCCCGATCAGGATCGCATTGGCGATGCCGAGCGTGGCCATCACCAGCATCGACGACAGCGTGTGCGGCAGGATGTGGCGCAGGAGGATCAGACCGTGGGAGCTGCCGATCGAGCGCGACGCCTCGATGAAGGGCCGGCCTCTGACGGCGATGACCTGCGCCCGCATCACCCGCGCATAGCGCGGCACGGTCACCAGCCCGACCGCCAGGATCGTGTTGCCGAGGCTGGCGCCGAGCGCGGCCGCGATGACGATCGCCAGCAGGATGTCGGGCACCGCCATCCAGATGTCGACGAAGCGCATCAGCACCATGTCGACCACGCGTCCGGCATAGCCCGAGACGAGGCCGATGATCCCGCCGATCAGCCCGCCGAGGCCGACCGCGCAGGCCCCCATCAGCAGGGATTGCCGCGCGCCGTGGATCACGAGGCTCAGCACGTCCCGGCCGAAATGATCGGTGCCCAGCCAATGCACCGGGCCCGGCGCCTGCAGGATCGCCTCCGCGTCCATGTCGGTCGGATCGAACGGCGCGATCCAGGCCGGCGCCAGCGCACAGGCGACGATGGCCGCCACCACCAGGGCGGGCAGCGCGATGCGCGGCCTCAGCGCCGGCGGCAGCCGCGGCCGGCGTCGGGGCTGAATCGCGGCGCCTCGCGGCAGCGTCAGGTCGAGGGCGGGCTCTGCCGCCTGGCCACTCACCATGTCAGATCCTCAGGGCCGGACCCGCCGGTCGATCCAGCCGTAGGAGAGGTCGACCAGCAGGTTGATGAGCACGTAGATGACCGATACGAACAGGATCACGCCCTGCACCACCGGGATGTCCTTGACGCCGACCGCCTCGACCAGGATGCGGCCCACGCCCTGGCGGGCGAACAGCGTCTCCGTGACCACGGCGCCCGACAGCAGTTCGCCTGTCAGGATGCCGAGCAGGGTCACGACGGGGATCAGTGCGTTGCGCAGCACGTGCCGGTACAATACCTGCCGTTCCCGCAGCCCCTTGCCGCGCAGCGTCGTGACGAAGGGTTCGTCGAGCACGTCGAGCACGCTGTCGCGTACCATCCGCGCCAGCTTCCCGGCGGCGATCAGCCCGAGGCAGGCGACCGGCAGCACGAGCTGCTTCAGGCTGCCGCTGCCGATGGCCGGCAGCCACTGCAGGGTCACCGAGAAGACCAGGATCAGCAGGATGCCGAGCCAGAAGGACGGCATCGAGGTGAGGAACAGGGTCGCGGCCTGGATGGCTTGGTCGACCCAGCCGTCCCTGTTGACCGCAGCCGTCACGCCCGCGCCGATGCCGACGACGATCGCCACCGCGCAGGACAGGCAGGTCAGGACCAGCGTTGACGGAACCTGCGCCCACAACCGGCCGAACACCGGCTCGCCGGTGGAGAACGACGTCCCCAGATCGCCGCGGGCCAGCCCCTGCAGATAGGCGGCGTATTGCTCCCACAGCGGGCGGTCGGTGCCGAGGCGGTCGCGAATCCGCTCGATCGTCTCGGCCGAGGCGTCCTCGCCGGCGATCAAGGCCGCCGGGTCGCCGGGCAGCCAGAACAGGACCAGGAACACCACGGTGAGCGCGCCGAAGACGACGAGCGCCGCGCCGAGCAGCCTTCGCAGGAAGTAGGGCATGGATCCGTCCCGCTACGCGCTGAGCCAGGCGCCCTGGAACTCCGGGAAGCCGTGCGTATCGATCGTGAGGCCGTTCACGTCTTCCGAGGCCGCGATGGTGTAGAGCAGCACATAGACCGGGATCGCGTAGGCCTTCGCGACCAGCTTGCGCTGGACCTGCCGGTACAGCTCGGCGCGCCTGTCCGGGTCTGCCTCGCGGAAGCCGGCCTTCAGCCACTGGCTGATCTCGGGATCGTCGACCTTGGAGACCGAGGATCTGGCGCGCCCCTCGGGCAGGTGGAGGCGGCGCAGCACATCCGGATCGGGCGCGAACTGGCTTGCGCCGGAGAGGTCGTAGTCGCCGGAGGCGAGCTTGGCGGTGTAGGTCCCGGCCGGCTGGCTGTCGATGGTCAGTTCGATGCCGCTCTTCGCCAGCTGCCGCCGCGCCAGTTGGATCACGTCGAGGCGCTTTTCGCGATTGCCCTGGGTGTCGACGAAGCTGATGGTGAGGCGCTTGCCGTCCTTCTGACGAATGCCGCCCTCGCCCGGGATCCAGCCCTTCTGGTCGAGGATCTGCGCCGCCCGGCCGGGATCGTGGCTCCAGGACTTGGCGAGATCCTTGTCGTTCGATGCGAAGATCGACGGCGAGAGCGGCGACCAGGCACGCGGCTGCGTGCCCAGATGGATCACGCGCACGATGGTGTCGATGTCGAGCGAAAGCTGGACCGCCTGCCGGATCTCCTCGTCGTCCCACGGCGCCTTCGCGACGTTCAGGTAGAGCGTGTAGTTGTTGTTCAGCAGCTCCTTCTGCAGGACGCGGAAGCCGGCGTCGGATTGCAGCGCGACGATGTTCTGCGGCGGAATCCCGTCGGCGGCGTGCACCTGCCCGCTCTGCAGCGCGGCGACCCGGGTCGCCTCCTCCGGGACGTTCTTGAAGGTCAGCTGGTCCAGATAGGCAGGTCCGGGATGCGTGGCCGTCGGCGGCGCCCAACGGTAGTCGTCGTTCCGGGCCAGCCGGATCTCGGTGCCCTGGGTCAGGCCGGCGAAGCGGAACGGGCCCGTGCCGACCGGGTTCTGGCCGAAGGTCTCGCCATATGTCGCGACGGCGGCGGGCGAGACGATGCCCAGGGTCGTCTTGGTGAGATTGCGGAGCAACGGGGCGAAAGGTTCCGACAGCGTGATCCGCACCGTGTCGTCGCCCAGCGCCTCCGAGCCTGCATAGGGGCCGATGTCCGGCAGGGCGACGAGGGCGTTCTTCGGGTCCTTGATCCGGTCGAGATTGGCCTTCACCGCCGCCGCATCGAAGCGCGTTCCGTCATGGAAGGTGACGTCCGTCCGCAGCTTGAAGGTGTAGGACGTCTGGTCGGGCGAGACCTCCCACGCGGTTGCCAGCCAGGGTCCGACCGACTGATCGGGCAGCAGCACCAGAAGACTGTCGAAGATCGATCGGAAGACGCGGTTGTGCGGCGCGAAGCCCGAATTGTGGGGGTCGAGCACGAACTTGACGACCGCCGCCCCGTCAAGGCCGAACACCAGCTCTCCGCCGGATTTCGGGGCGGCGGGCGCCTGGCCGCGCGCACCGGAGACCGCGAGGACGGAGCCCGCGACAAGCAGGCCGAACTGACGTCTGGTGGGCATGTCTGTCTGCCTCTATGAGCCGCCTGGGGCGAGAGCGCGGAGTGCCGGCATCGGGGGATGCGAACCGCGCGGCCTCCTCCCGACCACGGAAGCCCGCCGCGCGGCCGCGGGAGCGGGCCGTCGCCGGGCCCGCCCCTCCCTCCTCGTCAGAGATCGGCGTGGAGCCGCTCGTCGGCGATCAGCACCCGCTCCATCAGCCGCGGGAAATCGCCGTAGTTGCGGACCGCGTAGTGGACGGCCGCACGGTTGTCCCAGAAGGCGATGGAGCCCGGACGCCAGCTGAACCGGACCTGGAATTCCGGCCGGCGATACTGGTCGAGGACCCGCGTCAGGAGCTCATGCCCCTCGGCGCGGTCGAGCCCGACGATGGACGGGCTCTGGCTGAAGTTCACCCAGAGGATCTTCTCGCCGGTCTCGCGATGCGTCCGCACGATCGGATGGGCGACGATCGGGTAGTCGTGCCCGGCCCGGTTCAGGGACGACCGGAAATCATGGGTCACGTGCAGGCCGTCCAGGCGCTGCTTGAGCTCGTCCGACAGCTCGCGATAGGCCAGGCCCGCATCCACCCAGATGGTGTCGCCGCCGACCGGGGGCAGGTTCACGGCGCGGAGCACGGCCCCCCAGGCCGGCACGAGGCGCCAGCTGGTGTCGGTGTGATAGCCGTCGCGGAAGGCCGCCTTCGGATCGGCGATCACCGGCTTCACCTCGTGCGGCACGATCTGGTGGATCGCCGGGACCTGCGCCACCGACGTGGTGCTCGGATGGGTGTAGAGCGGACCGAACTGCTTCGCGAACGCCTCGTGCTGTTCGCGTATCAGGTCCTGGTCGCGGAAGAAGACGACCTTGTGCTTCAGGACGGCCGCCCGGATCTCGTCGCGCACCGCATCCGACAGCGGCTGACGCAGGTCGACGCCGGCGATCTCGGCGCCGATCGTCGGTTGCAGCGGCCGGATGTCCAGCGACGCCTCGGATCTCTCCTGCAATTGCACTGCTGCGCTCATGCTCTGCTCCTTCCGATGAGGGTCAAGGGGCGGCAAGCCAGTGGCGGCGGAGTTCGAAGGCGTGCCATCGATTCTGCTGACTATGTTCGTGATTCTTTTAGAGAATGTCAATTCATACTGTTATATATTTTAAAATATGCACAGATGATTTGTTATTAAGATCCTGCTGACAGGCCCACCATGGACTCGACCTATCTCGCTCCCCAGTCGCCGCCAAACTGGCGCCGCCTCCCGTCCCTCACCACCTTGCGGGCGCTGGAGGCGGTCAGCCGCCATCAGAGCCTGAGCCGGGCTGCCGACGAGCTCTGCGTCACCCCGGCCGCAGTCAACCACCAGATCCGTCAGCTGGAGGATCATCTCGGCGTGCCGCTGCTGCGCCGGATCGGCCGCAACGTTGTGGTCACCGAGGCCGGCGAGGCCTGCCTGCCGGGGGTCCGAGAGGCACTCGACAGGCTGGTGGCGGCGCTCGCGGCAGCCGAGTCCTTCGAGGACAAGGATCACGCCATCACCGTCAGCGTGCCCTCCTCCTTTGCAAGCAAATGGCTGCTGCCCCGTCTTGGCCGCTTTCAGCAGGCGCATCCGGGCATCGATCTGCGGATCATTGCCAGCAGCCTGC
The DNA here is from genome assembly GCF_002195995.1 of Inquilinus limosus. Lineage (GTDB taxonomy): Bacteria > Pseudomonadota > Alphaproteobacteria > DSM-16000 > Inquilinaceae > Inquilinus > Inquilinus limosus_C. The sequence continues at coordinate 267,127 of NZ_NHON01000001.1, forward strand.
TCTCCAATTTCCAGAATGACGGTGTCGACATCGCAATCCGCTACGGGCCGGGACGGTATCCGGACCTGACGGCGGAACTGCTGATGTCCGAAACGATGTTCCCGGTCGCCAGCCCCGCCCTGCTCAAGAACAAGCCGGTGAAGACCCCGACGGACCTGCGGGACCACGTGCTGCTGCACAGCGATAGCCTCCTGCGGGACCATGCCGGACCAACCTGGCCCATGTGGCTGCGGGCAGCAGGAGAAGGAGACGCCAATCCCGGCCTGCGCGGACCGCGCTTCACCCTCTCCGCTCTCGCTATCGAGGCTGCCGCGCAAGGCGAAGGCATCGCTCTCGCCAAGTCGGCGCTCGCCGAGAACGACCTGCGCACCGGCCGGCTGGTCCGACTGTTCGATCAGGCGACGCCGACCGAGTTCGCCTATTACATCGTCGGCCCGGCGCGCAACTTCCGCCGCCCCAGGATCAAGATGCTGATCGACTGGCTCCATGCCGAGGCCGACGCGTCGCGTCAATCATCCGTCGCCACCGGCCGGGAGGGATCCGCGCTCCAGGCCGACCAGGATCCGGGATAGAGCGCCGCCTCGATCCCCAGGCTCGCCAGCACCGCCACGGCATGGGCCGACGCGATGCCGGCCCCGCAATAGGCCGCCACCGGCCGCGAGCCGTCGACGCCGGCATCGGCGAACCGAGCCCGCAGATCCTCGACCGCCTTGAAGACGCCGCCGGTCCCGAGGCTCTCGGCGCTCGGCACGTTGACCGCGCCAGGGATATGGCCGGCGAGATAGGCGTCGCGTGCCCGCGCATCCAGCAGAATACCCTGGCCGGCGACCGCCGCGGCCCCGGCGGCATCCACCACCGGCAGGTGGCCGGCAGACAGCGTGACCGTGCCGGTCGCCGGGACCTTGACCGTGACCATCGTCGGCCGCCCTTCGCCCGTCCAGGCGCCGAATCCGCCGTTCAGCAGGCGGACATCCTTCACCCCGGCCCACCGCAGCACCCACCAGACCCGCGCCGCCTGTATGTTCCTGTTCTCATCGTAGACGACGACGATGCTGTCGGGATCGATGCCCCAGCGCCGGGCGTCGCGCTGCAGGTCGCGGATCTGCGGCAGCGGCCGTCGCCCGGAAAGTGCCGTCGGATCGCCCGCCAGCTCTGTGGCGACGTCGACATAGAGCGCGCCGGGAATGTGCGGGGTCTCGACGGCCGGGCGGATGTCCTGCCGGGCGACGTCGAAGCGAGCATCGAGGATCACCAGAGGTGCGCCGGTGTCCTGCAGGCGCCCCAGTTCGGCGGCGGAGATGAGAACTGGCATGGGCTCTTGCATCCTCACGCTATGGTCGCGCGATAGAGCACGCGGTTGCCGGCCGCATAGTCCTTGAGGCCCTTGTGCTGGACGACGCGGTTGTCCCAGATCGCCAGCAGGCCGGGCTGCCAGGTCAGCCGGAGCTGCACCTCCGGTGCTTTGATGGCGTCGAAGAGGATGCCGAGGATGTTCTGGCTGACGACGCGGGTCTGGCCCTTGATGTAGTTGGTGTAGGACTCGTTGACGTTGATGCGCTTGCGTCCCGTTTCGGGATGGGTTGCGATCAGCGGCACCTCGAAGGCCGGCAGCCTGGCACGCTGCCGGGCTAGCTCCTCGGGATCGAAATAGCGGTCGGCGAGATGACCGGTCGCGTCGGAATAGGTGATGGCGGTCAGCGACTCGAGATAGGCGCGGAACAGCGGATCGAACAGCTCAAGGGCTCGCGCGGCATTGGCGAAGATCGTGTCGCCACCGGACTCTGGCAGTTCCTTGGCATAGAGCGCCGTGAAACGCGGCGGGTTCGGGGAATAGCCGCCGTCGACATGCCAGATGTGGTTGCGCAGATACTTGTTGCGCTCGGAATCGATGGTCAGCGCCGCCGGGTTCTCGGCGGCCTTGGGCGTGTGCGGCCCGCCATAGTTCAGGGGCTCACCCAGAAAGCGGATGAAGTCGGTGAAGTTCCGCGCGGTCACGGTCCCCGGCTCGAACACCAGCACGCCGTGATTGTAGAGCGCATGCAAAAGGGCGGCGCGGACCGCCTCCGGCACCTCGCCCTTCTCATAGCGATAGTCCGAGACGCGGGCGCCGATGGCCGGCGACCAGGGCTTGATGGTGACGCCGGCGTAGCCCGATGGATCGGCGGCGTGTTCTTCATAGACGTGCAGCTTAGCGGTCATGATGGCCTCTTCTGGAGGAAAGGGTCAGCGGCGCGCGAGCCGGGACGCGGCATAGCCGCTGACCTCGTCGCCCGCCGTGCGTTCGAGCAGGAAGGAAAAGCCGACGCTGACGAAGCAGATCGCCGCCAGCAGCGCGAAGGCGCCGGAGAAATGCGCGACGGGTGCGGCCTCTGGCGCCAGCCCCTGGGCCAGCCGGACGGCGAGCGCAGCCACCGCCACGCCGAAGCCGGTCGACAGGTTCTGGAAGGTGAGGAACAGGCTGGTCGCCGCCGCCATCCGCGGCGTTTCGACATCGGCGTAGGAGACGGTGCCATAGGCATTCATGTTCAAGGACCGGCACAGGCCGAAGACCAGCAGCACCGCCGCGATCGCCGGCAGGGGCCAGTTGACCGTCATCGCGGCGTAGCCGACCAGCAGTACGCCGCAGACGAACCCGCTGACGATCAGGGACGAGCGGAAGCCGTAGGTCTTGAGAATGCGCGTGCTGAAGGCCTTCATGGCGAGGCCGCCGACTGCCGGCACCAGCACGATGAGACCGCCTTCCAGCGCCGAGTAGCCGAAGCCGAGCTGGAAGGCGACGGGCAGCAGGAACGGCAGACCGCCGACCGACAGACGGAAGACCGACCCGCCGACCAAGGACCAGCGGAAGGTCGGGACCGTCAGCAGGCTCAGGTCCAGCACCGGTTGCGGCCGGCGGCGGGCATGCAGCAGGTAGGCGACCATCGCCGCCCCCGAGACCGCGAAGATGCCGAGCGCCAAGTTAAGTCCGCCAAGGCCGTGAGCGATCGCCTCCACCCCTGCCGCCGCCGAGGCGAAGCAAAGGGCGGTCAGCAGGAAGCCGGGAATGTCGAACCGCACCGGCTCCTCCTGCCGGAATTGCTCGATCCTGGTCAGGATCAGGACCAGGGCGACGAGACCCAGCGGGATGTTGATGAAGAAGACCCAGCGCCAGGAGGCATAGGTGGTGATGAGGCCGCCAAGGGCCGGGCCGATCACCGGCGCCACCATGGCGGGCAGCAGCACCCAGGCCATGGCCTCCACCATCTCGGATTTGGAGACGCTGCGCAGCACGATCAGCCGCCCGATCGGGGCCATCATCGCGCCGCCGAGGCCTTGCAGCACCCGGGCGGCGACCAGCGCCTCCAGACTGTCCGCGATGCCGCAGAGGAAAGACGCCGCGGTGAAGATGAGCGTCGCCGCCGCAAAGACCGTGCGGGTGCCGAACCGGTCGGCGATCTTGCCGCTGATCGGCACAAAGGCGGCGAGGCTGAGGATATAGGCCGTCATCGCGAGATTGAGCGACAACGGCTCGACGGCGAGCGCGCGTGCGATCTCCGGCACCGCCGTCGCAATGATGGTCGTGTCGAGTTGCTCCATGAAGAAGGCACCCGCGACGATCAAGGCGATGGTGCGCGAACGGGGGGAAAGCGCCGTGCTCATATCGCCATGCCCCGGACTTCGGCGGTCTCCGCATCCTCGATGCGGGCACGGATCGCCTCGCGCAGCCGGGAGCGCCCCCCCGCCCCCGCGAAATCCACGACGTCGAAGTCGGCCGCGACATGGCCGGGACGTCCGAAGACCAGGATGCGGTTGGCGAGCGCCAGGGCCTCATCGATCGAATGGGTGATCTGGAGGACGGTCTTGCCGGTCTCCCGCGCGATCTCCTTGAAGGCGGCGCGCAGCGTATGGGCCGTCACCTCGTCGAGATGGCCGAAGGCCTCGTCGGCAACCAGGATATCGGGGTCGCTGACCAGCGCCCGGGCCAGCGCCACCCGCTGCCGCATCCCGCCCGAAAGCTCGTGCGGGAAGGCATCCTCGTATCCGGCCAACCCTACCTTGGCCAGGCACTCCTCCGCGCTGGGGGCCTCGGGACCGCGTGGGCCGATGATCTCCAGCGGCACCCGGACATTGCCGACGGCCGTGCGCCAAGGTAGCAGCCGGTCGGACTGGAAGACGCAGCCGATGCGCCCCCGCAGCGCCCGAAAATCACGAGCGGGATCGTGCCCGAAGACAGTGATCTTCCCCGAGGTTGGCCGGTCGAGGCCGAGGAGCAGGTTGACCGTTGTCGACTTGCCGCAGCCGGTGCGGCCGAGGATGCAGACGTAGTCCCCACGCTCGACTGCGAATTGCAGCCCCAGCACCGCGGGGCGCCGCACCGGCCGCGGAAAGATTCTGGTCACGTCCGAGAAGCGGATGGCGATCTCAACCATGGGACGTCTCGTTCCTCGGGCGCCATCTGAGGACGCGCCTTTCGATGGCGGACAGGACGAGGTTGCCCAGGATCACGAAGGCGACGAGCGCGGCGGTCCAGACGATCACCTGGTCCATGCGGAATAATTCCTGCGACAGCCGAAGCTGATGTCCAATGCCAGTGATGCCGCCCAGAAGCTCGGCCATGATGGTGACGCGGGTGCCGTTGCCGATATTGACCCGCCAGACGGTGAGCAGCGACGGCAGGGTGGATGGAACCACCAGGATGCGCAGGACCTGGAGCAGGTTCGGTCGCAGGGCCCGTACCATGTCCCAGAGGTCCCGCGGGATCGACCGCACCGCGTCCCGGGCCTGGTAGAAGAAGCTCGGCAAGGCCGCCGTCACCACCACGAAGGCGATGCGGGTCTCCATGTCGCGGAACCACAGGATCGCGAAGATGATCCAGCAGACTGCTGGAATCCCCTGCTTCAACTCGACCAGCGGCACGAGGAACCGCTCGATCCGCCGGTTGAGCGCCGCCCCCACCCCCAACGCCGAAGCGATGAAGAAGGACCCGATCAAGGATAGCGTGATGCGGAGATAGGTCGTCCCGATGGACAGGAGGGTCGAAGGCGTCTCGAAGGTCTGCACGGCCGTCGCCCAGATCTTCTGCAGCGGCGGGAAGAACATCGGCGGATAGTTTGCGGATGCGATCTGCCACAGCACCAGCAGCCCGACGAGGGCAATCGTCCCCTCGACATTGACGCCTCTCAGCCGGCGGCCGAGCCGTCCAAGCAACGCGGGCCGCCCGTCTTCCGCGTATCCTCGGCGCCGGGGCTTTTCGCCGACGAGTGCAGCATCCTCCGTCATGACCTCATTCCCGGTCGGGCTCAGGGCCGGAAATCCGACACGTAGAGCTTCAGCTCCTCATCGGTCAGCGGCCGCTCCAGCTGCTCCGCCTCGGGCAGAAGCTTCTGGGTCAGTTCGGCAATAGCCGACCGGTAGTCGGCGATTGGTCGGATGTTGATGAGGTGCGGGAAGCGGGTGAAGACATCGTTGAGGGCCGCCTCCGGCACCTGGGCGTCCGCCGCAACGAGTGCGGCGGCCTTCGCCGGATTCTGGCGCACATAATCGGCGGCCTCGACGTTCGCTGCATAGAAGCGGCGGGCCAGGGCGGCATTCTCCGGCTCGTCATACCAGGTTTTCCACACCCCGAAGGCGATGCTCGGCATCGCCGGCGCGTCGGATGTCCTGGCCCAAAGCGCTTTGTCGAAGATCGAGAAGGCTTTGAGGTCTGGACCGCCTTCTGAAAGAAGCGTCGCGGTCTCGGTCGGATTGGCCGCAAGCGCGTCGACCCGGCCAGTGGTCAGCTCAGCGAGCGCCGCCGCCCCCCGGCCAGAGGTCGAACGGATTTGCACCGAGGATAAATCCAGCCCCGACTGCGACAGCAGCCAGGCCGCGCTCGCCCAGGAGCCGGTGACCGTATCGGCCAGCAGGGTGCGCCCCGCGAGGTCCTTGGCTGTCTTAATCTCGGAATTGGTGGTGACGATATAATAGTCATAGTCGAAAATGTTCCAGAGCAGCGAGATCTGCGATCCTTGTTCGACAAAGCGCGCCACCGCCGAGATCGAGGAGCAGTAGCAGACCGGATCTGCGCCGGTCGCAAAATCGGCATAGGCGACGCGGGATGGCTTGGCCGTCACCTCCAGCTTGAAGCCGTGCTTCGTGTCGAGACCCAGCTGCTGGATCAGCACGGGAAGCCAGATGCTTTGCGAGGGTGGCGCGAAGACCGTAACGTCGAGCCTCGGAAGTTCCTGAGCTGCAGCAGCCCCCGGAGCCAAGGCCGCGACAGAGATCGCAGCGGTGACCACGGTGGCGTGAGAGAGGCTGCGGAACATTGGACAGTGTCTCCTCGAAGAACATGGCATACGCGCCGGCACAGCGTCGAAACCACTCGATCCTTGAGTTACTCACCTCCAAACACACACATCGGACAATTGAAATATTTTAATTAACATTAAATATTCGATATATTGGATTGAGCTCACTGACACCAAACTCACCGAATCCGGCCTTCCGCAGCTCCGCTTGTGCGAGGCATCGAGAGCCCTGAGGCGCAGGCGGAGTTCAGGCAAGTGTGCTGCCTACGGTCCGATCACCGAGGCTGCCTGGCCGGTGATCGGCGACGCGCTCTTCCTGGACGAGGCCCGGTCACGGCCGAGGCGACTGAGAACCGCTGCAATGGCCGAGACGCTGCTCGTCCGGCTGCTGGCGCTGATCGCGGCCGACCAGATCGAGGCCTACGGCAAGGCCGCGGTAGCGGGGTTGAACGATGAGGTCGACCACGCCTCGGCCCCGATCCACACGCTGCACTTCGGCACCGTGTTCTGCGATGCCGTGGGCGGCTGAACTTCAGCAACACCCGCGGGCTGGCCGGCATCTCCGTGACCGTGCCGATGCTCGGCCATTTCGAGGAGGTCGACGAGGCGCGCAGGATCTTCGATGCGCAGAGCTTGCCGGGTTTCCAGGTGGACGTTCGGACATCCATCCCGACGGCATCCTGAATCTACTGGAACCCGCATCGGCATCGTTTCGCCTGCCGCATTGGTCTGCCCATTCACTCGGCTCGAAGGCGCCACAAGCGGAAGCCGCCGACGCACTTCTGAAGCAGACACAACCGTCGTTCGTGGTAAAATTGCGCCGCTCATGTTGATGTTCGCTGTGGTGGGAGGGTGGCCTTGGAGTGTTAGGCGATGCCCATCACCACCGATGATCCGAACGCCCCGACAGATCGGCGCGTCCCATGGAACAAGGGTCAGCTCGTCGGACAGAAGCGGCCGCTGAGGCCAAAGGATGCCTGGTCCATCCGAGCACGGCTCGAAATCGATGATCGTGAGCGCGATCTGGCGCTGTTCAATCTCGCGATCGACAGCAAGCTCCGGGCCAGCGACCTGGTCAGCTTGAAGATCGAGGACGTCCAGATCGGGGGACGCGTCCGGGACCGGGCGACCATTGTCCAGCAAAAGACCGCCCGGCCGGTTCAGTTCGAACTGACCGACAACACTCGTAAATCATTGCAGGCTTGGCTGGCCCATCGCGGATCGACGGCCGGCTTCCTGTTTCCCAGCTGCGTCCGAAGCCAGGCTCATCTCTCCACACGTCAGTACGCTCGCCTTGTCCATGGATGGGTGACTGAAGCCGGCCTCGACAGCCCATCCTACGGGACACATTCGATGCGGCGCACCAAGGCGACACAGATCTACCGCAAGACCGGAAATCTGAGAGCGGTCCAGCTCCTACTCGGTCATAGGAAGCTCGAGAGCACTGTCCGCTATCTCGGCATCGAGGTCGACGACGCCCTCAGCATCTCCGAGCAGCTCGATCTATGACGGCGCTGTGACACGCGCCACGCGACCTCTATCGATCTCGACGGTCGGGGTAGCTCGCCTACCCTGACCGTCCCACGCCAAAAGCGATCATCCCGCTGCCGGCCCGATTCCGGACATCGCTCGAGCCGGTAGAAGCCGGCATGTCTCGATCAGCCCAGGTCTCAAACCGCGCTCAAAACCGGCCGTCACAACCGGTTCACGAATTGCCCTGGACTTTGCGTCCGTCAGGTCGGCCTCACCCTCGGCACTCCATGGCTGAAATCCCCGGACCTATGTCCTTTCCGCCATAAGAAGTGGTCCGTACTGTCGCGGTTGCTTCAGCAAACGACGGAGCCTTCGATGGCCGAACTTACGACCGCTGGACCGGTCGTCCCGGCTCCCCGTGATGTTCTCGCGCTCGGCCCCAGCGCCGCGGCCTTCGCGGCTCTACCGCATTGGCTAGCCATTGCGCAGAGCCTTCTTCCCCTCACTCCTGCACCCGGAGAATCCGAAAACATGGGAACGGTTACGACGAGCGACGGTGTCGAGATCTACTTCAAGGACTGGGGTTCCAAGGATGCTCAGCCTCTGGTTTTCCATCATGGCTGGCCGCTCAGCGCCGACGACTGGGACACCCAACTCCTCTACTTCGTTGACAAGGGCTACCGTGTCGTGGCCCACGACCGACGCGGCCACGGGCGTTCAAGCCAGGTCGCTGACGACCACGATATGGATCACTACGCGAGCGATGCCGCCGCCGTCGTCGAGCATCTCGACCTCAGGAATGCCGTTCATATCGGTCATTCGACCGGTGGCGGCGAGGCGACCCGCTACGTCGCCCGCCATGGCCAGCCGCAGGGTCGTGTCGCCAAGCTCGTACTGATCGGCGCAGTGCCGCCGATCATGGTGAAGACGACGGCCAACCCCGGCGGACTTCCCGTCGAGGTCTTCGATGGCTTGCGGCAGCAGCTTGCCGCCAATCGCGCCCAATTCTACCTCGATCTAGCAAGCGGGCCCTTCTACAGCTTCAATCGGCCCAACGCGAAGCCGTCCCCAGGTGTGATCCAGAATTGGTGGCGACAGGGCATGATCGGTGGGGCCAAGGCGCACTATGATGGTATCAAGGCCTTCTCAGAAACCGACTTCACCGAAGACCTCAAGGTCATCGACGTGCCGACGCTCGTCATGCATGGGGATGACGACCAGATCGTACCGGTTGCCGATTCCGCGCCGCTGTCCTCCAAGCTGCTGAGGAAGGCGACGCTGAAGGTCTACGAGGGACTTCCGCACGGCATGTGCACGACGCATGCCGAGATAATCAATCCCGATCTGCTCGCCTTCATCAAGGCCTAAGCAGTCCGAGCCGCGCCGGTCCCCGCATCGGGGATCGGCGCGACCGCTGCCGGTCTTCGCCTCCTTTCCGAGCGTTTAACTGTCCCGGCCTGCGCGCCGCGCCGCCTGCGGCGTCAGCCCCAGGATGCGAATGAAGCTTTGGCGCATTCTCTCCGCATCCCCGAACCCGGTCGCTCGCGCAATCTGGTCGAGCGTCTCTCGCCCTTCCTCGACTCTTGGTCGGGCAGCTTCCACCCTCAGGCGTTCGACCGCCTTCGCAGGGGTCGTCCCTGTTGACGCGAGAAACACGCGGTTGAACTGACGAACGCTCAGCCTGGCCGCTTCAGCCAGCCTCTCTACCGGGAGAGGCTCGGACAGATGCTCCCGCGCGAAGGACAGGGCATCGCGAATTCGGCCAGGCTCGGGATCAAGTTCGAGCAGCGACGAGTACTGGAACTGTCCGCCGGGGCGCCGGTAGTACACCACCAGCATCCTGGCGACGGCGCGGGATATCTCCCGGCCGAGATCCTCTTCGATCAACGCCAGAGTCATGTCGATGCCGGCGGTCATGCCCGCAGACGTCCATACGCCGCGATCATGAATGAAGATCCGGTCGCCATCGACCCGGACGGCCGGATGGGATGCCTGCAGCTTCGCCGCGTAGCGCCAATGGGTGGTCGCCTTGTGTCCATCCAGGAGCCCGCTTGCTGCCAGCATGAAAGCTCCCATGCAGACACTCGCGGTACGGCAGGCCCGCAAGGATGCGGCGCGCAGAATATCGATACTCTCACCAGTGATCGGACGGTCGGCCAGCGCAAAGTTCCCCACCGCGATCACGGTGTCTATCCCTGCCGGAAGCTCGCCCTCTGTCATGACTATCGCTCCGGTCGAACTCCCGACAGCTCCGCCGGCCGACGACACGACGTGCAGCCGGTAGCTGCCAGGCGCCATCTCTTCGGCCGAGGTCAGGGCTTCGAGTGGACCGCTCAAATCCAGCAGCACGAATCCGGGGCAGACGAAGAAAACGATCTCGCGGGCCATGTCCGAATTTCGCCGAAATACGTCATTTCAGCCAAGACTGGTGATCCGTATCGTCGCCGTCAATGCAATTCCGAATGGAGGGCAATGAGATGCATGACGATGATTGCTGCAAGCCGCAGCGGCGTTCTTTCCTGACGGCGATGGCTGGCATCACGGCGGCGACGGCATTCGCGGCGACGGGGGCCAAACCGGCGCAGGCGGCGGCAGACGCCTATGCTGATCCGGCCCACCCCGCCCTTCAAAAAGGAAACATGAGGTTGGATCCTTCCAGGGCTGCTCTGGTGGTCATCGACCCCCAGATCGACTTCATGAGCCCCGAAGGCAAAGCATGGCCGGTGGTCGGGGAAAGCGTGACCGAGCACAATGTCGTCCAGAATCTAGACCGCCTGTTCCAGGCAGCCAAGGCCGCCGGGATCGCCGTTGCGATCTCACCGCACCATTACTATCACTGGGATCATACTTGGAAGGTTCAGGGGCCTCTTGAAATCTTCCAGCACGAGATCGGGATCTTCGATCGAAAGGGACCCTACGCGCTGGATGGCTTCGAGAATTCAGGCGCTGATTTCCTCCCGCAATTCAAGAAGTACATCGAGGACGGGCAGACGATCATCTGCTCCCCGCACAAGCTCTATGGGCCACAGGTGAATGATCTGCCTTTCCAGCTTCGCAAGCAGCGCGTCGACCAGATCGTCCTCGCCGGCATGCTCGCGAACATGTGCGTCGAGTCCCATCTCAGGGAATTCCTGGAACTCGGGTTTGAAGTTGCGGTGGTGCGCGATGCGGTGGCCGCGCCGAAGATCCCCGAGGGAGACGGCTATCTGGCCGCTCTTATAAATTTCCGATACATGGCGAACGGTCTCTGGACGACGAACGAGACCATCCGGATGCTGAAGGCATAGTGCCGCAACGAAGCGTGCCTGATAGTTGGATGTGCCAGAGCGGAAAGGCCGTCCTGATCCAACCTGAACTCGAACGGCCGCGCCTCAGGCGCGGCCGTTCGCAACGGGGCACACTTTCGCCAGTTCTCTCTGATCCAGGCTCGAACGCGCCAAGAACTGCCGTCACGAAGGCAACTTCAAACCGGACACAGCCCAACCTCGCAGGTTCCCACATGTCCTAGCGGAGAGCCCTGCAATTGGCTCCCGGTCAGGAGGCATCACACGCGGCCCGGAAGCGGACCTGCTCGGTGCCCGGTTACGCCGGCACCGCCAGCAAGCTTAGCCGTAGATTAAACGGTCAATCTGGTCCGTGTGAGCCCAAGATGATGCTGCAGAGATCCCCACGCCGGAAGTTTGGGTCCTTGAACGCGAGGATATCGTCGTTGAAGGTGCCGAACGTGCTGTCAGGCCGATGTCGTGGAACATGGCCGCGACGTAGAACAGCTCCGGATCGAACACCAGGTCCTTCCGCTTCTCGGCCAGGGCGCCCCAGAGATAGACCCGGGAGGAATGCCGAAACAGCAGGTCGCTCTCGGTGTCGCGCACGAGCTGCGTCGCCTCGCGGGCCATCCTGCTGTCGCGAATCCTGACACCCGCGATGGGCTTCGATGTCGCCACGTCGTCCTCCGTTGCGGGGCCTCCAATGCGCGATCGCGCAGACAGCGGCCCCGGCTGATGATCGTGGCGAAGAGATGCGCCCCTCCCTCCCCCGGAACAGGACCAAGACCGGCGTTTCCGATTGCACCATGGGCGATGGCTCTTCCCATCGGCCGCGAAAGGCGCTCAAGGACCGTCACGTGAAGCGAGCGACGACCTGACGGAGCCGGTCGCACGACCTCTCGAGATGCCTTTGCGGCGCGGTCGCGATGCCCAGCACCAGCCCGGACCGCGCGGCGGTCGGCGAGGCATACCAGAGCGACAAGGGGACGGGGGCCAGGCCGAACGCCTGCGCTTCCCTGGCAATGGACAGGTCCGGCGCGCCGTCCGGAAGCCACATCACCGCGGCGAGCCCGGCGACCGTGATGCTTTCGGCGCGCGGCTGCAGGCATTTGAGCAACGCGTCTCGCTGGGCGGAGTAGACGCGCTTGGTGCGGCGGAGATGGCGCATGTAGTGCCCTTCCCGCATGAACGCCGCGGTCGCGAGCTGCAGCGATGGTCCCGGCGCCGGGGCGAGGCAGGCGGCGGCTTCGGCAAACTGGGAGGCCAGCGCCGCGGGGGCGACGACGAAGCCCAGGCGCAGCGTCGGGCTGATGGTCTTGCTGAAGGAGCCGATGTGGATGACCCGCCCGGCGCGGTCGAGCGAGGCGAGCGCTGGCGTGGCCCGCCCCTTCAGCTGCAGCTCGCTCAGGTAGTCGTCCTCGATCACCCAGGCACCAGCCTGAGCGGCCCAGTCGAGCAGGCGCAGGCGCCTGGCCAGCGACAGCGTCGACCCGAGGGGCGCCTGCTGGCCCGGGGTCACGACGGCCACCGCCGCATCCGGGGCATGCCGCAGGCCATCGTCGACATCGATGCCGTCGTCATCGACCGGGATCGGCACCAGCGACAATCGCGCGAGCTCCAGACCACGCCGGGTGAAGAAGAAGCCGGGATCCTCCATCCAGGCCCTCCGCCCCTCGACGCCGAGCACACGGAGCGCCAGGCCGAGGCCGCCGCCGAAACCGCCGGTGACGATGATCTGGGAGGGCGAGCACTCGACCCCGCGCGCGATGGCGAGGTAGGCGGCGATTTCCCGCCGCAGCTCTAGCTCTCCCCGGGGATCGGGATACATCGCCGGCGCGCTCGATTCCGCGCGGACGGCATGGGAGCGGATCCGGGCGAAGAGCTTGGCGGGAAAGGTCGACTGAGCCGGCACGCCCATCTGGAAGACCGCCGGTCCGGCGGTGAGCTCCCGGTACATCTCCATAAACGACCCGGGGTCGAGCGGCGCGTCCTGCCGAATGGCAAGGGGCGGCCGGTCCGCCACATGGGTTCCGGCGGCGCGGGAGGCGGTGATCAGCTGAGCGGCGGACAGCTTCTCATAGGCCGACCGCACCGTGCCCCGGGCGACGCCGAGCTGCGCCGCGAGGTCGATCCAGGACGGCAGGCGTGCCCCCGGCGCCAGCGCACCGTTCTCGATCGCTGCGCTGATGCCCTTGCGGATCTGCTCGGCCAGCGGCGTCTTGGCAGAGCGGTCGAGGTCCAGCGGCAGGAGCTTGGTCATGCCCCGTGGTACACGACTTTTGTCGGTTTCTGGTGCTAATCTTTGAACCATCGAACGATCAATTAGACGGTCGAAGGAGAACGACCGCCATGATCATCAAGTCTGCCATCGCAGCCGCCTGCATCGCCGTCGCGATGCCGGCTGCAGCCCATGACCCGGGTGAGACTGTCACGCCGAATTTCGAGCATGCGATCCCCAACATTCCGGGCAAGTCGCTGATCGCCGTCGTCGTCGACTATCCGCCGGGCGCGGCTTCGCCCTCACACAGCCATGCGAAATCGGCGTTCATCTACGCCTATGTCGTCTCGGGTACCATTGAATCGCAGGTGAACGACGGACCCAAGCGGGTCTACCGCGCGGGTGAGAGCTTCTACGAGGCACCCGGATCCCGCCATACCGTCAGCCGGAATGCGAGCGCGACCGAGCCCGCACGGCTGCTGGCGGTGTTTGTCGTCGATTCCGACCACGACGCCCTAACCACCCCCGTCCATTGACCATCTCCCGATGCGATCTCGCGAGCATCGCCGCGCACCGCCAAGGAATCGTGCAATGACTTCCACCGCTTCCCCCGCATCACTGCCCCGCACCATCAAGGCCGCGCGCGTCCACCGCTTCGGCCCGCCCGAGGCGATCGTCATCGAGGACGTCGAGCGGCCCGAACCGGGCGAAGGCCAGGTGCTGATCCGCGTCGCCGCGGCCGGCGTCGGCCCCTGGGACGGATGGATCCGGGCCGGCAGGAGCGTCTTGCCGCAGCCCCTACCGCTGACCCTCGGCTCGGATCTCTCCGGCACCGTCGCAGCGGTCGGCCCGGGCGTGACCGGCTTTGCCCCGGGCGACGAGGTGTTCGGCGTCACCAACACCCGCTTCACGGACGCTTATGCCCAATACGCGATCGCCGCCGCCGGCATGATCGCCCGCAAGCCTGCCCGGATCGGCCATATCGACGCCGCCTCCCTGCCGGTGGTGGCGGTCACCGCCTGGCAGACGCTGTTCGGGCAGGCCCGGATCTGCCAGGGGCAGACCGTGCTCATCCTCGGCGGCGCCGGCAATGTCGGCACTTACGCGGTGCAGATCGCCCACCGCGCCGGGGCCCGGGTGATCGCCACCGCCAGCACCGGCGACCTCGACTATGTCCGCAGCCTAGGCGCCGACGAGGCGGTGGACCGCAAGGAGCGGCTCGAGGACCGGGTCAAGGCGGTCGACGCCGTGGTCGACCTGGTCGGCGGCGAAGCGCAGGCCAGCGCCTTCGCAGTGCTCAAGCGCGGCGGTGTTCTGGTTTCGGCGGTGTCGGAGCCGGATCAGGCGGAAGCGGCGCGCCGCGACGTGGAGGCAGGCTTCTTCCTGGTGCAGGTGAACACCGTGGACCTGGAGCGGATCGCCGCCATGGTCGAAACCGGGGAATTGCTCAGCCGGATCGGTACGGTCCTGCCGCTGGCGGAGGCACGGACCGCGCATGAGATGCTGGACGGCACCCGGCCGCACCCTCGTGGCAAGATCGTGCTGCGCATCGGCTCATAGACAGCAGGGAGCAGACCTGCGATCAGTGCGGCCGCAGGGCGCCATATCCGGCCATTGCTGTGGCAGCCCGAAACCGGACATCAGCCGAACCCAACTCATCCGGCCCGACCTGGACAATCCGGCCGGCCGCGAGTGCGCCACAAGCGGTCGTAGCCCGGCTCTCGGAAGCGGACGTTCACTGAATGGCAATGTCTAGGGCCTATGCATGCTTTCCCAGATGATGCCGAGCACCATTGGTGATAGTGCGATCCAAATGACCCAGCGTATCGCTCTGCCCTCGTCTTCGGTGCGGTCCAAGCGATGTTGCGGCTCAGCGGCACGATGCGGTTGGGGGCGTCGCCAAGCCGGAGGATTTGGTTAAGACAGGTCTCAGGCGGCGTCGAGGGGTGATGACATGGCGAGTGACAATGAGCTCCGAACGGCGGCGGCGCCGGACCTGCCGGAGGCGGAGCTGCGGCCGCTGGCCTTCATGGAGCGCAACCTGGACAGCTTCCCGCCGGCGCTGGCCCGGGCCGCCAAGTACCTGCTGGAGAATCCGGAGAAGGTCGTCCAGTACACGCTGCGCGAGCTCAGCGGCTTCTCGCGGGCCGGCGAGGCCAGCATCGTCCGCCTCTGCCACATCGCCGGGGCGCCGGGCTTCTCGCAGCTGAAGATCGCCGTCGCCCGCGAGCTGGCGCTGCGCAACGCCACCGGGCGGACCCGCGGCGAAGCCGGGCAGGACGCGCTGGCGGCGCTGGCCGTCGACCTCGCCGCCTCGATCACCGACACCGGCGCCGCGCTGGACGCCCGCGCGCTGGACGCGGTGGCCCAGGCGCTGCAGGGCAGCACCCGCATCGACCTGTTCGGCTCCGGCGTCTCCGGCATCATCGCCGAGCTGTTCTCCTACCGGCTGCTGCGGGCCGGGGTGAACGCGCATTGCATCCGTGACGCCGTGCTGGCGCATGAGGTGGCGAACGGGCTGGGCGCGGACAGCGCCGCCATCGCCATCTCCGAATCGGGCGCCACCACCGAGACCGTGGCCTTCCTGGAGGTGGCGCGGAAGGCCGGGGCCTTCACCGTCGCCGTCACCTGCCAGGAGCGCAGCGCGCTGGCGACCCACGCCGACGCCGTGCTGCTGATGGCGCGGCTGCAGCGCCCGGCCTATGGCGCCACCATCGCGCCGGTGCCGCGGGCGGTGTTCCTGGCCGAAGCCCTGGCCAGCCGCCTGGCCCCGCCCGGCAGGATCGCTCGATAGAGCAAAACTCCATCATCGATTCATAAAACTGAAGTCACACTCCGTTATGGTCTCCCCGACTCGATCGGGGGTCTCGCATGACGGACAAGGCACTGATACTGCGCGGGCTGACGAAGCGTTACGACGCGGCGGACATCCTGCGTGGCGTTGATCTGGAGCTGGGCACGGGCGAGTTCGTCGCCCTGGTCGGCCCGTCGGGCTGCGGCAAGTCCACCCTGCTGCGCCTGATCGCGGGCTTCGACGGCCCCGATTCGGGCTCGATCGCGATGGCCGGCCGGCCGATCGACCGGCTGGCGCCGCATGAGCGCGACATCGCCATGGTGTTCCAGAGCTTCGCGCTGTACCCGCATATGAGCGTGTTCGAGAACCTGGCGACGCCGCTGGCCGTGCGCCGGCTGTCGCTGGCCGGCCGGCTGCCGCTGACCCGCCACCTGGTGCCCGGCGCGCGCGCCGGCTGGGCCGGGATCCGCCAGGATGTCGCCGAGATCGCGCGGATGCTGCGGATCGAGCCGCTGCTGGGCCGCCGGCCGGGCCAGCTGTCGGGCGGCCAGAAGCAGCGCGTCGCGCTGGGCCGGGCCATCGCCCGGCGGCCAAATCTGTTCCTGATGGACGAGCCGCTGTCGAGCCTGGACGCGGCGCTGCGCACCGAGCTGCGGGTCGAGCTGGTCGAGCTGCAGCGCCGGCTGGGCGTGTCCTGCCTCTACGTCACCCATGACCAGACCGAGGCCATGACCATGGCCGACCGCATCGCCGTGATGCTGAACGGCCGGGTGGCGCAGGCCGGCACGCCGGCCGAGGTCTATGGCGACCCGCAGCACCTCGCCGTCGCCCGCTTCATCGGCACGCCGTCGATCAACATCCTGCCGGCGGAGCTCGGTCCCGACCGGCGGCTCTTCGTGCTGGGCCAGGCCCAGCCGCTGCGCGTCGCCGCCGAGGCCGGGGCCGGCCTGATCGCCGCGATCCGGCCGGAGCACCTGGCCTTCCGCCGCATCGCCCAGCGCACGCCGGAGCCCGGCGACCTGGTCGGCACTGTCCGCCATGTCGAGCATCTGGGCCATGAGGCCATGGTGCAGCTGGCCCTGGCCGGCCGGCCGGACCTCGCCGTCAGCATCCGGGTCGGCCAGGCCCGGCTGCACGAGGCCCTGGCCCTGGCGCCGCAGGAGCAGGTGGCGCTGCGCATCGCCCCCGAATCCCGCCTGGTGTTCGACGCCTCCGGCGCCCGCCTGCCGGCCCTGCCGGTGATCGGCCACCCGGCCGAGACGGCGGTGGCGTCGTGACCGCCGCCTCGCTGACCCGCTCCGCGCCCCTGTCACGGCCGGCCACGGCCCGGCGCGAGGCGCTGCTGGGCTGGTGCCTGGCGCTGCCGGCGACGCTGCTGCTGGCCGTGCTGGTGCTGGCGCCACTGGCCGTGGTGCTGGGGCTGAGCCTGACCGATTACAGCCTGGGGCAGGCGGACACCCGCTTTGTCGGCGGCGCCAACTATGCCCGGCTGTGGGGCGACCCCACGATCCGCCGAGCCCTGGCGAACACCGCGACCTATGTCGGGCTGGTGGTGCCGGCCGCCGTCGGCCTCGGCCTGGGGCTGGCCCTGCTGATCCAGGCGCGGCGGCGCCTGCGCCATGTCTACGAGGTCGTGTTCTTCCTGCCGGTCACCAGCACCTTCGTCGCCATGGCCTTCGTCTGGCAGTACCTGCTGCACGGCCGGATCGGCCCGATCAACGGCTGGCTGCAGCAGCTCGGCCTCGGCCGCGTCGACTTCCTGACCGACCCTTCGGTCGCGATCTATGCCCTGGCCGCGATCGGCGCCTGGCAGCTGATCGGCTTCAACGTCATCCTGTTCCTGGCCGGCCTCGCCTCCCTGCCGCGCGACGTGCATGACGCCGCCGCCCTGGACGGGATGCGCGGGGTCGAGCGCTTCGCCCGGGTGACCTGGCCGCTCTTGGCGCCGACGGCGCTGTTCGTCACCGTCACCTCCTGCATCACCGCCTGCCAGGTTTTCGATTCCGTGGCGGCGCTGACCCGCGGCGGCCCGATGGGGTCGACCGACGTGCTGCTGTACCGGATCTACCAGACCGCATACCAGCAGCTCGACATCGGCCTGGGCGCCGCCCTGTCCGTCGTCTTCCTGGCGATCATCGTCGCGATCTCGCTGCTGCAGGTCGCCATCGCCGACCGCCGGATCCACCAGTCATGAGCGCCCCCGCGCTCCCCCTCGCCTCCGTGCGGCGCGCGCTGGCCCCCCTGCTCGGCCATCTGGTGCTGATCGCCGCGGCCGCCGTGGTGCTGCTGCCCTTCGCCTGGATGGTGCTGACCGCGCTGCGCCCGCCGGCCGATGTGCTGTCCGAGCCCTTCGGCCTGCCGACCGATGCCGGGGCCGCCATCGCCAATGTCCGCCAGGCGGTGACGTCCATCCCCATGCTGCGGCTGCTGCTGAACGGGGTGGTCGTGGTCGGCGGCATCGTCACGGTGCAACTGCTGGTCGCCATCCCCTGCGCCTACGCCCTGGCCAAGCTGCGCTTCCCCGGCCGCGGGCTGCTGTTCGGCCTGGTGCTGCTGGCGCTGTGCATCCCGGTGCAGGTGCCGATGCTGCCGCTGTATCTCGGCCTGGCCAAGCTGCACCTGCTCGACAGCTACGCCGCGCTGATGCTGCCCTTCCTGCTGTCGGTCTTCGCCATCTTCCTGCTGCGCCAGCATTTCCGCGCCTATCCCGACGCGGTGCTGGAGGCGGCGCGGCTGGACGGGCTGACCCAGCTGGAGATCCTGCTGCGGCTGGTCGTGCCCAGCGCCCGGCCGGCGATCGCCGCCTTCGTCGTGTTCTCGGCCACCGCCCATTGGAACGACCTGTTCTGGCCGATGATCGTCGTTTCCTCGACCGACAAGGCGACGCCGCCGCTCGGCCTGCTGTTCTTCCGCGACGGCGAGCTGGGCGCCAATTACGGCGCGCTGATGGCCGCCGCGCTGATCGTCACCGCGCCGCTGGTCGCCGCCTTCTTCGCCGCGCAGCGCCAGTTCATCCGCGGCATCGCCATGACCGGCCTGCGATGACGCCGGCCGTCAACAACAGGGAAGCCTCGCCATGAAACAGATCTGGACCGGCCTGTCCGCCGCCCTCCTGCTTGGGGCCGCCTTCGCCGCTCCGCCCGCCGCGGCCGAGCAGGTGACGCTGCAGGTGCTGCACGCCTGGCCGTCGCACAAGCGCTTCCACGAGCCGATCGCCGAGGCCTTCATGAAGGCCCATCCGGACATCAGGATCGAGTTCCAGGCGCCGGCCGCCAGCTATGGCGACGCGCATCAGCGGATCATCCGCGCGGCGATGACCGACACGCTGCCGGATGTCTACTACGCCGCCTACAACACCCTGCCGGAGCTGGTGCGGACGCTGCAGCCGCGCGGCCAGATCGCGCCGCTGGACGGGCTGCTGCAGGCCGAGGGCGCGGGCTGGATCGCCACCAATTACAGCCCGAACGTGCTGGCGCTCGGCCAGGTCGACGGCAAGCAGTGGGGTCTGCCCTTCAACGCCTCGACCCCGATCGTCTATTTCAACCGCGACCTGATCGCCAAGGCGGGCGCCAACCCCGACGCCTTCCCGGCCGACTGGGACGGCATCATCGACCTGGCCCGCAGGATCAAGGCGTCGAGCGACGCCGACGGCATGTCCTACGCCGTCGACGAATGGGGCGACGACTGGCTGTGGCAGGCGCTGGTCGACAATTTCGGCGGCCAGGTGATCGACCCGCAGACGCAGAAGGTGGCGTTCGGCGGCGACGCCGGGCGCAAGGCGGTGACTCTCGCGCGCCGCTTCGTCGCCGAGACCGACATGCCGTTCCTGAACGAGGACCAGGCGATCCAGCAATTCGCCGCCGGCAAGCTGGGGATCTTCATCGGCTCGACCGCCGAGGTCCGCAGCATGGGCGACGCCATCGGCGGCAAGTTCCAGTTCGGCACCGCGGCCTATCCGGTCGCCGACAAGGCCAAGGGCGGCCTGCCGACCGGCGGCAACGCCGCGGTGATCCTGACCCAGGACCCGGCAAAGCAGAAGGCGGCCTGGGAGTTCCTGAAATTCGTCACCGGGCCCGAGGGTCAGACAATGGCCGTGCTCGGCTCCGGCTACATGCCGACCAACCTGCAGGTGACCAAGCCGGACTATCTCGGCGACCACTACGCCAAGAATCCGGACTGGACCACCAGCCTGAAGCAGTGGCCGATCGCCCGGTCCTGGGCCGGCTATCCGGGCAACAAGAGCGTCGGCATCTGGGACGAGCAGAAGGCGATCCTGTCCGCGATCATGCGCGGCACGGTGACGCCGGAGGACGGGCTGGCCCAGCTGGTCGCCGCCACCGACACGATCCTGACCAACTGACCGATCCCCGATCCATCACCGCCGGGCGGACCCCATGCGCAAGATCATCCATCTGACCGACCTGCATCTCTGCCCGCCCGGCGGGCGGGTGGTCGGGTTCGAGCCGGAGGGCCGGCTCAGGGCCTGCATCGCCTCGATCAACGACCGCCATGCCGATGCCGATCTCTGCGTCGTCACCGGCGACCTGACCGATGCCGGTGACGCCGCCTCCTACGACCGGCTGCGCGGCATCCTGGCCGGGCTGCGCGTGCCGGCGCGGTTGCTGCTGTGCAACCACGACCGGCGCGCGGCCTTCCGGTCGGCGTTTCCGGAAACGCCATGCGACCCGCACGGCTTCGTCCAGTCCGTGCTCGACCTCGGCGACGCGCGCCTGCTGTTCCTGGACACGCTGGACGAGAGCCAGCCCGGCGCCGGGATCCTGTGCCGCGACCGCCTCGGCTGGATCGCCGACCGGCTGGCGGAGGTCGTCGACCGGGCGGTGACGGTGTTCCTGCACCACCCGCCCTTCGCCATCGGCGTCGAGTATTTCGGTCACATGCTGCTGGCCAACGGCGCCGAGCTGATGGCGCTGCTGCGCACCCACGGCAATGTCCGCCATCTCGCCTTCGGCCACTGCCATGTCGGCCTGTCCGGCCAGCGCGGCGGGCTGTCCTTCAGCGCCAACCGCGGCACCTGCCACCCGATCGACGTCGAGCTGCGCGGCCTGCGGGCGCTCTATGTCGACCGCCGGCCGACCTATGATGTGCTGCTGCTGGAGGAGGGCGACGTCGTCGTCCACAGCGTCGAGCCCGGCAGCGATCAGGATGTCGTGGCCGAGGAGCGGGCCGAGCTGGACGGCGGGTCCGGCGTGATCGAGATGCGCCGGCCGGTGCTGGCGGTGGCGGGATGAGGTCCGCGATGGAATTCGACCTGCTGATCTGCGACTGCGACGGTGTGCTGATCGACAGCGAGGTCATCGCCTGCGAGATCGACACCGAGATGTTCACGGCCGCCGGCTTCCCGCTGACCGTCGCCGACGTCCGGCGGCGCTTCGTCGGCATGTCGCAGGCCGGGATGCGGGCGGTGCTGGAACGGGAGGCCGGACGCAGCCTGCCGGCGGATTTCGACGCCCGGCTGTCCGCCCGCCTGGCCGCCGCCTTCGAACAGGAGCTGGCCGCCCTGCCCGATGTGCGCCGCACTGTGCTGGCGCTCGGCATGCCGCGCTGCGTCGCCTCCAGCAGCTCGCTCGACCGGCTGCGCCAGACCCTGACCTTGACCGGGCTGCACGACCTGTTCGCGCCGCACATCTTCAGCGCCTCGCAGGTCGAGCGGGGCAAGCCGGCGCCGGATTTGTTCCTGTTCGCCGCGTCCCGTTTCGGCGCCCCGCCCGGCCGCTGCCTGGTGGTCGAGGACAGCGTCGCCGGCGTCACAGCGGCAAGGGCAGCCGGCATGACCGTGATCGGCTTCACAGGCGGCGGCCATTGCGACGTGGGGACGCCGGACCGGCTGCGCGAAGCCGGCGTCCACCACATCGCCCGCAGCTGGCAGGACATTGCGCTTGAACTGGTTCAGGCGGCCCCCCTTCCGGCGGGCTAGCTTGCTCTGGCCGGTCGAAGGCCGGTTGCAGTCGAGCCGCTGCGGCCGCTGCCGGAATCCTTGATGGTCGCGCCGCCATGGCCATGTCGCACCTGCAAGGTTCCCGCATGGACGCTGCCAAGCAGGTCTGATTGCCTGCTGCAGCCGGGCGATCCGTGTCCTGACCTCCGGATCACGGTCGGGCGCGCTGGTTCATGCCGACGCGGCTTGCCGATGCTGGCCGGCCCGGCGGTTTCGAGATCGGCGCCGGTCGGCTCAAGCCGCCGCCTGGCTCTTCGGCTGAATGTCATAGATGCGGAGCGGCACGCTCTTGCCCCTGAGGACGATCGGATCGAGGGCACGGGTGGCAACCGGCAGCCCGAGATGCGCCGCCGCCTCGACCACCGTGGCGGTGGCCAGCGCCTGCCGGGGCTTTGCCGCCGCGCACAGGCGCGCGGCGACATTGACATGGTCGCCCAGCACGGTGAAGTCCATGCGGTCCCTGGCGCCGATCGCCCCCATCACCACCTCGCCCATATCGATGCCGATCCCGATCGAGAGGTCCCGGTCGGGGCTGGCCGCGGCAAGCTTGACCATGCTCTCCTGCAGCGCCACCGCGCATCGGAGAGCATCGGCGGCCATGGCGGGACCTTGGAACACGGCCATCACCTGATCGCCGACGAATTTGTCGATATCGCCATGATGCGCCGCCACAAGATCGGCCTGCACCGCCAGGTAGAAGTTCAACGTCTCGATCACGGTCTCGGGGTCGCGGCGCTCGGCGAAGGCCGTGTAACCGCGGATGTCGGCGAACAGGATCGCGACCTCGCAGCGCCTTCCGCCCAGATGCACGCCGGTCTCGTCGGAATGCTGGATGGCATCTATCGTCCCGTGGGACACGAACTTGGCCAGCTCGAACCGCTCGTTGATCTGCACGATCATGTGGTTGATGCGCTTCGCCAGATTGCCGATCTCGTCCCGCGAGCGGATATTCTTCACTCGGACCTGGTAGTTCCCCTTGGCCACCTCGCTCGCCGCCTCGCTGATCGCCAGGATCGGGCGGCTGATGCGGTGCGCGAACACGGCCGCGCCCAGGACCGCGACGGCGAGGCCGCCGACCACCCAGAAGACCAGGCTGCCGATCATGACGTCGACGGCATAATACGCATCCGCCTCCCGCTGCTCGACGATCACGGCCCAGTCGAAGCTGCGGGTGAAGGCGAAGGTGCCGAGCATCGCCGTCCCGTCCGGCCGCAGATAGGTGTCGACGCTGATCGCGCGGGCACGGTTGCCCGTGCGCGCGGCCAGCGCCTCCTCGACGATGTCGCGCCGCCCCAGCTGCTTCACCTGGCCGAACTCGTTGAGCTCGGTGTCGAACAGCTTCCGCCCCTCCGCATCGACGGTGGTGATCATGCCGACCTGGCGGAACGGCTGGCTCATGATGAAGCCCCGAATCCGGCCGAGATCGATCTTCGCCGAGAGCACGGCACGCGCCCCGCTGAACCGGCTCTCGAGCGGCAGGGCGACGGTGGCCAGCCAGGTCTCGGTCTTCGGCTCATAGACGACGGCGGTGACCCGCGCATCCGTCTCTTCATCGGACGCCGCCGCGGCCAGCATCACCTCCGGCGGCGCCCGCAGCACGTTCAGCGGGTCGACGCCGGCCTCGGTGAGCCTGGTGCTGAATCGGTTCTGCGAGATCACCAGCGGCAGCCGGCCGCCGTCGAGCGTGATCTGCAGGGCCACGATGTCCGGCAGCCGGGCGATGCCATGGGTCAGGATAGCGACCTTCTCCCCCACGCTGATCTTGTCGCTGTCGATGGCGCTGCGGATCAGCATGAGCGGGGCCAGCCAGGCGCGCTCGTAGATGTCGTCGATCTGGCCCGTTACCTCGCGGACGGTGGTGACAAGGCGTTCGTTGGCCACGCTCTTCATCTCGTCGCGGGCGATCCGGATCAGCGACTGGCCGGCGAACAACAGCGGCAGCGCCGCGATCAGCGCCGAGAACAGCAGCAGCTTGCGGCGGAGGCTGAGCGACAGGAGGCGGAACGCCCGCGGCAGGATGCCCACGGCGCCGGCCTTAGTCCGGCGGGATGGCCGGCGGGACGGCCGGCGGCGCCTCGGTCACCTGCACCGGGTCGTGCCGGCGGACCGTGGCGACGGTGCTGTCGGTCGCAGTGCCGCAGGACAGCCCGGAACCGTCGGTAACCGTCAGCTCCACCGGGATGTCGCCGGCCTGCCGGAACAGGTGCCGGACGCGCTCGCCGGATTCGGTGGTGCCGTCGCCGATCCGCCAGACATGGGTCAGGGCGCCGCCATCGGGGTCGCGGGACCGGGTGCCGTCGAGCAGCACCGCATCCGCGGCGCCGCCGATGAAGGCCTCGAAGGGCGGCCCGGCATCGGCGACCGGCGGTGCATTGACCACGACCTGCACCGATCTGCGGGTCGAGGCGCAGCTCGACTCCGTGTCGTCGGTCACGGTCAGGGCCACGTCATATGTCCCCGGCGCCGCGAAGCTGTGGGTGGCGGTCGGGCCCTGCGCGCTGCCGCCATCGCCGAAGTTCCACTGGTAACGGATGATGCGGCCGTCCGGGTCATAGGACGACGCGCCGTCGAAGACGATCTCGGTCATCGGGCAGACGAGGCGCTGCGGGCCCGGCATAGCCACCGGCGGCCGGTTGATGTGGAGCATGCGGGTCAGCGGCCGGCGGCTGCTGGCCAGGTCGCGGCCGTCATCCGGGATGATGGTCACGTCGTAGCGGCCCGGCGTGTCGAAGCGGCGGACGAAGCTGTGGGCGCCCTCCGCCGTGCCCGCGTCCCGCCATCCGCTTTCCATCGGCTTCGCGGCCGTTCCCTTGACGGCGAGGCGGACATCCTCGCCGATGCAGGCAGCGGCGGGCAGCGCGATGTCGGGAGCCGGCGGCGGGCGCACGGTCAGCGGCTTCTCCACCGTCATGGCGGAGTTCTCGACCCCGGCCTCGTCGGTCACCGTCAGCCGCACCCTGTAGCGGCCGGCCGCCGTGAAGCGGTGGCTGGCCCGCACCCCCTTGGCCGTCGTGCCGTCGCCGAAATCCCAGCCATAGGCGGCGATCGCCCCGTCCGGGTCGTGCGAGGGCCCGGCATCCAGCAGAACCTCTTCGCCCTCGGAGGCGCTGTCCGGCCCCGCGATCGCCGCGACGGGCGGCGCATTGACGGTGACGACATGGGTGGCGGCCACGCGCTGGCAGGTGGGCGAGGCGGAATCGCTGGTCACGGTCAGGGTGACCTTCTTCCGGCCGGGTTCGGTGAAGAGATGCCCGACGGCCGCGCCCTCGGCGGTGCCGCCATCCCCGAAATCCCAATGCCAGCCGGTGATCCTGCCGCCCGGCATCTGCGAGCCGGAGCCGTCGAAGGCGACCTCGCCGAGCGGCGCCGCGGCGCGGGCATCGATCTTGACGACGGGGCCCTGCAGGATCCGCACCGACATCTCGTCGGTGGAGTGCGGATCGCATTGGCCGAGGCGCTGGCCCTCGATCTTCAGGAACACGCGGTAGTCGCCGGGATGCTCATAGACATGGTTTGGCTTCTCGCCGATCGCGAATTTGCCGTCGCCGAAATCCCAGTCGTAGCGCTTGATCGTGCCGTTCGGGTCGAAGGAGCGGGAGGCGTCGAAATCGATCGGCGACATGGCGCAGGCTTCGATGTCCGGGCCGGCATCCGCCGACGGGCCCTGGTCGACCTTGACCGACACGCTGTCGGCATCCTTGCTGTTGGCGAGGCCGGCGCTGTCCTGCACCGACAGGGTGACCGGATAGACGCCGCCGCTGCGGTAGGTCTTGGTCGGGTTGACGATGCCTGAGGTCGTGCCGTCGCCGAAATCCCAGTCGTAGCGCAGGGCGCCGCCCTGGGGGTCGACGGATTTGGACCCGTCGAAGGTGATCACATCCCCGGTGCAGACCTGGCGGTTGCCGCCGGCATCCGCCACCGGCGGCTGGTGGATCACCAGCGACCTGGCGGCCTGGGCGACGGAGTTGCGCAGGCCCTTGCCGTCATCGACCACCAGAATGATCGGATAGGTCCCGGCGGTGGCATAGCTGTGCTGGACCTTGGCACCGGCGGCGGAGGCGCCGTCACCGAAATCCCAGCGATAGGTGAGCGCGTCGCCATCCGGGTCGAGCGAGGCGGTGCCGTCGAAGGAGACGATCAGGCTTTCGGTCAGGGTGTCGCGGCCGGGATCCGCGACGGGCGGATGGTTGACCGCGATCGTGATCTCGCGCGAGTTGAAGCCGTTCGACGCGCCGCTGTCATCGGCCACGGTGAGGCGGGCCGTGTACAGCCCCGGCGCGGCGAAGCTGCGTTCGACCTGCGCCGAGGTCGCGGGGGCGCTGCCATCGCTGAAGTCCCAGCGATAGCTCGTGATCCGGCCATCGGCATCATAGGAGTTCGCGGCGCTCAGCCTGACCTTGTCGCCGGGGGCGACGATCAGGTCGCCGCCGGGATCGGCGACCGGCGCGGCGTTGACCGTGATCCGCGCCTCCTTGTAGTCGACGGCATCGGCATCGCCGCTGTCGTCGGCCACCGCCAGCCTGACATCGTAGAGGCCCGGCCGGGCGAAGCTGTGCGACGCGATGCGGCCCCTGCCCGTGCTGCCGTCGCGGAAATCCCAGCGATAGTCGGTGATGTCCCCGTCCGGGTCGAGCGAGCGGCTGCCGTCGAACACCACCTTCTCCCCGGGCGCGACGACCCGGTCGGGGCCGGGATCGGCGACCGGGCGGACATTGACGGTCACGGTCATGCCGTCGGTCGACGAGCTCCATTTCGTTCCCGACCGGTCCGTCACGGTCAGGCGGACCTGGTAGCGCCCGGTCGCCTCATAGACATGGGTCGGCCTGGGGCCGGTGCCGGTGCTGCCGTCGCCGAAATCCCAGACGTATTGCGCGATCGCATCGTCGCGATCGAAGGAACCGGTGCCGTCGAAGGCGACGACGCTGGCGGTGACCAGCTGGTCGGGGCCGGCGAGCGCGACCGGCGGATCGTTGACGCGCACGCTGAGCGTGCTTTCGCCGGTGGCCGAGCCGGTCCCGGAATCGTCCCGGACGGTGAGGCGGACCGTGTAGGTTCCGGGCCGGGCGAAGGCGTAGGTGGTCTTCTGCCCCGTCCCCGTGTCGCCATTGCCGAAATCCCAGTCCCAGGTCAGCACGCGGCCGTCCGGATCGCTGGAGGCGGAGCCGTCGAACACCAGCGGCTCGCCGATGGCGGCCGACCTGTCGGCGCCCGCGACCGACAGGGGCGGCGCGTTGACGAGGACGGTCGTCGCCGCCGACGTGGTGGAGTTAGGCAGCCCGGCATCGTCGGCGACGGTCAGCCGGACCGCGTAGGTGCCGGGCCGGCTGTAGGCATGGGTCGGCTGGGCGGCGTCGCTGCGCGTGCCGTCGCCGAACTCCCACTGATAGGCGGTGATCCGCCCGTCCGGGTCGAAGGACTGGCGGGCGTCGAAGGCGATGGTCTCGTCGATCGAGACACGCCGCGCCGGGCCCGGGACGGCGACCGGCGGCGTGTTGACGACGATGGACGCCTCTGCGGTGTCGGCGCCGCAGGGCTGGCCGGAGCCGTCATCGACCGTGAGGCTGGCGAGATAGCGTCCTGGCCGGTCGAACCGCCGGCCGACACGGGGGCCCACGAGGGTGTCGCCGTCGTTGAAGTGCCAGGTCATGTGCCGGATCGGCAGCCGGCCCGCGACCGAGGCGCTGCCGTCGAACGCGACATCGGCGCCGACCGAGGCCGAAAGCGGAGCCTCGAGGCGGGCCTCCGGCGGCACCGGGACATCGACCTCGGCCTCGGCCGCCGCGCCGTCGCCGATCCTGGCGGAGGAGCCGAGGACCTCCAGCCGGGCCTTGTAGCGACCAGGCTCGCTGTAGTCGTGACGGACCAGCGGGCCCTCCGCGGTGGCGCCGTCGCCGAAATCCCAGCGATAGACGAGCGGCCCACCTTTCGGATCCGTCGACCGGCCGGCATCGAAGGAAACGGACCCGCAGGCGGCCAGGTCGGACCGGTCGATCGCGGGCTTCGGCCGCACCAGGGCCGGCCAGAGCTTCACCGGAAGCTGGAACGGCACGGGATGGCCGGCGCCATCGGCGATCATGAAGGTGGCGTCGTTCGGCATCTCCATGCCGCGGCCGAATTCGAGGGCCGCTTCCGCCCCGCCCAGTCCGGCGGCGGCAGGAATCTCGGCTGCCTGCCACTCGTCCTGACCGGATGCCTTGAGCGGCGCCGACTCGAAAGCAGTGGTCAGGTCGAGCGACCCGTAGGCCAGGTCGAAATTGTGGACGACCAGCCGGCCATCCCCGGGCGGCGGGCGAAACCGCAGCTCGGCGAAGGACCGGGAATCGGGCACGCGCACGACCGGCCGGTAAGCGAAGATCTCCAGCCCCTCCGGCGCCAGCGGCCGCGTCTCCCGCGCGCTCACCGCGACGTCGAAGACATTGCCGGCCGCCCCGGCCACGCCCTGCACCAGTAGGCGGAAGATCCGCCGCCCATCGACGGCATCGCCCTGGCGCGGATCGACGACCGCCACGGTCTTCCACTGGCCGACCGCATCCGCCTCGCCGCCGAACACCCTGTCCGCGATCAGCGTGCCCGCGGCCTCCTGCTCCGGCGCCGGGACGGCGGGGACCAACGGCGGAAGCCAGAAGGCGCCCGGGCCGCCGAACACCGCGTAGCGGGTCCGGCTCGCCCCGGGCGGGCCTGTGGACTGGTCGTATTCCGGGCTGATTCCGGGGTCGAGCACATTGATCCACAGCCGCCCGGACACCCCCTCGGGCACGCTGATATAGATCGTCTGCTGGCGGTAGAAGTCGCCTTCCCGGGTCAGCGCCTTGGGGCCATAGGTGATGAGGGCCGGCCTTTCATCGGCCGCGCACGCGGGCGATGCCGATGCGCCCGCCAGCGCGGCCGCGGCAACGACGAATAGCCATCCTCCCGTCCGACCTGCCCTCATGTTCCTGGCCCCGACCGTGCTTGCCCGAACGATCTCCCGCTCAATTGATGCGGTAGGATTGCCGGTTGCCGGCCGCATCCGTGAGGTCCACCGTCCTGACCGCGGCCGATTTCAGCTCGCCGCGGGGGACGGGAAGCGATCCCTGATAGGCCTGGGCGGCCCGGTTGAACCGGAGCACCGCATCCGCTGTCCCCGACCCGTATCCCACGGTCGCGAGGGCGGTCGCCGCCAGCCCCGAGGCGTCGGAGGCCCGGATCTCGAGCGCCGCGTAGGATCCGGCCTCCCCCACCTCGGGCGTAAGCTTCGCCGCCACCAGCCGGGGCGGCTCCTGGTCCAGCGTGACCGTGAACCGGACCACGTCGGTGTTGCCGAGCGTGTCGGTGGCGACCAGCTCGATCGGGTTGTCGCCGACGCGCAGGCTGACGATCTCATCGAAGGCGCCGTCCTTCAGCCCAACCTCGCCGCCATTGATGCGGAGCGTCGCGTCGGTCTTGGCCACCTGGCCGCTGACGACGAGCGTTTCAGATGCGGTCAGGCGGGGCAATTCCTCCGAAAGAGTGATCACCGGCCGCTGGCGGTCGACCATGACCTCGATCCGCTGCGCGCTGCGGAAGCCCGACGGGGCGGTCACCACGATCGACAGCACCTCCTCATCGGCGCCGAGCGCGATATTGAGCGCAAAGCGGCCGGCGGCGTCGCTGGCCGTCGACCCGCGCAGGGTGCCGTCGGCGCCGACGACATCAATGCGCGAATCCGGCCTGGCGCGGCCGGCCAGGGAGGCGATGTCGCCGGCCGCCAGCACCCGGCCCGCCGGGTCCCGCGGCACCGACGCATCCAGCGCCACCGCCTCGGACCGGTCCGGCATGACGCTGAACCGGCGCTGCACCCGGGTGGCGTTGCCGGCGCGGTCGGTGGCCACGACCTCGACGCTGTTGTCGCCCTCGCAGGCGGCGACCGGACCGGCGAACCGCCCGGCGGCAGTCACCTCGACCGGTTGCCCGTTCACGGACACGACGGCGCCCGGCTCGGCCTCGCCGCGGACCTCGATCGCCCCGTCGCGCTCGATCGCCCCCTCCTCCGGCGCGTCGATCCGCAGGAACGGCGCGACCTTGTCGACCATCACGGCGAAGCGCCAGGGCGTGCTGCGCTCCCCCGGCAGGCCGAAGGCATCGAGGGCGGAGACCCGCCAGTAATAGTCGCCGGGCGGCAGGTGCTCCACCCGGTAGGCGGGCTTCTGCAGCCCGAACTCCGAGACCAGCATGGTGTCGAAGGACTGCTCGGCCCCGATCTCGAGCCAGTAGCCGGCGGCCCCCTCCGGGCCGGTCCAGACGAGATCGACCGAGGTGCCGTAGGCGATGCCGTCATCGGCCGGTGCGGCCGGGCCCGGCGCGGCCAGCACGTCGCGTTTCTCGCCGGCCTTGCCCTTCGCGGACAGGACGATGCCCTCGTTCCGCCCCAGGACGACCGTCTCATCCCGGGTCGCGACGGCGACGGGGCGGTCGTCATAGTTGGTGAACTTGGCGCCCTCATCGCCGCTGCTGACCCAGAAATCCCCGGATTCGATGCGCGCCTTCGCCTCCGGAATGTCGACGGCGAAACTCGTGCGGTCGCTCTCGCTGGCGAGAAGGGCGTAGAAATCGCCTTCGACCAGGCTGACCTTCGCCTCCTCGTGCCGCGTCAGCGGGTCGTAGCGCATCTCCTGGATGACGGCGTTCGAATTGGCGTTGAGCCGGAGCCGGCTGGCATCGCGGAAGGTCAACTGGGCCGTCGATTCCGACAGGGTGCGGACCTTCTCCTGCTCCACCAGGATGGCGCGGAGCTGGGCGGCGTTCCATGCCAGGTCCTTCGGCTTCTGGGCCTCGACCCATCCGTTCTTGTCGCTCAGCAGCGCCTCGGCCGCCTCGTCGCGGCTCTGCTCCGCTATGGCGAGGGCTTTCGCGGCCTGGGACTGGGATTCGAGCGCCAGATCCTTGGCGTCGCTCCAGGCGCGCTCGACACGGCGGCCGAGCGCCCGGTCGTAGAGGCCGATGGCGCGGCCGATCTCGTCCGGCGCGAAGAGCTGGGCCCCCGCCAGATTGGCCAGCCGGATCTGGTCGGCGCAGCGGGCCAGGGCGCGCTCCGCCGCGGCGATCAGGTCGACGGGGATCCGCAGCGGCTGTCCCGGCGACAGCTGGGCAACCGAAGCCACATCGCTGGCCTTCAGAATCTCGGGCCAGAGGTCGGGATCGCCCAGATAGCGCTCCGCCAATTGCCTGATGGTCTGGTTCGGCTCGAGATGAACCTCGATGGTTTCGGCCCGGGCGATGGACACAGAAACGATAAGAACGAGCGGCACCGCAGTCAGGCATTCGACAGCCGCGCGGCCAACCGATTGGAAACGTGATCCGCGATCCACCGATACCTCCGGTCGGGCGAAGGGTCTCAGCACCCTCAACGAGGTCTGCCGCGCCTGAACGAGTATTGATGTATTATTTCGTCGATCGATTTATGATTGGATCTGATTATCTTATCTGTTCAAAAAAGTCTCTGAGAGAAATTTCCTGTAGGATCTGGATCATAATGTGTCGCGATCGTCGCTTCCGGACACTGGAACTCTCGACACGCTGTCGCGCATTGAGCTCGATCTGACGATCGAGGCTGGTCGGAACACATCCGAACCGGGCATGGAGCGGTACCTCGGGAGCGAAATTTCGCCGACAGCCATTTTTGAACCTGCACTGCGGCGCGGGACCGGCCGGTCAGACCCGGCGACGATCGACGTTATCCTTCGCTGTCGAGCCCGAAAGTGCGCACCTTCCGGTACAACGTGCTGCGTGAGATGCCCAGGGCTCGAGCCGCCTGGACGAAGTTGTGGTGATGCTTCCGGATGGTGTCGGCGATCAGCAGGCGCTCGGCGGCATGGAGGTTGTTCGGTCGATCGAGCGGCCCCGCGACATCGTCGGATCCCATGCCTGCATCGGCGAGTTCCGGCGGCAAGTCCTCCGATGCGACCGGGCCGCCGCCCGACAGCAGGAGCAGGCTCTCCACCATGTTGCGCAGCTCGCGGACATTTCCCGGCCAGGCGTAGCTGTGCAGCCTGACCAGGACCTCGGTCGGGAAACTCCGCTCCGGCACCTGGTGACGCGCGGCGAGACGCCCGTTGAAGTGTTCGATCAGCGGTTCGAGATCGCCGCTGCGCTCCCGCAGCGGCGGGATGCGGAGCCGCGTCACGCTGATGCGGTGATACAGGTCGCGGCGGAAGCGGCCGACCTCCACCTCGTCGTGCAGGTTCCGGTTGGTCAGCGCAAGGAGACGGACATCGACCCGGCGTGGCTGCCCGTCCCCGAGGCGGTAGACGATCCCCTCCTCCAGCACGCGCAGCAGGATCGGCTGCAAGTCGAGCGGCAGCTCCCCGATCTCGTCGAGGCAGAGGGTGCCGCCATCCGCCAGCTCGAAGCGGCCAGGCCGGCCCTCGCTGGTCGCCCCCGTGAAGGCGCCCCTGACATGGCCGAACAGCTCGCTGGCCAGGAGTTCCTTGGACGTGGCCGCGCAGTTGAAGGCGATGAAGGGCGCCGCCTCCCCCTCCTCGCCGTGGATGGCGCGGGCGAAGAGCTCCTTGCCGACACCGGTCTCACCCTCGATCAAAACCGGCACGCGCTTGCCCACGAGTTGCCGGGCGCGCCCGATGACAGCTGTCATCGCTGCGCTGCCGCCGATGATGTGGGCAAAGGCGCTCCGCGCCGGGTCGGCCTCCGAACTCTGGTTCGCGAACCGGTGCCGGACGCGCGGCCGGTCCGGCACCACCAGCAGCGCGCCGATCGCCCGGCCATCGGCTACCACCGGATTGAACCACTCGGCCCGCAGGCCATCCGGCAGCCGGTTCACCCAATGCTCGACGGCGACATCGCGGTCGAGGCCCGGCATCCGCTCCCCGACCCGGATCGGCAACGAGACTTTCCCCGTGGTCTGCACCAGCCTGCCGTGCCGGTCGATGACGACGATGCCGGCGGCGTCGGAGGCGGAGAGGCGCTGCAGGCAGACCTCGAGCAGCAGCATCCGCTCCCGCGTCGACCGTTCGGTCAGCACCATCTCGATCTGCCGGGCCGCGGCCACCGCCAAGCCCAGATTGTTCCGCTGATAGGTGGAGGGAGGGCCGGAGATGTCGATCACGCCCATGATCGCACCGGTGCCGGGCTCGAAGATCGGCGACCCGGCGCAGGTCCACCCCTTGATGCCCTCGCAGAAATGCTCGGCGGCATGGATCTGGGCCGGCCGGCCGGTGGCGATGGCCGTGCCGATCCCGTTGGTGCCGATGACGCCCTCGCGCCAGTCGCCGCCGGACATCAGGTGGATGTTCTCGCCCTTCTCCAGGGTCGGCATGTCCCCGACCGCCTGCAGCACGACGCCGTCCGGGTTGGTGAGCAGCATGATCGAGCCCGAGCCGGCGAGCAGGTCGACCGCATCGGCGAACAGCCCCGACGCGGCGGAGACGAGATCGCCGTGCCGGCGCCGGAGCTCGCCCATGGCGTCGCTGCGCACCGCGAGCGGGGCCGAACGTCCGGTCGGGTTGACGCCCGAATGCAGGCTGCGCTGCCAGGAGGCGACCACGAAATTTTTCGCCGGCACCGTCGCCTGCGGCTCGCCGGACAGATACCGCTCCCAGGCGAGCATGGTGTCGGTCGCCTCGCAGGGCGCTCCCACGAACGCCGGGGTCACGCCCGGGCGAGCCAAGCCGGTCGGCGTCTCGTCGCGTCTGGGCATCGGTCGCTCCCGGTTGCCGGTCGTCTTGTCCGGACGCTCGGTTGGCCGATCGTCCCGCGACCTGTCACGCCTTCACCATACACCATTCCGCGGCCTCGTCCGCCCGGACCTTGGACGGACAACGCATCCGTCATGCCCGGCCGAGGCGTTCGGCACCGCCGCCCAGGGCCGGGCCGGCTGTCGGATCGACCGTCTCGCGCTTGTCCGCGATCAGCGTGTGGGTCGTCAGGACCAGCCCGGCGACGGAGGCCGCGTTCCGCACCGCGCTGCAGCTGACCCGAACCGGGTCGACGATGCCGGCCTCGAACAGATCGACGAAGGCGCCGTTCCGGGCGTCGAAGCCCACGCCGTTGGTCGAGCGCGCCACCTGGGCCGTGACCGCCTCGCCGTTCACGCCGCTGTTGCCGGCGATGTGGAACAGCGGCTTGGCCAGGGCCCGCTGCAGCAGCCTGATCCCTTCCCGGACGTCGCCATCGCTGCGGGAGGCCAGGTCGTCGAGCGCGGGCGCCGCCCGCAGCAGAGCCGTGCCCCCGCCGGGAACGATGCCCTCCGCAATCGCCGCGCGGGTCGCATTGACGGCGTCCTCGACCAGTTGCAGGCGGCGTTTCTGCTCGACCGGCGTGGCGCCGCCGACCAGGATCACCGCGGTGCCGCCGGACAGTTTCGCCAGCCGTTCCTTGAACTTGTCGCGCTCGATGTTCTCGGGCGCCGCCTCCCACTGGCGGGCGACCTGCTGGCGGCGCGCCGCGATCACCTCCGGGAAGCCGCCGCCGCCGGTGACCACGGTCTGGTTGGCCGAGATCCTGACCTGCCGCGCGCTGCCGAGGTCGCGCAGTTCGGCGCGGTCGATCCGCCCGCCGAGATCGCGGGCGATCACCCGGCCGCCGGTGACGATGGCCACGTCCTCCAGCATCATCTTGCGCCAATGGCCGTATTCCGGCGGATGGATGGCCGCGACCACCGGCCCGCCCTTGTCGCGCGCGGCGAGCAGGGCGACCACGCAGGCCGGCGCCACCTCCTCGGCGATGATCAGGAGGGGGCGGTTGCTGCCGGCGACGAGCGCCAGCACGCCCGCGACCTCCTCCGGCGTCAGCAGCTTCTGGTCGGTCATCAGGATGTGCGGGTGGTCGAGCACCACCTGCATCTTCTCGACATCGGTCACCATGTGGTGGGACAGGTAGCCGCGGTCGAAGGCCATGCCGTCGAGCACGTCGAGCTGGGTCTCGACCGTGCTGCCGTAATCCACGGTCACGATCCCGTCCGGGCCGACCCGCTCCAGCGCCTCGGCGACCAGCCCGCCCGTCACCGCGTCATTCGCGGCGATCACCGCCACGGACCGGACCTGGTCCCGGCCGTCCAGCGGCTTCGCGGCCCGCTTCAGCGCCGCGATCACCTGCTCGACCGCCAGCTCCAGCCCCTGCGCCAGCTCGACCGGGTTCGCCCCCGCCGCCAGGCGGTCGAGCCCGTCCTGGACCAACGCGTCGGCCAGGACCGTGGCGGTCGTGGTGCCGTCGCCGGCGACCTCGTTGGTCTGCTTCGACACCTCGCGGACGACCTGCGCGCCCATATTCTCGAACGGATCCTCCAGTTCGATCTCGCTGGCGATGCTGACCCCGTCGCGGGAGATGATCGGCGTGCCGATCGGCCGGTCGATGATCGCATTCATGCCGCGTGGGCCCAGCGTGCCGCGCACCGCCCGCGCCAGCTTGGCGACGCCACGGCCGAGCGCCTGGCGGGCGGCGTCATCATGCAACATGATCTTGGGCATTCTCTCCCCTTTCCGATCCCTGGTGTGGCGGGCGAGGATCGCGCTGCGCCCGGCGGATGAAGTCGGCCAGGGTCGGCTCGGCGCCGGGCGCCGGCGCCTCCTCGGCGAACCGCGCCGCAAGCAGCCCCCGGCACAACGCCCCGTTGAACTCCGTGTTGATCCACACCCGCCGGAGGGCTGCGAGATGGTCTTGCCAGCCCTCGGCCGTGATCGCGGCACCGCCGGGGTCGACGAAGGCGGGCCCGCCGGCGCCGACGAGGTCCTGCCGCAGCGCCAGGTAGCGGTCGATCAGCCGCCGCCCCTCCGCGCCGGCGTCCTGGGCGCGCAGGGCCTCGACGCCGAGTATGCGGAGCGCCGCCGGATCGCGCCCCTGGTCCAGCAGATGGCGGATCACCGCCTCCTGCCGGCGCTGGAAGGCCTTGAGCGTGAAGGTCCGGCGGATCTCCTCCAGGTCGTCATCCGCCTCGTCGCCGAACGCGTCGCGGAAGGCGAGGCCGTGGACCATGCCCTGGTTGATCGCCTCGGCGTACATGTGGTCGCCCAGCTCGACCGTCGCGTTCGTGACCCAGGGCAGCGACAGCGCCGCCCGGCGCATGTCGTCCGCCATCAGGTAGGCGAAGTTGGCGGCGCACCAGTAGGTCGGCAGCCGGAAGCGGATGTGGACCGCGCCGTTCCCGGCGACCTCGACGCCGGTGACGAAGCCGAGCTCGGTCACCGGCTCGTCGAGCTCCGGATCCGTCACCGCCTGGAGGCTGGCCCAGACCTCCCCGGCCCTCGCCGCGTCGGGCCCGGCGGCCACGGCGCTCACTCCGCCGCGACCGGCCGGCGGGCGTCGGCCAGCACGGCCTTCTTCGCCTCGATATCGACGCCGTAGAGCCGGGCGGCATTGAGGCCGAGGATCTTCTTCTTGGCCTGGAGGGTGAGCTTCGCCCCGGTCTCGCGGGTGATGTCCTCCGGCAGCTCGAACGCCATGAAGTCCTCGACCAGCCAGTCCGGCGTCCAGATGCCGTAGTCGCTGCCGTACAGCAGCTTGTCCTCGCCCAGCCACATCAGCAGCTGCGAGATCACATGGGCGAAGTATTTCGGCTGGTTGCGGATGAACGGCAGCGCCACCGCCAGCCCGCCATAGACATTGGTTTCCTGGGTCGCGATCCAGCAGAAATCATCGAGGCGCGGCAGGCCGCAATGCTCGACGATGAAGTTCAGGTTCGGGAAGCTGGTCGCCGCATCGTCGATGTCGGCGACATCGAACGCATCCCGGTTCAGCGGCAGGATGGTCGGGCCCTTGTGGACATGGATGTTCCTGATGCCAAGCGTCTCAGCCCGCTCCAGGAACCTCTGGGCCTCGGGGTCGGACAGCTTGTAGCCCTTGCTGTCGCCCTTCCATTCGGCGGTGTAGAGCTTGACCCCCTTGAGGCCGTGGATCTCGACATCCTTCTCCAGCTGGGCCAGGCCGGCCTCGCCGTCGCGCGGGTCGAAGGCGCCGTTCAGGATGAAGCGGTCGGGGTACTTGGCCTTCAGGACGGCGTTCTGCTCCAGCGTGTTGAAGCCGTTGACGTAGAAGTCCTTCAGATAGGTCGGCTGGAAGATCGCCATGTCGTCATAGCCGCGGACGAACAGGTCGTCATGCATCGTCTCGGCGCCGTAATGGTAGAACTTCTCCCGCGCCCACTGCCTGTCCTTCGGCTGCAGGAAGGTGTGATAGCCGTAGAAGCAGTCGATGAACTGCTGGCCGTGGACGTTCTTCCAGTTTTCCGGGCGCCCGTCCCAGAGATGGACATGGCCGTCGATGACGAAGATCTCCTCGCCGTCCTTGGTGCGATACATGGCTGGCTCCCTTGGGCTGGATTTTCGGCGGCGCCTTGCGGCCGGCGCCGCCGTCGGATCTGGCGGAATGCGGACGGGCGGGCGCCTCACTCGTAGAGCAAGGCGTCGTCCATGTTGCCGAACAGCATGACGGTGTCGTCGTCGATCATGACCATCCGCCCGTAATGGGTGGAGGTGGAGATCTCGAACAGATGCGGGGTCATCGGGCGGCCGAGCGCCTCGCTGATCTCGTCCATCCGGAACTCGATCCTGCCCTCGCCATCGACGCGGATCATGGCCGGCATGTAGGTGACCGTGATGCCGGGCTTCTCGCTCATCACCTCGGCGATGACGCGGGCCTCGACGCTGTCGTTCATGGTGACGCCGCACTGGTGCGAGATCGTCGTCTCGAACTCCATGTCCTTCATGGACTTGAAGATGTTCGCGGTCGCGTGGGTCATCTCGATACTCCTCTTGCCGACGCCGGCGTCGGCGGCTGATGGGGCGCTCAGGCCGAGAGCTGCGGCGGCAGGTCGAGGCCGATCTCCGTGACGATCTTCTTCAGCCGGTTGCGGGCCTGGTCGAAGGCGTCGGTGAACTGCGCCACCTTGACCCGCGGCTGCGACCACAGCGGCTGCAGATGCCGGGCCGCGCCGATGGCCAGCGCCCCGTGCCGGTCCAGCCACTGGATGAACAGCAGGCGGTTGTGTTCGCCATGGGCCGGGTCGTGCGCCAGCAGGTGGAACAGCTCGACCGCATTGGCCAGGTTGCGCTCGTAGTCGCCCTCGGCCGCGGACACGACGGCCGGGGTGCTGAAATCGTTCTGGGCGGCCGCCATCTGCATGATGAAGCCGCTGCGGAACAGCTCCGCCACCAGCGGCTCGAACACGATGTTCACCGCGAAATACTTCTCGAGATAGTCGGTGGCGCCGCCGATCGTCTCGACCGCCCGGCGGGTCTCCTGCCAGATCGGATCCTCGAGCCAATGGGTCTTGCCCGCGCTGCTGTCGAAGGCTTCGAGATCGAGGCCGATCTCGCTGAGATACAGCGTCAGGTCCTGCGAGAAGCGCAGCTTGTAGGAGGAGTTCGTCAGGATCGCGTTGTTGATCATCTGGGTGTAGCCGTAGCGCTGGGCGTGCATCGCCGCCGTGCCCAGGCCGAATTCGGCGTGCTTGTAGGCACCGAGATGATCCTGGAGGACCTTGATCCAGGCCGGGTCGAAGCGGCGCGGCGCGCCGGACCGCCGGGCGTTGTCGATCACGTTGCCGATCATGCCGACGATGGTCGACTGGCGCTGGTAGTGGGTGCGCTCCCACTCCTGGTCGACCGAGCGGTACTTGTGCCAATCCGAGCTCTTGGCCGCGGTCCAGGTCTCGCTGTAGGTCGGCGTGCCGTCGGGGAAGGAGACGATCCAGTCCTGCAGCAGGTAGCGCTTGGGGTCCGGCTGGACGTCGACAGTGACGTCCTCATAATGGGTCGCCTTGCGCCCCTGCGGTTCGAAATAGTTGTATTTGCGGCTGTCGGACCCGGCGAACTGCGCCGCGCCCGCGGCGCCGGACTTCAGGGGTGCTATGGCCTGTTCGAGGTTGGTCATCGGTATCCTCCCTTGCTGGCGTTGGCGGATGAGGGATTCCAGGATCGCCGGTCAGCGGACCGCTGGCGTGAACTTGTCGAAGTAGATTCGCTCCGGCTCGACGCCGGCCATCTGCAGCATCGGCAGCACGGCATCGATCATCGGCGGCGGGCCGCAGGTGTAGGCGTCGATGTCGCCCGGCAGGCCCTCCTCGCGCAGGACCCGCGCCACGACCTCGTGGATGAAGCCGGTCTCGCCGGCCCATTCATCGCCGGGCTCGGCATGGGACAGGGCCGGGATGAAGCGGAAATCCGGGATGTGGCGCTCGAATTCGGCGAACTGGTCGAGATGGAACAGGTCGCGCCGGGTCCGGGCGCCGTAGAAGAAGCGCACCGGCCGCTGCTCGCCGCTTTCGGCATGGTCGCTGAGGATCGACCACAGCGGCGACATCCCGGAGCCGCCGCCGATCAGGACCATCGGCCCCGGCCGCTCCTCGCGCCGGAAGCAGGTGCCGTAGGGGCCCTTGGCGGTCAGCCGGTCGCCGGGCTTCAGCTCGCCGTCGAGCAGCGCGGAGAAGGCGCCGTCCGGGTACTTCTTGATGATGAAGGCCAGCCGGTCCTGGCGGCTCGGGGCATTGGCCATGGAGAAGGAGCGGGTGATGCCGCGGCCGGGGACGGTCAGGTCGACGAACTGGCCCGCCCAGAAGCGCAGCGGCTTGTCGATCTCGATCTCGACCAGCCGGATGTCGTGCGTCAGCGGCGTGACCCCGGTCAGCACCGCCTCGTACTCCTTGACCGCGATCGAACGGCTGAGCAGGTCTTCGTCATAGTTGAGGAGCTCCACCGTCAGGTCGCTGTAGGCGACCGTCCGGCACAGCAGGATGTGGTTGGTCTCGCGCTCGTAATCCGGCAGGGCGAAGGTCGAGTACTTCAGAAGCTCGGCATCCCCGTCGATCAGAAGCGACTTGCAGCTGCTGCACTGACCTTCCTTGCAGCCATGCATCACCGAGATGCCCTGGCGGAACGCCGCCTCCAGCACCGTCTCGCCCTCGGCGACCTCCATCTCGATCCCGACCGGTTCGAACCGGACGGTGTGCACGCGTGTCTCCGCCATCGAAGCCGTCCCTTGTCGTCGGACCCTGTGGCGCCGGACCGTCGGCCGGCCGGCGCGGTGGGAGGATGGAAGCCGGCGCCGATGCCGGCCCCCACCCCGCAACGGTCAGTGCACCGGGTTGATCTTGAAGCCCGCCCTGTAGTCGGCGATGTGCTTCTCGCGCTGGTCCGGCGTCATGCCGCGCAGCAGCACGATCGGGCTCTGGATCGTGTGGCCGCGGACATGGTCGAGCGTCCACATGTCCTTGTCGTCGAAGCGGAGATGCGGCTGCTGGATCAGGGTCTTGCCATCGGGGCGGACGAAGCCGAGATCCTTGATGGCGTCGGCTAGGTCCCAGCCGTGATAGCACTCCTCCCACTCGCGACGGCCGCTGAACCGGCCCATGGCGGGGGTCGGCCGGCCCTCATACTCGGCCGCGAAGGCGACCTTGTGGGTCCAGCGGCACTGCTCGGAGCAGTAGGTGTAGAGCTGGCCGTCGACCTCATCGACCACGAAGTCCTCGCGGATCAGGCATGGCACCAGGCAGCTCCAGCAGCGATGCGGGTAGACGTAGCCGTTCTCCTGGTCGAACAGCATGTTGGTCTCGCCCGGCACGCTCTTGCGCGCGTACCACTTCCAGTAGTCGCCGAACTCGGCATACCAGCCGGGATATTTGTGCTCGAACCACTCGAAGTCGCGCTCGGTCTGCGCCTCGATCCGCCAGAAGTTGACCGGCCAGCCGACCGAGAAGAACTGCGCCACCTTGTGCACGTAATTCTTCTTCACCAGGCGGTCCCAGGCGGCGCCGACGTCGTCGTGGTGGATCTTGATGCCGTACTTCTCCAGCGGCAGCATGTAGGTGCGGTAGTAGTCCTCGTAGATCCAGCGATGCCAGAGCTCGGCGTAGGACTCCTTGGTCTTGTCGCGATTGGTCGTGCCGTATTCGATGAAGGTGCCGATCGCGGCATCGACGATCGCGTGGTTCTGCCAGAAGGCGTATTTGATGTCGCGTTCCAGCAGCAGGTGGTTGTCCGGATCGTTGATCACCGACATCAGCAGCGAATGACCGTTGCCGATATGCCGGCTTTCATCCGATTGCACCGACAGGAACACGGTCGGCAGGGCATAGTCGCCGTTGCGCGCCGCCTCGGACGGCATGGCCACGAACAGCGTGTTGGTGAAGGCGGTTTCGGCGACGACCTGGAGATAGACATTCGCCGCCGTCACCGCGTCGCCGGTCAGGAAGCCCTCGGCGAATTGCCGGCCGATCGTGGTGGCGTAGCACTTGCCGAACGCGGCCTCGGTGATGTCGAACCCGGCCGGGTCGATGTAGTTCTCCATGTACCATTTCTTGAGGTTCATCTGGATGGTCGAGTGCCGGAACTCGTCGACCATCTGCATGGTGAAGCCGGTGCGCAGTTCCTCGCCCGGCGCCAGCCGGCCCAGCATCGCCATCGAGCGTGCCGCCGAGATCTCCGGGAACGGGATGATCGCCAGGAACAGCTTCATCCACTCGACCCAGCGCGGCTCGACATTGCGGAACATGTCGCCGCGCAGCGCGGCATCGAGCGCGCCGTAGACGCGGTTGTCCTTCTCCTCCTGCATCGGGAAGTAGGAGCGCAGCACCTGCTTCATCGGGTCCCGCGGCACCTTCGCGATCTTGTAGTCGGTCGGGAAGGTCATCGCCTCCTGGACATAGCTCGGCGTCCAGCCGAGATCGGCGATGCGGCGCGCCGCGTCGGCGACACCGATCCCGCGTTGCGCGGTGATCTTGTTCAGCGTCAAACCGTCAGGCATCGAAATCTCCTCTTGGGTTGGATGGGGTCTGCTCTGCGGTGCTGATCGGCCTTGCTGGCTCAGGCGGCTGGTGCCGGCGCGCGGATCGCGGCTGTCCCGGCGATCGGCGACGGAATGGCCTGGTCGCCGCATGTCGGCTGTAATGATGACGGCGTCATGCCTTGCTCCCCTCGCCAATCTCTTCTTGTGCACTCGACGGAGCCGGTGCCGTGATTGGCCTTCCGGCAAGCATTGCAATTTGCGTGCCAAATGTGTGGAGGTCCGTTAATCCGGCCGCTCTCGCCGTTTTCCTTGGTGCTGGCTGTCCGATGCTGCAGCGCGTCATGTCCTGTTCTGGGACATATCCGTCGCGGGCCTGTTTCACGTTGGGCCATATCCCGGACCGGAGCCGGCGGCTGATCGCGGTCATGCCCCCTCCCCGTCCGGATCGGGCATCTTCCCGACCGGCTTGCCTTCGGCGATGAAGCGGGCCGTGATGATCAGGGCCCCCATCGCGAAATCCGCCCCGTAGGCGGCAACCATGGCGTCGGCGAGCGCGCCGACCCGTTCGAAGAACTCGCTCTTGGACGGATGCGGATCGGTCATGGCTGAGCCCTCGCCGGCATGCGATCGCGCGCCGGTTCCGCCGGCTCGGGGCGCAGCAGCAGATCGGGAAGCGGAACGAGTCCCGCCTCGCCATCCTCCGTGCCGAAGGCCAGCCCTTCCCCGTCGGCCGACCAGGCCAGGGCGCTGACCGGGCTGCCGGACGAGCCTCGGACGAACAGGCTGTCGGCGGCGCCCGGCCGGCACAGCAGCACCGCGCCGTTGTGATAGCCGGCGGCGATCAGCGGGCGATGCGGATGGCAGGCGACCAGCGTCACCGGGATCCGGCTCTGGATGCCGCATTCCGCCGGCCCGTCCTCCCGCCCCGGAGGATCGAACCGCCAGCACACGACCCGCGGCCCGCCGCTGGTCGCCAGAAACCGGCCATCGGCCGAGAAGGACAGCGACAGCGGCTGGCCCGGATAGCCCGCCATGTCGATGGCGCCGCTATCGGCGACCCGCCAGCCATGCAGCGCGTTCTCCTGCAGGCCGCTGACCAGGTATCGGGCGTTGGGGCTCCAGGCCAGGGCGCGATGGACGCCCGCCCCATCCAGCCGGTGCAGGCCGCGTGTCCCGGCCGACCACAGCGTGACGCCGCCATAATGGCCGATCGCCAGGGTCCGGCCGGTCGGGTCGAAGGCCAGGGCGAAGACGGTACTCGGCAGGTCGATGCTCTCGCCGGCCGGGCCGAACACATGCACCCGGCGGCCGACCGCGCAGGCCGCCCGGCCCAGGGGGCCGGCGGCGACCGGGTCGGCCCAGGCACCGGGAAAGCTGGCGATCGCCACGACCGTCCCATCCGCCGCGACCCGGGCCAGCCGACCATCGTCGCCGCCGCAGAGGAATCCGCCCGCGGGATCCGCGACCAGGCCGAGGCAGGCGCCGTCATGGACCCCGGCCCGCATCACCGGCGGCGCGGACTGCTGTGCGGGGACCAGCTCGGCCCCGCCGCCGGCGCGCGGCACCAGCCTGGAGCCGCCATCCCATCGGCCGCGCGCCAGAGCCAGCGTGCCGTCGCCGAGCCCGAAGCCGGCGACATCCCCGTCCCAGGCGGCGCCCACCACCGGCGCCTCGAGCTGCCAGCGCGCGCCGATCAGCTCGATCAGGGGACGCGACATCACGACGGGTCGGCCTGGCAATGGCCAAGCCCCTCGCGCAGATCCGCTCGATCGAGGTTGCGGCCGATGAAGACCAGCCGGCTGTCCCGCTTCTCGCCGTCGAGCCAGGGGCGGCCCGCATCGGTGTCCATCATCATGTGCACGCCCTGGAACACCAGCCGCCGGTCCGACCCGGCCAGTGCGACGATCCCCTTCGCGCGCAGCAGGTCCCGCCCCCGCTCCATCACCAGCTGCTGCAGCCAGGGCATGAACCGGGTCGGGTCGAGCGGCCGGTCGAGCCGCAGCGAGACGCAGTCGATGCCATGGCTGTGCCGACCGGCCGGGCCATGGTTGTCGGTGTGATCATGAGGAGTGTGGTCTTCGTGACGATCGTCATCGGCCTCGGCCGGCAGGCTGAGGCG
Organism: Inquilinus limosus; assembly: GCF_002195995.1. GTDB lineage: Bacteria > Pseudomonadota > Alphaproteobacteria > DSM-16000 > Inquilinaceae > Inquilinus > Inquilinus limosus_C. Next base: position 310,911 of record NZ_NHON01000001.1, read on the forward strand.
GCCGAGGTCGAACCCGCCCTGGTCCAGGATCGCCGCCAGGGGCACATCGCCCCGGGTCGACAGCAGCAGCCGGGCCGTCGGGTTGATGCGGCGCAGCGCCGTTGCCGCGGCGGTCGCGCCAGCCGCGTCGACCAGGTCGCGCTTGTTGATCAGGATGGTGTCCGCGAGAGCGACCTGCTCCGGCGCCTCCCGGGAATCGCCGAGCCGCGCCAGCAGGTGCCGGGCATCGGCGACGCAGACGATGCTGTCGAGCAGCGTGTGCTGGCGGATCCGGTCGTCGCTGAAGAAGGTCTGGGCGACCGGGGCCGGATCCGCCAGCCCCGAGGTCTCGATCAGGATGCCGTCGAAGCCGCCCCTGCGCTTGATCAGGCCGCTGATCACCCGGATCAGGTCGCCGCGCACCGTGCAGCAGACGCAGCCATTGTTCAGCTCGAACACCTCTTCCTCGGCCCCGACCACCAGGCCGCCATCGATGCCGAGCTCGCCATACTCGTTGACGATGACCGCGTAGCGCCGGCCATGCGCCTCGCCCAGGATGCGGTTCAGCAGCGTGGTCTTGCCGGCGCCGAGAAACCCGGTCACGACGGTCACGGGGATGCGGTTCGCGTTCATGGCTGAGGTCATGGGATCAGCACCGCCCGGCCCTTGATCTTGCCGTGATGCAGGTCCTTGAGCGCCTGGTTGGCCTCGCTCAGCCGGTATTCCCGGGTGGCGAGATGGACCAGGCCGCGATCGGCCAGGGCCATCAGCTCGACCAGCTCGGGATAGGTCCCGACCAGGTTGCCGACGATGGTCTTTTCGGTGGTGATCATGTCCATCGTCGGCAGGTCGATCTTCCCGCCATAGCCGACGATGTAATAGAAGCCGGCATTGCGGGTCATCGCCAGGCCCTTGGCCACGGCGTCGCCTTCGCCGACGAAGTCGATCACGGCCTCGGCGCCGCGGCCGCCGGTCAGCGCCAGGACGGCTTCAACCTCGTTGCCGTCGGCCTTGACCAGGTGGTGCGCACCGCATTCCTGGGCCAGCTTGAGCGCCGTGTCGGACCGGTCGACGATGATGATCTCGGCCGCGCACAGGGCAGCCAGCACCTGGATGCCGATATGGCCCAGGCCGCCGGCGCCGATCACGACCGCGAATTCGCCCGGCAGCAGGTGGCGCGACGCCTTCTTGGCGGCGCGATAGGCGGTCAGCCCGGCATCGGTGTAGGGGGCGACGTCCTTCGGGGCCAGGGTCTTCGGCAGCTTGATCAGCGACCGCTCGCCGGTCAGCAGCAGCTCGGCATAGCCGCCATTGCTGTTGATACCCGGGAAGCGGCTGTCGGTGGCGTGCATGTCGTCGCCGCGCCGGCAGGCCAGGCAGTGGCCGCTGGTCACCAGCGGGTGGCAGATCACCGGGTCGCCGACCTTGACGCTTTCGACGCCGCGCCCGACCGCCTCGACCCAGCCGGCATTCTCGTGCCCCATGATGTAGGGCAGCGCGACATCGACCTTGCCGCGCCAGATACCCTCGACCACGTGCAGGTCGGTGCGGCAGACGCCGGCACCGCCGATGCGCACGATGATGTCGGTCGGCCGTTCGATCTTCGGATCCGGAACATCCTCGTAGTGCACGAACTCGTCGCGCGACAGGGACTCGTCGTATTGATGCAGCACCGCGGCCTTCATGCATCGCCTCCCATGATCCGGCATCCAAAGTGGTTGCGGACCAGCGGTGCAATTGCCGTGCCAGGATCTGGAGTCCGCGGAATCCTTGAATTTTCTCAGCCCAGACCGCGAAACGACTGTGGCGTTGCTTCACAACGGAACGGAACAACGCTGTTCCATTTTGGAACACTTGGCCGGTCCTGATTTCTCAGGTTGGAAGCGGGCGGGCACCGGGGTAGCCTGACGGCAATGGACATCCGGCGGTGCCGGACAAGGAACCAAGAACAAGGCCGCGTCCCACGGCGGCCAGCCAGGAGGAACGCCCATGCTGCCGGCCATGGCCGATGAGCGCCTGAGCCAGGCCCGCATCCTGCTTCAGCGTCGCGGCATCGCAGATGCCGACCTGCTGGCGCCGGCGATCCATGACAGCTGGACCCGCTGCCTCGCCGCCGGGCTGGACCCCGAACGGCCGCCGCCCCTGACGATGGTTGACGATGCCATGCTCCGGGAGGCCCGCGACCAGTCGGAGCTGGCGCTGCGCCTGGCCCGCACCGAGATGAAGAACCTCTACCACCAGATCGCCGGCACGAACTTCATGATCGCGTTCGCCACGCCGGACGCCCTGCTGCTCGATACGATCTCCGATTCCAGCTTCAGCGCCACCGCCCGCGCCACCGCCATCCGGCCGGGCTCGCACTGGGCCGAGATCCGCTGCGGCACCAATGCGCTCGGCACCGTCGCGCAGCAGGGGCAGCCGATCACCGTCCATGGCGGCGAGCATTTCTTCCATCGCTACGGCACCCTGACCTGCACCGCGGTGCCGGTGTTCGGCCCCGATGCCGGCCTCGCCGGCGTGCTGGACGCATCTTCCGACTGCCGCTCGCGCCAGCAGCACACCCGGGCGCTGGTCGCGATGGCGGCGACCCAGATCGAGAACGGGCTGTTCCGGGAATGCCACCATGCCGCCATGGTGGTCGCGTTCCACAGCCGCGGCGAATATCTGCGCACGCTCAATGCCGGCTTGCTGGCGCTCGATCCGGACGGTGTCGTCCTCGGCGCCAACCCCCAGGCGCGCTTCCTGCTGCAGGGCCTGCCGGCCCTGCCCGGCCGCCGGTTCGAGGACCTGTTCCGCACGCGCTTCGGCCCTTTCCTGGACGGCGCCCGGATCCGGGAGCGCCAGCGCCTCGACGATCTCGTCGGCAGCGCCTTCGTCGCGACGATCGAGACGCTGCCCGCGGCACCGAAGGCGTCATCCGCCCCGAGGATGTCCCCGACATCGCCGACCGGCTTCGTCGCTGGCGACCGCCGGGTGGCGGAGGTGGTCCGGCAGGTCGAGGCGGCGGCGTCGCGCAAGCTGCCGATCCTGATCCGCGGCGAGACCGGCACGGGAAAGGAGCAGCTGGCCCGGCACGCCCATATCGCCGGCCGGCGCACCGGCGAGTTCGTGCCGCTGAACTGCGCCGCACTGCCCGACACCCTGGCGGAGGCCGAGCTGTTCGGCCATGCCGACGGGGCCTTCACCGGCGCCCGTCGCGGCGGCGCTCCCGGCCTCGTGGTCGAGGCCGATGGCGGGACCCTGTTCCTCGACGAGATCGGCGACATGCCCCTACCGCTGCAGGCCGTACTGCTGCGGCTGCTCGACGACTGGACGGTGCGTCCGGTCGGCAGCGGGCGGCGGCGCCAGGTCGATGTGCAACTCGTGGCGGCGACCAATGCCGATCTGGAGCGGTCGGTCGAAGCCGGGCGGTTCCGCGCGGATCTGTTCTACCGCCTGAGCGCGGTCGAGGTGACCCTGCCGCCGCTGACCGGACGGCAGGATTTCGCCGCCATCGCACGGCACCTTCTGTCCGAGATCGCCCCCTGCTGCTCGATTACACCGATGGCCCTGGAGCGGCTGGCCGTGCGGCCCTGGACCGGCAATGTGCGCGAGCTGCGCAACGTGCTGATCCGCCTGACGCTGAGCGAACCCGATCGCCCGATCGATCTCGATGCCGTCGACACCCTTCCCGATGGAACGGCCGCGTCGGCCCGGAGCACAGGCTCCGGCGGCCTGAAGGAGGCGATGCATCAACAGATCCGGACCGTCCATCGGGACGTCGCCGGAAATGTCAGCGAGACCGCGCGGCGGCTCGGCGTGTCACGCAACACCATCTATCGGGCGCTGCGGGCATCGGCGTCCGTCTGACCGGCGTCCCGGGGGAAGCCGGTGGCGCCGCAGTCAGCCAGCGAGTGAAGACGTTGGGCGCGCGCGTCATGAATCTGCGCGGACGGCCGCGCGAGGCGTCTGCTCAAGAGCGGGTATCCGCCTCCCGCTGCCGGTCGAGCTTGCCCGGGGTGCGCCATATGCGCTCATCGCGTCGACGCCCCGAAAGCGGACATCGCCCGGACGCGACCCGATGCGGACAAAAGGTGTCGCGCCTTCCTTCGGACCGAGATCGGGCTCGCTGCGGCAGCACAAACAGCTCAACATCGCTGACTGTAGATCACCGCTGAGCTCCGCCGAGGTCTTCGCCGACGGCCAGTGCCAGTCGCCGGCGAGGCTGATGCACGATCAGCCCGTCACGGCTCTGCGCAAATCGGAAGCGACCGCGGCGGGGCTGCCGGATGATCTTCCTGGTATCGAGCGATGATCGGTTCGAGGGTCGCTCTCGGCCAGAATTTTGGAGAGCCGATCTGCTTCAGGCAGGAAGCGTTCCAGTAAAGTCCGGCTTGCGACAGCGGACGGCCGGTCGCCACCGCCCGAGCGACGGCGTCGATGTCGCGCGATTCAGGATAGATGTAGAGGGTGGTCGGATTATCGCTCAGCATCGTGATGATCTGCCGGGCGTCCGATGGTGACCAGCTGGTGCAGCCGTTGCTGCGGCCGGCGGTGTAGTCCACCAAGTCTCCAACCGGAACGTAGCCATCCTGCGTCGCGTAGGGGCTGCCCGGATTTCTCTGCAGACACATTCCCCTCAACACCTGGGCTGCATGCCCACCAATGGCACGCTGTCTGGCGTTTGCGGTCTCGCCCTCGCCGTCGAACTGCACGAAGGAGCGAACCAAAGCCGCGTCGTGCCCCGGCGAGACACGGTAATAGCCTTTGAAGGAGTCTTTCGTCTCAGCCGTCACATAGGCTCCGCCGGTCGTCAGCTCCGAATCCAGGGCATTGCTGAAGTTCTTGGCGCACTGCCTTCCGTTTGCGAAATCCGCGACACCTTTCAAATTGCGACCACTGCCGTGACCCGCCGAAATCGCGCGGAACGACCGCTCGGCTTCACAGATGACATAGAATCGACGCCCCGGGCTTCCGTTGCCTGGATCTCCGGGGCGCGTCGCATCCATGGCGAAGTAGCAGGGGTTCTTCACCACGCCCTCATTCACCTTCTGCAGATAGAGCGCCCGTGCCCTCTGAAGCACCACGCCGGCGATTTGACCTTCGCCTGCGCCGATATTGGCTCGCAGCCAATCCGGAACATCCGGCACCGGCTCCGCAGCGATCGTTCGCTGCGGAGCCAAAAGGATGCTGGAGATGATCAAGAGGGCAGGGATGCTGATGACATTCAAGAAGACCGATCTTGTCCACATTGGATCAGCTCTCCTAACGAAGCGTGTTGTGCCGTCTTTCGGCGTTATTGCCAAACACCCACAACAAACGGGTCGGCCATAGAGCGGCTGCGGGCCGGATACGCATGAGAGCCGATCAAAGGACAGGCCCCTGAAGCAGTCTGGGGTGAGCTTCCGCCGGCCTCGAAGGCATCAAGGCGCTCTCTTCGGGCCGTCGCCCGAATATCACGTAGTTGTCGAGCTGCTGCCAGACGGTGCCCGCCTCGACAAAGCCGGCGTGACGCAGCGCGGCAACGTGAAAATCGACGGAACAGTCCTCTCCACTCGCCGCCCGTTTCGCCGGCCGGGAGGAATAGAAGGCATCACGCCGCTCCTTGAGAGCAGCCAGACGGGGAGTGCTTCCCGCGCGTTCCCACCAGGCCGCCCAATCATCCTCACCTTTTGCCACGGCCTCGCGCTCGACGCGCTGCCGAGCCGACTTCGCGACCCGTGCCAGTGTCGGCCAGCGGCTGTCAAATCGCATGTGATCGCCATTCATGACGATCCCGCCGGGCTTGAGCAGCTCGCCTGCTGTGCCGTAGAACTCGGCCAGATCGCCGGGAGACAACCAATGCAATGCGGTGGTCGAAACAAGCGCCGATGGCGTATCCGCATTCATGGATCCGGCCGCATCGACCACCTTTCCTCTCCATGACGGATCGCCAAGGTCCGCCTCGACGACCCGCACCCTGTCTCCATCGGCCGCCAACACAACCCTTGCCATCTCGAGGAGCATGATGTCCGCATCGACGGCGACCAGTTTGGCCGAAGGAAAGCGGTCGAGAAGGCGCCGGCTCAGCGAACCCGGTCCGCAGGCGGCATCGATCACGGTGAACGCTCCGCCCAGGACCGACTCCAGCACCTGAAACATGATCTCGAAGCGCTCCTCGCGCTGCTCGATGTACCCCTCTTGCTGGCGATCCCATCGGCCCAGCAACGTTATGATCTCATTGTCATCCGCCATTTGTTCTTCCTCCAGGGATCACAGCGCGAAGTGATCCAGGTGTTCGGTTCGTGAGAAGATACGCGGAACCGTCGAGCCGCGTGATCGGAAGCGCTCCACGCCTCTTCGGCGAGGGCTGCAGCACAGCGCGGTGTTGCCCGCCCTGATCGGGCCCACGGCCTGGCTGGGCGGAGCCGATCGGGGCGCACGGACACCGATTCGACCCGGCCATGGACGGAGCTCAGTGGAGCGGATGTGACGGCATGGAGAGCACGGCCTGCATCAGCAACAGGCCGAGCGCCAGCAGAATCAGTCCGCCCAGCAAGCCGACGGCATCTGCAATGGCGGCCTGCCGCGCCGATCCGTTGGACAGGGAGGCCATCAGCCGCAGCGACGCCCCGCGGGCGTGCCGCGACAGCAGGGCGAGGGCGTAGACAGTCACCGCGGTTCCGGCCGACATGGCCAGCACCGCGGCGATGCCCGTCCAGCGCAGCTGCAGCGCCCGGGCCAGGACCAGCACCAGGACCGCGCCGCTACACGGGCGGATGCCGACCGAGGCGACGACGCCGAGCAGCCGCCGCAGCGATGTGGATCCGGCGGCGTCCTCCGCCGGATGGGAGGTCCAACCATGGTCGTGACCGCAGGCGCCATACGCCGCCATGCCACGCCGCACACGCCACAGGCGGCGCCCATGCGACAGCGCGAGATATGCTCCCATCACCGCCACCAAGGCAAAGCCTACGGCCTCGAGCCTGTTGCCCGTCGCCTCGGCCTGGCGGAAGGGCAGGCCGAACAACCCGATCGCCAGCTCGACCATCAGGATCGCCGCCACGCCCTGGGTCAGCGAGGACAGCGCCGCCAGCAGCAGGGCATCGCCGGGCCGGCCGCGCTGGGTGGCCAGGTAGGTGGAGATGACGGCCTTGCCATGGCCGGGACCGACGGCATGAAACACACCATGGGCGAAGCTCAGCGCCACCAAGCCCCAGACCGTGGCGCCGTCCGCCTGCACCGCCCGGAGCGCCGCCGCCAGACGGCGGTGCAGCTCGTCCTGCGCCGTCAACGCCGGCGGCAGGCCGGCGCGGATCGCGGCCAGCGCGAGCAGACCAGGGCCACGCCGCCGAGCGCCAGAGACTGCCAAGCCCGCAGCCAGATCATCGGCAGGTGACCTGCACGGTCGCGACGAAGATCTCGCCCAGCGTGTCGTCGGCCGCGGCGCCACGGCGGCCATGGCCACTGCCTGCGCCGGCGGATCGGCAGGCACCACACGGGCGCCGCAGCCCTCGGCCGCGACGCCACGCAGGGCGACCGGATCGTCAGCCACATAGCGCATGTCGATGTAGTAGGTCGGGTCGAAGATCTTCAGGGTGACCGCCTTCGCCCGTGGGTCGATCGGCTCCGCCAGCGGCACGACGAAGCGCAGCCAGATTCGGCCGTTGCGCAGCGTGCTCTCGAAATCCGTCACTGTCCCCAGGGGCACCGCCTGGCCATTCGCCCGGATCCGGGTGAAGTAGTCATAGGGTTCGAGATTCCGCAGATTGGTGCGGGCAAGCGCGGTCACCGCCTCCGGTGTCGGCCGGTCATCCGGACTTTCGCTCTCAAACACGGCCGAGGTGTAGAAGTCGTCGAACAGCCATTGTTCCTCGACCGCGGCGATCCGCCCGTCCTCTTGCAGGAGGAAGGCGCTGCGCAGGTCGATCCAGGCATGGGGATGCGCCGCGGCGACGCTCGGTAGGATGAGCGTCGCGATGGTTGGGCCGATCGAAACCAGACGTGCCGGCCATCCGGTGGCGCCCCCCTTCCTCATCGCGATCTCCGCAACAGCAGCTGCCAGCCCAGCATAGAAGGCCGCGGGCGCGGCTCCAACCGCGGGCCGGTCCGCCGGCTGGATATCTGGGGCATGTCTGCTCATGGGATGATTGCGAAGGTCCACTGAAGGTCAGGCTCGGCTCTCGTCGGAGTCAGGCAGTTTGATTCGGATGATTCACGGCGATGCCCGGCACCATACCGCGCAGCCGAGACGGACCGTCCCTAAGCCCGAAAGGCGAGTTCCGCCGCGCCACACGCTGGGGCGCCCTCCTCCGGTCCAGCCAGCCTGAGCATCCGGGTCGAGATCTTCTCCGCGAAGGTCCGGTCGTGGGTGACCAGGAGCATGCCCAGCCCGGCCTCCGCCACCATCTCGAGCAGCAGCTCGACGACCTCGCGCTGGCTCACCGGATCGAGGCGCGGGGGCAGCGGCGCGTTGCAAGGCGCCGCGGTGCGAGGAGCTATTCAGTCCGGGCGCAACGCGGTTGTGAGCCGCCGGCCCGCTCGTGAAGCTTGGAGCTACCCGGCGCGGGCCGGCGTCGGGCGCCGGTTGTCGATGACGTTCGCCCGAACGGCATACAATCCTACTCAGATGCGAATGTCACCAATCGAATCGGCCCGCACGACCGCGAGGCACCATTTCCGGCCATCCCCGGCGCGCCGCAAAGCCGGACGTCGCTCGAACGCACCGGATCGGGCCGTTGGGGAGAGCAGGCGCCGAGCCGGCGTGCGCCCTAATCGGACATTATCTGGGTTCTCAGAAGCGGTCGTCCTGTCCAATTGGCATGCGTCACGATACGGGGCTCCGTCCAACTCATTCGGGGTGAACAGAGGACGGCATTCTGCGCCCGCAGGCGTGCGTCACACCATTCCAATTTGGGTCTGCGACATTCCCAACCCGACTTGGACGGGCCGTGTACTGCGCGGCTATGACAGAAAGTACACCGCCCGGACAAGTCAATGAAAACTCTGCTACTTTCCTTCTCCGCCTTTCTCTCTCTTCTCACTTCTCCGTCGTGGGCGGACACGCGCACGATCTGCACGATCGTCCTCAGGGCGGACACAGGGGAAGCCATCGTCGATCAGGGGGATTGCGACAGACGGATCTCGCCGGCTTCGACCTTCAAGATCGCGATCAGCCTGATGGGCTTCGATGCCGGTATCCTGACCTCGCCCAGCGAGCCGGAGTTGCCGTTCCGCGAAGGTTACATCGACACGCGGCCGGAGTGGCGGCGAGCGACGACCCCGGCGACGTGGATGCGCGACTCCGTCATCTGGTACTCGCAGCAAGTCACGCAGCGGCTGGGAGCGGACCGGTTCTCCACCTACATCGCGGCCTTCGACTACGGCAACCGCGACCTGACGGGGGACCCCGGGGCCCACGACGGGCTGACCCGCGCCTGGGTTAGCTCGTCGTTGCAAATATCGCCAACCGAACAGGTGGCATTCCTGCGCAAGCTGGTCCGGCACGAGTTGCCGGTTAGCGACGCTGCCGTCGAGAACACGGCGAGAATCCTGGATCAGGGCATCCGACCTAGCGGCTGGCATGTCTTCGGCAAGACGGGCGCTGGAGCATCGCGCAGCGCCGAAAGCGGTCCAGCCGGACCTTTCGGCTGGTTCGCGGGCTGGGCGGATCGCAAAGGGCAGACGGTCGTCTACGCCCGACTGATCCAGGACAGCGAGCGTCAGCCTACGCCCCCCGGTCCTCGCGCCCGCGATGCCCTTTTGTCGGATCTATTCTCCGATAGCGGTCTCCTGGCGCGATGAGGTCATGTTCGCGAGGTTGCCCGAGATGCCGGGGCCGGGCATGGTGAGGATTGCCCGGTCGCGGCGGACGCGCTGCACATCAATCCCTCGGCCGGGGAGGGCGAAACGCGACCCGACATGAACATCGAGCTTCTGCGCGACTTCCTCTGCGTCTCCGAGAGCATGAGCCTGACGCGGGCGGCGGAACTCCGGAACACCACGCAATCGAACCTGAGCAAGCGGCTTCGTTCTCTCGAGATGTGGCTGGGGCGCGACCTGATCGACCGACGTGGCAGACCGCTCACGCTGACGCAGGCTGGCGAGGACTTCGTGCCGAAAGCCCGCGGCATCCTGGCCGAACTCGATGGCGTCCGTGGGGCCGCTATCTCCTGGGATGTCTCGAACGGCGCGGTGAGCATCGCAATGCCGCACAGTGCGACTGTCAGCGTCTTCCCGGCGTTCAAGAAGCGATTGCTGCGGCGCCTGCCCAAGGCGAGCTTCGCGCCGCGGATCGCCAATCACGACATGGTGGCGAGAATGCTCTCTCGATCGGAGTGCGACCTTGCGCTCGTCACCCGTCACCCCCGTGTGCCCCAAGCCGACGAGTTCGCTGTATTCCGATCCGTCGAAATCGCCCGCGACCGTCTGGTTCTGGTCGCTCCTCCCGGCGCGCGCGAAGGCGAGGCACTGCCGCTTCATGTGTCGGATGCACGGACCTACATTGGCCAGATCTGGCAAGCGTGCAAGGTCGCCGTGCCTGCAATCAGGGAGGTCGAACACGGCATGGCCGCCGACATCAGGGCGCATTGCGTCGCGGGCGATGGTCGGGGCGTGCTGCCTGAGACCATGGTCGAAGCCGACATCGCCTCCGGCCGGCTGGTCGTGTGCGACTGCCCTGCCAATCTGGGCTACGATGTCTCGCTCTTCTGCGCCCCAAAAGCGAGTCCTCAGGCAAAGCGAATCTGGGCGCTGGCATCCGACATCTGAGGTGAAAGCGCCTTCCGGAAGCCCAGCCGCGCAACGTCAGCGATGGCCTTCTGCCGTCGACAGTGTCTGACCTCGGGGAACGGAGGATGCGCACGGTGAGAACGACGTACACCAGGCTCTCGATGGCTATGACGTCACTGCTCCTTCTGCCGATAGCGGGGCAGGCGGCAGAGATAGCGATCACCCTGGATGATCTACCCTATGCGATGCCGTCACGCGTCTCCCTGGACGAGGGATGCGGTATCGTCGACGCCGTCAACCGGACGCTGAAGGAGCACGGGGTGCAGGCCATGGGCTTTGCGATCGGAGCCCGCATCACTCCCGAAACCGAGCCACTGATTGCATCGTTCGTCCAGTCCGGCCATGACCTCGGAAATCACAGCTGGTCACACCCGGACTACAACGAGCTAACCTCCGGGGAATTCCGAACGGAAACGATCCGGGCGCACGACGTGATCTCACGCTGGACGGGATCCGGGAACTTCTATCGCTTCCCATTCCTGCACCAGGGCGAAACGCCCGAGAAGCTGGCCGCTTCGAGCGCAATCCTCGCCGAGCTTGGATATCGGAACGTCCCGGTATCCATCGACGACGACGATTTTCTGTTCAACAGCGACTATATGCAGGCTCTCGCCAACCGTGATCCCGACGGAGCGGACGCGATCGCCGAACGATACCTGGAGCACATGAAAGAGCGGACGGCGTTCTTTCAGAACCTCGCCCAAGAGCAGCTCGGCCGCGACGTCAAGCACATCCTTTTGTTGCATATGAACAAGATCAATGCCGACCACCTTGGCGACCTGCTGGATTGGTACCGATCGGAGGGCTGGAATTTCATCCCCGTTCGCGAGGCGCTGGCAGATCCGATCTATGCCACGGCGGGCCGGTACGTGGGGCCAAAGGGATTGTCGCAGATCCAACGCATGGCCGAGACAGAGTGACTTGAAGCTGTCCCTGCCCTAACCAGCTCTGATCTATTGTGGAACGCTCGCATCCCCCGTGGCCTGCCCAGTTGGCCAGGTTGAGGTGCGCCACTTCCGGCCATCGCGCCCACGCTCCGACACCGGACATCGACCGGGTCGGCGTTCCGCGGCCGTTTTCGACCGTGCTGGCCCAGTTGATGCGCCTCCACTCCGGACATCGCCGTAGTTCTCTCCAGACCGGACCTAGCCCGCTTCGACCTCTTGCCGGCGAAACCGGGAGCTCGAAGGATGATTAGTTGCTTTTCCCCGGAAACCCGGCGTCCTGGCCGATGACCGTGCCGGACGCGATCAGCGCCCTGACCGATTCCTGTACGGCCGCGAAGCTCGTGTAACGGGGCTTGTAGCCGAGACGCTGGCGGCTCTTCTCGATCGAGTGGCAGGAACTGCGGATGACGTGTCCGCGGGAAGTCTCGGCATCCCGTCCCTCCAGGCCGCGGATCCATTCATTGAACGGCTTGAATGCGATCCGGGGTTCCCTCCCAAACCAGCGGTAGACCGTTTCGGCATAGCCCCTCAGGGTAACGGCCTGCTCGGACACCGTGTTGAAGGTCTCGCCGATCGAGGCCGGACGGTTCTCGACGGCACAGATGATCCACCGGGCCACGTCATCCGCATGGACGTGGTGCACCATCTCGAGTCCCAGATTCGGCAAGACCAGCTCGTCGCCACGAGCAATCAGCGAAAACACATCCGGATTTGCATTACCGATCGGGTTGATAGGGTTCCATCCCTCTCCGACGATATGGCCTGGGCGGAAGCAGGTCGCTGGAAAGCCGGTGAGGCGGGCCTGCTTCATCAGCCACGCTTCGCTCTCTGCCTTGCCGGCCCCGTAGGTGTCTATGGGGTTGGGCGGCTCGATCTCAGTCGCCGGGATCACAGATAGGCGGCCATAGACCCAGATCGAACTGCAGAACAGATAATGCTCGATCTTGCCGCGCAGCGCCTCGACCAATTGCCGTGTGCTTGAAAGATCGAAAGAGATCATGTCGACGACGATGTCGGGATGCAGATCTGCGACCTTTGTCCCGAACTGCCCCTTCTTCTCTTCAGCCACACGGTCGAGCGCTACGGTCTCGACCGACCTCCAGGCATGATGAGGACGGTAGGGCACCGCCGTGCCGCGGCTGACATTCACGACCTCATGCCCGGCCTCTACGAGCGCAGGAATGAGGTAGCTCCCGACGTGACCGCTCCCTCCAATGACGACAATGCGTGACATGGCCTGCCTCCCCGCTGCTCGCACGATATCCGAAGACGCTAGCATGCGTTGCTTTCGGCGATTAGGAGCAGCAAACTTGATACCTTTGTGAAATAAGCTCAGCAATGCCGCGCGATCAGATCAACGAGCTCACCGCCTTCCTGACCGTCGCCCGGGAGCGCAGCTTCACCAGGGCGGCGGCCGAGCTTGGCGTGACGCCGTCTGCCTTGAGTCACAGGATCAAGGGTTTGGAGGACCGCCTCGGGCTGCGGCTGCTGTCCCGAACCACCCGCAATGTGGCCCCGACCGAGGCGGGGGAGCGCCTGCAGCGCCAGGTCGGTCCGCTCTTCGACCAGATCGCCACCGAGATCGATGCGGTCAGCTCGCTGCGCGACAAGCCGGCGGGATCCATCCGCATCACCTGCACGGACCACCACATCGAAGCGATCTTTCGGCCCAGGCTCGGCGCGTTCCTGCAGCGGTATCCCGACATCCGTGTCGAGCTCGACATGAATTACACCTTAGTCGACATCGTCGCGGAGCGCTTCGATGCCGGCGTCCGCATCGGCGAGGCGCTGGAGAAGGACATGGTCGCGACCCGGATCGGACCGGACTGGCGGTTCAGCGTCGTCGGCTCCCCTGCCTACTTCGCACGTCGGCCGCCGCCCGCGACACCCCGCGACCTGGCCAACCACAACTGCATCAACATCCGGATGGCCACCGCCGGCGGCAATCTGCGGTGGGAGTTCCGCTCTCCGGACGGGCGCGACCTGAATGTACGCGTGGAGGGGCAGGCGACGTTCAACACCTCCGGTGCCGCCGTCAACGGCGCCGTCGACGGCCTTGGTGTCGGCTTTGTCCCGCAGGAGCAGGCGGCTCCATACCTCGTGGACGGGCGTCTGATCGAGGTCCTGGCGGATTGGTGCCCTTTCCATGAGGGGTGCTATCTCTATTATCCCAGCCGCAAGCAGAACTCTCCGGCGTTCTCTGCCTTCATCGAGGCAATGCGCTACCGTGGACCGCGTCGCTACGGGGAGGAGTGCTAGCGTCCAGAACGGATTGAATTCGAGCAGCACCATGCCGCCTTTGTCGTCGGCACGGCTCGGGAGCGCCATATCCGGCCATTGCCGAGAGTTCCCTAAACCGGACGCGACTCGATCAAGCCGGGAACGGCCATTCCTTGCAGCTTGGCGCCCCGGACGGTTGCCGAAACCGGTCACCGAATTCGGTTCCCCGAAGCGGACCGGCCCCCTGGTAAGGGAGAGATCGTGACGGCGCGCTACGCGTGCCCCACCGAGCGCCCACTGAGCCAGACTGGCTGCGGGGGAAAGGATATATCGACAAGGGGCATCAGGTGTGCGGGGGCCTAAGTAGGAGGCGATGCTGTCGGCTGAGCCGGCTACGGCGTGGACGGCGGAGCGATATTGATGATCGCAGTGCCAACGATCATCCCCAGGGCGAAGGCGGCGAGATAGCGAGCCGCGCCATCGAATTCCTTCCGGGGAAATCATTGACATTATGTGACGAAATATAACTGCGCGTGCGCAGATCGGCAGTGGGGCGGGCCGCTCGGGTCGAATGTCGGGCGCTGGATTGCTGTCGGGCTGCTCCAGCCCGCGACCGTCGGCGTGATCGCCGGCGGCCTGCGCGGCCGGGAAGGCCAGCGTCACCGCCCAGGCCACCGGGAGGCGCTTTCCGATGTCTTTGATGTCGTCCGGCGCGATCATTCACAGCGTCCGAACGGTCAATTGGCGTCCCGACTAGCGGACGATCGTCAGGACGGCAATCACCGGCCCAGGGCCTCGCCGGCGCCACGGATCACCAGAACTGCCTTTGGCAGACCTTCGGGCATCACTTCTAAGTTGCGAGCCATGTCAGCGGGCCCTCCGGAAACTGTCCGACCGCATATTCCTTGAGTCCCTCCCCTCGCTGCCCCGGAAATCCGCTTAGAATGATCCGGTCTTGCGGCTGACCGGACTCGCAGTAGAGCAACGCGGTATGTTCCTGGATTTGGCACGGTCCGCCCTCGGCATCTAACATCTCTCTCTGGGTCGCCTGCCATGCGTTTTGCCGTGGCGCGACGACGACAGTTGTGCGAATTCTCGAATCGACACCCGAAATCAGATGCACCTTGTATAACCCTGCCATCTTTACCTCCGATTGCGATGAGTGACGCTCAACTCTTCGCCTTTGTCTCCAAGAT
The DNA here is from genome assembly GCF_002195995.1 of Inquilinus limosus. Classification (GTDB taxonomy): domain Bacteria; phylum Pseudomonadota; class Alphaproteobacteria; order DSM-16000; family Inquilinaceae; genus Inquilinus; species Inquilinus limosus_C. The sequence continues at coordinate 326,002 of NZ_NHON01000001.1, forward strand.
AGACACAATCTCGCCAGGGCCCTATTCCTGCCCGTGAAATCACTTCAAATGACATCCCCGCGCACCAGCGCGATCCGTCGGCCGAGTCCAAACTCGGCGAGCCGGCTTCGAGCGAGCAAGCGCAGCGCTGATGCGACGGGTTCTGTGCCTTGCCGTCAGCAAACCTTCTGCGGTCACTCTTCCGTGGCGAGCCATTTCAGTGGACCCTCCGGAAACCGCCCCTTCCGGTAGACCTTCTTTCCTGTGCCTTCCGCCCCCGGAAATCCTTCCAGCACGATCCGGGCGGACGACGAACCGAGTTGGCCAAGCAGCTCAGCCGACCCACCTTCGGCCAAATATTGTCCTACGTCGACTCCGAGCATTTCTACGTCGCCACGTGCCCACATATTTTGCTTTAGAATGATAGCGAGCTTGGTCCGAATGGACGGATCGACTTCCGAAATCAGCTCTACCTTGTATCCATCTGGCATTCTCGCCTCCGGCTGCAGGAGTTTACACTAAATTCTCGGATATTTTTACAGACCCCCGTTGATATATCAGTGACCATATCCGCGCCCGGGCTGTCGGGTCAATTGACGCCGCTGCGGTCGCGGCGGGGACCGAGGCCGAGCTCGGCGAACAGCGCCTCGATCCGGCTCTCCACCATGCGCAGATCGGAAAGCACCTCCGTGTAGTCCACCTCGGGCGGCGCCTTGCGCTCGGCAGGGAGGGATGATCGCCGGCTGCTCCTCTGCAACGTGGCCCGGTGGCGGCCGGTGGCGCGCCAGGCATCACGGCGATGCCGAGAACGGCCAGGTCCCGAGCGACATAGGTGCGGTGGGTGCGACTCCCCGTCATCTCGACCAGCCAACCGGACCTCCGGCGGTGGGGAAGGTCCGTTCCCGTTCCCGCCGAGTCGGCGCGGTTCGGGAGCGCCAATTCCGGCCGCTGCGCCGGTTGCCCGGAACCGGACATCGGCGAACTCAGCCGATTCGCCCCTTTCCGCCCAGTCTGGATCAGTGGGAGTGACCAGAACCGGCCATCACATTGGAATCCCGACAGCGACCATGGTCGGGTTCGATTTTTTCCTGCTGAAGTGACGTGGCTGAAGGGCACCATTTGCAGTTAGCGCGACTGGGCCTCCACGATCGCCACCGTATGGATTCCACATTCTCCGAAATGCGATCTATCTCGCGAGGATTCGGAAACATCCAATGAAAAAACATCGAAAAATCAATCTATCTCTATATCTTTCTTTGTCGTGTAATTCACATCGAAGAACTTTACAATTGCATCTGTTGAGATCAAAAATATTCGGATTATCAATTATAATTTCGCCCCCCCCCATAATGACACCCCTCAATTCCCGCTGGCCGTCCGCATCTTCGCGAACTGCACAACAAAGGAGTCGCCGCCCGCTGGGCGGTGCCGAGCCCATCGCAGCCAGAGCAAGAGCCACCTGACACGCAGTGCAGGGGCAGGGCTGTCCCGTTGCACGCCATGATGTGAGAGATCCACCTCCCGCGGGAGGCCGTAGTGATCGTGGAAGAGGAGAGGAAAATGCCGGCCCCCATTGAGAAGCTCGATCTAGTCGTTTCCGGTAACGCCAGCGCACAGGAGCAGATCGCGCAGACCGTGGGCCGTGGAGACAGCGTGACGCGCCGCGACTTCCTGGCGGGGGCGGCGGCCGGTGCGCTGCTGGCGGGCTGTCCCTGGCCGGCCAAGGCGGCGGTTTCCGCGACAGGCGCGGAGCGTGCGCCGAACGGGGCGGAGACCGCCAAGGTCCGGATCTATCCGGCGATCGGCATCTGCCGGGTGGGCGGCAGCCGGCAGTGGTTCCTGGCGCCCGAGGTGCCGGGCCTGGCGCTGCAGCCGGAAGGTGGCTTCAAGGACGGCGACAGGCGGGTCAAGAAACAGGTCCAGCGCTTCCGGATCTACGCCTTCGATGCCCAGGACCGGGTAATCGGCGAACTGACCGGCGGCACGGCCGGGGTCGAACGTCTGGCTTGGAGCGTGCGTCTCGCCAACACCAAGGCAGCCTGGTACGGCTTCAACAACCCGCTCGACAACGGCGAGCTGGCGCCCGCCCTGCCGGGTCAGATGAGGAACCAGTACTTCGTCGACGATGCCGATCGCGAGCGCATGCTGGTCATCGACGGCGGCAGCAAGACCATCGCCGGCACCTCGGTCAACGAGGGCGGCGGCGATCCGCTCCACCGCTTCGTCGGCCGCTTCTGGGACGAGGTCGAGGTCGGCCTGGGCGAGCTCAGGACCGACGCGGCCGGACGCCTGCTGGTCGTGCCGCCGGACGGCAAGTCGAACTCGCCGGCCGGTGCGGGCATCACCTCTTTCGCCGACAACGACGGCTGGCACGACGATTGGTGCGACGGGCCGGTGACCGCCGAGGTCACCCTGGCCGACGGGCGCAGGTTGACGGCCGAGCCCTCCTGGGTTGCCTGCGTCGGACCGCATTTCGCGCCCGAGATCCCGCCGATCGCCACGCTCCACGACGTCATCGAGAACCTCAATGTCGAGCAGGGCTGGAGCCAGCCGCCGGCCCTGCCGCTGTCGTTCCGCCGACACGTCTATCCGACCTTCCGCCGGGTCGCGCTGATGGACTGGGTGACCACCGCCGCCGACCTGCGCCAGGGCTGGCTGGAGGTCGGCGACTTCGCCGATCCCGCCTTCATCAAGCGCCTGGCCGACCCGAGCCTGGCCAACAGGCCCTTCCGCGAGAAGATCCTGGCGCAGTTCCGCGATCCCTACGACCAGGCCCCCGACGCTTTCCGGCGCCAGCGGCTGAAGATCCCCTACATGCTGGGCGACGGCGTCAACTACGACGGCAGCCCGCTGCAGTGGTTCCAATTTCCCAAGCTGCAGTACCAGCACCTCAAGGACTGGGCCGCTGGCGACTTCGTCGACGACCTGGAGGATTCGAAGTCCGATGCCATCGCGGCCCTGGAGGACCTGCCGGTCGAACTGCAGCCGGCGGCGCTGACCGAGGCGGCGCTGGAGCCCTGCTCGGGCGGCGCCTTCCATCCCGGGGTCGAACTCACCTACTACCTGCGCCTCGCGCCGATGTATGCGCGCCAGCGCGACCCCGAGGCCGAGCCCTTCCGCATCGCTCACGGCGACCGCAGCAGCCTGGTCCAGACCGTCGGACGCCTGCTGACCCCCGAGAAGGCCTTCGAGGGCAGCGGGACCGTGCCGCCGCCGATCGGCCCGCAGATGGCCGGCGACCTCACCCGCTGGATGGGCCTGCCCTGGCAATGCGACGCCTTCTCCTGCCAGCAAGTGCTGCTGCAGGAGAACTTCCCGACCGCGGTCTGGTGGCCGGCCCTGCTGCCGATCAACGTGCTGCCCGAGGTCTACTACCGCCAGCTCCTGCGCACAGACCTCTCGGCCGAGGAGCGGCTGAAATTCTTCCACAGTCGGGTCGCCTGGTCGCGCGGCATCGCCGGCATCGGCTATCACGCCAACGCCAGCTACTGGGACGGCATCACCAACATGATCAGCCTGTGGGAGCGCATGGGCTTCGTGGTCAGCCGCCCGGGCCCGACCGACCCCGGCCGCCCCGAGGGCATCCCCGACACCCTCTACGTCGAGGTCGGCCGCTCCGACACCATGGAGTTCCGCTTCGACTGGCAGCCGCCCGATGGTATGTTGCCGAGATGAGGGGGCGCCGCCCATGCACTTCCCGCTGAGCCTGTCGCAGGGCAACTCACCCCGGCCCTGCCGCCGCGTACCGTGACAGCCCCTGCGACCGCACCCGTCGCCGTCATCGGCGGCGGCATTGCCGGTGCCGCCGCCTGCCTGCGCCTGTCCCAGCTCGGCCACGCGCCGATTTGGATCGCGGCCGGTGTCCCAGGGACCACCCATCCCGACGACAAGCCCGGCGAGCATCTGGCGCCGGCGGCGCGGCCGCTGCTCGCCAAGCTCAGCGCCCTCGACCTGTTGGCGGCACCAGGGCACCGGCCAGCCAACGCCGTGCTCTCAGCCTGGGGCGGGCCGCATCTCGCCGAGCGCAATGCCATCGTCCACCTGGAGGGCCCCGGCGCGGTGCTCGACCGCCCGGCCTTCGAGCGCGACTTGGCGGCGCGGGCACTGGACGCTGGCACCCGCCGCATCGAGGCCGCGCTAGAGGTGGCCGAGACTGCGGACGGGCTCTGGCGGCTCTACGCCGGCGGAGCCGACCTCACGGCCGGCTTTCTGCTCGACGCCAGCGGCCGGACCGCGGTCGTCGCGCGGAGCCAGGCCCGGCGTTTCCGCGCCGATCGCCTGGCCGCGCTGTGGGCCTTCCTCGAGCAGGATCCGGCGAGCCCGGTCGTGCCGACCCGGGCGACCCTGATAGAATCGGCGCCCGACGGCTGGTGGTATGCCGCCCTGCTGGCCGATGGCCGCCTGGCGCTCAACTGGTACAGCGACCCCGACCTGCTGCCTCCCGAGGCAACCCGCGGCGCCGAGGCTCTCGCGGCCCTGACGGCCGAGAGTCGCCATGTCGGCCGCTGGATCGACGAGGCCGGCTTCCGCTTGGTGGCCCCTCGCCTCGCCTCCGCCGGCACGACCTGGCTGGCGCCGGCGGCCGGGCGGGCGGAGGGCGCCGGCTGGGCCGCCCTCGGCGACGCCGCCGCCGCCTTCGACCCGCTCTCCTCTCACGGCATGACCACCGCGCTCTGGACCGCAATCGCCGCCGCCGAGGCCGCCGTTGCGTCCGTGGCTGGCGACCTGGCCCCGCTCGCCCGCTACGCCGCCGCTGTTGCTGGCGGCGTCCAGGACTTCCTGGCCGCCCGAAGCCGCCTTTACGCGGCCGAGCCGCGCTTTGCCGACCATACCTTTTGGCGCCGCCGGGCGGCCAGCCATGATCCCGCCGACATCGGGGCTCCTGCTCCGCTCTCAACGGGAGTTGAAAAGGGCAGACTTCGCCTTTCTCCTTCATCCACTAGGTGGCCGCTCATCGCGCTTCGCTGACACCTCCGCCAGGCTGGGGTGCGCCAAAAGCGGGAGCCGCGAGGACATTTCAGAACCGGACATCGGAACGGTCGGCCGGCGTCAAGCTCGCCCGGTTGATTCCGTGTCATTCGAATGCCAAAAAGCGGCCGCAGCGACCAGTCCCGAAGGGGACAGGCGAACCAGGGCAGCAGCGCCTCGATGATCCGACAGCGCGCCCAACTCGTGGAATTGCGCCGCCCTCGTCCAAGAACCGGGCGCCCCGATCGTCAGTGCCGCCGCTCTTCCGCGGAGGCGGCCCAGAGAGCCGAGCGCTTGCCGCGCCCGGCTCGAGGACCGCTACAGTACAAAATCCGCGGCGGTCAGCGCATGGTCGGCGTACACGGTGATGATCGAATCCGGCTGCCTGTCGCCATTCGTGTCGAGATAGACGCCCTGGCGGCCGTCGCCGAAATCGACCACCCGCAGCTCGCCGGCATGGCTGGTGAAGGCGCCGGTGCCGAAGGTGAAGGCGGTGTCGCCGTTGCCGCTGTTGCCGTCGGCGTCGATCGCCGACAGGTCGATGTGGTCGCCGGTCGAGAAGTCCGCGATCGTGTCCTTGCCCGACGCCGCCACCGTGCTCTCGCCGACGCTGGTGTAGAGGAAGGTGTCGTTGCCGGTCCCGCCCTTCAGCAGGTCGGCGCCGACCCCACCCTGGAGCGTGTCGTTGCCGGCCCCGCCCCAGAGGCCGTTGTTGCCCGCATCGCCGCTCAGGCTGTCGGCGAAGGCCGATCCGTACACCTGCTCGATCCCGGTCATCGTGTCGCCCTGGGCGTCGCCGCCCGTGCCGGTGCCGGCCTGCAGGTCGATGGTCACTCCCGAGGAGGAACCCGCATAGGACGCGGTGTCGATGCCGGTACCGCCGACGATGGTATCGGCCCCCGCGCCGCCCTCGATATAGTCGTGGCCGGCGCCGCCGTCGAGCCGGTCGTCGCCCGCGCCGCCGACGATGCTATCGTTGCCGTCGTCGCCGAAGACGATGTCGTCGCCGGTGCCGGCATCGATCGAATCGTTGCCGATCCCGCCATGGATGGTATCGATGCCGTCGCCGCCGACGAGCCGGTCACTGCCGTCGCCGCCGTCGAGGTTGTCGTCGCCGGCCTCGCCCGAGAGACTGTCATCGCCGCCATTGCCGACGAGCGTGTCGTCGCCGAGCTCGCCGCCGATGATGTTGCGGCCGCTTTCGCCGGTCAGCGTGTCGTCGAAGCTCGACCCGTACAGGTGCTCGATGTTGACCAGCGTGTCGCCGGCCGCGTCGCCGCCGGTATTGACATTGGCCAGCAGGTTGACGTTCACCGCGGCCGACGAGCCCTGGTAGTTGGCGAAATCCGGTCCGTCGCCGCCGTCGATCGTGTCTGCGCCGGCGCCGCCGCGGATGACGTCGGCGCCGTCGAGGCCCAGGATGGTGTTGTTCGACGCGTCGCCGTAGAGGTAGTCGATAAAGGCGCTGCCGGTGATGTTCGTGATCTCGTCCAGGAAATCACCCCGGGCGTCGCCGGCGTAGCCGGCGCGGGCCGCCAGGTCGACGGTCACGCCGTCGCGCGAGTTGGAATAGTCGGCCGTGTCGACACCGCCATTGCCGTTGAGGATGTCGCCCCCGGCGGCGCCGCTGAGGGTGTCGTCGCCGGCCGACCCGTCGAGGACGTCGTCGCCGGGCGAACCGATCAGGCGCTCGATGCCGGTCAGGGTGTCGCCCTGGGAGTCGGCCTGGCCGCCGGAGCCGGTGCCGGTGGTCAGGTTGACCCTGACCGACACCACTGAGCCGGAATAGTCCGCCGTGTCGAAGCCGGCGCCGCCCTGCAGCGAATCGGCGCCGCCGCCGCCGATGAGGACGTCGTTCCCGTCGCCACCGAGCAGGATGTCATTCCCGCCCTGGCCGTCGAGCCTGTCGTCGCCGCCCTGGCCGTCCAGGGTGTCGGCGGCCGCGCTGCCGGTGAGATTGTCGTCGCCGGTATTGGAGCCGATCAGGTTGACGATGCCGACCAGATAATCGCCCTGGGCATCGCCGCCGAAGCCCTGCGACGCGCCGGTCAGCTGCAGGTTGATGCCCAGCAGCGGCAGCGTCAGGTTGACCAGCACCGACAGGTCGATGGTCACGCCATCGACCGAGGTGGTGTAGTCCGCCGCATCGATGCCTGACAGGGTAATGATGCCGGCCGCATTCAGCAGGCCGCCGATGATGACGTCGGCCCCGGCGCCACCACGGATCACGTCATCGCCCGACCAGCCGATGGCGATGTCATCACCGCCCAGCGAATCGACAAAGTCGTTTCCGATGCCCTGGACGGGACCGATGATGAGATCCGGCAGGACTTCGGCGCGGTTGGAGCCGGTGAAGGTGGCCATGGGACATTCCCCTGAAAGTGTACCTATATGCGAGCCGACCGTGCATTTCCGACCGTCACTGCCCCCGCGTCGCGGCTGGTGATCTTCTCGCCGCGAGGGTCTCCGCCGTACTGCCGCCCCGCTGATGGACTGCGCTTCGATCGCCCCCCCCGCCGCGCGACGCGGTCGATGGTCCCCGCCGTGACGCTCCGCATTTGCGATCATGGCAGTGTAGGCCGTTCGAGGGCGATGTCTGTTCGATGAAACGGAGAATATACTCGATGAGACGTTCGCAGCTGTGAATCGGCATGGAATAAGGGCTCTGACTCAATTTTGATGGGATTAGGGAGTCTGCTGATGTTGGTTTCACGAGGGGAATCAACATCATGCGAAATGCTCTCCGGCCATCGACCCTGGTGCCGCGCGGCTTCGTGGTGAATGACGCCATCTGCGATGCCGCGGGCCTGCTGATCACCGTCCGCGCCGGGAACAAGGCGAACGCCTGCCCCGATTGCGGGGCGATCTGCAGGCGGGTCCACAGCCGATATCGCCGGCGTCTGGCCGAGCCGCCCATGGCCGGCAAACTGGTCCGGCTGGTGGTGCTGGCGCGACAGTTCCACTGCGACGCGATGCTGTGCAGGCGGCGGATCTTCGCCGAGCGGTTCGACGCGGCGGTGCTGGCGCCGTGGGCACGGCGGACCGCCCGCCTCGATCACATCATCCGCCACCTCGGCCTCGCGCTGGGCGGGCGGCCGGCAGCTGGCCTGGCGAGGAGGCTGAGGCTGCCGGTCAGCAACGACACGTTGCTGCGCGTCGTGCGCCGGCACGGCGGCTCACGCCTCATCCCGCCGACCGTGATCGGGATCGACGACTGGGCGTGGCGCCGCAACCAGCACTACGGGACCATCATCTGCGACCTGGAGCGGCGCAAGACCATCGCCTTGCTGCCTGACCGCGAGCCGGCGCCGGCACAGGCCTGGCTCTCGGACCAGCCGCAGATCGCCGTCGTCGCCCGCGACCGCGGTGGTGGCTACGCCGTGGCCACGGCCAAGGCGCTGCCGCAGGCCACCCAGGTCGCCGACCGCTGGCACCTGGTGGAGAACGCCAGCCGGGCCTTCCTCGACGCGGTGCGGAAGTCCATGCGGCAGATCCGCGCCGCGATCGGCGCCGCCACGATCGATCCGGACCTGCTCACCGCCGCCGAGCGGATCCAATATGAGGGGTACCTGCGCCGCGAGGACACCAACGCCGCCATTCTCGGGCTGGCCAGGGATGTCGTCACGATCAAGGAGATCGTGCGCCGCACCGGGCACAGCCGCAATCTGGTCTGCAGGGTGCTGCGTGGCCAGCGCTCCGACGTCTTTCGCGTCCGGGAGAGCTCGCTCGAGCTCTATCTGCCCTGGCTCGACGCCCAGTGGGCGGCCGGACAACGCAATGGCGCAGAGCTGTGGCGGCACCTCAAGAGCCAAGGCTTCCGCGGGTGCCTTCGCGTCGTGGCCGAGTGGTCTGCCCGCCGCCGCCGGGCTGAACAGGTCGACGGCAATGCCCTGAGCGGCGCTCCCTCGGCGCGCACTATCGCGCGTCTCATGACCATCGGCCGTGACAGCCTCTCCAAATCCGAGACCGTCACCGTCGCGGCGATCGAAAGCGACGTTCCACAGCTGGTCGAGGTGCGGAGCATCATCGCCGCCTTCCAAAACATGATCCGCAAGAAGTCGCTGGCCGATCTTGAGCCCTGGCTGGAACGGGCCGGCTCGAGCCTGGTCGCTGCCTTCGCCCGCGGCGTCACAAAGGACCGGGCGGCGGTCAGTGCCGCCATCACCTCGCCGTGGTCGAACGGACAGACCGAGGGTCAGATCACTAAGCTCAAGCTCGCGAAACGCCAGATGTACGGCCGCGGGCATATCGACCTTCTCCAGGCCAGGGTCATCGGCACCACTTAGCCAAGCTCCATCAAAACTGCGTCAGAGCCCCTTTTTCTCCGCCGGCTGTGAGGCGCCATATGCGGACTCTGCACCGGCCTCTCCAAACCGGACACGGCCGGCTCCGCCCCATTGCTGAGTTCGCCCACCCAAGCGCGAAGGTCCGCTGCCGCCCCAAGATTGCCACCCGCCCGGCCGGCGCATAGGCTCGCCTGCAACAGCTGAGCGAGGCTCCATGAGCGACAACGACCGGGGCGGCGAGCCATCCGCGACCGCAGGCATGGCCAGGCAGTACGGCGACAGTCGGAAGCTCGCGGCGCGGGCGCGCCTGCATCGGGAATACACGGTAGCCGAGACATCGTGGTTCGCCTGGGTGGCGCAGCAGCTACCCTTCAGGGCCGGCGATCATGTGCTCGACATCGGCTGCGGCCCGGGCTGGTTCTGGGCCTCGGTGGCGGACAGGCTGCCGGACCAGCTTGCTCTGACCCTGGCCGATCAGTCGCCCGGCATGGTCGAGGAGGCGACGGGCCGGTGCCGGCCGCTGCCGTTCGGTTCGGTCGCGGGCCGGCAAGCGGACGCGGCGGCCCTGCCTTTCGATGACGGCAGCTTCAACGCCGTTGTCGCGATGCACATGTTGTATCACGTGACCGATCCGGCCGCCGGCGTCGCGGAGATGGCCCGCGTGCTCAAGCCCGGCGGTGTCCTGGCGGTCACCACCAACGGCGCCGGCAACATGCGCGAGCTATACGAGCTGACGACAGTGTTCGGAGGCGCCCCGTCCGAGCCGATGGCCACGATCTTCGGCTTCGACACGGCCGAGCGGCTGATGCGGTCGCAGTTCGGCAACGTGGCTTGGTCCCGGCATCCGGCGAGCCTCCGGATCACCGATCCCGAGGACATGTTCCTGGCGCTGACGTCCTTTCCACCGGGCGAGACCGCCAGCGAGCGTCAGCAGAAGTCCTTCCGCGAAGCCATCGACCGCGCCTTCGGGCAAGCGGGCGGCGTGCTGGAGGTCCGGACGGAGATGGGGCTGTTCCTCAGCCAGAAGACTTAACCAGGGAGGGGCCACTGTCGACCGTCTCGGCTGCGCCATAACGAGACATCTCCGTGTCGCCCCGAAACCGGACATTGCCCAAAACCGTAGTTTCTCAGCCATCTCGGCCACGCCGAGGCGACAAGGATGCGCCCAAACCGGCCACTGCGGTCGGCTCCCGAAGCGGACGTGACGGCAGCCGGCTCAATCCCCGGAGTCACTCCTGATTTCGTGCCAGGAAGGAATGGATCTGCGCAATGACGGCCGCACCCTCACCGACGGCGGCGGCGACCCGCTTGGTCGAGCCGGCACGGACGTCTCCAACGGCAAAGATGCCAGGGCAACTCGTTTCCAGCGGCAGCCGCTCGCCATCGCCGGCACGGTCCCCCGCGAGGACGAAGCCGTTCCCGTCGATCGCGACGCAGCCGTTGAGCCAGCCTGTATTGGGATCGGCGCCGATGAACAGGAAGAGGTGGCGCGACGCGCACTCCTCAGTCTCGCCGGTCCGCGCGTCACGGAAGGTGGCGCCGGTCAGGCCGGTCTCCCGATCGCCGTGCAAGCCGACGATCTCGCTGCCCACATGCAGCTCGACATTGGGCAGCGCCGCGATCCGGTCGATCAGATACCGGGACATGGTCTGCTCGAGCGGTCGCCGGACCACGAGATGCAGGTGCCGGACCTGCGGCGCGAGATAGGCAACGGCTTGGCCGGCCGAGTTGCCGCCGCCGACCAGGGTCACTTCCTCTCCGGCACAGAGGCGCGCCTCGATCGGCGACGCCCAGTAGGAGACGCCGGCCCCTTCCAGCTCCTCGACATTGGGAACGTCGGGCCGACGATAGCGCGCGCCCGACGCGATCACGATTGAGCGCGCCCGCGCGGTACATCCGTTGCTGAGTTCGAGGGAGAATGGGGCCTCCGCATCGGCTCCATGACAGCACAGCCTTCCGACTGTCAGCGGAATCGCGAGCTCGGCGCCGAACTTCGTCGCCTGGTTGAAGGCCCGGCCCGCCAGAGCCTGTCCGGAGATGCCGGTGGGGAATCCGAGATAGTTCTCGATCCGGGCGGATGCGCCTGCCTGGCCGCCGAAGGCCCGTGAATCGCAAACCAGGACGGACAGCCCCTCGGACGCGCCATAGACGGCAGTGGCCAGCCCGGCCGGCCCCGCTCCGACGACCGCCACGTCGTAGACGCTCTTCGGGTCGAGATCCGGCATGATGCCGAGACAGGATGCGGCATCCGCATCGCTCGGATTTCTGAGCAATGTGCCATTCGGGCAGATCATCAACGGCAGATCTTCGGAGGCAATGCCGAGCTGTTCGACCAGCTCGCGCCCCTCGGCCTCGCAGGCGGCGATGATGGCGTGGGGATAGCCGTTGCGGGTCAAGAATCCGGACAGCCTGACGATGTCGGCTGCGTCCCGGCGGCCGACCAGAACCGACCCTGCGCCGCCGATCCGCCCTTCCTCGATCAGCGATACGCGCCGGAGGATGAAGGCGCGCATGATGGCTTCACCGAGATCTGCCGACCCGATGACAAGTGCGCGAAGGTGCGGGGCATCAAAGGGGATCGCCAGCACGCCCTTGTCGCCGGCGACCACCGACGCCAGGGTCGCGTGTCCCGACAGCTGGTTGGTCTCGCCGGTGAACTGGCCGGGCGTGTAGGTGGCGATCACCGACGATCTGCCGGCTGCGCCGCGCTGAAGCGCGTCGGCTGAGCCTTCGAGGATCAGCCAAGCGGGGACGTTGCGGGTGCCGATCTCATAGAGGACATCGCCTGGGCCGAAGCGGCGCGGCTCACCGCTCGCGAAGCGCCGGGCCGTGCCGATCTGGAGAGCCGAAAGCGTCGGATATGTCTGCTCCCGCCGATCGTTGCTGATCGCCATGGTGTGAACTCCGTATCGGCCTGTGCTCGTGCTGGCATCGTCCGGCATCAATGCGTCAGTCTATGCCGCGAACCAGCTGAGCCAACTTTTTCCGCAGAGTCTGTGGGTCACGCGGGCGCCAGCTGGGGCGCCTTCGGCAGGGTGAGCGCGAAGACGAGAAGGCCAAGAAGGGTCAGCCCGAAACCCGCCCAGACGGCCGAGAGCAGGCCGTAGCCGGCGGCAATGGTCAGGCTGCCCGCCCAGGCGCCGATGGCATTGGCGACATTGAGCGCCGCGAGGTTCATGGCCCCCATCAGCGTCGGCGCCTCCGGGGCGAAGCGCGTCAGGCGGACCTGGATCGTGGGGATGGCGACCATCATGGTCGCGCCGACGCCGAACAGCGCCGGCATCAGGATCAAGACATTGCCTCCGCCGGTCGCCAGCAGCGCGAGTGCGATCAGGGCGCTGCCGAAGCCCACGATCAGTCCTCGCGCGGGATAAACATCGGCAAGCCGTCCGCCGATCAGGTTGCCAGCGGTCATGCCGAGGCCGAACAGCGCCAGCGCGACCGGAATCCAGACCTGGTCCAGCGTTGCCACATCGGTGACGAAGGGGCCGATGAAGGTGTAGACGGCGAAGATGCTGGCCACACCGAGCGCCGCGACGAGCATCATGGCCCAGACAGCCGGCCGGCGCAGCGAGGCCAACTCCTGCACCACGGGGCCGCCGTGCAGCGCCTCCGTCCGCGGCACCCAGATCCACAGGGCCAGGAAGGCGAGACCGGCCAGCGCGGCGACGGTGAAATAGGTGTTCCGCCAGCCGAGAGTCTGGCCGAGGAAGGTCGCCAGCGGCGAGCCGATGATCGTCGCGATGGTCAGCCCGGTCATGACCAGCGCGAACGCCTTGCCTGAGTGGCCAGGCCCGACGATGTACGAGGCCACCACGGCACCGGCGCCGAAATACGCCCCTTGCGGCATGCCGCTAATGAATCGGGCCAGGGCAAACATGCCGAGATCCGTGGCGACGGCCGAGAGGACATTGCCGAGGATGAACAGCCCCATGAGGCACAGCAGCAGAGTTCGCCGGTTCAGCCGCGCCGCCACCAGCGTCACGAGAGGAGCACCGATCACCACGCCGAAAGCATAGGCCGCAATCGCATTCGTTGCCGTGGGGATGTCGATGCCGAGGCTCGCCGAGAACAGCTGGAGAATCCCCATGCTTGCGAACTCGGAGGTCCCGATGCAGAAGCTGCCGAGCGCCAGGGCGAACAGTGTAAGGCCCCGCTTGCGCTGTTCCGCTTCATTCGTGCAATGCACCGTCACAGCGGCGCATTGACCGCGATAGGCCTTGTCCAGCATCCCTGCCTCCCATTCGCGATGCCCGTGTGAGCCCGCGCCGGACCGGCGCCCGGCGTTTCATCCGATGTCCTGTCGTCCGGATCCCCTAAGCCCCGCCTCCGCCAGGCTTCGTCAACCGACTGCCGGGGCGCCGCGGAACGGACGACCGGCTCTATCGCTTGAAGACGATCATCTTCTCCGCGGTCATCTCGCGCGCCGTGTAGGGAATGCCGCCGACGCCGTAGCCGGACTCGCGCCGGCCGGCAAAAGGCATCCAGTCGGTGCGGAAGGCGCTGTGGTCGTTCACCATCACCGCCGAGGCGTCGAGCCGTTCGGCGGCATCGAGGGCGACGTCAAGTTCACGCGTGAAGATGCTCGCTTGGAACGCGACGGACAGGGAATTGGCGGCGCCGATCGCCTCATCGATCTCGTCATAGCCATAGACGCAGGTGACCGGCCCGAAGATCTCGTGCGTCGAGACCTTGGCGTCCTTCGGCGGCTCCACGAGTATCGCGGGCTGCAGCGTCGTCGTGCTGAAGCGCTCGCCGCCGATCCGGCGCGCACCGCCCGCCACGGCCTCGGCGATCCAGCTTTCGACCCGCTCCGATTCCTTCGGCGTGATCAGGGGCCCTACCTCGGTGTCCGCACGGGTCGGATCGCCGACGCGCAGTTGCCCTACCCGCGCGGCAAAGCGGTCGACGAAGGCCTGCTTGATCTCGGCATGCACGTAGATGCGCTGGACCGACACGCACACCTGGCCGGCGTGATAGTAGCCGCCCTTGGCGATCGGCTCGATGATCGCATCGAGATCGGCGCTACGGTCGACGATGACGGGCGCAACGCCGCCATGCTCGAGCGCGCAGCGGGTCCCGGGCGCCAGGATCGAGCGCAGCCGCCAGCCGACCGCCGCCGACCCGATGAAGCTGAGGAACGCGACGCGGGCATCGGTCACGAAGGATTCGGAGAGATCGCGGCTTTCGGGAAGCAGCGTCTGCACCCAGCCTTCGGGCATCCCCGCATCGTGCACGAGCTTCACGAGCTCGACGCAGCAGAGCGGCGTCGCCATGGCCGGCTTGACGATGACCGGGCAACCGGTAGCGATGGCGGGCGCGACCTGATGCACGATGAGGTTGAGCGGATGGTTGAAGGCGGAGATCGCCGCCACCACGCCGATCGGCTCCTTGATCGTCCAGGCGCGGCGATTCTCGCTCGCCGGGGTCAGGCCCATGGGAATTTCGACGCCCCCCCGGCTGCGCAGCAGGTCCGCGGCATTGCGGATGCCGTCGATCGCCCGGTCGGTCTCGACCAGCGCGTCCGAGTAAGGCTTCCCGCCTTCGCGCGCGATCAGCATGGCGAAGGTCTCGCGCCGCGTTTCGACCAGGCCCGCGAGCCTGTGCAGCACGGCCATCCGCTCATGCGGCTGCAGCCACCCGGCGCGATCCTGGAACCGGGCGCGCGCCGCCGCCAGCTTGGCTTCGAGCGCCGGCGCATCATCCGTAGGCAGCTCAGCGATGCGCCCGCGATCAAACGCTTGCACAACCTCGACCATGCTCGTCCTCGTTCTCCAAGCGGCAGGGTTGCCGCGATCCGCGCCTTCCGAGCTATCCGACCTCCTCCACCTCCGAGACCACGGCCGTCCGATCGGCCAGCTCGGGGATTTTGGCCAGGTAGGCTTGATAGTGCGGCGAGTTTCGATGGGCTTCGACGGCCGCAGCGTCGCGGTACAGCTCATCCAGCACATAGCGATCTTCATTCGATGAGTCGCGCCAGACGTCCCAGCGGAGATTGCCCGGTTCGGCCCGGCACTGCGATGCCATGCCGACGAGCAGCACTCTGAGCTCAGCGCTCCTTCCCGGGCGAGCGGTCAGGATGGCGGTGATCTTGGACGGAGACTGTGTCACGCGCGGCTCCCGGTGAAATGGGCAAGCGGGCCTCCTCTCAGCGGCCAGGCTTCGAGCGTGCGGGTTCTGATCGCACGCCCGAAGCTTCAGTCCGCATCCGGCCGGTTCATCCTTTGAGGGCGGTGAGCAACTCTTTCCCCAGCGGCCCCGCCGAGGCAGGGTTCTGGCCGGTGATGAGGCGCCCATCGACGATGACGTGAGGTTGCCAGTTGGATGCTGACGAATAGTCGGCACCCTCTGCCCTCAACGCATCCTCCAGCTCGTAGGGGACGTCATCGCGGGCATAGTCGTATTCTTCCTTCTTGGAGAACGACGTGAGCCGCTTGCCGCGCACGAAGGGCGTGCCGTCACCGAGATCCACGCCGAGCAGCGCGCACGGACCGTGACAAACCGCGGCGACGAGCTTCCCCGTGGTCCAGGCACGGACGATGGCGCTCTGCACGGCGGCGTTGCGCTGTATGTCGACCATGGGCCCGAGGCCGCCCGGCACCAGAATGGCGTCGTAGTCGGCGGCGTCCACTTCGGACAGTCTGCGGCTGTGGTTCAGCCGGCGAAACGCCTTGCTCTCGAGAAACGCCTTCTGGGCGGGGTCTTTCTCATCATAGGCGTCGTAAGGCGTCCATCCTCCGGCAGGCGAAGCGAACTCCACCGCGATTTCCGCCTTGTCGAGCACGTCGAAAGGATGGGCGACCTCGGCGAAGAAGAAGCCGGTCTTTCGACTGTGCGGACCGATCACGGCTGCGTTGGTAACGATGAACAGAACATGCTGGGTCACGGTCTTCTTCCTTTGGTTTTGCCCGCTCAGGCCGTCAGAACTTGAGCACGGCCCGGCCGACGACGCGGTTGTCCCGCAGGAGGTTCAGGTACTCGTTGATCTGATCGAAACCGATGGTCTCGATCGTATGCTGGATCTTGCCTTCGGCGGCGAGCGCCATGACCTCGCTGAGATCGGCGTTGTTGCCCCAGAACGACCCGTGGAAGGTCTGTTCTCCCGACACGCGCGGGAACAGCGGGATATCGATGCGGTCGCCCACGAAGCCGACATCCGCGTAGTGGCCGCTGATCGCCAGCAGGGCAAATCCCAGCTGCATCATCTCCGGCGCGCCGACGCTATCGATGATAGCGTCGAGCTTGTTCTGCCCCGTGGCCTTCTTCAGCTCCTTGCCAACATCGTCGGCGGATTTGCCCTTGATGTTGATGATGTGGTCGGCCCCGTACTTCTTCGCGATCGCCAGCTTGTCCGGATTGCGGGCGAAGGCGACGACGGTCGCGCCGGCGCCGAGCAGCTTGGCATACTGGACCGCATAGGCGCCGAGGCCGCCGACACCGAACACGCCGATCACCCGGTCGGGCCCGAGCCCGCCGGCATCGCGGATCTTCTTGAGGCCGCGATAGGGCGTCAGCCCGGCATCGGTGAGCGGCGCCAGCTCTTCGAACTGCAGGTGCTTCGCCACCTTGATCACGTAGCGTGCCGGAACCGGGATGTATTCCGCGAACCCGCCATAGGTCCCGAAGCCGGGCCAGCGCACATTGGGGCAGATATGTGTGTTGCCGACCTGGCAATGACGACACACGCCATCGCCCCATCCGGGCGCGACCACCACGTGGTCGCCTTCCTCCAGGCCTGCGGCCTTTGGAACGACGCTGCCGATTTTCTCCAACGTGCCGGTGATCTCGTGGCCCGGGATCACTGGCGGCGGGATATCGCCATAGTTCTGGAAAAATCCATCGACCAGCAGAACGTCGGATCGGCACATCCCGCAGGCCCTGACCTTGACCAGCACCTCGTCGGCCTGGATCTCGGGAACCGGGATGTCCTCGAGGACGAGTGGCTTGTGGTACTCAAGAATGCGAGCGGCTTTCATGGGCTTCCCCTTCTCTCGAGAGTTCAGGTGTCGCTGACTGCGTCCGCGGCGGCCTCAGCCACGGCGATGTCCTGCTCGACGGAACCGGCGCTCGCTCCGACCGCCCCGACGATGGCGCCGTCGATGCGAACCGGCAGGCCGCCACCGAAGATCACGACCCTGCCGTGATTGCTCTGCGCGATTCCGAAGAGCGGCGCGCCGGGCTGCGCGAGCTCGGCCAGATAGGCGGTCGTCTTGTCGAACAGACGGGCCGTCATCGCCTTGCCGATGGCGAGGTCGATGCTGCCGATCAAGGCCCCGTCCTGCCGCATGAAGGCGACGAGCGCCCCGCCGCCATCCACCACGGCGATGTTGTAGGCGATGCCGAGGGCGGCGGCCTTGGCCTCGCCCGCCTCGAGCATCCGCTTTGCATCTGAAAGCGTCAGGGTGTTGCAGGAGCGTGGCATCGTATTCGCGGCCCTGTTTTGATCCGGATGCCCGTCATTTCGAGGCACGCATGCGCACCGCATGGCCGCGTTTGCAGCCACGTCCGCGAGATGCGAGACTTTCCTTGATCGACCGGCGCCTGCCATAGCTCGCAGGCCAGCCTTCTCGGCTAGGGGAATTGACTAGCACCGGGGCCGGCTCTCGAGTGGTAAAAAACGGTAAAAGAATCGAGGTGGGGCGGGCTGCGGAATTGCTTTACTGCGGGCCCCGTCAGCGGTCGTGGGAAGGGAAGAAGCGATTTGGCGGTCCGGCCGCAATCGCGAAGCCCGCAGTCGGGGGCTGCACAGACTATGGCGTGGTCAGATAGCACTGACGGCAGGATTTTCTGCTTTGGCGAATGCCGTTTCATTCCGGATCGCCAATTGCTGCTGCACCGTGGCGTTCCGATCCATGTTGGATCCCGCGCGCTCGACCTCCTGCACGCCCTGGTGCGGCGGCCCGGCGATCTCGTCAGGAAGGAAGAGCTCATCCGCTTCGCGTGGCCGAACATTTTCGTCCACGAGGCCAATCTGAAGGTCAATATCGCGGCGCTGCGGCGCGCTCTTCCGCGAAGTCAGCCCGATGAAAATTACATCGCAACGGTGCCTGGCCGCGGGTACCGGTTCGTCGCGCCGGTGCGCGTTCTGGGCCCGCCTGTCGGAACGGTCCTCCCCAATGCCGCCGGAAGCGGTACGGGGGAGTTGCCGGTCGCATCGGCGCTGATCGGGCGCGACGAGGTCACGATGGAGATCGTCGACACGCTCTCGGAAACCAGGCTGCTCACGATCGCCGGGCCGGCGGGGGTCGGCAAGACCAGCATCGCGATCGCGGCGGCACGGCAAGTCGGCGAGCGGTTGAAGGATGGCGTGTGCTTCATCGACCTCGCGGCGATCGAGGACCCGCAACTCGTCGCGCCGGCGATTGCCATTGCGGCAGGGCTGGACAGCAATCTCGTCAATGTCCTTGCCGGGCTTGCCGAAGCGCTGGGCGGCCGAGATATGCTGCTGGTCCTCGACAATTGCGAACATGTGCTGAGCGCGGTAGCGGCCGTTGCGGACCATCTAAATCATGCGCTGCCCGGGCTTCTCGTCGTCGCGACGAGCCGTGAGCCGCTACGGTGCAGGTGGGAGACGGTCTATCGTCTCGCGCCGCTTCGCTGCCCTTCCGAGGGGAGCGAAGCGGACGCCGCGGCGGCGATGAGCTTCCCGGCAGTGGAGCTCCTGGTGCGACGCGCGGAGGACCATGGCTATCGGTTGGACGATGCTGACCTACCCGTGCTGGCTGCCATCAGCCGGCGCCTAGACGGAATAGCGCTCGCGATCGAACTGGCGGCGCCGAGGTTGTCCGTTGACGGCCCCGCCGAGCTGCTCGGCCTGCTCGAGCACAGCTTCGAACCGCTGGCGTCGCAGAAGGGCACCGCGACGGCCCGCCATATGACGCTTATGGCGACGCTGGACTGGAGCTATAGGCTGCTCCCCGGACACGACGCCCGTCTGTTGCGCCATCTGTCGGTCTTCACCGGCACATTCGTGCTGGAAGACGTGGTCGGCGTGTGCGGCCATCATGCAGCGGCGGAGGATGTCGCGACCTGGCTGGAAAGCCTCGCCGCCAGATCGCTGTTGTCCGTCAGCTATCACGCCGGACGCCGGCGCTATCGCCTCCTCGACAGCACGCGCAGCTTTGCCTCCGAACGCCTTCGCGCGGGCGGCGAGCAGCGGGCGGCGATGGCCAGCTATGCCCGTTACCTGCTCACCCTGTTCGAGGCGGCTGAAGATGATTGGAGCTGGAGAACGCGGGAGGACTGGACTGCCCGCTACGGCCATTGGGCGAATGACTTGCGCCGGGCCATCGACTGGGCATTCACAATTGGAGAAGATGTCGACCTCGGCGTGCGGCTGACCGCGTCCGCCGTCACTTTCTGGAATGAATTTTCGTCGGTCGCCGAATGTCGGATGCGCGTCAAGGCGGCTTTGGATGCCACCGAACGACTGCCTTCCTGCGATTCGATCCTCAGGCTGAAGCTGGTCGCCGCGCACGCCGTTAATGGCTGCTTTTCCAGCAGCCTCGGCGCGGAGGTTGAGGCGATTCTAAAGAAAGGTCAGCGCATGGCCGACCAGTTCGGCAATGTCGAGTATCACCTTCGCACCACCTTGGGTCTCATCGGCGTCCAGGCCTTTGCCGGCCGCCATCGCGATGTGCTGTCGACGGTCGCCCAGCTTCGCGGGATCATCGAGACCACCGGCGAACGCTCTGCGGTTCCGGACGCGGACCGTCACGAGTTCACGACGCGCTTTTATTGCGGCGAGATTGAACATGGACATGCGGGCCTCAAGGCCCTCGCCCGCGAGCATGCGACGATCGCCAACCGGTCTCGCACCTCACGCTTCCAGCTCGATCGGTTCATCGCCATCCGCAACTACCTGGCGGTGACAACCTGGGTGACAGGAGATCATCGTGGTGCGTTGGGCGTGGCACAGGATGCGGTCGACGCTGGAGCGGCGCTCGACCATGCCGTGTCCTACACACACTCTCTGGCGATGGCAGCGATTCCGGTTTCCCTGTGGTGCGGCTTGCTCGATCTGGCACAGGAGCAGGTGACAAAGCTCGTCGAAAAGCTCGCCCTGCACCAGATCGACACCTGGCCACCATCCGCACGCTTCTACCAAGCCGCGATCGACGCCGCGCGGGGTGATGCCAACGGAGTCGAGAGAATGCACAGGGCGATCGGTGAACTCGCCGCATGCAACCTCCGCACTCATTTTCCGATGCGTCTCGCAATGCTCGCGGAGGCGGCTTTGGTCCATGACCGTCTCGACCTCGCCCGCCCCAGCATAGCCGAGGCATTGGAGTATGCCGACCAGCGGGAGGAGCGCTGGTGCAGTGCCGAATTGCTGCGCGTTCTTGGCCTGGTTCGAGGGCGCGATGGGGATGCGCCGGGCGCCGGGCGAGCGTTCGAGGAGGCGGTGCGAGTGGCACAGCAAAGCGGCGCTCTGAGCTTCGAGCTGCGCGCAGCGACCAGCCACGCCAAACTCGCGCTGCAGACGGGTCGCAGTGACGCCGCCCTGGCGCAGTTGGCCGCAGCCTATCAGCGGTTTGACAGCAGCTTTCACAGCACTGATGTAGTTGCGGCGCGCAAGCTTCTTGAGTCACTTTGAATATCGCTATGCTGGCCGGCTGCTGGTTTCCAGGTTCGGTGCCCGTTCTCGGCCGGGGAGCGCCATATCCAGCCGTAGCCGCGGCGGCACGATTCCGGACATCCCTCGATCCCGCGATATCCGCCCCTTTCCAGTCAGCTCGCACCTTAGGATCGCGCTCGACAGCGGCCGTGCCAGCCGGCTCGACAAAGCGGACACGGCCAGACGCGACCTTCTCAGTCGGTCAAGCCGAGCGACAGAAGCCAGAGAACGCTTGGTGTGGATCGATTCATTGTTGGCGGACAGTCGATAGCCCAACGATCCGTACCGGGGCATCTTCAGGGATTGCGCCGATGTCGCTAACACTTGCATGA
Organism: Inquilinus limosus; assembly: GCF_002195995.1. GTDB lineage: Bacteria > Pseudomonadota > Alphaproteobacteria > DSM-16000 > Inquilinaceae > Inquilinus > Inquilinus limosus_C. The sequence continues at coordinate 347,184 of NZ_NHON01000001.1, forward strand.
ATGCGCCCTAACGGCACCTTGCCCTGCCAATACCCAATGTGGCCGTAGTAGAGCGCGATCCACTGACCAGGATGATAATATCCGACCTCAGGAATCCTTGGATCATCCCCTGGAGGGGCGCCTTGCATCGACAGCGGCTGCTCCAGCCTGATGATCTTCTCGTCATAGCCAGGATAGTTTGTGGATTTCAGCGTCAGCGGAAGCCGTTGCAGAAGATCATCCGCCGTCGGGTTGTCGTATAGATCGACTACAAAGCTCTTAGTGCCGACATGCACCTCGATCTTCTTGCCGCTCAGCTTCCTCGACGGTGAATCTGCTGACGAGTCCGGCGCAGCATTCGCGCTCTGCGTCGCCGCACCACTTGTGGCAAGTGCCACCGCTGCCGCCGCAGCCAGCATGACGGATCGTTTGTTCATTGTTGGGTTCCTTTTGCGAACTGGTCGTGTCAGGCGACTGACGGACAAGCCCAGATGCAACAGACGAGGCCTCCAGTCGCGTAAATCAAATTCAACGATACGTTGAAATCGGTCGATGAGACGCGCGGGCCTCCACGCTGCTACTGTCGAACGTCGCCACGGAGAACCTGAAAGTCTTCGACGACGTCAAACCTCATCAAGAACGCTACTCGGAGCAGCCCCGACCCGGCACGTACGGTCGTGTCCCAGGGAGTGGTGTAGGGACGGCTCCGGCGGCCGGGATGGGTGGTCATCGGCGATTTCCCGTTAGGGTCGGGTTTGCGAGAACCAACCTGATCGGAGGACCACCGATGACCGACGAGATGATGAGCCTGCGGACGCTCGTGGAGAAGACCCCGGACGCGGATCAAGAACGAGGTGCATGCGATCCTGCACGCCCATCNGGTCGTGTCCCAGGGAGTGGTGTAGGGACGGCTCCGGCGGCCGGGATGGGTGGTCATCGGCGATTTCCCGTTAGGGTCGGGTTTGCGAGAACCAACCTGATCGGAGGACCACCGATGACCGACGAGATGATGAGCCTGCGGACGCTCGTGGAGAAGACCCCGGACGCGGATCTGCTGCGGGAGATGATCGGCTTCGCCGCCGAACGGCTGATGGAGCTGGAGGTGGGCGGGCTGACCGGCGCCGGCTACGGCGAGAAGAGCGCCGAGCGGCTGGCGCAGCGCAACGGCTATCGCGAGCGGGACTGGCAGACGCGGGCCGGGACCGTGGAGTTGCGCATTCCGAAGCTGCGCCGCGGCTCGTACTTCCCAGGGTTCCTGGAGCCGCGGCGGATGGCGGAGAAGGCGCTGACCGCAGTGATCCAGGAGGCCTACATCCAGGGCATCTCGACCCGCTCGGTCGACGAGCTGGTCAAGGCCATGGGCATGAGCGGCATCTCCCGGAGCCAGGTGTCGCGGCTGTGCGAGGAGATCGACGAGCGGGTGAAGGCCTTCCTCGACCGGCCGATCGAGGGCGACTGGCCCTATCTCTGGGTCGACGCCACCTACGTCAAGGTGCGCCAGGCCGGCCGCATCGTCTCGGTCGCCGTGATCGTCGCGGTGGGCGTCAACACCGATGGCCGCCGCGAGGTGCTCGGCATGGACATCGGCCCGTCGGAGGCCGAGACCTTCTGGACCGGGTTCCTGCGCCAGCTCGCCCGCCGCGGCCTGCGCGGGGTGAAGCTGGTCATCTCCGACTGCCACGAGGGCATCAAGGCGGCGGTCGCCAAGGTGCTCTGCGCCACCTGGCAGCGCTGCCGGGTGCACTTCATGCGCAATGCGCTCGCCCATGCCGGCAGAAGCGGCCGGCGCGTGGTCTCCGCCTTCGTCGCCACCGCCTTCGCCCAGGACGATGCCGAGGCTGCACGTCAGCAGTGGCGCCGAGTGRCTGACCAGCTCCGGCCGAAGGTGCCGAAGCTCGCCGGTCTGATGGACGAGGCCGAGACCGACGTCCTCGCCTACATGACCTTCCCGGCCCAGCACCGGGTCAAGCTGCA
>NZ_NHON01000002.1:7500-201200 GCF_002195995.1 Inquilinus limosus
CGGCCCGCGCCGAACATCTACACCGTCTCGGCTGATCCCTATGTCATCGCCTACAATAAGCTGTTGCTGCCGGAAGCGCAGTGGCCGAAGACGGTCGGCGACATTGTCAAGCTGGTGAAGGACAATCCGGGCCAGTTCGACCGCAAGATCGCCACCGGGCAGCCGATGGCCAGCGCGGCCAGCCAGAACATGATGGCCCACTACGTCAATGCGGTCGGCGAGGAGCGCGCGCTGGCGGAGTTCGCGGCCCTCGGACCGATCTCCGACCTGTACCGCTCGGCCGGCCCGATCATGGAGAAGATCACCACCGGCGAGTATCTCATCGGCTACCGTCTGTCGGGCATCCAGCTGTTCCCGCTGATCGCCGACCCAACCCGCGCCAGCGTGCTCGGCTGGGCATTCCCGGCCGACGGCACGCTCATGCTGATGCGCCACATCGCCATGGCAAAGACGGTCAAGAACCGCAATTCGACCCGGCTGCTGATCGACTTCATCCTGTCGCGCGACGGGCAGGTGGCCCTGGCTTCCGGCGGCCTGATGCCCTACCGCAGCGATGTGAACCTGCCGGACGGGCCGAACGGCTACACCTACCAGAAGATCGCCCAGCAGATCGGCGAGAAGAACATCATCCGCACCACCTTCGAGCCCCGGCTGCTGCGCCCGCCGCAGGAGCTGGTCGACAAGGTGAACGCCGCCTACAAGGTCCAGGGCTGAGCGGCGGGGCCCGGTCGTCATGGCACAGGTTCGACCGGTGGGCGCCGGCTATAGCGAGGCGCCAGGCCTCGGCACGCATCGCGACATGCCGGGGGCCCGGCTCTGGCGCTTCTGGCGCAACCGGCTGCCGCTGGCGGTGCGCTGGGCGATCGCCCTGTTCCTGCTGGCGCTGCTGATCTCCCCGATGCTGCCGCTGCTGTACCAGGCCCTCATCGACCGTCCGCTCTATGAGGACGGCCAGGTTTGGACGCTGCAGAACTTCCGGGAGCTCGTCTCCGACCCCAACTTCCAGTCGGCCTGCGTCAACACGCTGTGGTTCGCAATCCTCGGCACCGCGATCTCGACCACGACCGGCTTCATCGTGGCCCTGGGGCTGGAGCGGTTCGACCTGCCGTTCCGCCGCGCGCTGAAGATCCTGTTCCTGTCGCCGATCTTCATCTCGGCGCTGATCCTGGCTTTCTCCTGGTCGATGCTGTACGGGCCCAGCGGCTATGCCGCGATCCTGCTCAAGGCGTCGCTCGGGATCAGCCTGCCGAACCTCAACTCGCTGGTCGGGATGAGCGTGCTGGCCGGGGTGTCTGCGGCGCCGATCAGCTACCTGTTCTTCGCCGCGGCGATGCGGAACATCCCGCCGACGCTCGAGGACGCGGCGCGGACGGCCGGCGCCTCGCCGCTGCGGGCGGTGCTCGGCGTTGTCCTGCCGCTGATGCGGCCGTCGCTGATCTACTGCATCCTGCTCAACCTCGTCATGAAGTTCGACCAGCTCGCCGTGCCGCTGGTGGTGGGCGAGCCGGCGCGGATCAAGGTGCTGGCGACCTATCTCTACGAGAAGGGGCTGCAGACCCAGTCCGACTACGGCATCGTCAGCGCCACGGCGGTGGTGATGCTGGTCGTGGTCCAGGTCGTGATCGCCCTGCAGAAATACACGCTGGGCGACGTCCGCCGCTACACCACGATCGGCGGCCGCAGCATGAAGCGCGGCATGATCCGGCTGGGCGCCGCCGGCTGGGCCGTGTCCGGCGCGCTCCTCGTCTACACGCTGCTGACCACCGGCATCCCCAGCGCCTTCCTGATCCTGCGTTCCTTCTGCTCCTTCATGTCGCCGCTGATCCCGATCAGCCAGGTGCTGACGTTGGACAATTTCCGGCTGGTGCTGGGCTACGACGCCTATGTCCGCAGCATCATCAACACCATCATCATCGCCACGGTCGGCGGCTTCGGCGCCCTGGTCCTGACCTTCGCCTCCAGCGTCGTCGCCTACCGCTCGCCGCCGCTGCTGCGCCGGGTGGTCGAGCAGACGGCCTTCATCCCGCGCGCCATCCCCGGCATGGTGGTCGGCATCGGCATCTTCTACGCGGCGGTGATCCTGCCTGGCGGCGGCTATCTGCGCGGCAGCCTGGCGATCCTGATGATCGCCTTCACCATCCGCTACTTCTCGGGCGGCTTCGCCGTGCTGGGGCCGTCCTTCCACCAGATCGGCCAGGATCTCGAACGTGCGGTCCGGGTGGCGGGCGGGGGCGAGATGCGCTCGATCCGGGCCGTCACCATCCCGCTGCTGCGCCCGGCGCTGGTGGGCTGCTTCCTGCTGTACTTCGTGCAGTTCTTCAAGGAATACGCGGCCGCATCCTTCCTGTTCGGGCCTGACACGGCCGTTGTCGGCACCACGATGCTGCAGCTCGACCTGATGGGTAATCTCGGCCCCGTCGCCGCGCTGTCGGTCATCGTCCTGGCGCTGACGCTGCCGATCGCGGTGCTCGTCTATGCCAAGGATTGAAGGGGGCCAGGGATTGAACGCGATCACCCAGATGGATATCGCCGTCGGCCTCTCCGGCATCAGCAAATCGTTCGGCAGCCTGACGGTGCTGGACGACGTCACCCTGACGGTCAAGGAAGGTTCGTTCACCTCGCTGCTCGGTCCCAGCGGCTGCGGCAAGACCACGCTGCTCAACATTATCGGCGGCCTCGACCGGCCGACCGCCGGCGAGATCCGGTTCGGCAGCGACCCGATCTATTCCGACCGGCAGGGGATCAACGTCCCGACCGAGCACCGCAACATCGGCTATGTGTTCCAGAGCTACGCGCTGTGGCCGCACATGACGGTGCTGCAGAATGTCGGCTACGCGCTGAAGATCCGCCGTGCGCCGGCCGCCGAGCGCCAGCAGCGGTCGCGCGAGATGCTGGAGAAGCTGGAGCTCGACGCGCTCGCCGACCGCTACCCCTTCCAGCTGTCGGGCGGCCAGCAGCAGCGCGTCGCCATCGCCCGCTCCCTGGTCTACCGCCCGCGCCTGCTGCTGCTGGACGAGCCGCTGTCCAACCTCGACGCCCAGCTGCGGGAGCGTGCGCGGGCCTGGCTGCGCTCGGTGCACGAGAGCTTCGGCCTGACCACGATCCTGGTGACCCACGACCAGAGCGAGGCGCTGTCGATGAGCGACCAGGTGGTCCTGCTCAGCCGCGGCTCGGTCGAGCAGGTCGGCGCCGCCGCCGAGGTCTATGAGCGGCCCCGCACCGCGCATGTCGCGGAGTTCGTTGGCGGCGCCAACTTGATCCACGGCCGCATCGGCGCCTCCGGCACCGAGGTGATGGCCGAGGCCGGCATCGTCGTGGCCGTCCGCACGACATCGGCCCTGGCCGAGGGTACGCCGATCTGCGTCGCCATTCGGCCGCAGAAGATCCGGCTGCTGGCGCCCGGCGAGGTGGCCGGGGGGGCGGGGACGGTGCTGCCCTTCACGCCCAAAACGGTGCTCTACCTGGGCTCCAGCTTCGAGATCACCGGTTCCACGCCGCTGGGCGACCTGCGGGTGCTGGCCGACCGGGCGCCGCCGGTCCAGGACGCCCGGGTCCTGCTGCCGACGGCAGACTGCCTCTGCGTCAACCCCTGAGGGGCGAGCATGACGATGAAGATCGCAACCGTCGAACCGCTGCCGATCGGCCGCTACCTCTATGTCCGGATCACCACCGAATCCGGCCTGACCGGGATCGGCGAATCCGGCGCCTGGGGCCATCTGGAGGCCAGCGCCGCGGCCATCGCCAAGTTCGGCGCCTATCTCGTCGGCAAGGATGCCCGCCCGATCGAGCATCACTGGAACGTGATGCACCGCTCGCACCACTTCACCGGCGCGGCGATCACCGGCGCGATCTCGGCGATCGACATCGCGCTGTGGGACCTCAAGGGCAAGCAGCTCGGCGTGCCGGTCTACGAGCTGCTGGGCGGCCCGATGCGGCAGAAGGCCCGGCTCTACGCCCATGTGAAGGGCCGCACCATCGATGAGCAGGCGGCGCATGTCTCGGCCCTGCGCAAAGCCGGCTTCACCGCTGTCGGGCACCTGAACCCGCTGCTCGACGAGAGCATCGAGGACCCGTATTTCCGCGCCCATGCCCGCAAGATGCGGGACGCGATCCGCAACGTCGCCCGGCTGCGCGAGGCGGCGGGCGAGGACATGGATCTCTGCATCGAGATCCACCGCCGGCTGACGGTGCCGGAGGCGGTGACCTTGGCGCGGGGGATCGAGCCCTACCACCCGATGTTCTTCGAGGATCCGCTGCCGCCGGCCAATCCGGACGCGATGGCATGGGTCGCCGACCATGTCCCGATCCCGATCGCGACGGGCGAGCGCTACACCAGCCTGCACCAGTTCCAGACTCTGCTGGCCCGCCGCGGCGTGCAGTACCTGCGGCCCTGCATCTGCCTGTGCGGCGGCATCACCGGCGGCCGCAAGATCGCGGCTCTGGCCGAGGCGCATGACGCCCAGATCGTGCCGCACAACCCGCTCTCGCCCGTCAGCCTCGCCGCCTGCCTGCAGCTCGACGCCGCGATCCCGAACCTGGCGATCCAGGAATACCCGTCGGCCAGCCCCGGCGCGGACGGTTCCGCCGCGTTGCCGGCGCATGATGTGGTGACCGGCCTGGACCAGCCGAAGGACGGCTTCATCCGCATCCCCGACGGCCCCGGCCTGGGCATCGAGCTGGTGCAGGGGATCGAGCATCGCGAGCCGGTGCGGCCCCGCCCCATCCAGATGCGTCCCCATGTCGACGGCAGCGTCGTCGACCAGTAGTCAACCATCCGAGGACCAACCGATGTCAGCCACAGAAGACGCCGCGCGCGGGGCGGTGAAGATCACCCGCGTGTCGACGGCCGACTACCAGTGGAAGCGGGCGCGGCCGATCACCAACGGCCTGCACACCTACACCACCTCCGACATGACCGTGGTCAGGATCGAGACCGATGCCGGCGTCACCGGCTACGGCGTCGGCCGCCCGCGCCCGGGCGAGCGCGAGCTGCGCGCCAGCTTCCTGGAGACCTTGGTCGGCCGCGACCCGACGATGACCGAGGCGATCTGGTCCGGGCTGTGGAGCCCCAAGCTGTCCGGCCGGCGCGGCTACGAGACCCGGGCGCTGTCGTCGATCGACCTGGCGCTGTGGGACATCAAGGCCAAGCTGGCGAACATGCCGCTGTACAAGCTGCTGGGCGGCTATCGCACCCGCATCCCGATCTACATCGCCGGCGGCTATTACAGCGAGGGCAAGGGCCACAAGGAGCTGCAGCAGGAGGTCGCCTCCTACGTGGAGCTCGGCGCCAGGGCGGTGAAGATGAAGATCGGCGCTGTGCCGATCAAGGAGGACGTGGCCCGCATCAAGGCGGTGCGCGAGGCCATCGGCCCCGACGTCAAGCTGCTGATGGATGCCAACTGCGCCTATCGCTATTACGACGCCATCCAGTTGGCGCAGCGGGCCGAGGAGTACGAGCCCTTCTGGTTCGAGGAGCCGGTGCAGCCGGACGATTATGACGGCTTCCGCAAGATCGCGGCGGCGACCTCGATCCCGATCGCGACCGGCGAGAACGAATACACCAAGCACGGCTTCCGCGATCTGATCGCCACCCAGGCGGTCGCCATCCTGAACCCCGACGCGCGCTACATGGGCGGGGTGACGGAGTTCATGAAGGTCGCCGCCATGGCCCAGGCGCACGGGCTGGACATCTGCCCGCATGGCGACCAGCAGGCCCATCTGCATCTGCTGGCGGCGATCCCGAACGCCCGGCTGCTGGAGTTCTATCCGAAGAAGGTCAACGCCATGGCGGGCGAGGTCTATCTGCACCCGCCGGTGCTGAACGACGACGGCACCGTCACGGTGCCCGACCTGCCGGGCATCGGGCTGGACCCGAACGAGGAGGCGCTGGCGCCCTACCGCATCGGCTGACGGCCCGGCTCGTCGGTTTCGGTGTCGAAGCCGCGGCCGGCGGCCCAGGCGCGGGCCAGCAGCCAGAACGCCTCGGCCTGGGCGCTCTGGCGCGCCCGTGGCCGGAACAGGCGGATCTCGATCGCGATCGGCGGCGTGGCCGGGCCGATGGCGGCCAGCCGGCCGGCAGCGAGGTCGTCGCCGCAGATGCTGCGCGGCAGCCAGGCGGCGCCGCGGCCGTTCCGCACCATGCTGTGCAGGACCGCGGCCAGGTGCGAGGTGAAGACCGGCGGCTGGCTCATCCTTCGGCCATGGACGCCGGAGACGATGCGGCCGAGCCCGGATTCGGCGCTGTAGGCCAGGTAGGGAAGGGTGGCCGGGTCCTGCGCGGCGAGGTCCGGCGCGACCGCCAGTTGCAGGGCGTCGTGGCCGATGGGCAAGGCCTTGAACAGGGAGGCGTCGAGCCGGTTCGGCACGGCGTGGTGATGGTGGCAGATCAGGAAATGGGCCTGGCCGTTGGCGAGCACCTGCTCGCAGCCCTGCATGCTGTCCGAGATCAGCCGCACGCTGCCGATCGCGGCGCTGGGGGCCAGCGAGCCCAGCCAGTCCGGGAAGAAGGCGAAGGACAGCGAATGGGTGGCGGCGAAGCGCAGCGCCGTGGCCTCGCTGCTGCCGGCCTCGCGCGCCGCGTCGCGGGCCTGGTGCAGCCGGCGCAGGGTCTCCGTGGCGGCCGGCCGGAACTGGCGGCCGGCCTCGGTCAGCCCGACGCGGTGCGTGGCCCGGTCGAACAGCGGCGTCCCGACCCAGTCCTCCAGCGACCGGATGCGGCGGCTGAAGGCCGGCTGGGTGACGTGGCGCGCCCGTGCGGCCCGGGAGAAGTTCCCGGTCTCGGCCAGGGCGACGAAGTCCTCGAGCCAGGTCAGCTCCATCGATGATGCCGGATGCACATGGTTTGACGCCGGATCGGCATTGGCCCGCGGCCGCTGCCACTCGTTATTGTGATGGTTGCGGGATCGCGATCTGCAAATGATCGGCAAGTGACGGCATGGCATAGACGGAAGGATTGCAAGTATGAGGATCGTCGATATTCGCGAGAAGACCGTGTCGATCGCGTCGTCGATCGCGAATGCTTACATCGACTTCTCGAAGATGACGTGCTCCGTGGTGGCCGTCGTGACCGATGTGGTGCGGGACGGGAAGCCGGTGGTCGGGTTCGGCTTCAACTCGAACGGCCGCTACGGCCAGGGGGCGCTGATCCGCGAGCGGCTGATGCCGCGTCTGCAGGAGGCGGACCCCGCGGCGCTGGTCGACGCGGCGGCGGACAACCTCGACCCCTTCGCCATCTGGGCGGCGATGATGGCGAATGAGAAGCCCGGCGGCCATGGCGAGCGCTCGGTCGCGGTCGGCACCGTCGACATGGCGGTGTGGGACGCCGTCGCCAAGATCGCGCGGCAGCCGCTGTGGCGCCTGCTGGCCGACCGGTATCGCGGTGGGCAGGCCGACGAGACCGTCTGGGTCTATGCCGCCGGCGGCTACTACTACCCCGGCAAGGACCTGACGCAGCTCAGGGACGAGATGCGCGGCTACCGAGACCGCGGCTACCGGGTGGTCAAGATGAAGATCGGCGGCGCGCCGCTGGCCGAAGATCTGCGCCGCATCGAGGCGGTCCTCGAGGTGGTGGGGGAGGGCGGGTGCCTGGCGGTCGACGCCAATGGCCGCTTCGACCTCGCCACCGCCCTCGCCTATGCCCGGGCGCTCGAGCCCTACGGCCTCCGCTGGTACGAGGAGGCGGGCGACCCCCTCGACTACGCCCTGCAGAAGGAGCTGTCTTCCGTCTATCCCGGCCGGATGGCGACCGGGGAGAATCTGTTCTCCCACCAGGACGCCCGCAACCTGCTGCGCCATGGTGGAATGAACCCGGAGCGGGACGTGCTGCAGTTCGACTGCGCCCTGTCTTACGGCCTGGTCGAATACCTGCGCACGCTGGATGTGCTGGCCGCCGCCGGCTGGTCCACCCGCCGGGTGGTGCCGCATGGCGGGCACCAGATGTCGCTGAACATCGCCGCCGGCCTGCATCTCGGCGGCAATGAATCCTACCCCGACATGTTCCAGCCCTTCGGCGGCTTCGCCGACGGTATCGCGGTGGAGGACGGCTTCGTCAGGCTGCCGGACCAGCCGGGCATCGGCTTCGAGGCCAAGCCCGCCCTCTATGCGGTGATGAAGGGCCTGGTCGACGCCTAGCACCGCGTCCCCGGTGTCGCGGCGATCCGGCGTCATGGTCTCGGCGAGAACGCGCCCTTCTCGGCGATGCGGGCCAGCAGGCGGTCCCGGGCCGCGGTGACGTGGTCGAACACGGCCTCGCCCGCCGCCGTCGGGTCATGGGCCTCGAAGGCGCGGATCATCTTTTCATGCTCGGCGATCACCGCGTCGTACATGTCCGGGGTGTAGCCGCCCAGGCTGTCCGCCACCGTCCGCACCACCCGGGTGCGTCCTTCCAGGATCTGCTCGGCCTCCGGGTTCCGGGCGATCTCGTAGATCCGCTTGTGGAAGATGATGTTCTCCCGCGACGCCACCATCGGCTTGCCGGACCGGATCAGGACGCTCAGATCCTCGTGCAGCCGGCGCAGCGTGGCGATGTCGGCATCCGTCGCCCGCTCGACCGCGCGATGGGCCAGCATCGACTCGATCCCGACGCGGATGTCGTAGATGTTGCGGATATAGCCCTCGGTGATGGATTCGATCCGGAAGCCGCGATGGGCCAGCGAGATCAGGATCCCTTCGCCCTCCAACTGGCGCAGCGCCTCGCGGATCGGCATGTGGCTGACGGCGTAGCGCGACGTCAGGGCCTCGATCGTCAGATGCGTCCCCGGGACGAACTGCCCCGACACCAGGTCCCCGATGATGGCGCGCTTGACCCTCAGATAGGTCGGCTCGTTCAGCGGGGCTTCGGGGGCGGGGCTCACCCATGGGTCCACGGTCTTCTCCTGCGCCGTTCGTCTGTCGCGGCAGAGTATCGGCGATGCGGCGTTGACGCGCAAATATATTTGCGCAAATGTATGATCCGACAAATCGAGGCGTCCATGAGGCGCCGTCGCCAGGGAAGGCTGGCCAAAGAAGGGGAGGAACGTCATGGCTCATTCCGACGATCGCTCGCGCTTCGGTTCGCAAGGCGCCTGGTCGCGCCGCAGGGTGCTGCAGGGAGGCGCGCTGGCCGGGCTGGGCGCCCTCGGCCTGTCGCTCACGGGGCGGTCCGGCCTTGCCCTGGCCGCGTCGCCGCAGCCGGATGCCGGGCTGGTCGCCGCGGCCAAGGCCGAGGGAACCCTGACCTACTATCACACCACCGCGATCGACCCGACCGGGGTCTGGACGAAGGTCTTCACCGACAAGTACGGGATCACGACGCAGAATGTCCGCGGCCCCAGCTACCCGCTGTTCGAGCGCTGGCTGACGGAGGAGCGGGTCGGGCAGCACATCGCCGACCTGGTGCAGATCACCGACACCGTGCTGATCGAATCCGCCCATGACGAGGGGCTGGTCGCGGAGTACGCGCCGGCCTCGGCGGCGGGCATCCGGCCGGAGATGAAGAAGGACGGCGTCTGGTACACGATCTTCGTCAACGCCATGGGGATCGCCTGGAACTCCGGCAAGGTGACGCCGGAGGAGGACAAGCTGATCCGCGAGGGCGGCTGGAACGTGCTGACCGACCCGCGCTGGGCGGGCCGCTTCGCCACCGGCACCCCGGCCTCCGGCGGCAGTAGCTACTCCTATGTCTACATGTTCCTCGGCGGGAAGCGCGACCAGTTCGGGCCGGGCTTCGTGGCCAAGATGGCGGCGCTGAAGCCGCAGGTCTATGACAGCAAGTCGCCGATGTACGACCGGCTCGCCGCGGGCGAGCACGCGATCGTCGACCAGGCCTCGCAGAGCGACATGGGCGGCCTTTACCTCAAGGGCGCACCGATCCGCTGGGTGTTCCCGAAGCCGACCCCCGCCAACCTGACGGTCCAGACGATCTCGGCCAAGGCCCCGCATCCGAACGCGGCCCGGCTGTTCCAGGACTGGGCGATGAGCGCCGAGGGCCAGGCCGCCTGGTTCAAGGTCGCCGGCGTCGCCTCGGCCCGCGAGGACACGGTCGACCCCCGCAAGGTGGCGAAGGCCGACTGGTACAAGGAGGACTGGTACGCGGATCCCGAGGAACTCTACATCAACTACCTGAACGACCCCGGCTACGTCGACCCTGCGAAGCCGATCATCGCCGAATGGAACCAGATCTTCGGCCGCTGAGGCGCAGGATGACGATCTCCGCGCCCGCGCTGAACGTGAAGGAGCCGGTGGCCGGCGGCTATGCCGCGCTGCGTCGCCGCCGCCGCGGGCTGGCCCTGCCGCTGGCGCTGGGCCTGCTCCTCGCCGTGCTGGTGCTGGTCCCGATCGTGCTGATGTTCGTCGGCGCGGTGCGGACCGGCACCTTCGTCGACCCGCGGGCCCAGTTCTCGCTGCGCAGCCTCGCCGCGGTCTACACGACGCTGCCCTATCTGAAGATCCTGGCGGTCACGGTCGGGGCGTCGCTGCTGGTGTCGCTGGTGGCTTGCGCCATCGGCATCGGGCTGGCCTGGCTGCTGGCCCGGACCGACCTTCCGGTCAAGGGGCTGATGGAGAACGCGGTGATTGCGCCGCTCTACCTGTCGCCCTTCGTCGGGGCGCTGGCCTGGCTGGTCCTCGCCTCGCCGAATGCCGGCCTGCTGAACGTCCTGGCCCACGACCTGCTCGGAATCGACGGGCCGGTGATCAACGTCATGACCGCCGGCGGGGTGATCCTGGTCATGGCGCTGTACAACGTGCCCTATGCCTACATGACGGTCTCGGCCGCGCTGAGGGGCATGGACCCGTCGATGGAGGAGGCGTCCTACCTCAACGGCGCCGGCACGCTGGCGACCGCCCTGAAAATCACCTTCCCGGTGGTCCGCCCGGCCATCGTCTCGGCCTTCTTCTTCGTCTTCGTGCTGACCTGCGGCACCTTCTCGATCCCGGCGGCGCTGGGCGGCACGCAGGCGCTGCCCTTCCTGGCGGTCGACATCTACCGGGCGGTCGCGACCTTCCCGCTGGACTACGCCCGGGCGGCGGCGATCGGCACGCTGCTGTTCTGGATCTCGCTGATCGGCGTGGTCTTCTACCGCTTCGCCTCCCGGGTCGCGACGCGCTTCGTCACCGTGACCGCCCGCGGCTACCGCACCCGCCTGGTCCGGCTGCGCGGCTGGCGGGGGCCTGCGATCCTCGCGATCCTGGTCTATGTCGTGCTGGCGATCATCCTGCCCTATCTGGCGCTGCTCTACGTCGCCTTCACCCGCTTCACCTCCTCCTCGATCCTCGACGCGGGCTTCACCCTGGACAATGTCCGGTCGGTGATCGGGTCGGTGGCAGTGCAGCAGTCGATCGGCAACACGCTCTTGGTCGGGGTGCTGTCGCCGACGCTCTGCGTGCTGCTGGGCATCGTCATCGCCTATGCGGTGCGGCGGCTGCGGGTGCGCGGCGGCGGGGTCCTCGACTACGTCGCCATGTTCCCGATCGCCGTTCCCGGCATCGTCTTCGGCACCGGCATCTTCTGGACCTATCTGATGACGCCGGCCTACGGCACGATCTGGATCCTGGTGATCGCCTTCGTCGCCTCCTACATCCCCTTCGCCTACCGCATGGTCGACACCTCGATCCTCCAGATCGACCGGTCGCTGGAGGAGGCGTCCTCGGTCTGCGGCGCCTCGCATTGGCGGACGGCGCGGCAGGTGACGTTCCGGCTGATCCGGCCCGGCGTGCTCTCCGCCTGGATCCTGGTCTTCATCTTCTCGATCCGCGAGATCAGCGCCGCGATCCTGCTGGCGTCGCCGAGCAACAAGGTGCTGTCGGTGATGTCCTGGGACTATCTCGAATTCGGCAACGTCCAGAACGCCGCCATCATCGGCCTGCTGCAGACGGCCATCCTGATCGCCGGGATCGTGGTGGGGCGATACGTCCTGCGCGTCCGGCTGTCCCAGGCCGTGTGAGCGGCGGCCGCAACCCCGGGGAAACGCCATGGCCAAGCTCAGCGTCGAAGGCCTCGTCGTCGCCTATGGCAGCGTCACCGCCGTCCGCAACGTCAGCTTCGACGTCGAGGATGGAGAGTTCGTGTCGCTGCTGGGGCCGAGCGGCTGCGGCAAGACCACGACCCTGCGCTGCATCGCCGGACTCGAAGGCTCCGCGGCCGGCACGATTCGGATCGGCGGCGAGGTGGTGGCGGCCGACGGGCGCGACGTGCCGCCCGAGAAGCGCGGCATCAACATGGTGTTCCAGTCCTACGCGGTGTGGCCGCACATGACGGTGTTCGAGAATGTCGCCTACGGCCTGCGGACGCGGCGCGAGCCGGCGGCGGCGATCGACGCCAAGGTCGGCGAGGCGCTGAAGATCGTCGGCCTCGACGGCTTCGCGGCGCGCTACGGCACCGAGCTCAGCGGCGGGCAGCAGCAGCGCGTGGCGCTGGCCCGCGCCGTGGTCACCTCGCCGCGCCTCCTGCTGTTCGACGAGCCGCTCAGCAACCTCGATGCCGGCCTCAGGGACCGCATGCGCTTCGAGCTGGTCGAGCTGCAGCGGCGGCTCGGGCAGACCTCGCTCTACGTCACGCACGACCAGTCGGAAGCGATGCTGATGAGCGACCGGATCATCCTGATGAAGGACGGCGAGATGATCCAGTCCGGCAGCCCGCGGGACCTCTACGAGCGGCCGGCCAGCCGCTTCGCCGCGGAGTTCATCGGCAACGCCAACATCCTGGAGGCCGACATCGTCCGCTTGGCCGGTGACGGCAGCGCCCTGGTGTCGCTTGCCGGCGGCCCGGCGATCGAGGGGCGGTTCTCACGGTCCGACGGCGTCCGGCCGTCCGGGCCGGTCCTGGCCTGCATCCGGGCCGAGAGCATCCTGCGGCTGCGGGACGGGGAGGATGGGCCCAACGGCTTCGAGGCCGAGGTCGCGTCGGTCAGCTTCCTCGGGCCGGTCGTCACCTGCCTGCTGCGCATCGGTGGGATGACCCTTCGCGCCGAGCTGCCGGCCCGCGGCTCGCCCGCGGCCGGAGACACAATCCGCGCCCGGATCGACCCGGACGCCGTGATCCTGATTCCGAACGGCCAGGCGCCGTCCGCCCAACACCCCTGAAGGACAGAGACATGCGTATCGAGAGCGTCGAGACCATCCTGGTGGACAGGTATCTGTTCGTCGAGATCCGGACCGACAACGGCCTCGTCGGGCTCGGCGAGGGCGGGGCCTGGGGCTTCCACGAGGCGACGGCCGGCGCCATCCTCCGCTTCAAGGACTATCTGCTGGGGCGGGATCCGCTGAAGATCGAGCACCATTGGCAGTACATGTATCGCTGGGCGCATTTCCGCGGCTCGGCGGTCATGGCGGCGATCAGCGCCATCGACATCGCGCTGTGGGACATCGCCGGCAAGCATTTCGAGGCGCCGGTCCACGCCCTTCTCGGCGGCAAGGTGCGCGACCGGGCCCGCGCCTATTATCACGTGTTCGGCGAGACCAAGGAGGAGCTGTTCGGCGGGGTGGAGGAGGCCAGGAAGATGGGCTTCACCGCCGTCGGCCACCTGACCCCGTTCCTCGACAGCCGCCGCGAGGTCCCGTATTTCCAGACCCATGCCGAGAAGATCGCTGACGCGATCGACACGGTGGCGGAATACCGGCGGATCGCTGGCCGGAAGATGGATCTGTGCATCGAGATTCACCGCCGGATGACACCGTTCGAGGCGGTGCAACTGGGCCGGGGCATCGAGCCGTTCCACCCACTGTTCCTCGAGGATCCAATCACGCCGGACAATCTCGATGAGATGGCCTATGTCGCCGACAAGATCTCGATCCCGATCGCGACCGGCGAGCGCATGACCTCGCTGTGGGAGTTCCAGATGCTGCTGGCCCGCAACGCGGTGCAGATGGTGCGGCCGGATGTCTGTATCGTCGGCGGCATCTCGGGCGCCCGCAAGATCGCGGCGCTGGCCGAGGCGTCGCATGCCGGGGTGGTGCCGCACAACCCGCTCAGCGCCGTGTCGACGGCGGCCTGCCTGCAGATCGCGGCGACGGCGCCGAACTTCGTGCTGCAGGAGTTCCCCAACGACACCTGGGACATCACCGACAAGCGGCCGGATTCCGACAGCCTGGTGGCCGGCGCCGCCCGGCATGACGGCGAGGGCTTCTTGACCATCAGCGACGAACCGGGAATCGGCGTGTCGCTGCGCCCCGACGCGGCCGAGAAATTCCCGTATCGGCCCCGCAAGATCCACACCCGGCTGCACAAGGACGGCTCCGTCGTCGACCAATAGGGTGGATCAGATGGCGGAACGGTTCGGGCCGGAGGAGAGAGCGAAAAAACGCGAGAGCGTGTCGCACGGCCGGCGCTGTCGATGACCGGCGCGGACACGGCCGCCACCTCCGGATCGCGCTCACCGCGGGAGACGGCCATGCCGGCGTCCCGGACTGGGGCCAGGGATAAGTCGCTCGGCTCGGTGAAGGCGAGCAGCACCCGGCCCGCGGCGCCTTGCCCCAAGGGCAGGCGGACACCTTCGTCGAGATGGTGCCGGGCCGATTTGGGCGAGTTCAGGCGGTAGAGGCAGACCCTCTGGCTCCCGTCGCGGATGTAGAAGGACGCGGTCTCCTGGGTCGCCTCCACCAGGGCGCGCAGCGTCGGCCGGACATATTCCCCCAGATCAAAGCCGCGCCTGTACAGCGATCCGAGCCGCCACAGCTCCGGCCCCAGCCGGAACGTGCCGTCGCCGCTGCGGCGCGGCTGTGCCGGAAACAGGGTGCCGGCCGGCTGGTGCCCGAGCTCGGCGGGACGGAAGGCAGGCGCGGCTAGATGTTTGATCCCAGGCTTTGATGGTGCACCGTTATCCTCCGAATCCAGGGAGGCTCTATGGGTCAGGTTCTGCATGGGAGCGCCACGACGACAGAGGCGATCCGTCGAGCGATACAACATAGTCATGTCGGCCGGGCGGCCGTGCAGGTGGACGGGAACGATCGCCTTGGTGCGCGGCGTGATCGCGGCCTCGACGGCCCCGGTATCGATCGTCCAGGCCCGAGGCTCGATGTCGACAAGGACCGGCCGCGCGCCGGTGTACTGGATCGCCGCGACGGTCGCCACGAAAGTGAACGCCACCGTGATGACCTCATCGCCCGGCCCGATCCCGCAGGCCAGCAGCGCCAAGTGCAGCGCGGAGGTCCCGGAATTGACCGCCACGGCATGGGACGTACCGCAATAGGCCGCGAAGGCATCCTGGAAGGCCTCCACCTCGTCGCCCAGCCCGTACCGGCCGGACCTGAGAACCCGCAGCGCCGCCTCTTCCAGCGGTTCGCGCAGCGAGGCGTTCTGCGCCTTCAGGTCGGCGAGCGGTATCGTCACGCAATCTGCTCCGCAAGTGGTGGTGGCCAACATCTCCGTCGCCCGACCCGCGCTTGGTACAGTATCTGGGATCCCGTAAATCGGGCTATCTGATGTTCAGACGAAAGCCTGCAATACCGTAGTACCCGCACTCAGCTCTGTATCCACAATGGATGCGAACCCAGCTCGCTTTCGTGGCTGGTGGGAGGTCTTCGGTCATGTCCGGTTCGGTGAGCGAACTGCGACGACCGGTTCCGGGCATCCTCCGCGAGTCGGAGTAGCCGCGAGCGCCCGGGATCATGCCGTCTTGAGCTAAGTCCGGTTTCGGAGCGGCGACCCAATGTCTCCTGATGGCGCCGACGGGCCGGGCTTAGTTGGCTGGGATCGGTCCGGAAAGTCGGCGAGGCTACTCCGCCACCGGCTCGGCCAGGGCAACCATCGCAGCGCAGGTGATCCGGAATTTTGCGGAATGGCGCCAACAGGTTCTGGAGCACTTGCACAATCAGGTGGAGGCATCCGGCAACTTGCTTGGTCACAGGTGATCATCCCGCAGAACGAGATGATCGCCTGCCGTATTGCTCGGAACGGCGGTCCGAGGACTTAGGGCAGCGGACCTTCAGATTAACATTTCTTGTTCCCACCAGCCGCGGGTGTTCACGTTAGCGGCGTCGGCAAGGACTTCCAGCTCCGCAATGTCGTCGCTGGTGAGCGTGATGCCGGCAGCTCGAACCAGACCCTCGATATAATGGGGCTTGGTGACACCGATGATCGGCGTCGCGCCCTTGGCGATGGCCCACGCCGCCGCGACATCGGGAACTGCAGCAGCCCGGCTCTGGCCGATCGAGGCGAGCTTGTCTGTCAGCGCCTTCAGCCGAGGCAGGATGCCGTTGTAATGTTCCGCCCGGTTGCTGCCTTCCGGCAGCGGGTTCTCCGGACTGTACTCGCCGGCCAAGGCGCCCTGTTCAAGCACCATATAGGCGAAGAATGGGATGCCTTGGTTGCGGCAGTAGTCCAGGATCCCAGCTTTTTCAGAGCTGTGATAGAGGAGGCTATAGTGGTTCTGGATAGCTTCGACCCGGAACCCGGCTTCGCCAAGGATTTGATCGGCGAGCTTGATTTCGCTCAGGTTGTGGTTCGAGACGCCGACATGCTTGACCTTCCCGCTCTTCAGCAACGGGATCAGGTGCGGAGTCCACCGCGGCACATCGGCCGGATTGTGAATCCAATAGAGGTCGATGTAGTCGGTGCCGAGGTTGGCCAGACTCTGCTCCAGCATGTCCGCCACCGGGTTATCGCTGGTGCTTGCGAGCTGTGGGGTGAACTTCGTGGAGAGCTGGTAGTCGCTGCGGGCATAGCGCTTCAGGACCTCCCCAAGGACGGTCTCGGAGCGGCCCATGCCGTACACCAGGGCGGTGTCCCACAGGGTGAATCCGGCCGCCTGGGCCTTGTCGACGACCTCCTCCAGACCAGCCTGAGTCAGGTGGGTGCCGAAGTAGCCGTCGCCAATCTCGCCGCTGTCGCCCCAAGCCCATGTGCCCAGCGCGACCGCGGGGATCTTCAATGTGTCGATTGCCATGTTTGCTCCATACGTGTTCTGCGGTCAGGTTGCTGTGACCCAGGCCCCGCTGACACTGTGATGCGCGGTGACGTCGGACCGTTAGCCTGATGCGCCGGAATTGCTGCCCAATCCTCCAAAAGCTATGGGCTCGCATTGCCGCCCTTCCGCGCACATGCGACGGTCGGATTCATGGAAACGCTGACCGAAATCGCGGCCCTGATTGCCCGGCACGTCTCTAAGGACGGCTTCCACGCCACCCCCATCGAACGTGTGACGCTTGTTCGATCCTCCACGGTGACGATGCCGATGCCGAATGTTTACCGGCCGCAACTGTGCCTCGTCGCGCAGGGGCACAAGGAGGTCACGCTGGGCGACCGCGTGTTCAGATATGCTCCGGGGCGGTATGGTGTGGTGACCTACGACCTGCCGGCTACGGGCCATGTGGTCGAGGCGACGCCTGACAAGCCCTACCTCTGCCTGTACCTCGATTTCGATCCGGTCATGCTGGGGGATTTGGCGTTGCGCGTGCCGCCGCCGCCGGGAGCGCCATCCCCGCCCATAGGCAAGACGGTGTCCGACGCCGGCCCCGGTCTGCTCGACGCGGCGCTACGCCTGCTGCGCCTGCTCGACGATCCGGCGGCGCTGCCCGTGCTCGGGCCGCTTGCCGAGCAGGAAATTCTCTACCGCCTGCTCGCCGGCCCCGACGGCGCCAGGATGCGCCACATCACCTCCAGCCAGGGTCGGGTGGCCCAGGTCGGCCGCGCCATCGCCTGGATCGGGAAGAACTTCCGGGAACGGTTCAGCATCGAGCGGCTTGCCGCGGAAGTCGGCATGAGCCCGTCGAGCCTGCACGAACATTTTCGCACGGTGACGGCGATGACGCCGCTGCAATTCCAGAAGCAGCTCAGGCTGCAGGACGCGCGCAGCCTGATGCTGGTCCAGGACATCGACGTCACGACCGCCGCCCTCCGCGTTGGTTACGAAAGCCCGTCGCAGTTCAGTCGCGAATATCGCCGCCACTTTGGAGAGCCGCCGGCGCGCGACATAGCCCGCTTGCGCGCTTCGCCGGGCTTGGCAGTGGTCGCTTGAGTTCAGGGCCTGCCGATGTCGGCACATCAGCGATTGGTTGAATATCGTCCCCTTGAGGACGTGGCCGAAATCCAAATGCGGCTGCTCTGAATAAGTCTTGCAAGGGACGCTTAGGTTTGGCGGGCCGGGCAAGATCACCATAAGGCCGCATGTCCGTCGTGGAGAGGTGACGAATGCTGATGTCGCTACCCTTCGAGAGGGCCTGGCCACCCGGCCGGCGATGATCGAAGGAGAGAGCCATGACGGAGCGCCGAATTCGATGACCGGCTTCAAGGGCCTTGCAGGGGACTAGGCCGGCAAGGATCAGCTTCTCCCAGCCAAGTTGGCCTGCGTCCGCTGCGGGTCCAGGCCGTGTGAAAAGCCTCTGGTCTGATAGACTGTGGGAGGGCTGAGCGGGGGGCAGGCGTGAAGCGTTTCGTCGAGGGTGAAGACCGCCGCCAAGTCGCGTTGCTGCCGGACTGCGTGGACGACTACGTCGGCGAGGACAACCCGGTTCGCGCCGTGGATGCCTTCGTCGAGGAGTTGGATCTGGCGGCGCTGGGCTTTGCCGGCGTGGTGCCGGAGGCGACCGGCCGTCCGTCGCACCATCCGGCCACGCCTATCTCTACGGCTACCTGAACCGGATCGCGTCGAGCCGCCGGCTGGAGCGGGAGGCCCAGCGCAACCTGGAACTGATGTGGCTGACCGGCCGGCTGATGCCGGACTTCAAGACCATCGCGGACTTCCGCCGCGACAACGGACCGGCGATCCAGGCGACCTGCCGGCAGTTCGTGCTGCTGTGCCGGAGATTGAGCCTGTTCTCCGAGGCCGTGGTCGCGATCGACGGCAGCAAGTTCAAGGCCGTGAACAACCGCGACAAGAACTACACCCCGGGCAAGCTGCAGAGCCGGATCGAGCAGATCGAGGCCAACATCGCGCGCTACCTGTCGGCGATGGATGCCGCCGACCGGCAGGAGGGCGAGGTGGCGCAGGCGAAGTCGGCGCGGCTGAAGGAGAAGATCGCGGTGCTGCGGACGCAGGTGCAGCAGTTCCGGGCGATGGAGGAAGCGGTTCGGGCCGCTCCCGACCAGCAGGTCTCGTTGACCGACCCGGATGCGCGCTCGATGGCGACCAGCGGCAAGGGCACCGGCATCGTCGGCTACAACGTGCAGGCCGCGGTCGATGCCAAGCACCACCTGATCGTCGCCCATGAGGTCACCAATGTCGGCAGCGACCGCGCCCAGCTCTCGAAGATGGCGCAGCAGGCGCGGGACGCCGGGGGCTTTGAGGCGCTGACCGTCTCGCCGATCGCGGCTACTTCAAGGGCGAGGAGATCCTGGCCTGCGACCAGGCCGGCATGACGCCGCTTGTGCCCAAGCCGCTGACCTCTGGCTCCAAAGCCGAAGGGCGGTTCGGCAAGCAGGACTTCGTCTACCTCCCCGAGGACAACGAATACCGCTGCCCGGCCGGGGAACGGCTGACCTGGCGGTTCGACAGCGTCGAGAGGGGGCAGACCCTGCACTCCTACTGGGCCAGCACCTGCTCCACCTGTCCGATCAAGCCGCAATGCACCACCGGCCAGGAGCGCCGCATCAAACGCTGGGAACATGAGGCCGTCATCGACGCCATGCAGGAGCGGCTGGATCAGACGCCGAATGCCATGCGGATCCGACGGCAGACGGTCGAGCACCCGTTCGGCACCCTCAAGGCCTGGATGGGTGCCACCCACTTCCTGACCCGAGGGCTACAACGCGTCAGCACCGAGATGAGCCTCTTGGTCCTCGCCTACAACCTCAAGCGCGTGATCTCCATCCTCGGCGTCGCGGGCTTGCTAGAAGCGATCCGGGTCTGACGCCCGATCAGTCGAACCATTCCCGACAAACACGCTCGACGAAAACCCACCTGCAATCATCGCACGCGCGTTTCCACACGACCTCGGTCGCGTCCGGTCATGTCCGCTTCGTAGAGCGCGCTGGGCGGCCGGTTTGGAGCGCTATCTGAAATCCGAGATGATCGGGACGGGCCGAATTCCGCGGGTTCGAGCGACGTCCGGTGTTGGAGCGCCAATGCGATGACCGCATATGGCGCACCTCAGTCTGGCCGCGCACTGCCAGGGAAGAGCGGAAAGAGGGCTTCGGTTCCGGTGACCGAAGCCCTCGTGCTCAGACGCTCAAGGTCTCATACCTGTGCCAGGCCGCCATCGACGAAATCCTCTCCGCCGGTCATGAAGTTGCTATCCGAGGAGGCCAGGAACGCGGCCACCGCCCCCGTCTCCGTCGGGTCGCCCGTGCGGCGTCGTGCTCCCGAGCGCATCCAGCGCTTCCTCGCCCACGATCTCCAGCGCCAGCTCTGTCTTGGTCGGCCCCGGGGATAGTACATTGACGCGGATGCCCGTTCCGCGGAGGTCCAGCGCCCAGTTGCGCGCCAGGTTGCGGATCGCCGCCTTGGTCGCGCTATAGACGCTGAATTGCGGTGTCTCCATCGCAGGCGCATTCGCATCGAGCACGGGCATCGGTGTGTCTTTGTAGGGCCGGCAACGGCCCCGAGAGCGCACCGCTCCCAGGGCGCACCGCCTCACAGGGCCGGATGAAGGCCACGCACCGGACTCACATCCTCGAGCAGCGATGCGATGTGCAGGATCGTCGACTCCGCGAGCCAACTGCCCACGAGTTGGACATTGATCGGCAGGCCGTCGCGGCTGGTGCCGAACCGCATCGAAATGCCGGGCAGACCGGTCACGTTCAGCGGCACGGTCGCGCCCTGGAGATAGGTCGCGTCCACCCTGTGGCCCTCGATAATGAACTCGTCGACGCCGTGCTTATGGGCCGGGATCGGCAGCACCTGCGTGATGAGGGCGTCGAAGCTGCGGAAGTACTCGGCGTAGCCGTCGCGCAGGCGCTCGGCCGCCTGTTCAGCCGCAATGTAGTCGTCCATTGATGTTTCCGGCAGCGACAGCATGGTCCTCGCCATCTTGTAGATCTCGTCGTCGTGGCGACCGGCAACAGCCTCGCGGAAGGCGGGCTTCATCTCCATGACGTGGAGCTTGTTGAACACGTCGAGCGCGAAGTCGCGCTCGAGCGCCGGGATGCGCACCTCCTCGACGTGAATGCCGAGCGCCTTCAGTGTCTCGGCCGCTGCCTTGACGGTCGCCGCCACCTCGGGATCGATCGGACCGTAACCCGGACCGGTCATCCAGCCCACACGGAGCTGACGATAAGGCTGGGGGCCGATGCCGGCGTCGAACGGCGCGGTACTGGTCGAGAAGGCATCGAGGCCGTCAGCGCCCGACAGCTGCGAGAAGGCGAGCGCCAGATCGCGGATGCTGCGCGCCATGGGGCCGACATGCCAGAAGCGACGCGGGGCACGCGGCCAGACTCCGGTCATCGGCACGCGCCCATGTGTCGCCTTAAGGGACACGATGCCGGTCTGGGCTGCCGGTCCGCGCACCGAGATGGCGAGGTCGGTACCGAGCCCGAGCGGCGACATGCCGGCGGCGATGGCTGCGGACTCGCCGCCGCTCGACCCGCCCGGCGTGCGTTCCAGATTCCACGGGTTGTTCGAGCGACCCGAGAGCAGATTGTCGCTCTCGACCCAGTACGAGAATTCCGGCAGGTTGGTCTTCGCGAGCAGGATTGCACCGGCCTTCTTCAGTCGGGCGACGCTGGTCGCGTCGGCGCCGGGCGTCCGGCCTTTGAAGATAGGCGAGCCGCGCTGCGTCATCACACCGGCGGTGTCGATTGAGTCCTTGACGGTGAACGGAACGCCATGGAGCGGACCGAGCTCCTCACCGGCCAGCACCGCTGCTTCGGCGGCCTTGGCGGCCTCGATCGCGCCGTCCGCGACGGTCACGATGGCGTTGACCCTAGGGTCGACCGCCGAGATCCGGTCGAGATGCGCCTGCAATACTTCAACCGGCGAGACGTGGCGGGTGCGGATCAGCTCGGCGAGTCGGGTCGCGTCGGAATAGAAGAGGTCGGTCATGTCGTGATCCTTACTGGTGCGCAAGGGAGGCTGTGCGCCGCGGCTTCGGCGCGCTTCGCGTCCTCCAGCGTGTCGTCCGCCAGGGGAACGACCGCATTCAGCGGGGAGTTACGATAGCGATGCGATCGAGATGGGGGCCGCACCACCTCCAGCGGCGAGAGAGCGCGCCTCCGGATCGGCTCACCCAGTCGGGTCGTGTCGGAGAAGAGGCTGTCAGCTTTCATATTGCAGGCTACCTAACGTTCGTTAGAATTGCGAATTAGGTTTTCTTTTTTGCGCTGTCAAGCTCTAACTAACGGCCGATAGGTGGCGGTGCCGAGCAGGATTACCAGGACAATGACGAGCACGAATTCGAAGGATGCGATTCTCGCCGAGGCGACCAGCATCGCCCAGGCGCATGGCTATAACGGCATGAACTACCGCGAGCTGGCGGAGCGGGTCGGCATCAAGGCCGCGAGCATCTACCACCACTTCCCGAGCAAGGCGGAGTTGGGCGCCGCGGTGGCCAAGCGCTACTGGGAGACCACCGTGACCGAGCTAGACGCCCTTGCATCGGCGGCAGGAGATCCGACTTCGGCCCTAAGAGAATACCCCAGGATCTTCCGACGGTCGCTTGAGCACGACAATCGGCTGTGCCTCTGCAGTTTCATGTCGGCCGAGTTCGACGACCTGCCGGCCCCAGTGAAGGCCGAAGTCCAGACGTTCGCCGACGTAAATGCGGATTGGCTGGCGAAGATGCTGGCGGCGGCGGATGGTTCGTCGGTGGAGGATAAAGCAGGCAAGGCCCGAGCGATTTTCTCGGCCGTTGCTGGCGCGCAACTATTCGCCCGGAGCCGGGCCGACATATCGGCGTTTGACGATCTCATCGAGAGCTATCGCGCGTCCGGCTTGCTACCGACGTGAGAGCACGACACCGCTGGCCTTCTGCAAGCACCGCTCAGCGGTTCAGCGCCTAGCTCTCCGCGATCCGGTGACGGAATGTCCCTGCATCTGAGATGCGCGATATTCCTCAGAATCCATCGCCGGATGGTTCCCGGTCTCAGCGCTTGGGCGCCTCGGGTGGCTGCTCCAGGAGCACACCGGGCGCAGCGTTCAACGCCTTAGCCAGCTTACCGATCATCGCGACCGTCGCGCTGTACTGTGCGCTTTCCAGTTGGCAGAGATACCGCGGTCCACTCCGGCCCGGAACGCCAGATCGGTCTGCGTCATCCGTCTCTCCCGGCGGAAGCGCCGGAGATTCAATGCGACGAGTCCCCGAATGTCGCTCACGGCGTCCCTATCGCGTGCTGCCGTCGTCAGCGCTCAAAACTCCCGAAGCCTCATGGCAATGCGGAGACCCTCCAGCTGGCGCTCCGCCACCGCCAGTGGGATGGTGTGGAACCCGGGATCGCATCCGGGCATGTCCGCTTCGTAGAGCCGGCACGGGCGGCCGCTTTCGGGCCTCCTTTGAGGTCGCTGCTGACCGAGAAGGCTGGATTCAATCGGTCCTAGCGATGTCCGGTGTTGCGGCGACTCAGCTATGGCCGGAACTGGCGCCCTTCGGCCCGGC
This sequence comes from Inquilinus limosus, assembly GCF_002195995.1. GTDB lineage: Bacteria > Pseudomonadota > Alphaproteobacteria > DSM-16000 > Inquilinaceae > Inquilinus > Inquilinus limosus_C. The sequence goes on from NZ_NHON01000002.1 coordinate 30,940, forward strand.
TGGGCTGGTCGGGAAGTCAGAAATCTGGCGCTGGGCTAAGTTTGCCATGTTCGCGCGGGTTCGATATCCGACGGTGCCAGAGCGAACAGCTCCCGCAGCACTGAGCGTCGGCTGAGCAGGTCGGCGACGGTGTATTTGTCGAGCACGCCCAGGAAGGCGCGGGTCGCTTCGGCCAGGATGCCTGGGAGCCCGCAGGCGGGTGCGATCAGGCAGCCCCGGCAGTCAACGAGTTCAAAACCCGCTTCGGTGTGCCTGACGAGTTCGCCCAGATTGATCTTGTCGGCTGGTCGCGCCAACCGGACTCCACCATGGCGGCCGCGCACTGTCTCCACATAGCCGGCGTTCCCGAGGTCCTGCACCACCTTCATCAGGTTGGCGTGCGATATGTCGTAGACGCGCGCGATTTCGGCGATCGAGGTCAACTCGCCGTCGTGGGTGCCGAGGCGGATCATCACCCGCATCGCATAGTCGGTATAGCGTGTCAGCTTCATGGCGCTCGGTCCTGGCGCGGCGCATCCAAATTTATCATTCATCTTTGTTGCATGTTTTTCGCCGCGTCGATACATTCATATCAGATGAATGGTTGAGGTGACGCATGGATCCCGCGCATGCCTTGGACGAAGCCGCCCTCCCGGCGTTGCTTGCACGGTTCTACGAGAGGGTCCGGCGCGATGACGATCTCGGTCCGCTGTTCAACGACGTCGTCCACGACTGGGACGTCCACCTGGAGCGGATCTCGGACTTCTGGTCGTCGGTGATACTGGCCAGCGGGCGGTACAAGGGAAACCCAGTCGTCATCCATCTGATGCACGCGCACCGCATCACGTCGGAGATGTTCGAGCGTTGGCTGATGCTCTGGGAGGAAACCACCTCCGAAATGCTTCCTGACGCGGTCGCCGCAGCGATGCAAGCCAAGGCGCGCCGGATCGCCGACACCCTGAAGGTCGCCCTGCGAATGCGCGGAGCGCCGCTCACCAATCCAGTCCGGGAGCCATCCCCGTCGGTCGCTCTCCCCGGATAAGTCCTCCCAAGTTCGAAAGGAACATCGAGAATGATGAAGCCGCTCAACGCGGAAACGATCGCGCTCGTCAAAGCGACGGTGCCGGCCCTCGCCGCGCACGGTCCGGTCATCACCAAGACGATGTACCGGCGATTGTTCGTGCGTGAGGACGTCAGGGCGCTGTTCAATCAGGCGAACCAGGGCGACGGCGGCGCTCAGGTCCACGCACTGGCGGCAGCAATCCTCGCTTATGCGCAGAACATCGAGAACCTCGGCGCGCTCACGCCGGTGGTCGAGCGGATCGCCCACAAGCATGTCGGCTATCACATCCTGCCCGAGCACTACCCCTTCGTCGCCGAAGCTCTGCTCGGTGCCATCGCCGAGGTCCTCGGCGAGGCCGCGACGCCTGAGATCATCAAGGCCTGGGGCGAGGCCTACTGGTTCCTGGCGGAGATCCTGAAAGGGCGGGAGGCGGTGATCCGCGAAGAGATCCTGCAGATCGAAGGCGGCTGGAACGGCTGGCGCGAGTTCGTCGTCGCCGACAAGGTCCGCGAAAGCAGCGTCATCACCTCCTTCATTCTACGCCCTGTCGACGGGAAGCCGGTGCTGCGGCACAGGCCTGGCCAGTACCTCACCTTCCGCTTCGGCCCGGCCGGAGAACCGGTGATGAAGCGCAACTATTCGATCTCGTGCGCGCCGAACGGGGATCACTACCGGATCTCGGTCAAGCGGGAGGCCAATGGCAACGGCGGCTCGCGCTTCCTTCATGACCATGTCGACATCGGAGACGTGCTCGAGGTGACGCCGCCGGCGGGTGAATTCTTCCTGCCCGATGCCCCGCAGCGGCCGGTGGTGCTGCTGTCCGGCGGCGTCGGCCTCACGCCGATGGTCAGCATGATCGAGACGATCGCTGTGGATCATCCCGGGCTCGACGCGCACTACGTCCACGGAACGATGAGCAGCGCCACACATGCGATGGATGCTCACGTCAGGTCGCTGGCGCAGCAGCACGGACGGATCACGATCGCGAACTTCTACAGTGACCCTCAGGAGGGCGATGCGCCGGGCGAAACGCACGACGTTACGGGTTTCATCACGACAGATTGGCTGCGTGCCAACACGCCGCTTCACGCCGCGGACATCTTCCTCTGCGGCCCGAGGCCTTTCCTGCGGAACCTGGTGGGCGAACTGGCCGGGGCAGGGGTGTCGCCGGATCGTATACATTTCGAGCTCTTTGGGCCGACGGACGAACTGCTCGCGGCCTGACCGATCGGGCGGTCCCCAGCGGGGACCGCGCCTCACATGGCCGTCTCTGTGGCCCCTGTGCCTTCTACAACACCGCACTCTGCCTGATAGTCTCCGCGGAGCTTTATCATTCGGAATTGGGGGACGAGCGGAGGTCCGGTTTCAAGACCAGTTGGGCCAAGGCGGATGTCCGCTTCGGGGAGGCCACGAAGCCTCTCGAACTTACACAAAGGGGCTCGCGGCTGGCAGTCCGGCATAGGTCCGGTTTCGGGGGGCGGACCAAATGGTGGGTTATGGTGCGGGTCGGTCGGGGTAGGCGAACTACCCCGACCGTCGAGATCGATAAAGTTCGCATGGCGCGTTTCACAGCGCCGTCACAGGTCGAGTTGCTCGGAGATGCTCAGGGCGTCGTCAACCTCGATGCCGAGATAACGGACGGTGCTTTCGAGCTTTCTGTGATCGAGCAGGAGTTGAACCGCTCTTAGATTGCCGGTCTTGCGGGAGATCTGGGCCGCCTTGGTGCGTCGCATCGAATGTGTCCCGTAGGATGGGCTGTCAAGGCCAGCCTCAGCCACCCAGCCGTGGAAAGGCGAGCGTACTGGCGTGTCGAGAGATGGGCCTGGCTCCGGACGCGGCTGGGAAACAGGAAGCCGATCGGCCCCAATTTCGGGGCGCCCGTTGCGGTGTCGAACAGACAGCGCAGTGCAACGTCACACCAGCATCGGCAAGGACACGTCACCGACTTCTCGAACGGGGACGAGATGGACTGTCGGCGATCGACGCCGACGGCAATGCCAACAACGGTGACACCGCCTTCACCTTCGGAACACGCGCCTTCGCCGGCCATACGAGAGAGCTTCGGGTGGCGACCTCCGGCTCGATCCAGGTGGTCTATGTCGACGCCGGTGGTGGCGAGGCGCCCGACTTCGCCCTCAACGTTAGCTCCGACAATGTGCTGACGGCCGGCGACCTCGCGCTGTAGCCGTGGCGGCCCTGGCGCCATCCGCGTCCGGGCAAACATGCGAAAGGCCCGCTCGGCCCTCACTTCGGTTGCCCTCCGGACATTGCGACCGGCGTTGCAGCCTTGTTCGATCTTCCTATCCGGTTATGCGAGGCTTGTGATAAATCCTGCTTATTGATCCCTGCCCGGGCCAACCGGGCGCATTCGAAGCCCGGCCGCTCCCAACAGACACCGGCGGCGCCGACCAGCGAAGCGGGAGGACGATCGTGACCCAGATCCTCAACGGCACCGCCGGCAACGAGATTCTGACCGGGACCGATCCGGGCAACCCGGCCAACCCGGACGGCATCGACATCATCAATGGCCTCGCCGGCAACGACACGCTTCGCGGCCTCGGCGGGAACGATATCATCGAGGGCGGCGCCGGCGCCGACGCCATGGATGGCGGCGCCGGCATCGACACGCTCACCTACGCCAACGCCACCTCGGGTGTCTTGGTGGCCCTGAACGGCGGCGCCGCAGGGGGCGAGGCCCAGGGCGACACCATGAGCGGCTTCGAGAACCTGATCGGCAGCGCCTTCGACGACGCGGTCACCGGCGACAGCGGCCACAACGTGATCAGCGGCGGCGGCGGCAAGGACAACATCGAGATCAGCGGCGGCGGCGACACGCTGGACGGCGGCGCCGGCAGCTTGGACTCCATCGACGGCCGCTCATGGACCTCGGGCCTCACCCCCTGGGGCGCCGCCGCAGCGTCCGCCTATGGCGCGATTGAGCCAGGCAGCGCTGGCAGCGAAGGGTCGAAAGATGCCTGAGACGGTGCCACCCGCCGATCTCGCAACAGCGGTCAACCGAGAAGTCTTCGTTCGGGGCTGGCTTCACTCGACCGAGAGGACGATCTTGCCTTGGATATGACCCTTCGCGGCCCGTTCATGAGACTGACGCGCTTCGGAGAGGAGGAAGGTGCTGTCGATGACGACCCGGATGGTTCCATCATCCAGCAAGCGCCCGATATCCTCCAGCTGCGCGCCGTTCGAGCGGACCTGAGTCGTCGAAGCTGTGACTCCCAGCATCTCAGCCTCCTCCGCACCCGAGAAGCCCAGGGGGAAGATCGGAAACAGGGCACCGCCGCGCTTCAAGCTTCGCAGAAAACGACTGGAGTTTGGGCCGCCGACCGCGTCGACGACGAGGTCAGCGTCGCGGACCACGTCCTCGGGAGCGCTCCTGGTATAGTCGATGAATTCGTCGGCACCTAACTCGCGCATAAGTTTCTCATGCGTGCCCGAGGCCACGGCGACGACGTGTGCACCCCTCCATTTCGCCAGTTGCACCGCGAGGTGCCCTACGCCGCCAGCCGCCCCATTCACGAGGATGGTCTTGCCCTCGAGCGGCACTGGCACATGGAGGCTCGGCTGTAGCGGGTTCGGTTCGTCGTGCCCCAGCTCAATCATGAACTGCCATGCGGTCAGCAACGACATCGGGGCTCCGGCGGCGTGCACGTGATCGATGCCCGCGGGCTTGCGTGCAAGATCTGACGCCGGCACGCTGACGTACTCGGCATAGCCCCTGCTGTCTCCCGCAAGCCCGCTGGGGAAGCGCACCATGGAATAGACTTCGTCGCCGACTGTGAACTGGTCGACGTCCGCGGCCACGGCTTCGACCACGCCCGAGATGTCTGTTCCAGGTATAGCAGGGAACGACACCGGCGGTTGCCACTCCGAAGGCAGCATTTTGTAGCCCTCTCGCAGATACCAGTCGGGCGGATTAAGGCCGACCGCGTGAACACGGACGAGAACCTCACCGGCCGCTGGGTCGGGCCTCGGCGCGTCCTCGTACCGCAGCACCTCAGGACCGCCGAATACATGAAATCGGACTGCCTTCATCATATTGCCCACTAAAACCTCCGGGGAACGCATCGTCGTCTGTGCGTCAATGTATTCAGTCGTTTGGACGTTGATAATCAGGCAGAAATTCGCTTCTATAATGCCATGAAGGAACAAGTGGCATTCGAGAGGCTGACCGGCTTGATCGCCTTCGCGCGCGCCGGATCGATGGGGAGCTATAGCGCTGCTGCCCGCTCGTTATCGATCTCGCCTTCGGCTGTCAGCAAGAGCGTGCAGCGGCTTGAGCAGCGACTGGGCATATTGCTCTTCACCCGCACGACGCGTTCGCTGACGCTCACGCCAGAGGGCCGTGAGCTGCATGACCGTGCGCTCAAACTGCTGCGCGATGTGGAAGAGATCGAACAGGCGGCGCTGACGGCGCGCGCTGAGCCGTCGGGCACCTTGCGGATTGCGGCGTCGTTGCCAATCGGGATGCATGTGATCGCGCCCGCGCTGCCGAATTTTCGCAAGCTCTACCCGAAGGTGACGATCGATCTACGGCTGAGCGACCAAATCATCGACATCGTCGAGCAAGGAATCGATATCGCGGTGCGGATCGGCGACCTGGCGGACTCGCGGCTTTTGTTGCGCCGGCTCGCACCACATCGCCTCTGTGCGTTCGCATCGCCAGCCTATCTGGCCGCGCGGGGTATCCCGATGCACCCCGATGAACTAGAGGGGCACGACACGGTCAACCTCCGCTACCAGAGCACGGGCCAGGTATTTCGCTGGCCTTTTCGGATCGGCGAGCGAGTGGTCGAGATCGTGCCGCCGTCCGGCGTGATCGTGGACGCGAGCGATGCGGTAGTCGCGACGCTCGCGGCCGGCGGCGGCATTGGTATCAGCGCGGGCTTCATCGCATCCCCCTATGTGGCGCGCGGGGAGCTGGTGCCGGTACTGTCCGAGTTCGCCGTTGAGCGGCACAACATCACTGCGCTCTGGCCGGAAAGCCGCCGCACCAACCCCGCCGTCCGCGCATTTCTGGCTCGTTTACAGGAGATCTTCCAAGAGCGGATGAGCGCTGCGGATGGATCGTAGGTCTGATCGCGCGCACCCCTACCGGGCGCTCGGCTGGCTAGCGAATAGTCGCAGGTCAAGGCCGTGTCGGGCATTTCTCACTGGTAGTTCGTCACGTCATGAGTAGGATCGGGCATCGGCTCCCGCCCGAGTGATCCTGCTCGCGCTCCTGGCCCTGCTCTGGTGGTGCCAACCGCTCCACGCGCCTCGCCGACAAGCCAGTCAACGAAGCCGCCGACCAAGCTTCCGGCATCGGCGTGCCGTGGCGTGACCGCGACATAACCGGTTCGGGAGACCCGGATGTCCGGCAGCGGCGTCATCAGTCTTCCATTCGCAACATCGACCTCCAGCATCGGCAGCGGACCGATGCCAATACCGAGCCCGTCTTCCACCGCTTGGCGCGCCACGTGGAAGTGATCGAAAATCTGGCGAGGGAGTCCTGCGAGATGTTGGAGTCCTGCTGCTTCGAGCCAGTCCGTCCAATCGCCACCGCGCGTCTCGGCCGCAAAGAGCGTGTGTCCCTCGATGTCGGCCGGCTTCAGAATCGGGCGCTCCGCGAACAGGGCCGGGCTCATGATCAGCGTGTCGATATCCTCCAGCACCGGGACGACGCGATGCTGAGGCCATGCATCCTCCCGGGCAGCACCGCGGCGGATCGCGACGTCGACGCCGCCGCGTAAGTCGTCGAGCACGCATGAGACTGTCGTCACCGCGACTTCGACATGCGGATGATCCGCGTGATAACGGTTGAGCCGTGGGATCAGCCAGCGCATCGCGAAGCTAGTCGGTGCGCTCACCCGCAGGATGCGGCGAGCGCCGGGCCGGCCGCAAGCCTCTGCCGCGAGCGCCAAGCGATCGAACGAAAGACCGACCTCAGCGGCGAAGATTTTCGCCATCGGCGTCGCGACCATCCGGCGGCCTTCTCTCGTGAAGAGCCGCTGCCCTAGCCAGCCTTCGAGCGCCGAGATCTGTCGGCTGACCGCGCCATGGGTGAGGCCGAGCTCGGCTCCGGCGTCGGCATAGCTGCCCGTCCGGGCAGCGACCTCGAAGATACGCAAGGCGTTCAAGGGAGGGAGACGGCGCATATGAACCCGTGAGAAAAACAAACGATACTCGTGACCATTGAGAGGCTAGTCGATAAAAACTCACGCGTATAGCTTTCGGTGGTTAACGAGGCCAACCGGACGATGCAGACCGCGCATTCTGAAGACCCGTCGAAGGTGATTGAGAGAAGCGCACGAACGCTGCAAAAGCGCAGTCTGGTTGGGGCAAGTCTCGCCCACGCGCTCCATGACGGCTACACCGACGCTCTTTATGCCTTCCTGCCCATATGGCAGGCGCAGTTCGGTCTTGGCTACGCGGCGCTGGCAGTCGTTCGCGCCCTCTATTACGGCACGATGGGAGGCTTCCAGATCCTGGCGGACCGTGCCCTTCGCGCTGTGTCGCCGCGCGCGGCGCTGGTCCTATCGACCATCCTCGCCGCATCGGGCTTGGCGATCATGGCACTGCCATTCGGCTTCGCCGGTCTTTGCGTCGGCCTCGTTGTCGCCGGCATCGGCTCGAGCATCCAGCACCCACGCGGCCCGATGCTCGTCACAGACAGCTATGGAAGGGCTGCGCGCGGACCGCTTGGCATCTACAATTTCGCGCGCGACCTGGGAAAGGCCGCGTTGCCGGCGCTCGTCGCGGCGCCGCTGCCGATTTTCGCCTGGCGACCGCTTCTCGGCATGATCGGCGCGCTGGATACCGCAACCCGCATGGGCTACCTGCTGTTTCTGCCCTTCCTCATCCATGGACAGGGCGGTGGCTCGCCAATGGTTGGAATAGCACTCGCCCTGCTGTTCGTCGGTGGCGCACTCGGGAAGGCGACGTGCGGTTGGCTCGGCGAGCGTCTGGGTGTCGTTAGCAGCGTCATGGTGACCGAGGCCGCGACAGCCCTGCTGATTGTAGCGACGCTGTTCACGCTACTGATGCCAACGTTCATCCTGTTGCTGGTGCTCGGCATCATGCTCAATGGGACCTCTTCGGTGCTCTACGGCACCGTGCCGGAGCTGTCAGATGGCGATACCGGCCGGGTCTTCGCAACCTTCTATACGAGCGTGATCGGATCAGGTGGGATCGCGCCGATCCTCTATGGTCTGATCGCCGATCACAGCACTCGAACGATCGGCATGCTGGCCTCGGCGGCGACCGCCGCCCTAATCATTCCGCTCGTGCCGACGCCGCGTCCCCATCTGCGCGTCTCAACCGCGGGCTCGTGACCTTCACCTGGACCGGCAAAGGCCGCCACGTGCAACCCGCATTCAGTCGGTCCCTGCCTGATCGAAATCTCACGACCACGTGAAAGGTTCGCCCGATGGATACCGTCTCTCAAACTCCGCTGATTCTAATAACGGGTGGAAGTCGTGGCGTAGGCGCAGCAACCGCTCGGCTTGCAGCGGCTCAAGGCTATGATGTCGCAATCAGCTTTGCCTCTAATGAGTCTGCGGCCCGTGCGGTGGCAGACGTTGTGAAAGCGACCGGGCGCCGGGCTCTGGCCGTGCGTGCCGACAGCGCCGATCCAAAACAGGTCGCTCAACTCTTCGCCGAGATCGATCGGGAGTTTGGCCGGATTGATGTACTGGTGAACAACGCCGCGATCATCGCAAAGCAATCCCGGATAGAGGATCTCGAGTTCGAGCGGATGCAGCGCATTTTCGCGATCAACGCGATCGGTCCCATCCTTTGTGCACAGCAGGCGGTCAAGCGGATGTCGCATCGTCACAACGGGCGGGGCGGTGTCCTGATCAATATTTCGTCGGCATCGGCCCGGCTCGGCAGTCCGAATGAATATGTAGACTACGCCGCGTCGAAGGGTGCTCTCGAAACATTTACGACCGGATTGGCGAAAGAGGTTGCGCGGGACGGAATACGAGTTTGCTGCATTCGCCCCGGGCACATCTACACCGAAATGCATGCCAGTGGCGGAGAGCCGGGACGGGTGGACCGCGTCAAAGATTCGATCCCGATGGGAAGGGGTGGTCACCCTGAAGAGGTTGCAAGGGCGGTCCTGTGGCTGGCAAGCGCCGAGGCGTCCTTCATCACCGGCACGTTCCTGGATGTCACCGGCGGAAAGTGAGCACGGGTCGGACCGCCGCCGCTCCTGCGTGGCATGTTCAACTTAGCAGCGAACCATCATTCGAGAAAGCGATCACGATATCTCATGATTGTTGCCTTGCGGTCATTCTTTGCGGCAAGCCGACCATCGATCGTCCCGGGATGGCAGCCGCGCACCATGAGCGCGGTCTGCACGGGCATGCGGCGGTTCGCTCAATGTCCGCTGTCGGGGCGCTGAGTCGATGACCGCATATGGCGCAGCACAGGCGGCCCCGGAGATGGGATCCCAATTACCGGCGGTTCGTCCCTTGTGCGGCTGACCTGACGATATACAGTGCATTTGAAGCGTTTTAGCTGCGCAGCGCCCGGCTGGCACGAATGGACCGACAGGGGGGAGAGATGATCCTGAGAATTTCACGGCGATTCGCTATGGGAGTGGTCGCGGCCATTGCGGCGTCGTCGCTGCTGGGAGCTCCGGCCAGAGCCGCTGAGTTCATCAACATCCTCACCGGCGGGACCTCGGGCGTCTACTACCCCCTCGGCGTCGCCCTGTCGAAGATCTTCACCGAGAAGATCCCGGACAGCCGGCCCTCGGTGCAGGCGACCAAGGCCTCGGTGGAGAACCTGAACCTGCTACAGCAGGGCAAGGGAGAGATCGCCTTCACCCTCGGCGACAGCTTGGCCGACGCCTGGAACGGCAAGGAGGAGGCGGGGTTCAAGGGCAAGCTCGACAAGCTGCGCGGCATCGGCGCGATCTATCCGAACTACATCCAGATCGTCGCGTCGAGCGAGTCCGGCATCAAGACGCTGGCCGACCTCAAGGGCAAGCGCTTGTCGGTCGGGGCGCCGAAATCCGGCACCGAGCTGAACGCCCGCACCATCCTGGCCGGCGCCGGCATCAGCTATGACGATCTGAGCAAGGTGGAGTACCTGCCCTTCGCCGAATCGGTCGAGCTGATGAAGAACCGGCAGCTCGACGCGACGCTGCAATCGGCCGGCCTCGGCGTCGCCTCGTTGCGCGATCTCGCGTCCTCCGTCTCCGTCGTGGTGGTGGAGATTCCGCAGGCCACGGTCGAGAAGGTCGGGCTGCCCTATGTTCCGGCCAGCATCCCGGCCGGAACCTATACCGGCCAGGACGCCGCGGTGCCCACCGCCGCCGTCGTCAACTACCTGGTGACGCAGTCGGAGGTCAGCGACGACCTCGCCTATGCCATGACCAAGGCGGTGTACGAGAGTATCGACACCCTGGCTGCGGCGCACAGCGCGGCCAAGGCGATCAAGCTCGAAACGGCGCTGTCCGGCCTGCCGGTGCCGCTGCACCCGGGCGCGGCGCGTTATTTCAAGGAGAAGGGGCTCAACCCCCCGCAGTGATCGGCGATCCGATCGCTTTGAATGGGGGAAGCGGGCGCAGGCCCGCTTCCCGCTTTGAGGGCGGCGGCGAGGGGCGGAGACCCCGGGGCCGGCCGGAGGCAAGAGAGGGACGCAACGATGGCGCAGGCGCAACAGATCGGCGAAACCGTCGTGCCGGCGGTGAATGCCGAGCACGGCCTGCCCGAGAATTTCGGGGCCGGGACCGCCGGGCGACTCCTGTTCTGGATCGCGGTGGCGTTCTCGGCGTTCCAGATCGTCACCGCCTTCGGGCTGCCGCTCGACCGGCCGATCGTCCCCGGGGTCGACCTGCTGCGGATCATCGGCGCGGCCTTCGTGCTGTGGGCGGTGAAGATCGCCGCCGACGGGCTGCGCGGACGGCCGGTGGCAGAGGCTCTGTTCGCCTTCCTCTGCCTGCTCGGCACCTATCTACTGGTGGCGCGCTTCAGCGGCGGGGTGCCGAGCCAGATCGTCCGCGGCCTGCATGTCGGCTTCCTGTGCCTGGTCGCCGGCGGCATGCTGGCCAACCACCGGGCCGGCGGCGCGATCGGGCGGCTGTTCGGCTGGGGCCTGGGCGTCTGCGGCTTCCTGGTCGGGCTGTACCAGTGGGTCTTCTACTTCGACCTGGTCAACCGCGCCGGTGAGCTGACCGAGCTCGACTTCGTCGTCGGCATCGCCGCGCTGGTGGTGCTGTTCGTCCTGGTCTGGCGGGCGATGGGGCCGGCCCTGCCGATCGTGGCCGGCCTGTTCCTGGCCTATTGCCTGCTGGGCCAGTACTTGCCGGCGCCGTTCGACCACCGCGGCTACACCGCGGACCAGGTGATCGAGCACATGTCGTTCGGCACCGAGGGGATTTACACCACCCCGACCGCGGTGTCGGCGACCTACATCTTCCTGTTCATCCTGTTCGGCTCGTTCCTGGAGCGGGCCGGGATGATCAAGCTGTTCACCGATATCGCGATGGGAGCCTTCGGTGGCGCCCAGGGCGGTCCGGCCAAGGTGGCGGTCTTCTCCTCCGCCCTGATGGGCACGATCTCGGGGTCCGGCGTCGCCAATGTGGTCTCGACCGGGCAGTTCACCATCCCGCTGATGAAGCGCTTCGGCTACCGCCCGGCCTTCGCCGGCGGCGTCGAGGCGACGGCGTCGATGGGCGGGCAGATCATGCCGCCGGTGATGGGCGCGGTCGCCTTCATCATGGCCGAGACCATCGGCGTGCCTTATGCCGACATCGTCCAGGCCGCGATCATCCCGGCGATCCTCTATTTCGCCTCTGCCTTCTGGGCGGTGCATCTCGAGGCCGGCAAGCGCGGCCTGGTCGGCATGCCGCGCAGCGAGCTTCCGAGCGCCCGGGCCGCGCTCCGTGAGAGGTGGTTCCTGATCCTGCCGCTGGCGGCGCTGGTCTATCTGCTGTTCGCCGGCTACACGCCGCTCTATTCCGGCTCGGTCGGCCTCGCCCTCACCGTCGTCCTGATCCTGGGCGGTGCGGTCGCCGCCGGCCTCACCCAGCAGGCCGTCCGGCTGGTGTTCTGGGTGGGCTTGGGCCTGCTGGCCGCCAGCTTCCTGGTCGCCGGGGTGATGGTGGTGGTCGGGCTGGTCGTGGCGCTGGTGATCGCCAGCCTGTTCGTCCGCGGCGGCAAGGAGACGTTGGAGGCCTGCCGCGACGCGCTGGGGGACGGCGCAAGGCAGGCGCTGCCGGTCGGCCTGGCCTGCGCCACCGTCGGCATCGTCATCGGCACCATGACCCTGACCGGCGTCGGCACCATCTTCGGCAACTGGGTGGTCTCGATCGGCAAGGACTCCCTGGCGCTGTCTCTGGTCCTGACCATGCTGGTCAGCCTGTTCCTCGGCATGGGCATCCCGACGATCCCGAACTACATCATCACCTCGTCCCTTGCCGCGCCCGCGCTGCTCGAACTCGGCGTGCCGCTGATCGTCAGCCACATGTTTGTGTTCTACTTCGGTATCATGGCGGACCTGACGCCGCCGGTGGCACTCGCGGCCTTCGCCGCCGCGCCGATCGCCAAGGAGAGCGGCTTCAAGATCGGCTTCGAGGCGGTGCGTATCGCCATCCCGGGCTTCGTCATCCCCTACATGGCGGTGTACGACCCGGCGCTGATGCTGCAGCCTGCGCCCGGCCTCGAGGGCTCGGGATACTGGCTGGTGGTCGCCTATATGGTGGTCAAGGCGACGTTCGCGATCGGGCTCTGGGGCATGGCCTCGGTCGGCTACCTCCGCATCCGGATGGCGGTGTGGGAGCGGCTGGTGGGCGCTGCGTCCGCCCTGTTCCTGTTCGCGGCGGCGCCGATGACTGACCAGATCGGCTTCGCGCTGGGGGCCGTCGTGATCGGCAGCCAGATCTGGCGCGCCCGCCGCCCGGTTCCGGCGCGCTCGGCGTGAGCCTGTGCCTGGCGGCGCTGGGGCTGGTGGTCCAGCTCGGCACCGACCGCCTGACCCTGGCCTGGACCCATTCGGTCGAGAAGATCGTGTGGGAGGAGGATTGGCGCGACACCCCGGCCGGACTGGTGATTGACGAGGCCCGGGTGCGCGGTTCGGGCGCCGGCATGGACCCGCCGCCAGAGGCGCGGTTCGACGGCCGCGACTGGCGCTGGAAGCCCGTGCTGCCGCCATTGACCGGTGTCGATTTGCGCCGCTCAGGGGCGACCGCGGACTGGCGGATCTGCATTGCCGGCCACTGCCGGCCGATGGGGGATTACCTTCCGGCAGACGCCGACCCGGTCCGCCTCGCGAGCTGCCAGACTGTGGAATAGCGCTATCTGAAATCCGAGATGATCGGGACGGGCCGAATTCCGCGGGTTCGAGCGACGTCCGGTGTTGGAGCGCCAATGCGGTGACCGCATATGGCGCATCCAGGCCCGACGCGTAGGGCGGCTCTGGGAATGGCTATCCTGCAGCACGGACGACGCGTGTGCCGGCTCTTCAGCCCGAGACGGGCTCCTGCCGCCTCAGTCGGGTGCTATAGCTGAAGCGATCGGCAGGATGGACGCTGATGGTGACCTCGATTAGCGTGCCGGGGCTGAGGACATATTGCCGGCGGATCTTCAGTGCATGGCTTCCGGCCGGCGCCTGCAGCGGTTTCGCCAAGGAGTCCGGAACGCCGGCGGCTCTGATGTCCTGGCGGATCTCGACAATGCGTCGCCCGGTCGTCTCCTCGATCAGGTCGCCGAAGATCCCCCGGTAGCCCTCGATCCGCCCCCTGATGTCGCCGGCCACCGACGCGGCGATGTACACGTCGGTCCAACAGATCGGGAGGGTGTTCGGCCGGTCCGGCAGGCGTCGGAGGCTCGAGATCCTGAGCCACCGGCTGCCGGGCTTGCAGCCGAGCGTCCTGGCAAGCGCTTCGTCCGCCACCACGTCCTCGATCGATTGGACGTCGCGCACGGTCTCGAAGCCGAACTGCTGAATCGCCTCGATCGATGAGAGTGCCTGGGTGAAGCCACTGCCATTGGCCTGCGGGCTCGTGGCCTCGACGCGCGTGCCGGCGCTCTTCTTGCGGCTGACCAGACCCGACGCCTGCAGCTCCCGCATCGCAGCGCGGATCGTCGAGCGGCTCACGCCGAATTCCGCGGCGAGCTCCAGCTCGTTCGGCAGCACCGATCCCAAGGGGTAGCGACCCGTTCCGATCGCCTCGCTGAGTGTCCTGGCGACAAACGCGTATCTGGTTTCCAAGCCGTGTCCCTCGCGCTCCGTCCCATCAGAACCGCGTTCCAGGCCGGCTCGTCAAGCGCACTTGACGAGCGGTATGTACGATACATAAATTATGTACGAACATAGTATGGGTGGGAGGACGGCATGGCGAGCACCGTTTTCGATTCCGCACTGTTCCGCGACATGTTCGGCACGGCCGAGATGCGGGCCGTTTTCACCGATGAGGCGCTGGTCGGACGGTATCTGGAGGCCGAGGCGGCGCTGGCGCGCGCCCAGGCCCGCTCCGGCGTGGTGCCCGCGGAAGCGGCAGGGGCGATTGACGCGGCGTCGCGGTCCATTGTGGTCGACTACGAGACGCTCCGCCGTGAAACCGAGATCGTCGGCTACCCGATCCTGCCCCTGGTTCATCAGCTTGCCGAAGCCGCAGGGGAGGCCGGCCGCTACGTCCACTGGGGCGCGACCACCCAGGACATCATGGACACGGCCAACGTGCTGCAGATCCGGGCCGCGCTGCAGATCGTCGACCGGGACCTGAGAGAGCTCCGCGCGGTCCTTGCCGGAATGGCAAAGCAGTATCGCGATACGCCGATGGCCGGCCGGACCCATCTGCAGCAGGCGCTTCCCGTCACCTTCGGCTACAAGGCCGCCGTGTGGCTGTCCTCGATCGACCGCCATATCGAGCGCCTCGAGCAGGCTCTCCCTCGCGTGCTGGTCGGCGAGTTCTCGGGGGCGGCCGGAACGCTTGCCTCCATCGGCGCGGGCGGCCTGGAGATGCAGGGGCTGTTCTGCGAGGAGCTGGGCCTCGGCCGGCCGTCGATCACCTGGCACGTCGCCCGCGACGGCATCGCCGAGGCGGTGACGCTGCTCGGCCTCGTCACCGGCACGCTCGGCAAGATCGCGACCGATGTCATGATGATGTCGGCGACCGAGTTCGGCGAGGTCTCCGAGCCCTTCGTGCCGGGCCGCGGCGCGTCATCGACGATGCCGCAGAAGCGCAACCCGATCTCCAGCGAACTGATGCTCGCCGCCGCCAAGGCGGTCCGCCAGCACGTCGCGACCATGCTCGACGGCATGATCCATGACTTCGAGCGCGCGACCGGCCCCTGGCATCTCGAATGGGTGTCGCTGCCGGAGAGCTTCCTGCTCACGGCCGCCGCGCTCGCCAACGCGAAGTTCATGCTCGCCGGGCTGGTGGTCCATGAGGACCGGATGCGCGCCAATCTGGGCCTGACCCATGGCCTGATCGTCGCCGAGGCGGTGATGATGGCGGCCGCCCCAAGGCTGGGGCGGCAGCATGCCCATGACGTCGTCTACGAGGCCTGCCGCAAGGCGATCGAAGTGGGCGGCGATCTCGCGGAGATCCTGGCCGGCGTGCCCGAAGTCGTCGAAGCGCTGGGCGGTGTCGAGGCCGTCCGCCGCCATTGCGACCCGAGCAACTATCTCGGCCTGTGCGGCGAGATGGTCGACCGCGTGCTCGACGGCCCGTCGGCGCCCGCCCGGCGAAACGCCGCCTGACCTTTCATCCCGTCCGCAGGACCGGCCTGCCAAGGCGCCGCAAGAGCGCCGTTGCCCGTCACAATGCCCCGCTGGGGAGGATCCCATGGCCATGACCACGACAGAAAGCAGCGCACCCGCCGCCGCGAGAGACACGTCGACCAGGACGTCGATCTGGAGGAATCTCGGTTTCCAGGTCGCCGTCAGCATGGTGCTCGGCATTGCCGTCGGGCTGATCTGGCCGGAGGTCGGCGCGTCGCTCAAGATCCTCGGCGACATCTTCCTGCGCCTGATCAAGACGGCCGTGGCGCCACTCGTCTTCCTCACCGTGGTCGTCGGCATCGTCGCCGCCGGCGATGTGAAGCGGGTCGGCAAGGTCGGCCTGATCGCGATCATCTATTTCGAGATCGTGTCGACGGTTGCGCTCGCGCTCGGCCTGGGGTTCGGGAACCTGCTGGGCATCGGCCGGAACCTCGGCAGTCTTTCCGCTTCCGAGATCGCCGCCAAGGGCGCCGCGGCGGCCGTGCAGACGGCCGAGAGCTCACACACCACCTTCGCCCAGTTCCTGGCCAATATCTTTCCGGATAATTTCATCGGCGCCTTTGCCCGTGGCGAGCTGCTGCAGGTTCTCGTCATCTCGCTGATCTTCGGCTTCGGGCTGATGATGCTGAAGCCCGAGAAGCGCGCCCCGATCGAGAGCGGCCTCAACACCATCTCGACGGCGTTCTTCGAGTTCATCCACGTGATCATGAAGCTCGCGCCGCTCGGCACCTTCGGCGCGGTCGCCTATGCCGTCGGCGCGAACGGCACCGCCGTCCTGCTCTCGCTCGCCTATCTCGTCGGCGCCTTCTTCGTCCTCGTCATCCTGTTCATCGTGATGGTGCTCGGTACCGTCTGCACGCTGTTCAGGATCAACCTGTTCCACCTGCTGCACTACATCCGGGACGAGATCTTCATCCTCCTCGGCACGGCGTCGTCCGAGAGCGTCCTGCCGCGGCTGCTGGAAAAGCTGCCCGCCTATGGTGCCTCCAAGCAAACAGTCGGGCTGGTCCTGCCAACAGGCTATGCCTTCAATCTCGACGGCACGTCGCTCTTCATGTCGCTCTGCGTCGTGTTCCTCGCCAACGCCTACAACGTTCCGCTGAGCTGGGAGCAGGAGCTTGGCATCCTCGGCATTATGCTCCTGACGTCTAAGGGCGCCGCAACCGTCTCCGGTGGAACCTTCGTGGTGTTCGCCGCAACGGTGACGGCGACCGGCATCCTGCCGATCGAGGGGCTGGCGCTGATCTTCGGTGTCTATCGTTTCATGTCGATCGCGGTCGCCACCTGCAACGTGATCGGCAACACCGTGGCCGCAGTGGTCGTCGCCAAGATCACCGGTGAGTTCGACCCGTCGCGCCGACCTGTCCCAGGCCAGGAGGCCTGAGCGCCCCCTTGGGGGGCGCGTTCCGAGGATCGGTCCATAGCCGAAGGCCAACCGCATTGTCGTCAAGTCGTCGCGCGCGGGAGGTGCCGTGAACGTCCGATCGAGACAGCTGAGGCCTTCCGACCGATGTCCGCTATCGAGGAGTCGATTCTATGTCCTGAAATGGCGCTGTCGAGCCGCTCCGAGCCGCCAGGGAATGGGTGCTTGCAGCCATTCCCTGGCACCGCGGCGAGTGGCCGCTGTTGGCGGAAGAGCGGACATACTTTCGCTTTCGATGGGATCAGAGCTTGTAGCCGCCGCTCGCTTCGATCACCTGGCCGGTCACCCAACGGGCTTCATCCGAGGACAGGAACGCCACGACCGCAGCGATGTCCGAGGTTTCGCCGAAGCGTCCCAGCGCAGTATCGGCTTCGATCGCCTTCACCATGTCGGCATTGTCGCGGACGGCTGCGTTCATGTCCGTGCGAACCCAACCCGGCGCCACGGCGTTCACCGTGATCCGGCGCGGGCCGAGCGCGATCGCGAGCGAATGGGTCAGGTTGTTGATGCTCGCTTTGGCCATGGAATAGATCGGCACGACCGCCATCGGTCGCGTCGAGGCGCCCGACGAGATGTTGACGATGCGGCCGCCATCCGAAAGGCGGCTCAGCGCCGACTGAACCAGGAAGAAGGGTGCGCGCGCGTGAACCGCGAACATCGTGTTCCACGCGTCCGGCGTGGAGTCCGCAAGACCGCCCCATCCCGAATTGCCGGCATTGTTGACAAGAATGTCGAGCGCCTTGCTGCCCCTCCTTTCGGCAAGCTCGCGGTCGAGTTCGTCGAACAACGCCGGAATAGCCTCGGCATCGACCAGATCCGCGTGAAGCGCGAAGGCGCTGCCACCAGCCTTCTCGATGGCGGCGACCACGTCCTCAGCCCCCGTTTTGCTCGCGTTGTAGGTGATCGCGACGGTCGCGCCCTCGGCCGCGAGCCGCTCGGCGATCGCCCGGCCGATGCCTCGCGATGCTCCAGTCACGAGAGAGGTTTTCCCTGTGAGGGATTGCGGCATCAGATTCTCCTTCCCTGAGCGAAATGCGCTTCAGTGATCTTGCGGATGGGCTTGCGCGGGCGTTCAGGTGATCCGTGCGCGCATGATCGGGCCGGGGCTTGCCTCGGCCACCGCGAGAGCCAGGCGGACGAGATCGGCGTCACCGCCATATTCGTGGTCCGCGATGTGATGCAGGAGCACACCGACCTGTTCGAGCTGCCGGGCACCGCTGAGCCGTCCGGCATTGACGGGCTTGAAACCGGCGTCGGCGATCAGACCGCGCGTCACTTGCCCGGCCGCCACGTCGTCGGTCACGTAGAAGATGCCCGGCTGCACCGGCGATGCCGACCACGCCGCCGCCTCGAGCGCCGGAGCGGCCAGCAGATTGAACGCCTTGACGATCCGGGCCTTCGGCAGCCGCCGCTGGAGGTCTTCCGCGGTGGAGCTCTCGCGCATGAACTCCAGATCGTGGAAGTGTTGGAAGTCGGCGGTAACGCCGAGCGGGTTCATGGTCTCGATCACGATCTTGCCATCGAGCGCGTCGCCGACTTCGGCCACGATCGCTTCGACCCGCGGCCAATAAACGGAGAATAGAACGGTCTCGCCGAACTCGGCTGCTTCGCGGGTCGTGCCGAGCCGGGCCCTGTCACCCAGCTCCTCAAGCAACGGTGCGATCTTGCGGTCCTCACCGTCCTTCGCAACGACGAGATCATGGCCTGCTTCCGCCCACGCTCTCGCCAGGCGACTGCCGATATTGCCTGCGTTTAAGATTCCGATCTTCATTCGATATCCTGTTTACCTCAACTATGGCGCTTCCCCGGGGAGCGGTTCGGTTGGAAGGTAGGATATCGCTCGGGAATGGATTAGATGCCCCGCGAACCTCAGTCTGTTGTTCGCGCGAGCAACAATGATGGACGGGGATGGTCGAGCGCGACCACGGCTACGGGCGACTCGCTTCAGCCTGGGCTGGCGTCGCCTCCATCCCCGAAAGCATCGCGGCAGAGATCAACGAAGCCGCGCACCTTCGGGTCCATGTAGCGCGTGGAGGCGAAAACGGCGTGGACCGGCATCGGGATGCTCGCCCAACCCGGCAAGACCCTGATCAGGGTTCCCTCTGCCACATGTGGCTCAGCCATGAACCGCGGAAGTTGCGCGACTCCCAAACCGGACACCGTCAGGTTCTTGGCGGCAACGATGTTGTCGAGTGCGCAGCGTGGCGCCTGCGAGACCCTTTCCGTTGCCTGGCCGTTGACGAGGGTCCAGCTTGCGCGGCCACTGGACGTCTTCATAACCAGGTCATGGCACTTCAGATCGTCGACGGTGCGCAGCGCCGCAGCTTCCTTCAAGTAAACAGGGGAGGCATAGAGACCATAGGTTATCTCTCCAAGCTTGCGGGCCGACAGATCAGAATCCTGCAGGGTGCCGATGCGGATCGCGACATCGATCCCTTCATGAATGATGTCGACGAAGCGAATGGAGTATACCGCTTCCACAGTGACCTTCGGCCACCTGGACAAATAGGCGGCGATCCAGTTGTCGACCCGTGTGGTGCCGAACTCCGGAGTTGCCGTGATCTTCAAGCGGCCTTTCGGCTCTCGGCTCTGCTGCGCTACCGCGGCTTCGGCCGCCTCTGCGGCAGCCAGGATCGAAGAGGCGCGTTCGAAATAATCCCGTCCGACTTCCGTCACGCTCAGTCGCCGGGTCGATCGATTCAGGAGCCGTGCGCCAAGCTTTTCCTCGATCCGCTGCACGATGCGGCTCACCCGCGCCTTGTCGGTCTCGAGCCGCTCGGCCGCGGCGGTGAAGGATTCCTCCGTCACCACCGCGACGAAAACCTGCATCTCGGAAAAGCCGACTGTTGTCGTCATGGGCAACGTTCTGTCACGCGCTGCTCGGATGATCAATCGGCGAGACCGCAGGCTGGCCGGCCCCGGTCTGCAGCCGTCACCTCCTGACGGTATCGGCGCTGGCCTGCTCCAGGAACAGGTCTACATGGACCTGCGGCATGCCCTCCAGGGTCCCACCGATCGGGGACGGACGCACCGCCTCGTCGATGAGCGTCCGAGCTTCCGCGGGGGAAACGGGCTCGCCCCGCTGCTGATAGATCTCCTTGGCCTCATCGCCCGAAACACCCTCCGGAACGACGGGAGCGTAGCGCCAGAAGTAGATCGGCGTGCCGGGTTCGATGCGCCAGCTGTCGGCGAGCGAGCCGGCGTCGACGACATGATAGCCGATCGTCTCTAGGAAGCTCGTCACGGCACCTTTCGCGGCCGCGTCGTCGCCTGCGATCGGCAGCGTCGTCCGGGCGGCATCGCCCTTGGGCCGGGCATTGCTCTCCATGTGGATCCAGCTCAGGTTGTGGAGCCCCTTGACCAGCTTCGCGCCGCGGAGGTGCCGCTGCAGGAGTTCGCTCGACGTCAGCTCGCCCTTGTCGAGATCGGTCCTGTGGAACCCGCCCATGCCGGGATAATAGTTCGTCTGATCGAGAACCACCTTCCCGGCGAACTTGTCGGCCGGCAGTCTCTCGAACGACGCGAGGGGAACCGACAAGGTGACGATGTCCCCAGCCGCAATCACGTCGTCGACGGTTCCAGCGCGCGCGAGCGGGCCGAGCTCTTGAACGAGCGCGGAGATCGTGTCCGGACCGCGCGAATTGCTGATCACGACGTCATAGCCCGCCGCGATGGCCAGATGGGCGACTGCTTTGCCGACGAGGCCGGAGCCGATAATTCCGATTGTTCGTGTCATCAATATTGTCTTTCTCAGGGGACGGTGGCCGCCGACGGGATTCATGCGCTCGTATCGTCTCGCGCGCCCTTCGACGGCGGGGGCCACAGCGGTGGCACGAGCGAAAAATATGATCGGACGGAGGAGTTAACAGTTGGGCAGCAGACAACACACTGTTGCCCCTCAAACCGACAATAAAGCGCCAGTGCGCGGTGGCTGGTGTCGGCCGTGCGGATACAGGCAAACGTGGCCTGCGGAGGATGGGCACCTGTCGCTCAGACACCAGGCGCCATGACCAAATTGCTGCGACGCCGGATGCCGATAAGATGGCTCTCTCGCTTGGAGCCCAACTGCCGGCGGCGCAGCGGATCGTCTCAACTGAAGCCTTCGACATCACTCCTGAAGCCATCACGGCAAAGATCGACGAAGCCCCGCACCTTCGGGTCCATATAGCGCGTCGAAGCAAAGACGGCGTGGACCGGCACCGGGGTACGCGCCCAGCCCGGCAAGACGCTGGCGAGTGCGCCTTCGGCCACATGCGGCTCGGCCATATGTCTAGGAAGCTGCACGATTCCCAGGCCCGACAGCGCCAGGTTCCTGGCGGCCATGGTGTTATCGAGGGCGCAACGGGGTGCGTGCCACACCTTCTCCGACTTCTCGCCATTCACCAAGGTCCAGCCCGGGCGACCGCGCGGCGCATGCATGATGAGGTCGTGTCGCTTCAGATCATCGACCTCGCGGATAGGCGCGGCGCCCCGCAGATATTCGGGAGAAGCGTACAAACCATAGGTCAACTCTCCCAGCCTGCGGGCCGAAAGCTCCGAATCCTGCAACGGGCCGATGCGAATCGCCACATCGACACCTTCATGAATGATATCGACGAGACGGTTCGTGTATTCCGTTTCGACAGTGACCTTCGGCCACTTGCGCAGGAATGCGGTAATCCAGCCATCGACGCGCATCGTTCCAAATTCGGCGCCAGCCGTTACCTTGAGGCGGCCTTTCGGTTCTTGCGCCCGCTGCGCCACGGCGGATTCGGCCGCTTCGGCGGCCGCCAGGATCGAGGAGGCGCGCTCGAAATAGTCGCGCCCGACTTCTGTAACACTGAGGTGCCGCGTCGATCGGTTCAAAAGCCGCGCGCCGAGCTTCTCCTCCATTCGCCGCACAACGCGGCTCACCCGCGCCTTGTCGGTTTCGAGACGTTCCGCCGCTGCGGTAAACGACCCTTCCGTCACCACGGCGACAAAGACCTGCATCTCCAAGAAATCTACTGTTGTCGGCATAAGCAACGGTCTGTCACTTTTTTGATTGAATTTTCAATAATCGCGCAACTGTCATCATGTGCCAGTGGTTGTGAGCAGGCCGCTGGTCCAAGTGGCGTGCAAGGATGGACACCTCCGCTGTCTCTTCGGCGATGTGGTGGGTATAGTCGAGGCGTTTCCTTCAAAGAAGGATCTGATCACCGGTTCAGCGTCGAGTATGGAGCCACTCCCTAACGCCGAATGAAGCTGCTTTACGGGTTGGATAGGCCTCGGCCCAAAGTCGTGCGGTCATGTCGTTTCAAAGCCGGCTGCGACGGCCGCTTTAGGGGGTGCAAACCGGACTGCGCTGTAGCGGCCGGATTCTGGGGGGTGGAGGGATGTCCGGTATCGGGCCGTCGGCATGATGGCCGGAAATGGCTCACCTCGGCCCGGTCTAGCCGATCGGGTTCCAGATCAGGGCGAAGACATCGGGATCGTCCTGTCCGGCGGCGCGTCCGAGATTGGCGTAGAGCTTGCGGGGGCCGAACTCGGGAGCGGCGAGGGAGAGGCTGACATAGGTCTTGCCGGACGCCTCGCCGGTGCGGGTCCAGCCGGCGCCGATCTCGACGTCTTGGGTCAGGGCGCGGAAGTCGGGCTGGGTGTCGCCAGACTTGGCCTGGTTTGTCGGAGGACGGTCTAAACCGGGCGTTAGGGGACACGAAGATTCCCGCAGGCGGCGGGGATAAAACCGGTCCGGGAGGGCTTGTGGGCCGGCCGGCGCCGCCCGCAGGTCCATGAGCCGGAGCGCGGCGGGACAGGCCCCGGCCAGACAGTGGAGACACCATGCCGGCGTTGGCCGCACCGAGGACACCGAGGGCTGCCTGCCGGGCACGGCAAAACCGCTCCCGCGTGGCGGGAGCGGCTCCGGGAAGGGCAGGGACGGCGTCGCCGCCTCTGCTGCGATGCCCTCAGCGCGGTCGCTCAGCCCCATCCTGCTGCGCCGCGCCGCCGTCCTGTCGATCCGCAAGCGGTTGAAGTGGCCGCTCGCCCTCGACCACGCCGAGTTCGAGGCCTTCCTCAAGGGACTATGCCGCACCAAAGCCGCCCGGCCGGTGCGCAAGGCGGCGCTGCTCGAGCCGAACCTGCTCGCCGCCTCCCTGGTGCTGACGCCGGAGGCCCATGCCGAGCTGAGCGACCTCGGGGGTGGGGAAGGGGAGGGGCGCCGCACAGTCCGGGACATGCCCTTGCTCCTGACCGGCTTCCGCCGATCCAAGCTGGCCGCGCTCGACGTCCGCGACTGGCCTTTCTCGCCCAAGGGCGTCGTGCTGTTCGTCGGCCGGTCCAAGGCCGACCAGGAGGGCCACGCTCGCCTATCCGCTGTTGCCGGATTGCCATCGGAACTCTTCGCGTCCGGCAAGCGCTAACACTTTATTGCAGCGCCTAACGGGCGATCCGGGCCGGTCCCCTCTACGTTGATCCTGAAGCCGGCGACCCACGGACACGGGGGCGGTCGGCCCAGTACCGTCGATGGACCCTGAACGTGCGCCGGAAGGACTAACCGTGGTCGATCTCGATATCCCACGCGGCCGATCGGCGCCGCCGACTGCCCTCCCTCTCACCGGCCCAGTCGCCCGTCAGATCGGGGCGCCGCTCGCCGTGGTCGCGATCATCCTGGTCGCGGTCGGGCTACGGCCATCGATTGTGTCAGTCGGGCCTGTGCTGCCCCTGGTCATCCAGGATTTTGGGCTGTCCCATGCCACGGCGTCGCTGCTGACCTCCATTCCCGACGTTCTGATGGGGCTGTTCGCTCTGCCAACGCCATGGCTGGCCCGGCGGTTCGGGCGCGACCCGGTTCTGCTGATGGCTCTGGCCCTGCTGTGCTTCGCGACTTTCGCGCGGTCGTTCGCCACCAGCACGGCCGGGCTGCTCGCCGCGACCGCGGCAGTCGGCATCGGCATCGCCGTGGCCGGCGCACTGATCGCCGGCTTCATCAAGGCGCGCTTCGCCGCCCGCGCCGCCATGATGATGGGAATCTACGCGACGGCGCTGTCGACCGGCAGCACCATCTCCGCCGCGGTCACCAGCCCGGTCGCGATCGGCCTGTCGGCCGGCTGGCGTTGGGGCTTGGGGCTGTGGAGCGGCGTGGTGCTGGCCGGCGTCGCCATCTGGCTGGTGGTGACGGTGGCCGAACGGCGCCAAAACGCCGTGGTTCCGGCAGCAGCCGCGCGCCATGCCCTGCCGTGGCGCAGCGTGACCGCTTGGCTGGTGGCGCTGTTCTTCGGCGGCGTGAACATCCTATTCTACACCATCCTGGCCTGGACCGCCCCGATGTACCAGGAGGCCGGGGTGTCCGCCGCCACGGCCGGCCTGATCCTTGCGACCTTCACGGCCGTGTTCACCGTGGCCAACCCGGTGTTCGGCGGCCTGAGCCGGTCGGAGGACCGCCGCGCCTGGCTGGCCCTGGCCGCCGGCCTCACCCTGGCCGGGTTGGCCGCGCTGGCCCTTGCCCCGACCACGGCACCGTTCCTGTGGATGTCGGTTTGCGCCTTCGGTCTGGGTGGAACGTTCACGCTCGGCATGACCCTGCCCCTCGACAACACCGCCAGCCCGGGCGAGGCCAATTCCTGGAACGCCTTCGTCCTCCTGGTCGGTTACGTCATCGCCGCCGCCGGTCCCCTGGTCGCCGGTCAACTGCGCGACGTGACCGGCAACTTCCACCTTTCACAATGGCTGCTTGCCGCAATCGCGGCGCTGATGCTGGCTGTCACCCCGTTTCTGAAACCGCTTCGGCGTCACGGCCTGGACAGACCGTGATGGTGCATGCGGCCCTGACCTCCGATGGCCCACATCCAGCAGGAGACCGCGAACGCCTCTGATCGCTGAACCCCGGCCCGGAGCATGGTGGGGAGAGCCCCGGGTCGGGGTAGGCGCATCACAAACATCAATGCATCCCGCCACATTCAGGCCCGATCTGAGGAAGCCGTCATCCCCCAGATGGGGGACGTCGGGGCCGGTCACTGTACGGATCAAGCCGCAGTGTCTCCTGTGCCGGGAGCGCGAGATCGTTGAACCCCTTCGCATATGCTGCCTCCGGCTTCATTCTTGACCGTTCGTTCCAGAATTCCTATATCCCCGCTCATGGCACGCCCCAAGGAATTCGACAGCGAGAAGGCCCTGGACGCCGCGATCGAGGTGTTCCGCGAGCATGGCTTCGACGGCACCTCGACCGACATGCTGGTGCGTGCGATGGGGATCGGCCGCCAGAGCCTCTACGACACGTTCNGCTCATGGCACGCCCCAAGGAATTCGACAGCGAGAAGGCCCTGGACGCCGCGATCGAGGTGTTCCGCGAGCATGGCTTCGACGGCACCTCGACCGACATGCTGGTGCGTGCGATGGGGATCGGCCGCCAGAGCCTCTACGACACGTTCGGGGACAAGTGGCAGCTCTACTGCGCGGCGGTGCRCCGCTACGCCARTGCCGAGACGCAGGAGCATGTCGCAGCRCTGCGAAGCCGGCATCGGGCCGTCGACGGCATCAAGGCCATGATCGATCGGGTGGTCGCGGAGGCCGGCAAGGCCTGCCTCGGCGTGAACGCGATCTGCGAGTTCGGCCGCTCGCGCCGCGAGCTTTCGGACATACAGGACGACGCGGGTCGGGCCTTGCAGGCCGCGATGGTCGCGCGCATCCGCCAGGCGCAGGCCGAGGGTGACGTCGCATCTCAGATCGATCCGGACGGAGCCGCGGGATTCCTGTCCGCGAGCTTCGCCGGAATCCGCATCGCCGCCCGCGGCGGCGCAGGAGGCGGWCAGCTGCAGGCCCTCGGCGCATTGGCGCTGCGCGCCCTGCAATGAGCCGCGGTCTTTTTTTGCCGAATTCTGGAATGAACGATCAAGAACGAGAGATGTGATCATGAAAGCAATCGTGATGAGCCACCCCGGCGGTCCGGAGGTGTTGGAGCTGGTCGAGCGACCGGAGCCCGTCCCCGGGCAGGGCCAGGCACTGGTCGAGGTCGCCGCCGCCGGTGTCAACTTCATGGATATCGGTGTCCGCCGCGGCCAGTTCTGGCCCCGGGAAGCGGAGCCCGTGACCCTCGGCGTCGAAGGGGCCGGCCGGGTGCTGGCGCTGGGGGCGGGTGTCGATGGCGTCGAGGTCGGCCAACGGGTCGCCTGGGTCTATGTTCCCGGCAGCTACGCCGACCGCATCCTGGCGCCGGCCCCGGCGCTCGTCGCGATCCCGGACGAGATCGACGACCGCACCGCCGCCGCGGTCATGATGCAGGGCCTGACGGCCAGCCATTTCGCCACGGATTTCTATCCGGTGCAGCCGGGCGACGTGGCGCTGGTGCATGCCGCGGCAGGCGGCGTCGGCCAGATCCTGACCCAGATCATCAAGCTGCGCGGCGGCCACGTCATCGCGCGGGTGTCCAGCGCCGACAAGGTCGCCGCGGCCAGGGAAGCCGGCGCCGACCATGTCATCATCGACACGGAGGGGCAGTTCGCCGAGGAGGTGATCCGTCTGACCGGGGGCGACGGCGTCCATGTCGTCTATGATGGCTCCGGCCCCAAGACCTTCCAGGCCTCCCTCGCATCGCTGCGGCGCTCGGGCACCTTCTGCTGGTACGGCCCGGTTCTCGGCGGACCCGAGCCGCTCGACATCATGAGCCTGCCGAAGAGCATCAAGATCGGCTACGCCACCTTCTCCGACCATATCCACACGCCGGAGCGGCTGCGGGCCCGGGCGCGGCTCTCCATGTCGGAATGGGCCTTCGCGGCGTCCGCCAGGTCGTAGGTCCCGCCGATCCTGATCGTCAGCTGGCCTCCGATGATCCAGTCGAACAGCTGCCGCGCCACCACCGGCAAGCTCCTGCTGATCCCATGATCCGTCCCGCCGTTTGGCCATCTCGCGCTTCTGGCGCTCGAGATCCGGCCATGGTCGACCTCGATCGCCTGGTCGCCATCGAGGCCATCCGNCTCGCATCGCTGCGGCGCTCGGGCACCTTCTGCTGGTACGGCCCGGTTCTCGGCGGACCCGAGCCGCTCGACATCATGAGCCTGCCGAAGAGCATCAAGATCGGCTACGCCACCTTCTCCGACCATATCCACACGCCGGAGCGGCTGCAGGCCCGGGCGCGGCAGCTGTTCGACTGGATCATCGGCGGGCAGCTGACGATCAGGATCGGCGGGACCTATCCGCTGGCGGACGCCGCGAAGGCCCATGCCGACATGGAGAGCCGCGCCACCACCGGCAAGCTCCTGCTGATCCCATGATCCGCCCGGCGGTGCCGCCGACCAGGCCCGGTCGACGAGACCGCCGAAGGTCACTATGTCATCGCCCGGGCGACGAGGTTGCGGACGATCCCTGACGTCTCGCCCCGGCGGGCGGCCAGTGCCAGCCGTGCAACCGGCGCGTCCCCCGCAATGCCGCGATAGACGACGCCCTTGACCTGAAGCTGCATCATCGAGGCCGGGTGCGCGGGCGGCTTCCGCATATGGCGCCCTCGGGCCAATCCGATCAGCGGGCCTGGATTTACCGTCGTGGCAGGGATACATCCGGCGCGAGCCGTGTCTGTGCCGCCAGGCGGATCGGGGCGTTGGCGGCGCCGAAGCCGGCATAGCCCCGGCGCTGCACGATCTCGAAGAAGAAGCGGTCGGCGAAGCTGGTGGTGTAGAGCTGGAAGAACTCGCCGCCGCCGTCGCGGTCATACAGGATGCCGGCCTCGCGAAGCCGGTCGACCAGCTCCGGCTCCAGCCCGAAGCGGGCCTCGATGTCGTCATGATAGTTGGCCGGGATCGGTAGGAACCTGACACCGGCCTGGCGCATCCGGGCCGCGGCGGCGAGGATATCGTCAGTCTCCAGTGCGATATGCTGGATGCCGGAGCCGAAGAACTCCGACAGGAAGCGGGCCGACAGGGTGCGGTGGCTCTGCGAGGCGTTCAGCACGACGCGCAGCGTGCCCTCGGCGTTCTGCACCACCTGGCTGCGCACCAGACCGGCAGGGTCGGGGATCTCCAGCTCCGGCGTCTTCGCCAGATCGAAGATCGCGCTGTAGAACAGCAGCCAGGACAGCATCTCGTCATACTGCATCGACTGCGACAGGTGGTCGATCCGCGCCAGCCCGGCTTCCGGCGCCGCGTCCTCGACCGGGACGAAGTCGACATCGCGCCAGCGCGCCAGCGTGCTGTCGGGGTCGACGAGATAGATCAGGCTGCCGCCGACACCGCGGATCGCCGGGATCTCCAGCTCGCCCGGCCCGACCTCCTGGCGGAAACCGGTCGCCAGCAGGGCGCCGGCCCGCGCCATCGCCGCCCGGGCGTCGTCGACCCTGAGGCAGATCGCGCAGGCGGCGGGTCCGTGCATGATGTAGGCGGCATGGGCATAGCCCTCCTTCTCACGGTTGACGAGAAGGGCGATGCCGCCCTGCGACCACAGGGTCACGTCCTTCGACCGATGGCGGCCGCGCCGGGCGAAGCCGAGGGCGCCGAACAGCGCCTCCAGCTCGATCGCGCCGGCATCGTCGACCGCGAACTCCACGAACTCGACGCCCAGGCAGCGGGCGCGCTCCGGCAGCAGCGGCCGGGTCCGCTCGGCGGCGGGCTTGCGCCGCTCCAGCGTGTCGGCCAGCTGCAGCAGCGACCGCCGGCCGTCGATCGCGACCGACCGGGCCGAGCCGGCGCGGAAATGGTCGTTGAAGATCTCCAGCGAATAGACGCCGTCATAGCCGGTCGCGGCCACGGCCTCGGTGAAGGTGGTCACCGGCAGGTCGCCCTGGCCCGGCAGGTTGCGGAAATGCCGGCTCCAGGACAGCAGGTCCATCTCCAGCAGCGGCGCGTCGGCCAGCTGGACCAGGAAGATCCGGTCGGCGGGGACGGCGCGGATGCTGTCCGGGTCGATGCCGCGCGACAGGGTGTGGAAGCTGTCGAGGATCAGCCCGATACCCGGATGATCGGCGCGGCGCACGATCTCCCAGGCGTCGCGGTGGTCGTTGACGTGCCGGCCCCAGGCCAGCGCCTCGAAACCGACCCTGAGGCCGCGCTTCGCCGCCCGTTCCCCCAGCTCGCGGAAATCCGCGGCGGCGCGGTCGATGCCGCCCAGCGCCGCCGGCGAGATGTTGGAGCAGACCAGCAGCAGGTCCGCGCCGAGCTCGGCCATCAGGTCGAACTTGCGCTCGGCCCGGTCGAACACGCGCATACGCTGCGGCTCCGGCATGCCCTCGAAGTCGCGGAAGGGCTGGAAGGTGGTCACCACCAGCCCGGCGTCGCGCACCATCCGCCCGACCTCGCGCGGCGCCGCGTCGAAGGACAGAAAGTCGTTCTCGAAGATCTCGACGCCGTCGAAGCCGGCGGCGGCGATCGCCTCCAGCTTGTCGCGCAGGTCGCCGCTCAGCGACACGGTGGCGATCGACGTCTTCATCGGAGTGACCCCCGGCTCACTTCTTGCGCAGCTTGTCCAGCTCGGCCTGCAGCAGCGAGATGGTGTCGTCGCCGATCTTGGGGCGGAACTCCTCGACCACCGGCGCTGTGGCGGCGCGCAGCTTGGCCACCTCCTCGGGCGGCAACTCGGTCACCTCCATGCCGTTGGCGCGGATCTCGTCCAGCGCCCTGGCATCCGCCTCGCGCGACACCTGGCGCTGATAGTCCCGCGCCTCGGTCGCGGCCGATTGCAGCACCGCCCGCTCCTCGTCGTTCAGCTTGTCCCAGAACGCCTTGCTGACCAGGACGATCTGCGGGTTGTACTGGTGGCGGGTCAGGGTCAGGTACTTCTGCACCTCGTAGAACTTGGCGTTGATGATGTTGGCCGACGGGTTCTCCTGGCCGTCGACGGTGCCGGTCTCCAGCGCGCCGTACAGCTCGGGGTAGGGCATCGGCACGGCGTTGGCGCCGAGGGCATTGAACAGCGCGATCGGGATCGGCGACTGGATGGTGCGGATCTTCAGCCCCTTGATGTCGTCGACCTTGGCCACTGGGTGCCGGTTGTTGGTCAGGTTGCGGAACCCCAGCTCCCAATAGGCCAGGCCGACCAACCCCTTGGCGGGCAACAACTCCAGAAGATGATTGCCGAAGGCGCCGTCCATCACCGCGTCGGCCTCCTGCGGCGTGTCGAACAGGAAGGGCAGGTCGACCGCGCCGAAGGCCGGGGCGTTGCCGGCCAGGATGCCGGCATTCATCACCGTCATCTCGACGATGCCGCCCTGCAACCCTGACAGGGTCTGCACGTCGCCGCCCAGCGTGCCGCCCGGGAACAGCTGCACCGTGATCTTGCCGCCGCTCTTCTCGGCGACGATGGCGGCGAACTTCTCCATGCCCATGACCTGGGGATGGCCCTTGCTGTTCGCCGCCGCGAACTTGATGTGCTGCTCGCGGATCTCGGCCTGTGCCGCCGGGGCCAGCAGCAGCGCCGCCGACAGCGCGGCGATCAGGCCGGTCAGGGTCCTGGACATGGTGATCCTCCCTTGTTCGATTTCGTTGGTCTCGGCCGGCCCGGTCATCGCGCCAGCCATTGGGCCGGAGCCATCACCAGCTCCGGAAACAGGATCAGCAGGACCAGCACCGCCAGCTCGGCCAGGAGGAAGGGCCAGACGCCCTTCATCAGGTCCTCCATGGTCAGCTTCGACACGCCGCAGACGACGTTCAGCACCGTGCCGACCGGCGGGGTGATCAGGCCGATCGAATTGTTGATGATGAACAGCACGCCGAAATAGACCGGGTCGATGCCCGCCTGCTTGACCACCGGCATCAGCACCGGCGTCAGGATCAGGATGGTCGGTGTCATGTCCATCGCGGTGCCGACCGCCACGACCAGCAGCATGATCACCGCCATCAGCAGCAGCTGGTTGTCCATGAACGGGTCGAGCATGGCCGCAAGCTGGCCCGGCAGGTCAGCGACGGTGATCAGCCAGGCGGAGACGCCGGCGGCCGCCACCAGGAACATCACCACGCTGGTGGTCTTGGCGGCCGAGACGAGCACGTCGAAGACCTGGCCGGGGCTCAGCTCGCGGTACACGACCATCGCCACGAACAGGGAATAGACCGCGGCGACGACGCCGGCCTCGGTCGGCGTGAACACGCCGAACTTCAGCCCGACGATGATGATCACCGGCAGGAACAGCGCCCACAGGCTGTCGGCGAAGGCGCGGATGCGCTCGGGTCCGCTGCGGCGCGGCGGCAGCTGGATGTCCTCGCGCCGGACCACCAGCAGCCAGGCGATGCAGAGCGCCAGCGCGATCATCAGGCCGGGCACGATGCCGGCCAGGAACAGCTTGGTGATCGAGACGCCGCCGATGACGCCGAACAGCACGAAGCCGATGCTGGGCGGGATGATCGGGCCGATGATCGCGGCCGAGGCGATCAGCCCGCCGGACCGGCCGGCGCCGTGGCCCGACTTCAGCATCATCGGCATCAACAGCGCGCCGAGCGCCGCGGCATCGGCCACGGCCGAGCCCGACAGGCTGGCGATCAGGCAGGCGGCGAGGATGACGACGAAGCCGAGCCCGCCGCGGATATGGCCGACCAGCGCCATGGCGAGGCCGACGATCCGGCGCGACAGGCCACCGGCATTCATCACCTCGCCGGCCAGCAGGAAGAAGGGTACGGCCATCAGCGGGAAGCTGTCGGCGCCGTTGATCACGTTCTGGGCGACGATCTGGGAGTCGAACAAGCCGAGATGGATCATCAGCGCGACGCCACTGAGGATCAGGGCGAAGGCGATCGGCATGCCGATCGCCATGGTGCCCAGCAGCGACGACAGGAAAACGGCGACGACCACCGCTCAGCCTTTCCGCGCAGCGTGCGGGGCATCGGGACCGGCGAGCTCCTCGGAGTCCCGGACCAGGATCAGCTCCCCCGGTCCGGCCCGGCCGAGCAGCAGGCGGACGAGGTCGGCCAGGATGATCAGCGCGGCCGGCACGGCGAAGGCGATTCCGGCGCCGTACAGCAGGGCCATCGGAAAGCCCACGGCCGGCGAGGCGACGTCGAGATTGATCATCGCCTGCTCGACGCTGCCCTTGAGCAGCAGCCAGATCGCCAGCAGCGCCAGTGCTCCGGAAAGGGCCAGGCAGGCCTTGGCGGCCGGCCGGGGCAGGTGGCGCAGCAGCGTGTCGACGCCGATATGGCCGCGTTCGCGCAGCGCCACCACGGCACCGAGGAAGATCAGCCAGACGAAGAACAGCCGCGACAGCTCCTCCGACGCGGTCAGCCCCTGGTTGAAGGCGTAGCGCAGGACGACGTTGCCGAAGACCAGCACCACCATCCCGGCGAGCAGCAGGGCGATCAGGACCTTCAGCAGGGCAAAATAGCTTTCGACGACAAGACGCATCGGGCTCTCCCTGTGGTGGTCGCCGGCCGCGGCTTCGCCGGTTCTGAATTCTTCTTCCTCACAAATGTACGAACTGGTACGTATAGTCAAGCGTCGCGGCTTGATCCGGCAAGGATCGGTCGTTCGGGCGCGGCAAGGGGAGGGGAGCACCATGTGCCCACCGGGCTGCCTGGAGACGATCTGCCGCCATGTCAGCCGGCGCGGCGTGCTGAAGGGCGGCATCGCCATGGCCGCCGTCGCGGCCGCTCCTGTGGCCAGCGCCGCCACGGCACCGGCCGCACGGTCCTTCACCGACGTGCAGGACCTGACCCATTCGCTGTTCGAGGGCTTCCCGACCTTCGACGGCTCGAAATGGTTCACCATGGAGCCGGTGTTCCGCTACGCGAAGGACAAGCTGAACATCAACCGCTGGACGCTGATGGAGCACACCGGCACGCATATGGACGCGCCGCTGCACTTCTCGGCCGACGGGCGCAGCGTCGACGAGATCCCGATCGGCGACCTGGTGGTGCCGCTGGCGGTGATCGACATCTCGCAGCGGGCGCAGGACGACCCGGACAGTGCGGTGACGCCCGACGACATCAAACGCTGGGAGGCCGCGAACGGCCCGCTGCTCGAGGGCTGCTGCGTGGTCATGAACTCCGGCTGGCACCGGCTGCTGCACACGCCGCGCTTCGCTGGGCGGGACGATGCCGGCAAGAACCACACGCCCGGCTTCCACGGCGAGACGGCGCATATGCTGCTGACCGAGCGCAGCGTCAAGGGCATCGGCGTCGACACGCTGTCGCTCGACCTCGGCATCGAGACCGGCCGCTTCCCGGTGCACTACTCCTGGCTGCCGAGCGGGCGCTGGGGCGTCGAATGCCTGGCCAATCTCGACGGGCTGCCGGCCAAAGGTGCCCATCTCGTCCTCGGCGGCCCCAAGGTGAAGGGCGGGAGCGGTGGGCCGAGCCGGGTGCTGGCGCTGGTGTAGAAGGGGACGCGGCCGCGGCGCGAAAGCGCTTGTTTGCCGTCGTGAAGTTCCGGAGAAGTAGAGGCGTCCTTTGCCGATCGGAGCGAAGGCGTCGGTGCGGGGAGACGGGCCAGGGCGATGGCGGGCAGGACCAAGTCGGGCGCGGCAGAGCGGAAGACCTCCCGCAAGAACGACCCGGAGCGCACCAGGGAGGATATTCTCGAGGTCGCGACCGAGGAGTTCGCGGCCCACGGGCTGAGCGGGGCCCGCGTCGACGCGATCGCGGAGCGCACCCGCACCTCCAAGCGCATGATCTACTATTATTTCGGCGGCAAGGAGGGGCTGTACCACGCGGTGCTGGAGAAGGCTTATGCCGATATCCGCACCGCCGAGGCGGAGCTGCATCTGGAGGGGCTGCCGCCGGAGGAGGCGATGCGGCGGCTGGCCGAATTCACCTTCGACTATGACGAGGCGCATCCCGACTTCATCCGCCTGGTCAGCATCGAGAACATCCACCGGGCCGAGCACCTGGCGCACACCGCCTCGATCCGCAGCACCAATCTCGGCATCGTCCAGACCATCGCCGCGATCCTGGAGCGTGGGCGGAAGGACGGCGTGTTCCGGGCCGAGATCGACCCGGTCGACCTGCACATGCTGATCAGCGCCTTCTGCTTCTTCCGCGTCTCCAACCGCCACACCTTCGGCACCATCTTCCGCCGCGATCTGTCGGAGCCGGGCTTGCGCGAGACGCACCGGCGGATGATCGGCGACGCCGTCATCCGCCTGCTGCAGGGCCAGGCGGCGGTCGCGCCCGCAGGGGCTGCTAGCCCGGCCCGAGCGAAGCGAAGTGCCGGGTCATCCGGCCGGCGTCCGGCGTGATGCCGGTGAACAGCCGGAACGCCTCGACCGCCTGGAACACCGCCATGCCGCCGCCGTCGAGGGTGCGGCAGCCGCGGGCGCGGGCGACGCGCAGCAGCTCGGTCTCGAGCGGGAAGTAGACGATCTCGGCCACCCAGTGCCGCGGCGCCAGGAGTTCGGCGGGCAGCGGCAGGCCGGGATGTTTCGCCATCCCGGTCGGGGTGGCGTGGATCAGCCCATTCGCCGTGGCCATGGTGGCGGCGAGATCGGTGCCGGCCACCGCGCGGCCCGCCCCGAACCGGGCGGACAGGCCGGCGGCCATGGCCTCGGCCCGGTCCTGGTCGACATCGAAGATCACGAGCTCGCCGACCCCGAGGGTCAGGGCGGCATGCGCCACCGCTGCGCCGGCGCCGCCGGCGCCGAGCTGCACCGCGCGGTCCTTGCGCACATCCGGCAGGCCGCGCCTGACGCTCTCGGCGAAGCCCCACCAGTCGGTGTTGTGGCCGACCCGCCGGCCGTCCTCGAACACCACGGTGTTGACCGCGCCCAGCGCGCGCGCGTCGTCGGACAAGGCATGCAGCAACGGGGTCACCGCCTGCTTGCAGGGATGGGTGATGTTGAGCCCGGCGAAGCCGCGCCGCTCTGCCGCCGCGACCAGCTCCGGCAGGGCCTCGATGCCACGGCAGAGTGCCTCAAGATCGATCAGCTCGTACTCGTAACGCAACCCCTGTTCAGCGCCTTCGCGCATATGCATGGCCGGGGTCCGCGACGCCTGGATGCCGGCGCCGATCAGGCCGACGCGGAAGGTGGTCGGGCGGATATGGGTCACGGGCGGAAACCAGATCGGAATTGTCCGGCCACAGCCGTTTTCAAGGCATCCGGGATTCTTCGGTGATGGCCCATGATCATTCATCCATGCTGGATCTCTGAAAATGTACGAACTGGTACGTTCAGTCAACAAACCAGATCTGAGATGTGAATTTGCTGAGCGCCGGCTGCGCACGGCGCCGGCCGAGAGGCTCGCGCCCGAAGCCCATCTGCGCGTCACCCAGCTGGTGTTCGGGCCGTTCTCCGGATCAGGGGTCGAATGTCGGCGGGCTGTGCCGGATCTCCGAGCAAGCCCTCGCCATCATGCGGGGCATGGCCGACGTGCAGCAGGCCAGTTGCGACTGGGGCAACCGCGTGCCGCCCTCTGCTACATCCTCGACCAGGACCTGCGCCTCATCGGCCCGTCGCCGGCGGAAGCGGCGCAATAGCTGCAATTCCGGCTCATCGGCGTCACGGTCACGCAGCTTCGCGAGAACATCCACACCATCAATGTCGTGGCCCGGCTGATTCACTGTGCCCGGACGGGGAGCTTCGTCGGCTTGGACGATGTCCGGTTTCGGCATGCCACGGCAATGGCCGGAAATGGCGCATGAAAGACCGGCGGCGCGGGGATCTTCGACGCATCAGCCGCCGACCGGAACCCCGACCGGCAGGTCGTCCTTGCGGTCCAGCCGCTGCGCCTGCACCTGCGCATCCACGGGCAGACCCTCGATCCGCACCTCGGCCACGTCAGCGGGGTCGATGCCCTCGGGCAATGCCACCGAGACGTTGTTGCTGCTGTTGAGCCGGTTGTCGCCGATGTTGAACAGGCCGCCGGCATGGTATTTGCCCACCGTCACCACCCGCCCGTCATTCAGCACGACCTGGATGCGATCCACATCCTTGAAGTCGCTGCCCCGGCCGTCGACCAAGTTGAGGTACAGGCGGTCGTGCGGCCGTCCCTCGTCGAGCTTGCCTTCGCGACGCATTTCCGCGGTGGACACCGTCCAGGTCCAGGGATGGTCGTTCATCAGGCTGATGGTGTTCTTGTCCGGGGTCACGATCGGCGCGCCCGAAAACGCACGATTCCGGGCGCGATGCGGATGGTCCGACGCCCAGCCGTACTGGTTGTGGCCGTTGACGACGGTCACCACCGGGCGGCCGTTGGCATCCACCTCCCAGTGCGATGCGCCTTCGCCCAGGCTCTTGGAGTCGAACCCGACCACTTCGCCCGAACGGTCGTCCACGGTCACGCTGAACACGGATTCGTCGTCGGTGTTGCGCCCCCACTTGCCGTTGAGGCGCCCGGGCTCGGCGCCATCGCCGCCGTCCTCGTTGCTGTAGAGCACCGAGTAGCTGATCGTGGTGGTGCCGTCATCGTTGCGCCGGACCTGGGCGCCGCTGAGCAGCGGCACGTTGTTCCCGGCCTGGCCGTTGTCCTCCAGATGCACCACGGGCGCGTAGCGCGCGG
Organism: Inquilinus limosus; assembly: GCF_002195995.1. Lineage (GTDB taxonomy): Bacteria > Pseudomonadota > Alphaproteobacteria > DSM-16000 > Inquilinaceae > Inquilinus > Inquilinus limosus_C. The sequence goes on from NZ_NHON01000002.1 coordinate 67,493, forward strand.
CCAGCGCCGCATCGCGCTCCTGCGGACCCGATGCGTGCATGTCCAATTGCCGGGTCGACGCCCGTACGTCGCTCACCGCGCCTTGGTTGCCGGTTCCGATCGCGGTGCTGTCGCGCAGCTCGATCGTGTGGGGCCCGTCGCCGAGCGCACCGAGGTTGACGTCGACGCCTTCGGGATTCTCGCTCAGGATCGTCGCATCGGCGTAGTAGCGGCCATCGACATAGACCGACACGATGCCGGCGTTGCTGCCGTCGGTATTGCCCCAGGCAGCACCCGAAGGGGCCTGCGCATCGATGTGCAGGATGATCGGGTTCCCGCCCGAACCGTCCACCTGCCGCGACTGCAGCAGCGGCAGCGCGCCGCCGTCCCGGATGGCATGGACGGTCACGTCCTTGCGGCTGATGAAGCCGTCGGTCGAACCGCCTTCGGCGGCAGTGTCCAGGCCGTCGAACGCTTCATCATGCGTCACCAGGTAGTCGGCGGCAGCGCGCTGTTCCCAGGTCGCGGCGGGATTGTCGCGCACCGCGCGCAGGTCGTCGCGGCTGACGATCTGGTCGCGCGAACCGCGGTGCGCGGCGGTGTCGAACATCCCGAAGTCCCGATTCAGCACCAGGATGGCGCGGGCCTCATCCATCGGCTGCGGCGCGGACGGGATCGGCATGTCGGCGGAGGTCAAGGATCGGGCGGAGTCGAGGGCGCGATCGAACGAGGAGGTGGAACCGGCAGCAACCCTCCTCGACATTGTCGAGGGCGAAGCCGCCGCGGGAGCAACACCGTCGGTCATGGCGGGACCTCCTGGTTTTTCTGTTCCGCGAGAAAGCGACGCTGGCAGCTTATACCAGTTCCTATGGAGGTCGACTCTCAGGGTGCGGGGCGGCGGCGCCCGGCGGCCCGCCAGGCCTTTCGGCTATGGGCTGGCCTTGCTCGTCGATGCGCCGGCGAGCAGGGTCGAGATCAGCGCGATGACCGGCGGAACCGCGAAGCACCATTCCCCGACCAGGACAAAGGCCAGGGCGGCCGCCCCGCAGCCCAGGGCGAAGGCGATGACGGCGGCCGACATCCGGGCCAGGCGGGACCGGGCCGCACCGGCCGCATCCGGCGCCACGCCGTGCAGGAGATCGGCCAGGTCGATCATGATCTGGGTCGTCGTGCCGGTCATCAGCGTGGTCGGCGGCGCGCTGGCCAGATGGATGCGGTGGACCGCGTTCTGGATCGCCATCGCCGATACCAGCACCATCCCGGTGACGATCGCCGGCCAGGCGTCGCCGTCGGGAAAGGGACCGAGCCGGATCGCCAGCGCGGCGCCGGCGGCCAGCAGGATCAGCTTGAGGACCAGCATCGCCCGCAGCGGGTTCAGCCCGGTGCCCTCCAGCCCGTAGGCCAGGGATCGGGTGCCGATGACGACGAGGCAGAAGACCGGCAGGGCCAGCAGCTTCGCCACCGCCCCGGTGGTGCCGAGCGCCACGGCCGCGCCGAAGGTGACGAAGTTGCCGGTCACATGCGCGGTGAACAGCCCCTGCAGCGCCAGGAACCCGGCCGTGTCGACATAGCCGGCATTGAGGCTGAGAATCACCGGGAGGGTCGGTCTCATCACATCACCATCCGAATTTCAGCTCGATGCCGAGATAGTCGCTGTCATGCGCGCCGGCGTGCCGCAGCGTGTCGCCGACCTGATAATGCACGGCCTCGACCGCCCCGGTCAGGTTGGCGTTGAAGGCGTAGTCGGCGCGGAACTGGCCGTAGGCGCCGGTCCAGGCGTCGCCCTGCCCGGCGGTGCCGCCGACCGGGACGTTCGGCTGGGTGTAGACCGCGTCGGCAGTGGTCTGGCGCCACAGCAGGCCGATCGCCGCCGTCAGCGACAGCCCGTCGACCGGCTTCACCGTCACCGACGGCTTTACGTGGATCAGGTTGCTGTAGCCGGTGTAGCCGCCCAGGGTGAAGTAGTAGCCGTTCGGGAACAGCGGGTTGAAGGTGCCGAGCGTGCCGTCGCCGGGACGGGTGTCGCCGGAGGCGGCGTCGACCTGCAGGCCGATCCGTGGCTTCCACGGCGCGTCGGCGAAGGTGTAGCCGGCCCGCGTGCCGACGGCCCAGGCGGCGATCGACTTGGACCCGACCGAGCCGGTCTGCCCCATCGCCTCCAGGTCCCAGTCCAGCCCGTCGGCGGCGCCGGCGAAGCGGGCGTCGAAGATGTCGCGATGCTCGTATCCGTCGGCATCGAGGTAGTGCGCATCCTGGCGATCGTAGCGCGCGTAGTAGGCCGACAACTCCTGCGTCCCGAGCACCTGGCGTTCGACGCGCACCGTGCTGAACAGGAAGGTGTCATCCGATCGGTCGTCGAAAGGCTCGCCGTCGAAATACTGCACCGGCTGGCTGACGAAGCCGAGCACGCGCCACGGCCCGCTCTCCCAGTCCATCCAGAAGGCGTCGAAGGACTGGCGGACATTGGGGCCGTCGCGCGAGGAGACGAAGCGCTGCAGATCGAAGGCGAAATCCTGCCGGCCGATCCGGGCCTTGACCACGCCATCGCCCGCCGGGTGGGTGAATTCGAGGAAGGCGAGGCGCAGGTCGAGCGGGTTCTGGTCGACCGGCGCGATCGACCGCTTGTCGAAGGCCCGGTCATCCTCGAGCTGGACAAAGAAGCGCCAGTTCTCGTTGAAGTGCAGGTCGGCATGGATCTGCAGCCGCTGCAGCAGGTAGCCGTCGCCCTTGCTCCCGCCGGTGCCGAAGCCTGGCGTGTCGTTGATCTCGAAGCGCTCCCGCAGGGTCGCGCCGAAGGACAGGTAGGTCTGCGGGTTGCCGGACCAGAGCGGGATGTATTTCAGGCCGTCGAAGGGTTGGGTCCGCAGCGCGGGATCGGCCAAGACCGACCAGTCCTCCTGCCAGCGGTTCATCTGGATCTTCGGCCGCGCCGCCGCCGCGTCCGGCACCTCCTGCGCCGCCGCGCCGGGCAGCAGCGCCATGGCCGCAAGCAGCCCGGCCCCGACGGCCGCGAGGGCGCGGCGGGGCCGGCCGATCATCCCTGCCGTCACCGCCTCAGCCATGCGGGGCCGGACCATGGATCTCGGCGATGTAGCCGCCGGGGAACTCGACCATGGCTGCGCTGCGGCCGTCGGCGGTGTAGGGCGCGACCAGCACCGCCGCGCCGGCCGACCGGGCCTTGGCCAGCGTGTCCTGGAGGTCCGCCACCTCATAGCCGGTGGTCTCGAGGCCATAGGGATAGGGCAGATGGCCGTCGGTGACGAGGGCGGTCAGCCGGCCGAAGGTCGATTCGACCCGGATCCGCCGGTAGGTGTCGCCCGGCCGGCCGATCTCGACGCCGGGCGCCTGCCTGTCGTCGGACACCAACTTGCCTTGCGAGAAGGCCAGAAAGCCGCGCAGGAAATCGTCGATGCCGTCGGGCGAAACATAGACCCGGTTCTCCGGCACGGTCTGGAACGGCGCGTAGGACGGCTTCGCCGCGTGCCAGTAGAGCTGCATGTTGATGCCGCCCGGCCACTGGATGACGGCGTCGCGGCCGATCGGGTCGGGGAAGGCGTCGACCAGCACGATGGCCCCGGCCGCCCGGGCGGATGCCAGCGCCGCGTCCAGATCGGTGACGAGAGTGCCGGTCCGCTCGGCCCCGAACGGATACGGGATCGGCGTCGTGAAGCCGAACAGGGAGACGGTGCCGACCGGCGTCTGCAGCAGCTGCGAGGTGGTGCGGCTCGGCGTCGGCGTCACGGTCGCCACCACCTGCTTCGTGCTCTGCCCGCCGAAGGTGGCGAGAAAGCTGGTGGCGAAGCGGTCGACATCCGCGGGCGCCACATAGACATGGGTGGTGTCGTATTGCGGGCCGACGGCGACCGGTGCGCCGGTCTCTCCGGCCCGTGCGGGGAACGCGGCCAGGATGCTCAGGCCGAGGGCCGCCGCGAGAAGCGGGATGCGCATGGGAGAACTCTCTCTGGTCAACAGGCTCAGCTCGGACGTTTCCGGTCCCGGAGGTCGTGCCAGGCGACGAGCAGGAAGCCGCCGGCGAGGCCGAGATGCTCGAAGAAGGCGTTGGCGGCGCCGAAGCGGTCGGGCGGCGCCATCTCCCAGAACCGTAGCACCAGGAGGGTGGCCGTCAGCGTGAACCCGGCGAGGGCCAGGGCGCCGAGCCACCGCCAGACCCCGGTCAGGATCAGGACCGAGGCGCCGAGCTCCAGCAGGATCACCGCGACCGCGGCGGGGGCGGCCGGGGCGATGCCGAAATGCTCCATCTCGGCGATCGCGACCGGGAAGTCCGCGGCCTTGTTGAGCCCGCCCTGGAGGTAGGCGGCGCAGAGTCCCAGCAGCGCCAGCCACCGGGCCCAGCCCGCCCCGAGCACGGGGCGGACGGACGAGGCGGCGCGGCTCTCGATGGTCGCGAGTGCCGGCATCGTCACACCGCCCAGCAGGCGCAGCCGAGGGCGCCCCAGAAGCTCTTCAGGTCGGAGACCGGCAGTCGGGCCGACCAGGCCGAGGCGTGATCATGGCCGTGGATGCCGCAGCTGGCCGCGCAGCCGCAGCCCGCCGCCACCGTTTTCTGCAGGGCCGCGGAGCCGGCCTGTTCGGTGTCGCCCCAGGCCGCATAGCCGCCGAAGCGGCGCACCGGCGACCAGTCGGGCATGGCGGGCGGCGGGGCGGCCTCGTCCAGCGGGGCGAAACCGCCCGCGGCCCAGACCACCCTGCCGCCGACCATGGTCAGCTCCGAGCTGGTGTCGGCGATCTCGCTCTCGGCGCAGGCGAAGAAGTCCCGGTCGGGCACGATCAGGTCGGCCAGCTGGCCGACGGCGATACGGCCCTTGCGGCCTTCCTCATTCGAGAACCAGGTGACGTTCTCGGTCCACATCCGCAGCGCCGTCTCGCGGTCGAGGCAGTTGCGCTGCGGGGTGATCCGGAGGCCGCCGACGGTCCGGCCGGTGATCAGCCAGGACAGCGAGACCCAGGGATTATAAGAGGCGACCCGGGTCGCATCGGTGCCGGCCGAGACCTTGACGCCCGTCCCCAGCATCCGCGCCACCGGCGGCGTGGCCGCGGCGGCGCCGAGGCCGTAGCGCTCGACAAAATACTCGCCCTGATAGGCCATGCGGTGCTGCACGGCGATGCCGCCGCCCAGCGCGGCGATGCGGTCGATCGACCGGTCCGAGATCGTCTCGGCATGGTCGAAGAACCAGTGCAGCCCCTCGAGCGGGATGTCCTGGTTCACCCGCTCGAACACGTCCAGCGCCCGGCTGATCGTCTCGTCATAGGTGGCGTGCAGCCGCCAGGGCCAGCGGTTCTCGGCCAGGATGCGGACCACGCCCTCCAGCTCGCCCTCCATCTCCGGCGGCATGTCCGGGCGGGGCTGGCGGAAATCCTCGAAATCGGCGGCGGAGAAGACCAGCATCTCGCCGGCCCCGTTGTGCCGGAAATAGTCGTCGCCCTGCCGGTAGCGCGAGGTCCGGGTCCAGTTCAGGAAGTCGTCCTTCTCGGCCTTCGGCTTCTGGGTGAACAGGTTGTAGGCGAGGCGGATGGTCAGCTGGCCTTCATCCGCCAGCGTCTGGATAACGGCATAGTCCTCGGGGTAGTTCTGGAAGCCGCCGCCGGCGTCGATGGCGCCGGTGACGCCGAGGCGGTTCAGCTCGCGCATGAAGTGCCGGGTCGAGTTCACCTGGTAGTCGAAGGGCAGCTTCGGCCCCTTGGCCAGGGTGGCGTAGAGGATCGCGGCGTTGGGCTTGGCCAGCAGCAGACCGGTCGGGGTGCCGTCGGGCCCGCGCGTGATCTCGCCGCCCGGCGGCTCCGGTGTGTCCTTGCCGTAGCCGACCGCCCGGAGGGCGGCCGCGTTCAGAAGGGCGCGGTCGTAAAGATGCAGCAGGAACACCGGCGTGTCCGGGGCGGCGGCGTTCAGCTCCTCGATCGTCGGCAGTCGCTTCTCGGCGAACTGGTGCTCGGTGAAGCCGCCGACCACGCGCACCCATTGCGGCGGCGGGGTGACGGCGACCTGCCGCTTCAGCATCGCCATGGCGTCGGCCAGCGAGCGCACGCCGTCCCAGCGCAGCTCCATGTTGAAGTTCAGGCCGCCGCGTATGATGTGCAGGTGGTTGTCGATCAGGCCGGGCAGCACCCGCCGGCCCTTCAGGTCGATGATCCGCGTCTTCGGCCCGGCCAGCGGCATCACCTCATGGTCGGCGCCGATGGCGCTGAACCTGCCGCCGGCGATCGCCACGGCACTGGCGGTCGGCCGGGCGGGGTCGAGGGTGGTGATCAGGCCGCGATGCAGGATCACGTCGGGCGCACCCGGGGCGGGCGCACGGGTCTCGGTCATCGGGATCTCTCCTGTGCGAAGGCGGGCGGCCGCCCCGGATGGGGTGGGCCGCGACACGGGCGGAGTCGGGGAGCGGCCGAGCCGCGGCTATCCCTCGGCGCGATCCGGCGGCTGGCCGCCCTTCGGCAGGTGCCCGAACATGTGCGGCTTCACCTGGTGGAGCCAGGACACCACCGTCGGCTCCCGGCCCCACAGGCTCCTGACGATCGGCGGGATCTGTTCGCCGAGGAGCATGCCGAGAAGCCCGATCAGGGCGACCACCGGCGGCGCCGGCGAGCGCACGTTGAGCACCGCGTAGATGACGCCGACGAGGATCCCGACGGCGAGCGACACCAGATAGAGCTTCATGGCCATTCCTCTTCGGCGAGCGGGCGGGACAGCGGCTTACGCGGCCGCGCCGGCCTCGCTGGCGTGCTCGCCGAGCGCCCATTTGGAGAAGCGGATCTGGATGCCGTAGGGCGAATGGGCCTTGATGATCTCCATGCACCCGTCATAGGTCTCCACCCGGGCCCAGTCCTGCTGCAGCTCGAACAGGTACTGCAGCGAGGTGATCGGCACCGCGCCGGCCTGGATCATCCGCTCCATCGACCGGGTGTGGGCTTCCGGAGAGATGTCGCCGCAGGCGTCGGCCGGCACGTAGATCTCGAACCCCTCCTTCAGCATGTCGAGGGTCGGAAACAGCACGCAGGCCTCGGTCCACAGCCCGGCGACGACGATCTTCTTCCGTCCGGTGGCGTGGACCGCCTTGCGGAAATTGGCGTCGAGCCAGGAGTTCATCGAGGTGCGGTCGATGATGTCGTGGCCGGGGAACAGGTCGGTGACCTCCGGCATGAACGGGCCGGAGAAGCTCTTCTCGGCCACCGTCGAGATCACGGTCGGGATCTTGAACAGCTTCGCCGCCTTGGCCAGGATCTGGACGTTGTTGAACGGCACCAGCCGGTCGTGCGACTGCACGCCCTGATACATGGCCGGCTGATAGTCGATCAGGGCGATGGCGCTGTTCTGCGGGGTGAGCATATCGAGCTTGGACATAGGTCTTCCTCTGCCGGAAATCGGACATTGAAAGGCTGCGAGAGGACGACCTCGATCGAGGACGGTCCGGCCTCGCCGCCATCGCGGCATGTTCAGGGAGAGGGCCGCAGAGATCGCAGCCCCGGGCCGGCGCAAAGGATCGTCACCCCTCGCGCCGCGGCATCAGACTAGCCGAGCTGGTCGGAACCGCTGAGGACAACCGCTTTCCGGCCTGCAAGGCGAGTTTGCGGAATCGCCTATATCGCTAGGCGGCCGGTGATTCCGCCGTGGCGACCGGCGCGCCAGACATGGCGAGGTCGCCTTCAAAGAGGGGGCGCGACTTGCCGATCTCGCTGGCCAGATAATCGAGGAACACGCGCACCCGGGCCGACTGGCGAAGGTCGGGATGGGTCAGCAGCCAGAGATCGGTGGCGAAATCGGGGACGGGCGGGCCCAACCGGACCAGCGTCGGGCGGACATCGCCGATGAAGCAGGGCAGGTGCCCGATGCCGATCCCGCTTTCGACCGCCTCCGCCAGGCCGAGGACCGTGTTGATCTTGTACACGACCCGCTCCGGCGCGACGTGCTGCCGGACGAAGCGCACCGCCTTGAGCGCCGCCAGATTGTCGCCGAGCGACACCCAGGGCCGGTCGGCGAGGTCGCGCAGGGCACGGGTCTCGGGGCGGGGGAAATCGGCCGCCCGTCCATAGAGCGCCCAGGCGATCCGGGCGACGCGTCGCCCCACCAGCGTCTCCGGCGGGCTGTCCGTGGCCCGGATCGCGACGTCGGCGTCGCGCTTGGACAGGTTCAGGGGCTCGTTGCTGAGCACGACGTCGAGCCGCACGTCGGGGCATTCGCACTGGAACCGTGCGAAAAGCGGGGTCAACAGATGGATCAGCAAGGAGTCATTGGTGGTGACGCGCAGCTCGCCGGCCGGCGTGATGGTTCGTCCCGCCACCTTGCGGGTGAAGCCGGTGATGTCGTCGTCCACGCGGGCGGCCAGCTCCACCATCTCCTCGCCGACCGGGGTCAGGACATAGCCGGAGCGGTGCCGCTCGAACAGCGTCGCGCCGAGCGCCTGCTCGACCTGCCCGAGGCGGCGGAACACCGTCGAGTGGTTGAGGCCGAGCTGCGCCGCCGCCCCCTGGAGCCCACGGGCGTCCGCGATGGCCTTGACCAGCCGGAAGTCGTCCCAGGGGATGTTGCTGAAAGGCTCGCCCATATCCTCGGTCCTGCAGGCTTCATGGCGGTGATGGAGACATGCTGATCCTTTCCTGTTCGCAAGGCAAATTGCCTCTCTGCGGGAGAATATTTGCATTGATGCAAGATCTCGGCCGAGTGGCCCGGAAACGACAGACAGTTGACCTCGGCCGATTCCGGCGATCACCCCGTCTTGATCCTGACGACCTCGAAGAGCTCGAGCGGCGGCAGGTCGATCAGGAGATCGCCATTCGCCTCCCGGATCGCCGGGGTCTCGCCCGATACCAGCAGCTCCGGCTCTCGGGACATGCCGGCCCCCTTCAGCCGGAGGCGTCCGCCCGTGATCGTCAGATGCGGGCCGAACGACTTTCTCCGGGCGCCCGACTGGTTGATGAGATGCACGATCAGGTGGTTGTCGTCGCGGCCGAGGATCAGCTCGACCTGCTCCGGCAGCTCGGCAAAGAGCCGTTGCCCGGTCAGGGGCCCGATCGCGTCGAGGAAATGATCGCGTATCTGCGTGGTGCCGAACTCGCGATAGGTCCGGCCGATCGTCCAGGGGATGTGGACAATCGTGCCCTGGCTCGCGGCCCGCACGAGGTCGGGATCGTCGCTGGCGGTATGGCCATAGCACTTCTCCGGCGGCCCGAACGGCGCCTGCGGCAGCAGCCTGCCGACCTTCTCCACGCCGGGCTTCCAGACGAAGCGGGCGTAGCTGCCATAGACCGGGATGATGGACGGCGCGTACCGATAGTTCCCGATCTCCGGCTGTTCGCTGGCGGTGACATAGGTCGACCACAGCTCGTCGCCGGATTTCGGCGTGCCGACGCGCATCAGGGCCGGGCTGGCGGCAAGCTCGATGCTGCCGTCCTCGGCCACGCCGCTGCTGCCGGTCAGCACGAGATGGCCGCCCCTGCGGACGAAGGCATCGAGGGCTTCGGCGGCCTGCCGGCCGAGCACGCCGAGATCGGGCAGGATGACGAGCGCATAACGTTCCAGCGCGCCTTCCTCGGCCATCTTGCCGATCAGATCGGCCGCCAGGACGTCGAACGGCAGATGCTTCTCCTGCAGCGCCTTGTAGAGGCCGCGGAACTCCTCGACCGAGTCCGCGAAGCCGGGGCTGGCGCTCCGCAGCCGGTCCGGCCGCACGAGCGCGATGCTGGAGGCCGGCTTCAGCCCGGCATAGAGGTCGCGATGCTCGCGGCGAAACGTCGTGATCGGGCCGGAATGGGCGAGGTTGGCATAGGGGATGCGGCCGGGCGCGCCCATGATGTAGGTCGAAGGATTGCCGCCGCGCGCGATCGCCTGCAGCAGGTATTGCGCGAAATGCTCCGGCTGCTCGCCCGCCATGCGATAGGGCATGTCGACGAAGGAGACCGAGTTCACCATCAGCGCGATCTCGGGCATCGCCGTCACATGCGCGCTGACCCATTCCGAGGTGTTGTGGTGCCACAGCTCGCGGCCGAAGGCGTTGTTGGCCTCGTGGTAGATGATCGGCGCGCCGCGGCCGAGCACGAGGGCCGCATCCGGGCGCCGCGCCGTGATGTGGGCGGCGATCTTCGAGGTCAGCGTCCTGATCACCTGGCTCGAGAATTTGAGCCATTCCGGATAGGTGGGCGAATCCGGACCGTCCGGCAGCTCCTGCCCGTTGCTGAAGGCGCGGAAGCCTTCCTGGCATTTCGCGCAGTGGCAGACGCCGTGATAGACGCGGCTGTAGTCGCGCTCGGAGAAGCCGAACCAGTTGAAGAAGAAGCCGTCGACCGGGTAGCGGCCGATGATCTCGTCGAGGATCTCGAGCGAGCGGTGCTGGTAATAGTCGGCGGACGGGCAGGTGCTGAACAGCGTGTTGTAGACCTGCGGCTTCCCGGCCGGCGAGACGAACAGCCACTCCGGGTGCTCGCGCGCGATGCGTGCGGAGACCTTGGAGAAATCCAGCCGCGAGAGCACCCGGATGCCGCGGCGGTGCGCGGCCGCCACGGCATCGCCGATCAGGTCACCCGAGGGCCGGTCGGCGAGGAACGGGCTGCGCGTCTGGAACGGCAGCTCGGTCGGGTAGAAGGACGCGATGCCCCCCGTGTTGATCAGCCAGGTATCGGCGCCGTAGCCCTCGATGACGTCCAGCGCCGTCTCGACGTCCATGACCGCATCGATTTCCTGGAGGTTGGTCTGGAACACCGAGAAGGGCCGGCGCCACCAGCCCCGGTCTCCAGGGACGTCGACGGTGGGTTTCGCTTCATGATCGAGGGGCATAGGGCGCGTCTCCTAGCTGCATTCGGGTGGAAGCCGACGGAATGTCGTCGAGCGTTTTCACGTTGCCTCTCCCGCAAGCGGGAGAGGCAAGAAACTCACCGCTTTCGTTCAATCGGGATGATCCGATCTCGCCTAAGCTCATCCAGCTTTATGGGGGCTCTGTGGGACTCGGTTGGTTTGGTCACTCAGGCCCGCCGCATCAGGGCATGGCCTTGATCGATGAAGGCCTGGGCGGCCTCCTGGACAGAGGATTTGCCGAAGCCGACATCCTCGTTCACCCGGCGCATCAGGTCTTCGATGGCGCGTCCGGCCTTCTGTGGCGGGGGCGCCGGCAGCGCCTTGGGCAGCGCGGCCTGGCTGTATCTGAGAACGCGCTGATCGACCGGCGCGAGATCCTCGAGCTCCAGCACCGCCTCGAGCGCGGGCCTGGAGGCGGGCGGTCCGCTGATCAGGCCGAGGATCCTGGCCGATTCCGGATCGCTCACGAACCAGTCGATGACCTTGACGGCCGCTTCCTTGCTGCCGCTCTTGGCGTAGAGGCAGAGCGAGCTGGTCGGCTGCGGGTAGTATCCGGGGCTGGCCCCGGCGCCGGCCGAGGGCGGGGTGGTGATCGCGAGCGTGTCCTTCGTCAGGGCCTGATATCCGCCGGCGAGATCCTGCGAGGCGATCGGGGCGAAGACCGCCTTGCCCTTGACCAGCGGGCTGTTCGGCCATTCGGTGCCGGTGAACTGGGCCTGGAGGTCGGCCGGCACCGCGCCGCCGCTCTTGCGCATCTTGTCCCAATAGTCGAGCCACTGGGCGACGTCGTCGACGGTGACGGCCAGTGTCTTCCCGTCATAGAGCGACCGGCCCTGGCTCATCAGATACATCTGGAAGGCGTCGAGCCTGGCGGCGCCGTCGTGGCTGCCATGGATCTGCGGGTCGGCGCGATGGATCTCCGCGCAGAATTTCGCGAACTCCTCATAGCTCCAGGCGGCCGGCGGCTCGCCGATGCCGAGGCGCTGCAACGTGGACATGTTGCAGGCGAGGCCCTGGATGCTGACGGCGATCGGCACGCCGTAGATCCTGCCGTTCAGCCGGCCGAGATCGAGCACGGTCGTGTCGAACAGGTCGGCTCTGAAGAGGGACGGGACGAAATCGTCGAGCGGGGCGAGGGCGCCGCGAGGGGCGTATTGCGCCAGGTCGGCCTGGCCGAGCGTGATGACGTCGGGCGCGTTGCCCCCGGCGACCATGGCCGCGATCTTGTCCGGCCACGAGGCGCTCGGCACGCCCTCGAAGGTGACGGGCGTGTCGGGATGAAGCTCGTTGAACCTGGCGATCGATCGGCCGCGGGTCTCGAGCTTCTGCGCGTTGCCGAAGATGCCGAAGCGGACCGGCGCGGTGTCGGCCCCGGACGACCGGCTGCCGAAGGCGGCGAGCCCGCCGAGCGCGGCGCCGCCGAGGAGCAGGGTCCGTCTGCTCATCGCGGTGTCGATCGTGGTCATTGTGCTGTTCCTCCTCCCTGGTTCCGGGCCGCGCCGTTCGCGGCGGCGGCGTGCCCTGCGTGGACGGATGGGCGTGCGGCGGACGCGCCGGCCTATCCCTTGATCCCGGACGTGCTGATCCCCTCGACCAGCCGGCGCTGGAAGACGAGGAAGACGACGAAGGTCGGGACGAGGCTGAGGACCGACATCGCCAGCAGCTGCGCATAGGCGCCGCCGGACGAGTCGACGAGGCTGCGCAGCGCGACCGGCACCGTCAGCGATTCCGGCGAGGTCAGGTAGATCAGCTGCGAGAAGAAGTCGTTATAGGTCCAGATGAAGGTGAAGATGATCGTCGTGATGATTGCCGGCCGCAGCAGCGGGAAGATGATGTGCCGGAACAGCGCGAAGGTGCCGCAGCCGTCGATGGTCGCCGCCTCGTCCAGCTCGCGCGGGATCGTGCGGATGAACTGGACCATCAGGAAGATGAAGAACGCGTCGGTCGCCAGGAACTTCGGCACGATCAGCGGAAGGGTGGTGTTCACCCAGTCGAGGCCGACATAGAGGACGTATTGCGGAATCAGGAGGGCGTGCGACGGCAGCATCAGCGTCAGCAGCATGATGGTGAACAGCACGCCCTTCAGCGGAAATCTCAGCCTGGCGAAGGCGAAGGCCACCAGCGAGCAGGCGAACACATTGCCGATCACCGCCCCGAGGCAGATGGCGAAGGAGTTGATGAAGTAGCGGGTGAAGCTGGGCGTGGCTGCCGTCCAGCCCTGAATGTAGTTGTCGAGATCGAGCCGCGTCGGCAATGCGGCCGGGTTCGAGAAGATCTCCTGGTCGGACTTGAACGAGCTCAGCACCATCCAGATCAGGGGATAGATCATCGCCAGCGCGCCGATCACGAGCACGGCATAGACAGCCCATCCCGCACGGCCTCGCCGGTTTTGCTTGATATTGCCTTTCGGCGCGAGGCCCAGCTCCAGCGCAGCCATCGTCATTGATCTCCGTAGAAGACCCAGCGCCGGGAGAAGGCGAAGTTGATCGCCGTGAAGAACGCGATCACCACCAGCAGGACCCAGGCCATGGCCGAGGCGTAGCCCATGTGAAAGCTGGTGAACCCCTCCTGGTACAGGTAGAGCGTGTAGAACAGGGTCGAATCCGACGGGCCACCGGTGCCGCCGCTGACGATGTAGGCGGAGGTGAAGGCCTGGAAGGAATGGATGATCCCCATCACCAGGTTGAAGAAGATCACCGGCGTGATCATCGGCAGCGTGATGTGCCGGAACTGCCTCCAGCGGCCGGCGCCGTCGATCTCCGCGGCGTCGTAGAGCTCCTGCGGCACCTGCTTCAGCCCGGCGAGGAAGATGACCATCGCCGACCCGAACTGCCAGGCGTGCAGCAGGATCAGCGTGTAGAGCGCGTATCGCGGATTGGAGATCCAGTTCGGCGCGTCGATCCCGAACAGGCCGAGGGCCTGGTTGACCACGCCGCCGTCGCCGAAGAGCTGGCGCCACATCACGGCGACGGCGACGCTGCCGCCGAGCAGCGACGGCAGGTAGTAGATCCCGCGGAAGACGCCGAGCGCCCGGACCTTCTGGTTCAGCAGGATGGCGACCAGCAGCGCGAAGGCGAGGTGCAGCGGCACGCCCAGGAAGACGTAGATGAAGGTCACCGTGAACGCGCCGAGATAGCGCGGATCGTAGGTGAAGAGGTCGATGTAGTTGGCGAGCCCGACCCAGTTCGGGCTGCCGAGCAGATCGAAATCGGTGAAGGACAGATAGAGCGAGGCCGCAAGCGGGCCGGCCGTCAGGATGAGGAGGCCTGCGAACCACGGCAGCAGGAAGAGGTAGGCTTCGTATTGCTGCCGCGCCGCCCGCCTGCGCTTCAGCGGCCTGGCCATCCGCTTTGCGGTCGGCTTCGAGGCCGTCGTCCGGTCATCCGGAATGGACCGCGAGGCGGGAGGCGGGGCCTCCATGCTCGCGGCGTCAGACATTCCGGGCCTCAAGGACGGCGGCTGGCCGGCTGCGGAAACCCGGCGTCGATGGCAAGGGCATCGCTGTCCTCCCTGCGGCGCGGCCTGCTTCGGCGCCCGGGCTTCCAGGCACATGCGGCCGTCTGATGGCGGGGAGACTAGAACACGGGGCAGCGAACTGTGAAGTAGAAAATCAAATTTATGTACGATTGATATTTATCGATGTGCGGACGTGAATTCTCTGCCGCCGACGGGGGCCTCTATCGCTGCACTCGATCGCGCCTCATGCGGCCGAGAAACAGCGCGCGGGAATGGGAGATGTGCCGCCCCATCGCGGCGGCCGCGGCGTCCGGATCACCCCGACGGACCGCCTCGACCACCTCCCAATGCTCCGCGGTGGAGCGATGCATGTTGGCGAGGGTCAGCGGATTCCGACGTGAAAGGGCCCGGATCCAGGCGCTGTGCCGCTTCATCAGCGTCGCGGCCTCGACGTTGTGATGATGCTCGATCATGAGGTCATGGAAGGCGACGTTGGCGCGGTGATAGGCGGGGTAATCGGCCGCGTCGACGGCGCTCTGGCAGGCCTGCTGCAGCGCCTCCAGCGCGGCGACGTCCTCGTTGCTGGCGAACTCGGCGAAGCCGCGGACGAGATAGGGTTCGATCAGGTCGCGGATGTCGAAGATGTTGCGGATGAAGTCCTCGTCGATGGCGCGGACGCGCGCGCCCCGGTTGGGGCTGATGATGACGAGGCCCTCGCCCTCGAGGCCCTGCAGCGCTTCGCGTGCGGGATTGGTGCTGGTGGCGTAGCGCGCGGCGATCTCGCTGACCTTGATCCGCGACCCGGCCGGAATGCGGCCCTCGAGGATGTCGTCGCGCAGGAGCTGCTGCAGCCGCCCGTATCCGGGCTCGCGCTTCGGCGGCTTCGGCACGGCCGGCGTGCCCTTGCGCGGCCGGCCGCGCGGCCGCTTGACCTGACTGCCGGGCTCCAGCGTCCGGGCGTCGGGCCGGGCGTCGGGCCGGGCGTCGGGATCGATCCCGTCCAAATCCACCTCACCGCTCATCTCGATCCATTCCTAGCAGACGCCGGCCCCGAGCGACAGGGCAGAGGAGGAGATACTGGAGGTATAATTTCATATAATACATAAAGATTAATTTATCGTGTGGCCCGGGAATTCGAGATAGGGTCGGGTGATGGTCCGTCCCATACGAAGCGGAGGAAGCGCATGGCCGAACGGGTGGTGATGGTCGACACCGAAACGTCCTTCAAGGGCGCGCATTGGGATCGGCTGGCGGAAGCGGTCCGGCCGGACCGCCTGGTCGCCGTATCGTCGCGGGACACGGCGGCCGTCGAGGCGGCGTTGGAGGAGGCCGAGATCGCCATCCTCGCCGGCGACCTCGACCGGCGGCATCTGGCGGCGCCGAGGCTCAGATGGGTGCATTGCGACCATGCCGGGCTCACCAGATCCGCCCGTCCGGAGGTCTTCGAACGCGGCCTGATCGTGACCGGCTCCGCCGGGCGCTCGGGACCGGCGCTGGCCGAGCACGTGCTGATGTTCAGCCTGATGCTCGGCTATCGTTATCCGGATGTCTACGAAGCCCAGAAGCGGCATGAATGGCTGCGCACGCCCGAGATGGGCGGCCTGCGCGCCCTGTGCGGCCGGACCATCGGGATCATCGGGATGGGCCATACGGGGCGGGAACTCGCGACACGCGCCAAGGCGTTTGGAATGCGGGTGCTCGGCTATCGCCGCCGCGACCTGCCGAACCCGCCCGGGGTCGACCGGATGTTCTCGGCGGACCGAGGCGAGACCATCGATCCGATCCTGGACGAGGCCGACATTCTCGCTCTCGTCATCAACCTGTCGGACGCGACGCACCACCTGATCGACGACCGGGCCATCCGGCGCATGAAGCCGAGCGCCATCATCGTCAACCTGTCGCGGGGCGGCGTCATCGACCAGGCGGCCCTGATCGCGGCCCTGCGGGAGAAGCGGCTCGCCGGCGCCGGGCTGGACGTCACCGACCCCGAGCCGCCGGTTGCCGACGATCCCGTCTGGGACACGCCCAACCTGCTGATCACGCCCCATTTCACGGCCGCGCTGCCCGACAGGACCGAACGGTCGCTGGACGTCATCATCGAGAATCTCCGCCGCTACCGGGCGGGGCAGCCGCTGCTCAATCGCGTCACCGAAGAGGACGTCTGGACGAGGGAGATGTAGCCGTCGTCTCATCGGAGCAAGATGCGGCAGCGCTTCAACTCCTGTCATGTATCGACGCTCGGCGCAGGTGGTTCTGCAGCGCCGGCTCACACGGCCGGAGGGCGAACGGACCGGCTGCGGCGGGTAAAGTGAATGTCCCAGGAAGGTCCCGAGATGCCCCTTATGGCGCGTCCCGGCCTGGCGGGCGGTTATCGGGTTGAAGGTCGGCTCTCCAACAGGAGGCCGCGCGCATCATCGCCTCGCAGCACCGCAGCCAGGTCGACCGGGCCGGCCTCGGCCGGGGCCAGGTCGAGATCCTGCTCGATATGGATCAGATGGGCCAGCATGGCGGCCGCCGCTCGGTCGGCGTCATGCCGTGCCAGAGCCTCCAGGATCGCCTCGTGCTCGGCATGGCCGCAGGCGGAGGCGCCGCTGCGGCCATAAAGGGCGATGACCAGCGAGGCGCGCGACACCAGCTCGCGCAGAAACCGCTCCATCACCCGCTGCCGGGCGATCTCGGCGATGCCGAGATGGAACAGGCCGGAGAGCTGGATCGCGCGGGGGCGGTCGTCGCGGCCCAGCGCCTCGGCCTCATCGGCCAAGTGCCGCTCCAGTCGCCGGATGTCGGCCGGCACGGTGCGCTCGGCGGCACGGCGGGCGATCGCGGCCTCCAGCGTCCGCCGGGCCTCGAACACCTCGCGCGCCTCCTCGACCGTCGGCGCCGCGACGAAGGCGCCGCGGTTCTTCTCGATCACCACCATGTGCTGATGCGCCAGCGCTTGCAGGGCGGAGCGGACGATGGTGCGGCTGACGCCGAAGGCGGTGCCGATCTCGTCCTCCGACAGCTTGGTGCGCGGCGGCAGCCGGTGCTCGACGATCGCGTCCAGGATCGAGCGATAGATCGCCGCCGCCCGCGCGCCGCGGTCGGGGATGTCGCGGCTTCCGGCCAGCGTGCCGACGGTCTCGATCGTGTCCATGCTTCCGCTCCGGCGACGGGCCGCGGCAGGGCGGCCGCGAATCGTCCGGGGTCACCCTCCCATGCAGACGGAAGCCGCTCAAGATTGTATTCTCGTCGCTCCAAGATTGTGCACAATCCTGGTTCCATCCGTATGCACATGCCCAAAGCATAGGCGCCGGCCGGTGCCCCATGCGCCCTCGGGCGGCGGAATCGCGCCGTCGGGCGCTTGGCACGGCGCTTGCTCATCTCCCTGCCCGAAAGGGAGAGCGGCATGCGCGGCGCAGATCTCGAACTGGTGAAGGTGACCAAGCGCTACGGCGGCACCATCGCCGTGGACGGCATCGACCTGAAGATCCCGGCCGGCACCTATTGCTGCCTGCTCGGCCCATCCGGCTGCGGCAAGACCTCGACCCTGCGCATGGTCGCGGGGCATGAGGCGGTGTCGGACGGCGACATCATCCTCGGCGTCGCCAATGTCACCGACCGGCCGCCGGCCAAGCGCGGCACGGCGATGATGTTCCAGTCCTACGCCCTGTTCCCGCATCTGTCCGTGGTCGACAACGTCGCCTTCAGCCTGAAGATGCGCGGCGTGGCGAAGGCGGAGCGCCGGGGCAGGGCGGCGCAGCTGCTGGCCCTGGTGGCGATGGAGGCCTATGGCGAGCGGCTGCCGGCGCAGCTGTCGGGTGGGCAGCAGCAACGCGTGGCGCTGGCCCGGGCGCTGATCACCCAGCCGCAGATCCTGCTGCTGGACGAGCCGCTCTCGGCGCTCGACCCGTTCCTGCGGGTCAGGATGCGGGCCGAGCTGAAGCGGCTGCAGGCGGAACTCGGGATCAGCTTCATCCACGTCACCCACAGCCAGGAGGAGGCTATGGCGCTGGCCGACCTGGCGGTGGTGATGAAGGGCGGCCGGATCGAGCAGGCAGGGTCGCCGCAGGAGCTGTTCACCCGGCCGGCCACCGAATTCGTCGCCCGCTTCATCGGCGGCCATAATGTCGTGACCCTCGGCGGCCGCCCGGCGACGCTGCGCGCCGACCGGCTGCGGCTGAGCAGGATCAACGGCGCCGGCCCCCATGGCGTCACGTTGCCGCCCGGCCAGGTCGAGGCGGTGGTGCAGGGGGTCGAGTACCAGGGCGCCACCGTCCATGTCGCCTTCGGCTGCGACCTGGCGCCCGACATGCTGGCCTGGCTGCCCGAAGCCGACTTCTTCGCCGACCCGGTGGCGCCGGGCGACCGCGTCGCCGTCGCCTGGGCCGACCAGGACATCCATCCCCTCGACGCCGCGGGGCGCGGCGACCATCGCCCCCAACACTGACGGAGGCTCACCATGGCGGACACCAAGGATACCAAGCGCGGCCTCTCCCGCCGCACCCTGCTGAAGACCACGGCGGCGACGGCCGGCGCGCTGGTCGGCAGCCGCGCCATCACCGGCTTCCCGGCGATCATCGCGGCCGAGCCGGTGACGCTGCGCTACCTCGGCACCGCGGTGAACCAGAGCGCCGACATCGCCCGGAAGGCGAAGGAAGATCTCGGCATCATCATCGAATACGTGCCGGTGACCACCGACGAGGTGACCAAGCGCATCGTCACCCAGCCGAACTCCTTCGATCTCGTCGACAGCGAATACTTCTCGCTGAAGAAGCTGCTGCCCTCCGGCAACCTGCAGGGCATGGACGCCAAGCGGATCAAATATGTCGACCAGATCTCGACCGTCTTCACCAAGGGCGAGCTGAACGGCAAGACCATCGGCGACCAGGGCACCGCGCCGAAGAAGGTGTTCTACCTGCCCGAGAAGAACGGGAAGACCTTCGCCGCCGAGCCGACCGAGTGGATCACCCTGATCCCGACCACCTACAACGCCGACACGCTCGGCATCCGGCCCGATCTGATCGGCCGGCCGGTCGAGAGCTGGAAGGAGCTCTTGAACCCCGAATTCAAGGGCAAGGCCTCGATCCTGAACATCCCGTCGATCGGCATCATGGACGCGGCGATGGTGGTGGAATCGGCCGGTCTCCACACCTATGCCGACAAGGGCAACATGACGAAGGAGGAGATCGACCTGACCATGAAGGTGCTGACCGAGGCCAAGCAGGCCGGCCAGTTCCGTGCCTTCTGGCAGGATTTCAACGAGAGCGTGAACCTGATGGCCTCGGGCGAGACGGTGATCCAGTCGATGTGGTCGCCGGCCGTGACCAAGGTCCGCTCGATGGGCATCGCCTGCACCTTCCAGCCGCTGAAGGAGGGCTACCGCGCCTGGGCCTCCGGCTTCGGCCTGCCGAAGACGCTGAAGGACCGGAAGCTCGACGCCGCCTATGACTTCATCAACTGGTTCCTGTCCGGCTGGGCCGGCGCCTATCTCAACCGCCAGGGCTACTACTCGGCGGTGCTGGATACGGCCAAGGCCAATATGGAGCCCTACGAGTGGGCCTATTGGATGGAGGGCAAGCCGGCCGAGAAGGACATCAAGGCGCCGGACGGCACGGTAATGGAGAAGGCGGGCGCGGTGCGCGACGGCGGCTCCTACGACCAGCGCATGGGCTCGGTCGCCTGCTGGAACGCGGTGATGGACGAGAACGACTACATGGTCCGCAAGTGGAACGCCTTCATCGCCGCGTGAGGCGCTGAGGACCATCGTGACCGCCCCCTCACCCGAAATCGCTGCCGCGATTTCGACCTCTCCCCGAGGAGAGGTGAAGATTCCCTCTCCTCGGGGAGAGGGAGGGGCCCGGCCGCAGGCCGGGAGGGTGAGGGGGCTCGCCGCCGCATGATCCGAGAGGCACGATGACCGCCATCCCCGCGGAAGACGCATCCGTCCGCTCCGTCGCGGCGCCCAAGGCTGAATCCTCCGGCCGCTTCACGGCGTTCCTCCAGGCCGCGCCGATGATGCTGGTGTTCCTGCTGTTCTTCGTGCTGCCGCTGGCGGTCACGGTGGTGGTCAGCTTCTGGGACTACACCGAATACTCGATCGTCCCCGACTTCACGGTCCGCAACTATGTCGAGGCCTTCGACGGCTGCCTGACGTCACTGCCGGAGCTGTGCACCACCTTCAAGACCTATCTCTCGACCCTGAAGATCGGGGCGATGGTCTGGGCCATCACCCTGACCCTGGGCTTCACCATCGCCTATTTCCTGGTGTTCCACGTCCGGACCACGGCGATGCAGATCGT
The DNA here is from genome assembly GCF_002195995.1 of Inquilinus limosus. Classification (GTDB taxonomy): domain Bacteria; phylum Pseudomonadota; class Alphaproteobacteria; order DSM-16000; family Inquilinaceae; genus Inquilinus; species Inquilinus limosus_C. Next base: position 88,010 of record NZ_NHON01000002.1, read on the forward strand.
GCTGTGCCTGCTCTGCACCATCCCGTTCTGGACCTCGAACGTGATCCGGATGATCTCCTGGATCCCGCTGCTCGGCCGCAACGGGCTGGTCAACCAGGGGCTGCTCGGCCTCGGGCTGATCGACCGGCCGATCGACGGGCTGCTCTACTCGGAATTCTCAGTGGTGCTGGCCTTCGTCCACCTGTTCACGGTGTTCATGATCGTGCCGATCCTGAACTCGATGCTGCGCATCGACCGGTCGCTGATCGAGGCCGCGACCGATGCCGGTGCCAGCGGCTGGCAGATCCTGTGGAACGTGATCGTGCCGCTGTGCAAGCCGGGCATCGTCATCGGCTCGATCTTCGTCGTCACCATCGTGATGGGCGACTTCGTCACCGTCGGCGTCATGGGCGGCCAGCAGATCGCCTCGGTCGGCAAGGTGATCCAGGTCCAGCTCAGCTACCTGCAGTTCCCGGCCGCGGCGGCCAACGCCGTGATCCTGTTGGCCGTCGTCATCATGATCATCGTCGCGCTGACCCGGCTGGTCGACATCCGGAAGGAACTTTGAGCGATGCGCGAGGGCCGTCCGCTCTCCTTCTACGTCCTGGCCGCCGTGTTCGGCCTGTTCGTGCTGTTCCTGTACGGCCCGACTTTGACCATCTTCGTGCTGTCCTTCCAGGGGCCGCAGGGCGGGCTGACCTTCCCGATGAACGGGATCTCGACCTTCTGGTTCGAGAAGCTATGGGCCGGCATGGGCGTGGTCGACATCGGCGCCGCCTTCTGGCGCTCGCTGAAGCTCGGCCTGGTCGTGATGGTGCTGACCATGGCCTTCTCGGTGATGGCGGGCCTGGCCTTCCGCCGGCGCTTTCCCGGGCAGTCGGCGCTGTTCTACACCGCCATCGCCAGCCTGATCATGCCGTCGATCGTGGTCTCGCTCGGCATCGCGCTGGAGTTCCGCCTGCTCGACGAGGCGATCAAAGCCTTGGGCGAGAGCTGGGACATCGCCTGGATCAATGACGAGTTCACCACGGCGATGGGCCTCTTCCGCTCCGGCCTCGGCGCGCATCTGACCTGGACGATGCCCTTCGGCCTCCTGATCATGTTCGCGGTCTTCAACCGCTTCGACCGCCGCTACGAGGAGGCGGCGCGGGACCTGGGGGCCTCCTCCTGGCAGAGCTTCCGCCATGTCGTGCTGCCGATCATCGGCGCCAGCGTGGTCGGCGTCGGGCTGTTCGGCTTCACCCTGTCCTGGGACGAGATCGCCCGGTCGTCCCAGGCGATCGGCGAGCAGAACACTTTGCCGCTGGAACTGCAGGGCCTGACCACCACGGTGACGACGCCGGAGATCTACGCCCTCGGCACGGTGACCACGGCGGTGTCGCTGGCGGTGGTGCTGACCGCGCTCGGCCTGATGGCGCTGCTGCGCCGCCGCCGCGGCCGCCACGGCATGGATGCAGGGCAGGGGCTGGTGTGACCGGCATGGAGATCCTTGTCGTCAACCCGAACACCACGGCCGGCATGACCGCCAAGATCGCCGCCGCCGCCGCGGCCGTGGCGGCGCCGGGCACCCGTGTCACCGCGGTCAATCCGGAGACCGGCCCGGCCTCGATCGAGGGCTGGGTCGACGGCGCCCTGGCGGTGCCGGCGCTGCTGCGGGAGATCGCCCGCGGCGAGGCGCGTGGCGTTGCCGGCCACGTCATCGCCTGCTTCGACGACACCGGGCTGGACGCCGCCCGCAGTCTGGCGGCGGTGCCGGTGGTCGGCATCGGCGAGGCTGCCTTCCATGTCGCCTCGCTGCTGGCCGGCCGCTTCGCGGTGGTGACCACGCTGGGGCGCTCGATCCCGGTGATCGAGGCGAACCTGCAGCGCTATGGCCTGGCCTCGCGCTGCGCCCGGGTGCGGGCGGCGGAGATCCCGGTGCTGGAACTGGAGCGCCCGGGCTCGGAGGCCGAGGCTCGGATCTCGGCCGAGATCGCGGCGGCGCTCGAGGGCGACCGGGCCGAGGCGATCGTGCTGGGCTGCGCCGGCATGGCCGATCTGGCTACGCGGCTGTCGGCCCGGCACGGCGTGCCGGTGGTCGACGGCGTCGCCGCCGCGGTCACGCTGGTCGAGGCCCTGGCGCGGCTCGGCCTGCGCACGGCCAAGACCGGCGGCTATGCCTCGCCGCGGCCGAAGCCCTATGCCGGCGGAATGACCGGGTTCGGCACCCGGTGAGCATGCTGCGCTATCGGTGAACGAGGCTTTCCCCGGTGTATTCGGACAGATGTCCGCTGTCGGGTCGCCGGTGCGACCATCTGCTGAACGCGGTCCAGCGGCGCGGCATCAGTGCCGCGCCGCCCATTCGTGCCAGGCGCCGACGAACACCGCGACATCGCGATATCCCGCCTGCCGCGGCGCGTCGACGGCCGTCGCGGCGCGGCAGGCGACCTCGTCATGGTGGCGTCGCTCCATCAGATGATCACTTCAGGGCGAGTATCGAGGCTCTGTCGCAGCCGCCGCGCGGCAATGCGGCCCAGCATGACTGGTCCAATGCCGTCACCGAGCGACAGGCTGCAACGCCCCGCCTCCCGCCAGTCCACCCGCTCCAACTGGTCCAGGTTGACGATCAGCGAGCGGCTGATGCGGACGAAGGGAGGCGTGGGCAACTGGGCTTCGAAGTGCCGGAGCAGCCGGCACACCAGATAATCCCCGCGCGCCCGGCTCTCTGCCGACAAGACCGGCACGGCCCTCGGCGTCCGCTCCGTCTCCATTGCCGGATTCGTGCAAAGCAGACAGGCCAACTGAACAGAGCCGCCCGAGTCAGGATTGCAAGTTCGCGATGTGATTGGTCACCGTGGTGATGAAGGCCCGCAGACGGTGAAGGCGCCTCATGTCGCGATGATAGCCCATCCAGATATCCCGGCCGGGTGGCTCCGCCGGCAGGTTGAGCCGGCGCAGCCCTGCCATCTGATTGCCGACGACTTGCGGCAGAACAGCGATACCGATGCCCAGTCTGCACATGCGCCCCTGCACATTCCGATTGTTCGAACGCAGGACGGGCCTCGCATTCGGGAAGCTCTCCTCGAGCCAGGCGATATCCGGGAACTGGCCCGTCGACGTCTCGTGGGTGATGAGCCGGAAGCCGGCTCCATCGCCATAGGCCGGCTCGGGGGACTCCGCCGCGACATAGGCACCATAGGCCAGTCGGATCAGCCGTCGCTGCACGACATCGGGCGTGTTGAACGGGACGATCCGGAACGCGATGTCGGCCTCCCGCTGGGCGAGGCTGAACAGGCGGGTGCCCGTCAGGATCTCGATATCGACGAGGGGATAGGCCTTGGCGTAATCGGCGATGATCGGCGGCAGGACGTAGGCGCCGAACCAGTCGGCGGACGATATGCGCAGGCTGCCCTGAAGGTCTTGCTCCTGCCCGGCGAGCCGCCGTTCCATGGCCAGGGCGCCTTCCTCCATCTGCTCCGCCATGGCGATGACGGCGTTGCCCTCCTCGGTCGGAATGAAGCCGTCGGCCGTTCGCTGGAACAGCGTATGGCCGGTCGCCTGTTCGAGGGCCCGGAGGCGACGGCCGACCGTCGGATGGCTCAGGTGAAGCGCGCGGGCGGCGCCGCCCAGCGTGCCGGCGCGGGCTATGGCCAGAAAAATCCGGACGTCGCTCCACTCCATCGGGCCGACTCACAAAAGTGAACAGAGATCGTTCGATACTGTCAGTTATCGTACAGATCTGATCGCCTAAATCCACCTGGTGCGGACGAGCCGCGCGTGAAGCAGGCCCTCGTCGGGCGCATCGCAGGAGGATTTGGTGAAGACCTGGCTGATTACCGGATGTTCGTCCGGCTTGGGGAAGCAACTTGCCGAGGCGGTCGCCGGGCGTGGCGACCGGCTTGTCGCCACCGCGCGTTCGGTCGATGCCTTGCGGGCGTTGTGCGGCCGTTACCCCGATACTGTGCGCGGCATCGCGCTCGACGTGACGCAGCCCGGCGCCGCGGCAGAGGCGGTCGCGCTGGCCGAGAGCGCCTTCGGCGGTCTCGATATCCTGGTGAACAACGCCGGATTCGGCTTCATCGGGGCGATCGAGGAGGGGGAGCCCGGCGAATACCGGCCGGTGTTCGAGGCGAATGTGTTCGGCCTGATCGAGACGACGCGGGCCGCGTTGCCGGCGCTCCGCAGGCGTGAAGGGGCCCGCATCGTCAATCTTTCCTCCGGCGCCGGTATCGCCGGTTCTGCGGGCAATGGCATCTACAACGCGACCAAGTTCGCGGTGGAAGGCCTGTCGGAAGCCCTGGCGGAGGAGCTTCGTCCCCTGGGGCTGAAGGTCATCATCGTCGAGCCCGGCCCCTTCCGCACCGAGTTTCTCGGCCGCTCGATCGTCGCCGCGGCGCGGGAGATCGCCGCCTATGCCGACACGGCGCATGCGAGGCGGCGGTATCGCCAGACCAACAATGGCAGGCAGGCAGGCGATCCCGCCAAGGCCGTCGCCGTGATGCTGCAGGCCATCGATACCGAGCATCCGCCGCTGCACCTCCCGCTCGGACCGGTCGCGCATGCGATCGCGGATCGGAAGCTGGAGAGATTCCGCGCCGACATCGCCGCCTGGCGCGACATCTCCATCGCCACTGATTTCGACACTCGGAGCTGAGGAGCCCGCTATGATCACCATGTACGTGACCTATGCCGGAAATGCCGACACGCCGTTCGACCGCGAGCACTGGATCAACGTCCATTTCCCGCTCGTGCGCGAATGCTGGGGACCCTACGGGCTCGAACGCCTCGCCGGCTTCTTCCCGCAGGGGGATGACGGCGGCCTGATCGCCATCGCGACCTGTGTCTTCCGGGACGAGGCGGCCATGAGAACGGCCCTGGCCTCGCCGGAAACGGCGCGGGTGATGGCCGACGTGGATCTGGTCACAGCCGTCAAGCCTCAGCGCAGCCTGGCCAAGCCGCTCTGAGCGGCGGCGCGACAGCCGCTGGAGCGACCTGGACGGGTCGGCGACGGCGACGTTCACCATCCAGAACGGAAGACATCCGTGAGCACCATGGAAGCGCACCCGGAAGCCCTGCCGCCCGCCCGGCCCCGGGGTGATGTTGCCTCGCCCGACCCGCGCCGCTGGGCCATGTTCGTGATCCTGCTGGTCGGCGCGTTCCTGCCGCCGCTCGACTTCTTCATCGTCAATGTCGCCCTTCCCTCGATCCGCGGGGAATTGGGCGCCGCGTCCTCTGCCGAGCAGCTCGTCATCTCCTCCTATGCCGCGTTCTATGCCGTGATGCTGATCACCGGCGGGCGCCTCGGCGATCTCTATGGTCGCGGCCGGGTGTTCTTCCTCGGGCTGATCGGTTTTGCCGCGGCGTCGCTGCTGTGCGGCTTTGCATGGTCGCCATGGGCGCTGATCGCCGGGCGCGCCCTGCAGGGCGTGACGGCGGCGGTGATGGCGCCACAGGCGCTCGCCTCGGTGCAGGCGATCTTCCCTGAAAGCGAAAAGCCGCTCGCGCTCAGCCTTTACGGCGCGGTCTTCGGCCTGGCCTCCGTGGTCGGCCAGGCGCTGGGCGGTATCCTGATTTCGCTCGATCTCATGGGCTTGGGCTGGCGGGCGATCTTCCTCGTCAACCTGCCGGTGGCGATCCTGGTCGTGCTGTTCGGCATTCCCCTGCTGAAGGAAACGCGTGCGCAAGACGCCCGCAAGCTGGACCTTGGCGGCACGGCGTTGTCGATGCTGACGCTGGGCGCGCTGATCGTGCCTCTGATCGAGGGGCGTGAGGCGGGCTGGCCGCTATGGTCCTGGCTGTCGCTCATGGCGGTGCCGGTGCTGGCGTGGCTGTTCTGGCGTTACGAGGCCCGGCTGGCACATGCGGGCGGCACGCCCCTGATCGATCCGGCCGCCGTGCGGGCGCCGGGGCTGGGCCGCGCGCTGCTGATCGCGCTGCTGTTCTACGCGATCGCGCCCTTCTTCCTGCTGTTCTCGGTCTATCTGCAGGACGCGCTGCACGCGACCGCGCTGGGCGCCGGCCTGGTCTTCCTGCCCTTCGGTGCGGGCTTCCTGCTGGGGCCGCTGGCGGCTCCCGCCTGCAGGCGCATTCTCGGCGCCTATGTCAATCCGGTCGGCATGGGGCTGGAGGCCGTCGGGTTTGTCGCCCTGGTCTCGGCCATCGTGGCGGCGCCGGCCGGCGTGCCCCCCGCGCCCGTGCCGCTTGCCGCCATCCTGTTCGTCATCGGTTTCGGGCAAGGGCTGGCGCTGCCGACCTTGATGCGGATGGTGACGGGCCGCGTCGCGCCGGCCTTTTCCGGCATGATCGCCGGCATCGCCGGTTCGACCCTGCAGGTCGGCACCGCGCTCAGCGTCGCGGTGATCGGCGGGATTTTCTACACCGTTCTCGATGCGCGCACCGATCCGGCGGTCATCACCCAAGCCTTCGTCGTCGCCATCCTCTGCATCGCCGCCTGCCTCGCCGCCGGCACGGGTCTCAGCATCACCCTTGCCCGGCGGCTCGCCCCGCTCCCGGGAGAGGAAGATGCGGATCGGCCATGTGGCCGACACCGTCTCGCCGGCGGATAGCGGGACTGTATTGGCGCGCCAAGACCGTGCGAGCCGACGTGACACGCGTGCTTCGCGAAAGGCTGTCGAACGCGGCATCGAGGCGCTCGCCAGCCGCGTCGACGTGGCGACCACCGCAAGCTGGAGATCTGCGAACTCATTCCTCCGCATCCATCGAGTGCGATACCGGGCATGCCGAGGCATGGTTGTGCGGGATGTCGGCGATGTCGCTATACGAGTCCGGACCTGAATTGCCGGCAGGGTTGACAGGAGTGACGGATGGATCGGCTGAAGGCGATGGAGACGTTCGTCCGTGTGGCGGAGGCCGGAAGCCTCTCCAGGGCGGCGAAAGCGCTCGGCCTGCCACGCTCCTCCGTCACCATGACGATGCAGCGTCTGGAGCATCACCTCGGCGTGCGGCTCCTGCATCGCAGCACGCGGCGGCTTAGTCTTACCGAGGAAGGGGAACTCTATGTCGAGCGCTGCCGTGCCATCCTGCTCGATGTCCGGGCTGCGGAGGACAGCTTGCGTCCGGACGGGCGCGTCAGCGGGCGCCTGCGGGTCGACATGCCGCCGGCCGTCGGTCGCTCGATTGTCCTGCCGGCGCTGGGTTCGTTCCGTGAGCGCTATCCCGATGTCGAAATGTCGATTGGCATGAATGACCGACTGATCGACCTCGTCCAGGAAGGCGTCGACTGCGTCATCCGCACCGGGGCACTTCCCGATTCGAGCCTCATGACCCGGCGCGTCGGCAGCTATCGCTGGGTGGTGTGCGCCTCGCTGGACTACCTGGAACGCCATGGCGAGCCACAGGACGTTGCGGCGCTCGCCGGCCACGTGCTGCTGGGCTATTCCTCGGCGCATAATGGCCGTCCCGACAAGTGGGTGATGAACGAAGGCGATGTCTCCCACGCCATCGAGCCGCGTGGATGCCTCGTGGTCGACGAGACCTTCGCACTGCTGGATCTCGCCGTAGGAGGCTTCGGGCTGGCCCGCCTCTCGGACTTCATCGTGGCCGACGATACTGTCAGCGGCCGTTTGCGCGAGGTGCTCGGCCGGTGCCGCTCCGACCACGTGCCGATCTCCCTGCTTTTCCCACCGTCGCGGCAGGCTTCGCCTCCGGTCCGGGCATTCATCGACTGGGTGACGGCACTGTTCGCCAGCCGCGGCTCATGAGGCACGGCCGCTCGTCGCGGTTATGGAGCGGCAGTTGGCGAGGCCAGCAGTGTCCTCAGATCGGCGATGACGTCCTGACGGTCGTCGCCGTCGGCGCGCGGGCTGGATGGTCGAGGCAGGCAGAAAGCTGGCAGCGAGCACGCTGATGATCGATCGCATGGGACGCCTGCGGAGTGGGGACGGGAGGGGCGACGCGTTAACCGCCGAGCGCTTCCGGCGTGATCGGCAGATGCCGGAGACGCTTTCCGGTCGCCGCGAAGACGGCGTTGGCGACAGCCGGGCCAATGCCGGACGTGCCGGCTTCGCCGACGCCGAAGGGAACGGTGCCGCTTTCGATGATGTGCACTGTGATCCGCGGCGCCTGGTCCATCCGCACGGCCGGGGAGCTGTCGAAATTTCCCTGCTCGACGCGCCCGTTTGCAAAGGTGATTTCGCCATAGAGGGTGGCAGAGATGCCGAACATGGCACCGCCCTGGATCTGCGCTGCGACGGTATCCGGGTTGATGACCTTGCCGCAGTCGACGACGGAGGTGACCTTCGTCACCCGCGTGGAGCCCCATTTGTCGATGGCCACTTCGGCGACATGGGCCAGGATGGTGCCGCCGAAATCCTGCAGGAGGCTGACGCCGCGGCCCATTCGCTCGCCCGCCTTGCCTTCGGGCAACGGCGCCCCCCAGCCCGATTTATCCGCCGCCATGTCGAGGACCGCGCGCAGCCGCGGATCGTCGGCCAGATGCATGCGGCGGAACGCCAGCGGATCGATACGCGCGGCGGCTGCCAGCTCGTCCATGAAACTGTCGACCACGAAGGCATTGTGCGTGGTGCCGACACCGCGCCAGAAGCCGGATCGATAGGCCGGGCTTTCGCGGCGCACATATTCAACCTGCATGGTCTCGAAGGCGTAGGGGCCGACCGCGCTGGTGATCGCGTCGGGATCGAGGCCGTCGCTGCGGATTGCGGCTGGCAGCCAGCGCGTCAGCGGCGAGGGACCGACGATTCGATGCGCCCAGCTGGTGATCCGCCCGGAGGCATCGAGGCCGGCCTTCAGCCGATTCAGATAAGCCGGACGATAGAAGTCGTGCTGGGTATCCTCCTCGCGGCTCCACACGATCTTCAGGGGATGATCGACCTGTCGGGCGAACAACACCGCCTGGGTGACGTTATCGGATTCCGCCCGCCGGCCGAACGAGCCGCCGAGATACTGGTTGTGGACCTCCACCTTTTCGATGGGCAGGCCGGCGGCCTTGGCGGCCGCTGCCTGCGCGCGCGTCGCCGCCTGGGTGCCGACCCAGACCTCGCACCTTCCGTCATGGAGATGGACCGTGCAGTTCAGCGGCTCCATCGGCGCATGGGCGATCATCGGCAGGCGGTAGGAGGCCTCGATGGTGTGCGCCGAGCCGGCAAAGCCGGCTGCCACGTCGCCGGCGGACGGGCCGCGCACGGCAACGTCGGACGCGGCCGCCTCCAGATCCGCGAACAGCGCCTTCGTCGAGAAACCGGCGTTCGGACCGTCGTCCCAGGCAATCACGAGGGCATCGAGCCCTTTCTTGGCGGCGGCCCAATGATCGGCAACGACGGCGACCGCATCGTCGATGCGCAGGACATCGCGTACATCGCCGATCTTGCGCGCGGCGCTATCGTCCAGCCCGGCGAGCCGCCCCCCGAGCACCGGCGAGGCCATGACAGCCGCCACCTTCATGCCGGGAAGCCGCACATCGATGCCATACTGCGCGGCGCCCCGCACCTTGGCGGCCGAATCCAGCCGCCTGTGCGGCGTGCCGATGAGGCGGAAGCCTCCCGTCTTCAGCGGGACATCATGCGGAACCGGCAGCGTCGCGGCGCGCTGGACGAGATCGCCATAGTCGATCCGCCGTCCGGTCGGCACGTGGACGACGGCGCCGTCCCGGGCCCGGCACGAGGCGGCGTCCACGCCCCACACCGATGCCGCGGCGGCAACCAGCATCTGACGCGCCGTCGCCCCGGCCCGCCGCATCGGTTCCCAGGCCGCCCGCATGGAGAGCGAGCCATCGGTCTCCTGATCGCCCATGATGGGGTTGGCATAGAGCGCGTCATTCGCCGGAGCGTGCACCACGGTGACGGCACCGAGGTCGATCTCGAGCTCCTCGGCGATCAGCATCGGGACGGAGGTATAGGTCCCCTGGCCCATCTCCACATAAGGCATGATCAGCGTCACCGCGCCGTCACGGGCGATCCGCAGAAAGGCATCGGGTGCAAAGACGACAGGCCCATCGGCCTGCGCGGCGTCGGGCTTGGCTGCGAGCGGTATGCCGATCATCAGCGCGCCGGCGGCAGTCGCTCCGGTGCCCAGAAAGGCGCGGCGGGAAATCTTCGCGTGCGACATATGCTTCATCATTGCCGGCCTTCCCGAACCGGATGACGTCGGGCCGCGACCTGCCGGATCGCATCCTTGATGCGGTTATAGGTGCCGCAGCGGCACAGATTGCCGGACATCGCCGCGTCGATGTCGTCGTCGGTGGGATGGGGGTTTTCGCTGAGCAGCGCCGTTGCCGCCATGATCTGCCCGGGCTGGCAATAGCCGCACTGGACCACCTCCATATCGAGCCAGGCCTGCTGGACGCGCCGGCCGGTCTCGGACGCGGCGACGCCCTCGATGGTGGTGATCCGCGAGGAGCCGAGTGAATCGATCGGCGTTTGGCAGGCGCGCGTCGCCGCGCCGTCGATATGGACGGTGCAGCAGCCGCACAGCCCGGCGCCGCAGCCGAACTTGGTGCCGATCATTCCCAATATGTCGCGCAGCGCCCAGAGAAGAGGCGTGTCCGGATCCGCCTCCACCCGCTGGATCGCGCCGTTGACGACGAGGTCGTAGGTCATGGTCCTGTCCCGCATTCGTGAGTGTCGCCGCGAGCTCCACGAATGGACGCGCCAGGTGATCCGTTGCGCGCCCGTGCCGGGGCTTCGGTCCTGATCACTAAATTGTTCGCGCCGTCATTCGGAAGGCGTCCGATGCCGGCAGGCATGTTCAGGTTATGTGAACAATATTCCGGTCATGCCGCTCACCCAGCCAGCGCGCCCCGGCCAAGATGGTCGGGCAGCGACGGGATCGCCCGGCCTGGGCCGCGGTGATGCCGAAGGTGTTGCTCATATACTCGTCGTCGGTCCAGGCGAGGTGCGGTTTCGGGGGGAGCCGGACGAGCTCCATCCGGTATTCCGCCTCGGCGGTCGCCGCCAGCCCGTTGCGGTCGCCGGTCGGATCGCTCTTGGCCTAGAGGCCCATCGCCCGTTGGATCGATTGCGTCAGATGGGTCTTGAGCGCCGCCTCGGCGGCGTCCGGATCCCTGGCCAGGCAGGCCTCGAAGATCTCCAGATGCTCCGCCATCGTCCGCCGCACCTTCGCCGCCGAGTAGGCGTAGTGATGATCGAGGCGGATCAGGCGGATGTAGTCCTGCGTCTGCAGGAACGCCCTGCGCAGGAGGGGGTTGTCGAGCGCGTCGATCGCGCCGAGATGCAGGCTGAGATCGACCTCCTCGATCCGGCGCGCCAGGTCGCGGTCGAGATCGGCGCCATCGACCCAGCCGATGGCCTCGCGATGCTGCGCGATCATGGCCTCGATCCGGTCGCGCGGCGCCGCCTCGGCGAAGTGCCGGATGGCGGGCGTCTCCAGGAACAGGCGCAGCTGGTAGGAGTTGCGGACCAGCGCCAGGTCCGGCTTGGCGATCTCGATGCCGGCGCGGGCCCGGATGGTCACCAGCCCTTCCGCCTGCAGCACCTGCAGCGCCTCCCGCAGCGGCCCCAGGGGCGAGCCGACGATCTCGACCAGCTCCGCCTGCGACATGAAGGCGCCGGGCTGCAGCCGTCGTTCGAACAGGGCTTCCTTGAACCGCTCATAGGCAATGCGGCTGAGATTCGGCGCGCCTTCGGAAGGGGTCGATGGGCGCTCGTCGGATGACCGTTTCAGCATCTGTCATTTGCCTGATGATTCAATTGCACCGTATAGAAATATCTGTTACCTGAGTTGATATATCAACAGCCGTCATCGAAAGGCGGTGCGCCGGAGGAGCCAGAGATGCGGCTGACCGACTTCACCCTGACCCGCTTCCAGTTTGCCCGTGACCGGGTGATCGGCGACAGCCAGGTCCGCATCGCCCAGGCGCATATCGGCGTGGTCGAGCTGCATACCGACGACGGGCGCACCGGCACCGGCTTCTTCCACAGCCTGTTCCATCCGCTGCCGGCGCTGGCCGAGATCGAGCGGATCTTCGCGGAGGAGGCGTGGCCCGGCCTGGCGGGGCAGGCGCCGGCGGGGCTGATCCACCGGGTCACCCGGCCGCGCGGCGGCAACAACCGCCGGACCTCGCTCGGCTTCGAGGAGGCGGTGGCCCAGGCGCTGTGGGACCTTGCGGCGCAGGAGGCAGGCCTGCCGCTCTACCGCTACCTCGGCGGCAGCGATCCCAAGGTGCGGGTCTATGCCAGCGGCCTGGATTTCCACCTGACCGACGGCGACTACGCCTCCCTGTTCCGGCAGGCGCGGGACCAGGGCTATCGCGGCTTCAAGATCAAGGTCGGCCATCCCGACATCGAATGGGATCTCCGGCGCCTGGCGATGGTGGCCGAGATCGCGAAGGGCCATGGGCCGATCATGGTCGACGCCAATGAGGCCTGGTCGCCGAAGGAGGCGATCCGGCGGCTCGACCAGTTCCGGCGCGCGGGGTTCGACATCCTCTGGGTCGAGGATCCCTGCCTGCGCGACGACATCGACGGCCTGCGGGAGATCCGCCTGGCCGCGCCGCATGTGCTGGTCAATTCCGGCGAGTATCTCGACCTGCGCGGCAAGCGCCGGCTGCTGGAGGGCCGCGGCGCCGACCTCCTCAACGTCCACGGCCATATCGGCGACGTGATGAAGGCTGGCTGGCTGGCGGCGGAGCATGGCGTCCCCGTGACGCTCGGCAACACCTCGCTGGAGATCGGGGTCCATCTGGCCGCGGCGCTGCCCGAGGCCGACTGGCTGGAATATTCGTTCCAGAACTATAACCACCTGGTCGAGGAGCCGGTCGCGATGCGCGACGGCTATGCCTTCGCGCCGGACCGGCCGGGCCATGGCCTGGTGCTGTCCGCCGAGGCCCGGGCCGGGGCGGCGCCGCAGGTGCTGCGGCCGGAGGAACTGCCGCCGGCCCCGGCATCGACGCCGATCCGGCTCTCGTCCTGACCAGATCCAAGAACAGAAAGCAGGGAGGACATGTCATGCTCGTCGATCGGCGCACATTGCTGCGGACGGCCGCGGCCGTCCCGGTTCTGGCGCTCGCGCCGCGCCTCGCCCGGGCGGCAGTGGAAGGCCGGATCAACTACTGGCACCATCTGACCAGCGAGAGCGAGTTCAAGGGGCTGGAGGCGGTGATGGCGCTGTTCCAGCAGCGCTACCCCGGCATCTCCCTGACCCAGGAGAACATCCCGAACCCGGAATACATGTCGAAGATCACCGCCGCGGTGGTCTCGGGATCGAAGCCCGACACGGCGATGGTGATCGCCGAGCGGGTCAACGACATGGTCGGGATGGGCGGGCTGATCGACATCACCGACCGGATCAAGGGCTGGGACAAGGCGGCGGCGTTCCCGGAGGATCGGTGGAGCGGGGCGAGCGTCGGCGGCAAGATCTACGGCATCCCGGCCTTCACCTTCGTCGACTGGATGTACTACCGGAAGGACTGGTTCGACGAGGCCGGCATCAGCGGGCCGCCGAAGACCATGGCCGAGTTCCAGGAGGCCGCGATCAAGCTGACCGATCCGGCGAAGGGCCGCTACGGCTTCGGCCTGCGCGGCGGGGCCGGCGGCTACCAGTTCGTGGTCGACATGATCGAGAGCTTCGGCTCGCCGATCGTCGTCGACGGCAAGCCGGCGATGGACAAGGCCAAGGCCGTCGAGGCGGTCACCTTCCTGTCGGAGCTGTTCACGCGGCACAAGGCCTGCCCACCCAGCGCGCCCAATGACAGCTACCGGCAGATCATGGAGGCGTTCAAGACCGGCCAGACCGCCATGGTCTGGCACCACACCGGATCGCTGGCGGAGATCTCCGGCGCGATGAAGTCGGGCCAGTTCATGACCGCGGCGCGCCCGGCCGGCCCTGCCGCCCACATCGCGCGGCTGACCTATCTGTTCAACGGCCTGATGTCGGACGCCAATGCCGATGCCGCCTGGGCCTGGCTGACCTTCTGGGCCGAGCCCGACGCGGCGATCGCGTTCCTGGAGCAGACGGGGTACTTCCCGGCCTCGCCGCAGACGGCGTCGGACAGCCGCATCACCGGCAATCCGCTCTACGGTGCCGCGGTCGAGACGACGAAGTTCGGCCGCCTGCCGCCCCGCTTCGTCGGGTCCGCCGGATGGGACGACAATGTCGTGCTGCCCGAATTCCAGAAGGTGCTGGTCGGCCGGAGCACGCCGGAAGCCTGCGTCGACGCCCTGATGACCGGCCTCGAGGCCGCCCTGCAATAGCGGCCGGGGCAGGGGCGGCGGCCGCGCCGCGCACCGCAAGACCCATGTTCGAGGGAGGCACCGCATGCGCATCGAGGACATCCGCTGCTGGGTGGTCGAGGCCGAGCACCCGGCGCATCCCTATCGCTGGCGCAAGGGGCTGGCCGGATCCGGCGACGGCACCCCGGCGGACCGCAAGCCGCTGAAGGCCGTGATCCGCATGGACACCGATGCCGGCATCATCGGCGCGATCGAGGTGGCCAACGCCTGGGGCGCGATGAGCCTCGTCGACCGGCGGCTGAAGTGCCTCGTCGGCGAGAACCCGCTCCTGACCGAAAGGCTGTGGACGCTGATCTGGGAGATCGACCGGATCGAGGAGATCCCGATGCCGCATCTCGGCATCGTCGACTTGCTCGCCTGGGACATCAAGGCCAAGGCCGCCGGGATGCCGCTCTACCAGCTGCTCGGCGGCCATGACCGCCGGGTGCCAGCCTATGCATCGACGGTCACCTGGGCTTCGATGGGCGACTATGAGCGGCACATCAAGGAGTGCATCGATGCGGGCTTCACCGCCTTCAAGCTGCATGCCTGGGGCGACGCGAAGGCGGATGCGGCGCTGTCGCGCAACCTCCGGCGCTGGGCCGGGCCCGATGCGGACCTGATGTTCGATGGGTCGGCCGGCTGGGACTATGTCACCGCCCTGCAGTTCGGCCGGGTGCTCGAGGCGGAAGGGTTCCTCTGGTACGAGGAGCCGATGCGGGAGTTCGAGCTCGGCTCGTACCGCAAGCTGTGCGACGCGCTCGACATCCCGGTCCTGGCGGCAGAGACGTCGGATGGCTGCCACTGGAACATGGCCAGCTGGATCCAGGCCGGCGCCCTCGACATGGCGCGGACCAGCACCTTCTACAAAGGCGGCCTGACCGGCGCGGTCAAGATCGCGCATCTGGCGGAGGCCCACGGCATGCGGGCCCAGGTGCACGGGATGGGCCTGGCCAACGCCCAGCTCTGCGCCGCGATCCGCAACAACGACTATTACGAGCAGCTGGTGATCTCAAGCGAGCAGATCGCGGGCCTGGGCGCGCTCGGGCCACTGGCGATCGAGGGCGGCATGCTCACGGTCTCCGACCGCCCGGGGATCGGCTTCGACTTCGACTGGGAGCGGATCGAGGCCACCGCCGTGGCGCGGGCATGACGGCGCTGGACCTGCCCGCGGCGCCGGCGCCGGCCCGCCGGCTCGGTCCTCTCGGCCGGCTGTCGGAGAGCCGGCGCTGGGCCTACTACCTGTTGCTTCCCAGCCTGGTGCTGATCCTGGCGGTCGTGCTGTACCCGACGCTGTGGGGCATGGTGCTCAGCGTCCGCGAGATGCGGCTCAACCGGGTCGACCTCGGCACCGGCTTCGTCGGCCTCAAGCACTATCTGGCCCTGGTCGGGGATCCGGTCTTCTGGCTGTCGCTGCAGAACACCGTGATCTGGGTCGCGGGGGCGGCGGCCGGCGAGCTGCTGCTCGGGCTCCTGACGGCGCTCGTGCTCAACACCAGCCTGCCGGGCTTCCGGGTGCTCGGGATCCTGGTGCTGCTGCCGTGGTTCCTGCCGAATGTCGTCGCCGGCCATATGTGGGCGCTGATGCTGGACCCGCGCCTCGGCGTGCTCAACGACATCCTGGTGCGCATCGGCATCCTCGGCAGCTACAAGGCATGGTTCGCGGACCCGGACACGGCGATGGCCGCCGCCATGGTGGTGGAGGTCTGGCACGGCTTCCCCTTCTTCGCGCTGCTGCTGCTGGCCGCCCTGAAGGGCATTCCCGGCGACCTCTACGAGGCGGCGGCGACCGACGGCGCCGGGCTGTGGCGCCAGTTCGTCCATGTCACCCTGCCGCAGCTCCGGGTCGTGATCGTGGCGACCGTGGTGCTGCGGGTCATCAGTCTGGTGAACTCGCCCGACATCCTGCTGATCCTGACCGGCGGCGGGCCGGGCCGCTCGACCCAGGTGCTGTCGCTCTATGCCTTCCTGAAGGCGAACAAGGAGTTCAACTTCGGCTATGCCAGCGCGTTGTCGGTGGTCATGTTCCTGCTGCTGATGGTGTTCAGCTACGCCTATGTGAAGCTCTCCAACGCGATGAGGGACTGATGCTTCGCAGCCGTACCGCCCGGCGGCGGATCCATGTCCTGCTCTGCTATGCCGCGGCATTGTCGATCGTGGCCTTCGCGATGTTTCCGGTGCTGTGGGCGCTGCTGACCTCGCTCAAGCCGGAATCGGACATCGTCACCGCGACGATCCAGTACATCCCGGATCGGGTGACGTTCGAGAACTATGTCGCGATCTGGACGCGGTCCAACTTCCCGACCCTGATCGCCAACAGTGCCGTGGTGACGCTGACGACCGTGGTGATCTGCGTCGTGATCGGGACGCTCGCCTCCTATGCCGTGGCCCGCTACCGCTTCCGCGGCCGGCGCGAGCTGATGCTGTTCTACCTGGTGGTGCGGATGTTCCCGGCGGTGATGATCATCGTGCCGCTGTTCATCCTGATGCGGAGCGTCGGCCTGCTCGACAGCCGCCTCGGCCTGGCCCTGGCCTATACGACGTTCCTGCTGCCGGTCTTCATCTGGATGATGAAGGGGTTCTTCGACGCGGTGCCGTCCGAGCTGGAGGAGGCGGCCCGGATCGACGGCGCCTCGCGCATCGGCGCGATGCTGCGGATCGTCCTGCCGCTCGTGTTGGGCGGGCTCGTCGCCACCGCGGTCTTCGTCGCGATCGGGGCGTGGAACGAGTTCCTGTTCGCGCTGATGCTGACGACCAGCACCGGGTCGCGCACCTGGCCGGTCGGGCTGCAGCTCATGGTCGGGGAGTTCCAGCTGCCCTGGGGCGCCCTGTCGGCCGGGGGCATCATCAGTATCGTGCCGGTCGTCGTGCTGTTCGCGATCGTGCAGCGGGCCATGGTCCGCGGCCTGACGGCCGGGGCGGTGAAGGGCTGAGCGGCGTTCCCGATCCGCGGTGGCCTTGTCACCTCGGCTTCCGCGCCTCGACATCGCAGTGTGCCCGGTGGAGGGGAAGCGGGTCATCGGGATCCCGGTTCACCAGGTGGCGTCGAGACCGAGCAGCCTCAGCGCCTCGTGCCGCAGCGCCGCCAGATGCGGGTCGCCGCGATGGCGCGGATAGGGGCGGTCATTGGCGATCTCGGCCGCGATCCGGGCCGGCCGGTCGCTCAGCACGATCACCCGGCTGGCCAGGATCAGCGCCTCCTCGATGTCATGGGTGACCAGGAGGGCGCTGAAGCCCTTGCGCCGCCACAGTTCGACCAGCTCGCCCTGCATGGTCAGGCGGGTGAGGGAGTCGAGCTTGCCGAGCGGCTCGTCCAGGATCAGCAGGCTGGGATCGTTGACCAAAGCGCGGGCCAGGGCGGCGCGCTGGGCCATGCCGCCGGACAGCTGGCGCGGATAGGCGCCGCCGAAGCCGGACAGCCCGACCAGCCGCAGCGCCTCGTCGACCCGGCCGCGCCGGCTGTGCAGCAGCCCCTGCGCCTGCGGCCCGAGGGCGACGTTGTCCCAGACCGTGCGCCACGGGAACAGCGTCGGGTCCTGGAACACCACGACGCGCGAGGGCGAGGTCGAGCGGATCGCCGCGCCGTCGGCGAGGATGGCGCCGGCGGTCGGCGGCTCCAGCCCCGCCACCAGCCGCAGCAGGGTGGACTTGCCGCAGCCCGACGGGCCGAGCAGGGCCACGAACTCCCCCGGCTCGATGGCCAGGCTGATGCGGTCCAGGACCGGCAGCGTCGCGCCCTCCAGCTCGAACTGGTGGCTGACGTCGCGGATCTCGATCCGGGCGCCCTCCACCAGGGCCCCGGGCGCCGCCTCGTGGATCGCCGCCGCTACCATCGCACCACCCCCTTCTGCCAGGCCAGCAGCCGATCGCGCAGCCGGAACAGCAGCGTGATCAGGCCGGAGAACACCAGCGCCATCACGATCAGCGCCGCATACATGTTGGAGTAGGAGGCCCAGCCCTGGGCCCATTGCAGGTACCAGCCCAGGCCCGACTTCACGCCCATCATCTCGGCCGCCACCAGCACCGAGAAGGAGGCGCCGAGGCCCATGAACAGGCCGACGAAGACATGCGGCAGGGCGGCCGGGATGGCGACGCGCAGGACCAGGAAGCGCTCGCCGGCGCCGAGCGTGCGGGCGACGTCGTAATAGGCCCGGTCGACGCTGGCGACGCCGGACCAGGTCAGGACGGTGACCGGGAACCAGGTGGCCAGGCCGATCAGGAAGACGGCGGCCGCCCAGCTGGATGGAAAGAAGAAGAAGGCGAGCGGCAGCAGCGCGGTCGACGGAATGGGCCCGAGCAGCCGCAGCACCGGATGCACCCAATAGCCGAGCTGACGCGACCAGCCGACCGCGACGCCGGTCAGGAAGCCGGAGACGGCGCCGAGGACATAACCGTTGGCCAGCAGCCAGAGGGAGTTCAGCAGGCTGTCCCCGAGGCGCGGCCAGTCATCGGCATAGACCTCGATCAGCGCCTGCGGCGGGGCGAAGAACGGGACGGGGAGGAGGGCCAGCTTGGCCGTCACCACCTCCCACGCCGCGAACAGCGCCGGCAGCACCACCAGCCAGGGGCCGGCCGGCCGCAGCCAGGCGAAGACCGGCCCCAGCCGCCGGCCCAGCACCGCCGTGGCGGCGAGCAGGGCGGCCAGGACGGCGACGCCGATCGCGAATTCGGCGGTATAGGCCCAGTCGGTGAAGCCGACCTTCCGGTTCGGCCATTGCCAGGTCAGGGCCGCCAGCGCCAGCCAGGCCGCGGCCGCGGCCAGCCCGGTGGTCCATAGGCGGTCCGGTGGCGCCGGGCGCGCGGCGGCCGTGGCCGGCGTGCCGGCCAGGCTTTGGTCAAGCGAGGACATCGGGGGCGATCACCTTGGCGAATTCGGTGGCGTCGGTGCCGGGCCGGATCACGTGGATCAGCTTCAGATCCTCGGTGAAGGCGGCGATCTCGCCGCGCAGATGGGCGCCGGTCGAGGCGTGGTTATGGGTGTGGCTGCGCAGGATCGCCTCGACGACCTCCGGCTTGACGTCGCCGGGGATGAAGGGGGCGAAGATCTGCGCCGTCTCGGCCGGGTTCGCCGCCGTCCAGTGCTGGGCGTCGATGAAGGCGCGGGCCAGCGACGCCGCGACCTCCGGCTCGTCGCGCAGCAGGCTGCCGCGGATGCCCAGCACGCAGCAGGTCTTGGTGGCGTAGTCGCCGTCCAGGTTGGTGGCGATCTCGGTCAGCCCGTCGCGCTCGCGCAGGAACCAGGCGTTCGGATCCTCGATCGCGACCGCCTGGACCTCGCCCTTCTTCACCACCTCGGGGAACAGGTCGCCGGGATATTGCCGCCAGTCGACCTGCTCCGGGTCGATGCCCTCCTTGGCCAGGCGGATGGCGAAGAAGTTCTTCACCGGGCTGGCCTGGTCGGTGACGGCGACCGCCTTACCGCGCAGGTCGGCGACCTTGGTGATGCCGGAGGAGGCGGAGGCCAACAGGCGCATGCAGCCGCCATGGGTGCCCACCGCGAGGCGGACGTCGAAGCCCTGCTCCAGCGGCTTCAGCCAGCGCAGCGCCATGCCGATGCCGCCATCGGCATGGCCGGTGGCGATGGCCTCCAGCAGCTGGTCGGTCGGGCCGCTGTACTGGATGTGCTCCACCTCCAGCCCGTATTTGCCGAAGAAGTCGCGTTTCAGCGCCACCGAGATCGGCGACTGGCAGACCGCCGTCTGGCTCCAGGCCAGCTTCAGCTTGCGGGGGGCTGCGGCCTGGGCCCAGGATCGCCGGCCCGGCAGCGCCAGGGGGGCGATGCTGCCGGCCGCCGCGGCCGCGCGCAGCAGCTTGCGGCGGGAGACGGTGCCGCAGCCGACGGCCGCGGCCGCGGGCGTGGGGGCGCGGTGGCCGGTCATGACAGCACGTCCTCGGTGACGGTTTCGGCGAACAGCGCCGGGTCGGTGCCGGAGCGCAGCACCTTCACCAGCTTCAGGTCCTCGGCATAGGCCTTGATCTCGGCTCTGAGCTCCAGCCCTGCCGGGTGGTGGCCATGGGTCAGGGTGCGCAGCACGGCGGTCAGGTCGGCCGCGCTGGCGGTCGACATCGAGGTGCAGATCTGCGCCGTCGCCTCCGGATGCTGCACCACCCAGTCCGACGCCTCCAGGATGGCGCGGCTCAGCGCCGCCGCGGTCGGCCGGTCGTCCTGGATCAGGCTGCCGCGGATGCCCAGCACGCAGCACACCTTCTCGCGATACTCGCCCGACAGGTTGGTGGCGATCTCGACCAGATCCGGCTGGGTCTTCTGCAGCAGATACAGGTTCGGGTCGCCATCGGCGATCGCCTGGATCTCGCCCTTCTGCACCGCCAGCCCCAGCAGGTTGGCCGGGTATTGGCGCCAGGTGATCTCGTGCTCCGGGTCGATGCCGTGCTTGGTCAGGTAGATGGCGAAGAAGTTCTTGCCCGGGCTGGCCAGATCGCTGACCCCGACGGTCTTGCCGCGCAGGCTCTCCAGAGTCGTCACCCCGGCGGCCTGGGAGCCGACCAGGCGCGAGCAGCCGCCATGTGAGCTGGCGGTCAGCTTGACGTCGAAGCCCTGCTCCAACGCCTTCAGCCAGCGATGCACCATGCCGATGCCGGCATCGGCATTGCCGGTGGCGATCGCCTCCAGTAGCTGGTCGGTCGAGCCGGCGAAATTGATCAGCTCGACGTCCAGGTTGTGCTTCTCGAAGATGCCCTGGGTCACGGCCACAGGGATCGGCGACAGGCAGATCGCGGTGGCGTTCCAGGCCAGCTTGACCGGCACCGGCTGCGCCGGGGCCGCGCTCTGGGCCCAGACCCGGGTGCCGAGCGCCGACAGCGGCGCCGCGGCCGCGGCCAGGCCGGCGGCCTGCAGCACGTCACGGCGGGACAGGTTGAATCGTGGCATGGACCATCCTCCTCGTCGCGACGTCATTCCGCCGCCACGGCGGCCGGTGTCTGGGACAGCCGGATCTCGCCGGCGATGGCCTGCGGCTGGCGCAGCAGGTTCAGGATCGGGCAGTTGCGCTCCACCGCCTCCCGCAGCGCCTCGATCTCGGCCGGCGCGGCGGGGGAGGCGATCGACGCCGCGTAGCGGATGCCGTGCGGATAGATCGGCACGGCCTCGAAGCCGGGGGAGCCGGCGCGCGGGTCGATCGTGCCGGTGATCTCCAGCTCCAGCGAGTCGAGCGGCACCCCGAGGGCGGCCGCCTGGATCAGGAAGGTGTGGGTCAGGCAACTGCCGAGCACGCCGAGCTGCAGCTCCGGCGAGCTCGGGCCCAGGTCGTAGCCGGCGAAATCCGCCTCGCTGTCGCTGATCACCTGGAAATCACGGATGCGGATGCGGCGGATGCCGCTGCGGCCCTCGGCGCTCACATGCGCCGTCAGCGTCTTCGGGCCGGCCTCGCCGGCGGCGACACGGGCCCTGCGCGCGACGATCGCCGCGCGCTTCTGGCCGAGATACTCGTTGAGCGTGGTCATTCGAATCCTCCTCGAAGCGGGATCGCCGGTCGGCCAGGTCCCTAGGACGCCATTGTGTTCACGGGTATTTCCGAGGCCGGTGCGGTGCCGCCCTGCGCGATCCGGCCCAACTGCTCGATCGCGAGGTGGCGATGTTGCCGTCCCGCCCGAAGCTCTCCGCCTCCTCGCGGATGGCGCCACGACATGCCGCCCCGCGGGTTGAAGAAGAACGCACTCAGGATGATGTGCCGGCGCGACATCGCGCACTCCTTGCAGATCGGGGAGCGGGTGGCGGCGGCCGTATCGATTCAGCCGTTCTTCTAGTAGTTCATCAGAATATTATATGAATCAAGAGTAGAAATATAAATAATATACAAATATTATGAGTTATATGGTGTTTCCAGGCAACCCGAGATGGACGGCATGCCAGCGTTTGCGGCGGCCGCCCCGGGGAGGTGGGTTCAGGTCGGCGACAGGGCAGAAGGGTTGATGACCGAGGTCGGGCTTCAAGGGTGGGCGATACGGCGATACCGGCACGACCCGCTTCTTCAAACTGAAATATCTTATAAATCATGTACAAAAAATAATATTGACTCTTGAAAATGTCATTTCATACGCTATCCCATGCCGAGCTTCCTCGGCACCCTTGCCGTCGGCCGGATCCGCCTGATGACCGCTTTCGCCAGCCTGCATGCCTCGACCCCGCCCGCCTCCGGGCGCCGGTGGTGTCGCGGCCGCTGTCGTCCGGTCTGATCCGCCGGCCTATCCCCCTATCCCGTTCGAACCCGGAAGCGCCGCCTGAACTTGCGGATCGCCGCGGCCATGCGCCTTCCCGACATCCGAGGAGCATACCCATGTCCTTTCGCCCGCTGCATGACCGTGTCCTGATCCGTCGCCTCGACCAGGACGAGAAGACCAGGGGCGGGATCATCATCCCCGACACCGCCAAGGAGAAGCCGCAGGAGGGCGAGGTGATCGCCGTCGGCCCCGGCCTGCGCGACGAGGCCGGCAAGCTGCAGCCGCTGGACGTGAAGGCCGGCGACCGCGTGCTGTTCGGCAAATGGTCGGGCACCGAGATCAAGCTGGAGGGCACCGACTACGTGGTGCTGAAGGAATCCGACGTCATCGGCGTGTTCGAGGCGGCCAAGCGCCCCTCGAAGAAGGCCGCCTGAGACCGCGACAGAGCTGAAGGAACCCATCATGGCAGCCAAAGACGTCAAGTTCAGCGCCGACGCCCGCGACCGCATCCTGCGCGGCGTCGACATCCTGGCCAACGCGGTCAAGGTCACACTCGGGCCCAAGGGCCGCAACGTGGTGATCGACAAGTCGTTCGGCGCGCCGCGCATCACCAAGGACGGAGTCACCGTCGCCAAGGAGATCGAGCTTTCCGACAAGTTCGAGAACCTGGGCGCCCAGCTGGTGCGCGAGGTCGCGTCGAAGACCAACGACCTGGCCGGCGACGGCACCACCACCGCGACCGTGCTGGCCCAGGCGATCGTGCGCGAGGGGGCCAAGGCGGTCGCCGCCGGCCTCAACCCGCTGGACCTGAAGCGCGGCATCGACAAGGCAGTCGAGGTGGTGATCAAGGCGGTCGAGGGCCGGGCCAAGAAGATCTCGACCAATGACGAGATCGCCCAGGTCGGCACCATCTCCGCCAATGGCGAGGCCGAGATCGGCCGCATCATCGCCGCCGCGGTGAAGAAGGTCGGCAATGAGGGCGTGATCACGGTCGAGGAGGCCAAGAGCCTGGAGACCGAGCTGGACGTGGTCGAGGGCCTGCAGTTCGACCGCGGCTACCTGTCGCCCTATTTCATCACCAATGCCGAGAAGCTGATCGCCGAGCTCGACAACCCCTATATCCTGATCCACGAGAAGAAGCTGACGGCCCTGCAGCCGCTGCTGCCCTTGCTCGAGGCGGTGGTGCAGAGCGGCCGGCCGCTGCTGATCATCGCCGAGGATGTCGAGGGCGAGGCGCTGGCCACGCTGGTGGTCAACAAGCTGCGCGGCGGGCTCAAGATCGCGGCGGTCAAGGCGCCGGGCTTCGGCGACCGGCGCAAGGCGATCCTCGAGGACATCGCCGTCCTGACCAAGGGCCAGGTGATCTCCGAGGATGTCGGCATCAAGCTGGAGAACGTCACCCTCGACTATCTCGGCACCGCCAAGCGCGTGCGTATCGCCAAGGAGGAGACCACGATCGTGGACGGGGCCGGCGGCAAGAAGGAGATCGAGGGTCGCATCGCCCAGATCCGCGCGCAGATCGAAGAGACCAGCTCGGATTACGACCGTGAGAAGCTGCAGGAGCGGCTGGCCAAGCTGACCGGCGGCGTGGCGGTGATCCGCGTCGGCGGCGCCACCGAGGTCGAGGTGAAGGAGCGCAAGGACCGGGTCGACGACGCGGTGCACGCCACCCGCGCCGCGATCGCCGAGGGCGTGGTGCCGGGCGGCGGCGTCACCCTGCTCTACGCCGCCAAGGCGCTGGAGAAGCTGAAGGCCGCCAATGACGACGAGCGCGTCGGCATCGACATCGTCCGCCGTGCGCTGCAGGCGCCGGTGCGCCAGATCGTCGAGAATGCCGGCGGCGACGGGTCGATCGTGGTCGGCAAGCTCTTGGACGGTGCCGACATCAACCGCGGCTACGATGCCCAGAAGGGCGAGTTCGCCGACCTGCTGAAGGCCGGCATCATCGACCCGGCCAAGGTGGTGCGGATCGCGCTGCAGGACGCGGCCTCGGTCGCCGGCCTCCTGATCACCACCGAGGCGCTGATCGCCGAGAAGGTGGAGAAGAAGGCCCCGGCGGTTCCTGCCGCGCCCGGCGGCGACTACGACTTCTGATCGCGTATCGGATTCGCCGCCGGCGGACCCGATATAGTCTCGAAGGACGGCCGCGGACATCCAGCGGCCGTCTTTTGCTTCATCCTCCGGATCATGCCGTCACCACCTGGGTCGCCAGGCTGCCTGCCCTTGGCGCGCATCTGCGCGCTGATCTCCGACCACCGGCATGGGCTCGATATCGGGCAAATGATGCCGTCAATTCTTGCATGCCATTGGTGTC
This sequence comes from Inquilinus limosus, assembly GCF_002195995.1. Taxonomy (GTDB): domain Bacteria; phylum Pseudomonadota; class Alphaproteobacteria; order DSM-16000; family Inquilinaceae; genus Inquilinus; species Inquilinus limosus_C. Next base: position 112,664 of record NZ_NHON01000002.1, read on the forward strand.
GGGGCATCGACGCGGCGTCTCCTTGTGGCGCTCCTCGGCCGGCCTTGGAGCTCCCATCCCATTGTCCCATGCGTTTCAGAGTGTCTGGAAGGACCGATCGGGTCGCGGTAATGGTGCCGGCGGATGGATGCCTCGCCATGTCGCCGATCGAGGCGATCAGGATCACCCGGCGGAGGTCGTATGCGCGTGCTTCTCGTCGAGGATGAGCCGGAGATGGCCGCGGTCCTGGCCGCGGCCCTTGCGGTGCGGGATTTCGTCGTCGATCGCGCCGCCTCTCTGGCCGAGGCCGAGGCCGCGGCGCGATGCGCGGAGTATCGCGTCATCATCGCGGACCGGCGCCTGCCGGACGGCGACGGGCTGAGCCTGGTGCGGGCCCTCCGCCGATCGGGCATCGGGGTGCCCGTGATCATGCTCACGGCCCGCGGTGACGTCGGCGACCGGGTCTCCGGCCTCGAGGCCGGCGCCGACGACTATCTCGCCAAGCCTTTCGCCTTCGAGGAACTCCTGGCCCGGCTGCGCGCCGTGCTGCGGCGGCCGCCGGAGGCGCGGCCGGATTTCGCCCGGCTGGGCCGGCTGGAATTCGACCTGGGCCATCGCGAGGCGCTGGTCGACGGCCGTCCCCTACCGCTGCGGCGGCGGGAGCTGGCGATCTTGGAGGCCCTGATCCAGCGCCGGGAGCGCGCGGTGCTGCGCGAGACGCTGGAATCCGCGGTCTACGGCCTCGACGACGAGATCCAGTCGAACTCGCTCGACGCCCATATGTCCAGGCTCCGGCGCAAGCTCGCAGAGGCGGATGCCGGGGTCGAGATCCGCAGCATCCGCGGCGTCGGCTATCTGCTGCGGGCCGCACCATGACGGGAGGCCGGCGACCGGCGCGGCCGGTCACCCGTCGACCGAGGTGCCCCACCAGCGGGATCGGGTCGTGCGGTAGTCCGGCTCCGGATCATAGATCTCGACCGGCAGCGCCAGGTCGCGGGCGGTGAGGGTGCCGATGGCGGCGCGGAGCTGATAGCCGGCGACCACCTCGTTGCGCCGCGCCTCCACCAGGTTGAGCTGGGCGTTGAGCAGGTTCTGCTGCTCGGTCAGGACGTCGAGCACGGTGCGCGAGCCGACCTGGGCCTCCTGCCGCAGGCCGTCCACCGCCATCGTCTCGGCCCTGACCGCCACCTGGAACGACGTGATCGCCGCCCGCGCGGTGACCAGCGACTGCCAGGCCTGGACGGCGCTCTGGATCGCCTGGCGCCGCTGGGCCTCGATCTGGATCCGCTTCTGGCCATGGGCATAGCGCGCCTGGCGCACCAGGGAGTCCTGGTTGCCCTGGGCATAGAGCGGGATGGTCAGCTGGGCGACGATCGCCGCGGAATCGATGCGGTTCTGCGCCCCGCCGCCGGACCGCGGATGGGAGACCGTCGAATACTGCCGCTGGATCCGCGCCTGCAGGTCGATCGACGGCAGCAAGGCGCCGAACTGCAGGTCGATGGCGTCGGCCGCCGCGCGCTCGCTGAACAGCGCGGCGACGATGCCCGGATGGTTCGCCTGGGCCTTCTGGATCGCATCCTGCATCGAGGCCGGCAGCCCGGCCGGCACCGCCGGCGTCTCCAGCGTCCCCGGCGGCCGGCCGACGATGCGCTCGAAGACGGCGCGGCTGGTGCGCAGCGTGCCCTCCGCCTCGACCCGGCCGGCGACGGCGCCAGCCAGGCCGGCTTCGGCCTGGCTGACATCGGTCGGGGTCACCTCGCCGACATTGAACCGGTCGCGGGTGGCCTGCAGTTGCTGGCCCAGCACCGCCTCGTTGTTGCGTCGGACGTCGAGCGCCGCCCGGGCCCGGACCATGTCGGCATAGGCGGTCGCGGCGTCCAGCAGCACCGTCTGCTCCGTGGTCTGGACGACGGCGCGGGTGGCCATGACCGTGTTCTCGGCCTGGTTCACCGCGGCACGGGTGCGACCGCCATTGTAGAGATTCTGGTTGACGGTGATGCCGATCGTGGCCGGGTTGACCTCGTGCCATCGGCCGTCCCGGCCGCCCGAGGGCAGGGCGGTGCCGCCGTGCTGCCCGTCGGTCTGCGTGCTGGTGAACTGGCTCTCGATGCTGGCGCTCGCGCTGACCGACGGCCGGTAGCCCGACAGGGCCTGGGCGACGCCTTCATTGACCGCCTTCAGGTTGGCGATGTCGGCGGCGAGGTCCGGATTGGTGGCATAGGCCGACGCCAGCGCCTCGGTGAGCGACTGCGCCGAGGCCGTTCCCGCGGCCGGCGACAGCGCGATGACGAGCATGGCCGCCCGGAAGCGGCTCAACCCAACTGTCATGATCGGTTTCATCTCCGTTGTCTCGCATCGTCCGGGTCCAGCCGCCCGTCGATGATCAGCTCGGTGCCGGTGACGTAGCGCGCGTCGTCGGAGGCCAGGAACAGGACCCCCTCGGCGATGTCCTGCGGCGTGCCGGAATGGCCCATCCGGAGCGAGGCCCGGGCGATCGCCGCCGGCTCTCCCGCGCTGATGATCGGAGCATCGATCGCTGTCGGGCGGATGGAATTGACCCGGACGCCGTTGCGCGCGCCGACGCATTCGAGCGCCCTTGCCCTGGTCAGCAGCGTGATCTCGCCCTTGCCGGGAGGGCGATAGGGAAAGCGCGGGTTGCCCGCGTGGGTGTCGGTCAGGGCGACGTTGACGACGGCGCCGCCGCCGGACCGCGCGATCGCCGGAATCGCATGCTCCAACCCCAGCGAAACCGCGAGGAGGCCCGAGGCGCGCTCCCGCCCCAGATCCGCCCATGCCGCATCGGCGCGATGGCCGAGGACCGGCACGCCGACGGCGTTGACCAGCACATGCAGCGCTCCGAACCCGGACCATGCCGCTTCCACGACCTTTCGCCACGAGACCCCGTCACCGATGTCGTGGCACTGGAATGCGACGCGTCCGCCGGCATCGCGGATCATCACCGCGGTCTCGACCCCGGCGCTCGGATCCTTGTCGGCGACCAGAACGACCGCGCCCTGCAGCGCCAGGACGAGCGCGCTGGCCCGGCCGATCGGGGACGCCGCCTCCGTCACCAGGACGACCTTTCCCGCCATCCGTCCCGGGACGACTCTGCCTGCCGCCGGCGACCGGCGGAGCGTCCGGACGTCCCGGCGCCGGGGCCGCGCCCGCGGCCGCTCGTCGGGCGGGGGGAAATACCGCTCATGCATGTCCGGCCTCCTGTCGGGCGGCAGCGGCAGGCTCCGCCGCCATGCGGTCGGCCTCGGTGACCGAGGTCAGCCGGCCGAGGCGGGGCGCCAGCCAGGCGCGCAGGTCGTCCATCAGCGTGAACACCGCCGGCACCAGCACTAGGCTGAGCGCGGTCGAGGTGACGAGGCCGCCGATCACCGCCGCCGCCATCGGGCCGCGGAAGCCGGCATCGGTGCCGAAGCCCAGCGCCGCCGGCATCATGCCGGCGATCATCGCCAGGGTGGTCATGACGATCGGCCGGGCCCGCACCAGGCAGGCCTGGATCAGGGCGGTGCGCCGGTCGAGCCCGGCCCGCCGCCCCTCGATGGCGAAGTCGACCAGCAGGATCGAGTTCTTGGTGACGATGCCCATCAGCATCAGCAGGCCGATCACCGTGGAGAGGTCGAGCGCCGCGCCGGTGCCGAGCAGCGCCAGCACCGCCCCGATCGCCGACAGCGGCAGCGCCGCCAGGATGGTCACCGGCTGCAGGAAATCGCGGAACAGCAGCACCAGGACGGCCAGAACCACCAGCAGGCCGGCCATCATCGCGCCGCCGAAGCTGGCGAACATCTTGTCCATGGATTCGGCGTCGCCATAGGCCGGCCGCTCCACCCCCTCCGGCAGCTGCGCCAGCGCGGGCAGCGCCTCGATCGCGGCCAGGGCGGTGCCGAGCGGCACGCCGTTCAGATCGGCGTCGACCGAGACCCGGCGGCGGCGGTCGAAGCGCTCGACCTCGGCATCGCCGGCGCCGAAGCCGATCTCGGCCACCGAGGTCAGCGGCACGGCCCCGCGGTCGCCGGCCACGCGCAGCTGGCGCAGCGTCTCGATGTCGGCGCGGGCCGCGCGGTCCAGCGCCACCCGGATCGGCACCTGGCGGTCGCCGAGGTTGAACTTGGCCGAGTTGGCGTCGGTGTCGCCGATCGTGGCGATGCGGGCGACGATGCCGATCGCCTGGGCCGAGACGCCGAGCCGCGCCGCCTCGTCCGGCCGCGGACGGATGCGGATCTCCGGCCGCGGCAGCGGTTCGGTCGAGCGGGCATTGGCCAGGACCGGCAGGCCGCGCATCTCGCGCTCCAGCGCCCGGGCGGCGGCACTCAGCGCGTCCGGATCGTCACCGGTCAGCACGATCGACACGTCCTTGCCGCCGCTCTCGCCCAGGAAGGCGAAGCGGATGTCCGGGATCCGCGACAGCTCGTCCCGGGCCGACCGCTCGAACGCCTTGCGGGTCACCTGGCGCTCGCTGCGCGGCTTCAGGACGATCACCAGGCTGGCCTTGGCGATGTCGCCGCTCGAGGCGTTGGCGTCGGCCGCGGCGGCGCCGCCGGCCTCGCCGATGGTGGCGAAGACGTGGTCGACCTCCGGCCGCTGCCGCAGCTCGGCGGCGATGCGCCCGGCCACCGCATCGGTGTCGGCCAGGGTGGCGCCGGGCGGCAGCTCGACCGTCAGGTTCGAGATCCGGCTGTCGCTGTCCGGCAGGAAGCCGGAGGGTAGCAGCGGCACCAGCAGCAGCGACCCGGCGAGGAGGGCGCCGGCCGCGGCCAGGGTGGCCCCGCGGTGGTCGAGCGTCCAGTTCAGCAGCCGGACATAGCGGCCGCCCGGCGGCGTGGCAACCGCATCGCCGCCCGTCGCCGCGCGCTTCGGCTGCAACAGATAGGCCGCCATCAGCGGCGTCAGCAGCCGTGCCACCAGGAGCGAGGCGAGCACGGCGACCGCCACGGTCAGGCCGAACTGCTCGAAATACTGGCCGGTGACGCCGCCGATGAAGCTGACCGGCGCGAACACCGCGACGATGGTCAGGGTGGTGGCGACCACGGCGAGGCCGATGGCGTCGGCCGCGTCGATCGCGGCGCGGTAGGGCCGCTTGCCGAGATGCAGGTGCCGGTCGATGTTCTCGATCTCGACGATCGCGTCGTCGACCAGGATGCCGATCACCAGGGTCAGCGCCAGCAGCGAGATGCTGTTCAGGGTGAAGCCCAGCAGGTCCATCGCCCAGAAGGCCGGCAGGATCGACAGGGGCATGGCCACGGCCGCGATCAGCGTCGCCCGCCAGTCGTGCAGGAACAGGAACACCACCAGCACGGTCAGCAGCGCGCCTTCGACCAGCGTCGCCATCCCCGAATCGTAGCTGTCGCGGGTGTATTCGACGGTCGAGGCGATCTCGCCGATGGTGACGCCCGGCGTGCGGGACTGGAGCTCGGCCAGCCGCGCGGCGACGCCGTCGGCCACCACCGTGTCGCTGGCACCCTTGGCGCGGTAGACCGCGAAGGCGACCACCGGCTCGCCGTCGAGCCGGGCCAGCGAGCGCTGTTCCCCGGCGCCGTCGGTGACGGTGCCGAGGGTGGCGAGCCTGGCCCAGCGGCCGTTCGGCAGCGCGATCGGCGTGTCGGCCAGGGCCGACACGGTGCGGGCGCCGCCGAGAGTGCGGATCGCCTGCTCGCGGGCGCCGATCTCGCCCCGGCCGCCCGGGACGTCGGCGTTGGTGCTGCGCAGCTGGGCGTTGACCTGGTCGGCGGTGATGCCGAGCGCCGCCAGCCGGTCGGGGTCGAGCTCGACCCGGATCTCGCGGCCGACGCCGCCCAGGCGCTGCACCTTCTGCACCCCGGTCACGGCCAGCAGGTCGCGGGCGATCCGGTCGTCGACGAACCAGGACAGGTCGACCGCCGACATCTGCGGCGCGCGCACGCCGTAATAGAGGATGGCGCCGCCTTCGACGTCGAGGCGGGCGACGATCGGCTCCTCGATGCCCTGCGGCAGGTCGCTGCGGATGTTGGTCACCGCGTCGCGCACATCGGTGGCGGCGCGATCCGGGTCGACGCCGATGCGGAACTCGACCGTGGTCGAGGACGTGCCGTCGGCGATGGTCGAGGTGATGTGGCGCGCCCCGGCCAGTCCGGCAACGGCTCCTTCGATCCGGCGGGTGACCTGGCTCTCCAGCTCCGAAGGCGCGGCGCCGGCCTGGGTGACCGTGACCGTGACGATCGGGAATTCGATCTTCGGGTTGGCGTTGACCGGCAGGCGCAGGAAGGACCACCAGCCCGCCAGGGTCAGGACCGCGAACAGGACGAGGACCGGGATCGGCCGGCGGATCGACCAGGAGGAGAGGCCGGAGGTCATGGCCGGCCCGCCAGCGGCCGGAACAGGGCCGGCATCTCGTCCGCGACGGTCACCCGGTCGCCGTCGCGCAGGAACGCCCCGGCGCTGAGCACCACGGGCTGGCCGGGGGCGAGCCCCGAGCGGATCTCTGCCCAGCCGTCCTGGCGCAGGCCGACCGTCACCACCCGGCGGGCGACGGTGCCGTCGGCGGCGACCGTGAGCACCGCGCTGTCGCCGAGGTCGTCGCGCTGGATCAGCGCCGAATCGGGGATGACGACGGCGCCGTCGCGGCGCTCCGCCACGATGGCGGCGCGGCCGAACACCCCCGGCCGCAGCCGCGGGTCGACCGGCAGCGCGATGCGCGCCCGGCCGAGTCGACTGTCCCGGTCGGCCTTCGGGGCCACCAGCCGCACCCGGCCGTCGAACGCTTCCTCGACGCCGGTGACCCTGATCCGGGCCGGCTGGCCCGCCGCCAATGCCGGCAGGTCGACCTCGGGCACCTCGGCCTCGAGCTCGACCTCCCCCTCGCGGATCAGCTTGACCAGCGGCCCGGAGCCTGCGAGCGCGCCGACCCGGGCGGCGCGTTCGGAGACGATGCCCGCGGTCGGCGCCCGGATCTCGGCCCGGCCGAGCCGGGTGCGGGCGTCGTCGGCCTTGGCCTGCGCCTGCGCCACCTCGGCCCGCGACACCTCCAGCATCTTGTTGGAGGAGACGGCGACGGCGCGCCGCTTGTCGTATTCCTGCGGGTTGAAGGCGGAGGAGCCGCGCAGCTGCTCGATGCGCCGGAAGCTGACCGCGGCCTCGGCCTGGGTCGCCTGATCGCGGGCCAACCCGGCCTGCGCCCGCAGCACCGCCGCCTCGGCGTCGTGCAGCGCGGCGGTCAGAAGGTCGGTCTCCAGCCGGAGGATCACCTGGCCGGCAGCGACCCGGTCGCCTTCCTCGACCAGCACCTCGGCGATGCGCTGGCCCTCGATGGCGGTGCCGATCGCGATCTCCTCGCGCGGCATCACCGTGCCGGTCAGCGACAGCATCCGTTCGATCGGGCGCTGCCGGGCGATGGCCACCGAGACCACCGGCCGGGCCTGCCCGGCCGGCGCCATGGCCGATCCGATGCCGTCGGCGCCGGTCATCACGACGGCCGTGGCCGCCAGGGCGGCCGCTCCCAGGCCGAACAGCACGGCCAGCCAGGGCCGCGGGCGGCGCCGCGCGGCTTGCATCACGGGTCGTTCCGCCGGGTCTGGCGGTCGGCTATCGGACATGTCTGTTTCGCTCTGGTTCTTCGAGCGGGCGGAACTCGTCGGGGAGCTCCGGCCTGCCGAGGGGATGCGCCTATCGCGCTGGGTCTGATGGTCCTGAAAGGGCTGGAGATCGGCAGCCGTCACGGCCTGCTGACGGAAGCGCCGCAGACCGCCAGGGTGTCCCTGGGCTTCAGCGCCGCAGCCAGGCGCTGGGATCCCCACGCCATGATCAGCACGGCCCCGATCACGCCCAGGATCGCCAGCGACATCGCCGTGCGCCGCACGGGGTCGGCCGCGGTCACGGGCTCGCCTGACGCTATGGACCCCGCACGCATCGACGACCGTTCATCGACCATGTCTCTCGACCTTCTGCCGCCGGATCGCTCTTCGCCCTGGCGACGCCATGGCGCGACATTCCCCTTGGGGCGATGTCCCGATCCCCGACAGCCAATGCACCCCCAGCATTGCCCGAACATTGCACGCGATGTTCTGCCAGCCCTGCCGGCATTGGCGGCTGTGAAGAATGAGCCGGGCATGGATCATTGTGCTGGCGGCGGGGTGCGTTCCCGGCTTCAGTGAAGTGACGGCCCGAACCTGCGCGGCCGTTGAAGGAGAACCGATCTTGCGGAGGCTGGCATGGCTCGCCGTCCATCCCTGACACGGCGGCTGGTGCTGCGCCTTTCCGCGTTGCAGATCGTGGCCGTCATCCTCGCGGTGATCGCGACATTCGTGCTGCTGGCAGGGAAGCAGGATCGCGAGTCCTTCGGTGCCGTCTATGTCGCCGACATCCTCGGAAAGAACGTGGAGCGGGCCGGGGATGGAGGGCTGAGCCTGTCGGACTCTCCGGCCGTGCAGGAGATCCGCCGACGGATCGCCTCGGGCTTCTGGTTTCGCATCACCGACGGCACCCGGACGATCGCCGAGGGCGCCGGCCCCACCGACATCCTGTCGGTCGCCGAGGCCCTGCAGGGCGGCGTCAACTATTCCGAGCTGAATGCGCCGGACGGGACATTCATCGGCTCGCTCCAGGCGATCAGCACACCGGATGGGCTCAGGCTGCTCGTCGCCACCGGCCCGATCGACATGGGACTCTGGGCGATACTCGTCGCCGCCGTGGATCCGGACAGCGCCTATTTCCTGTACCTGGGCATCGCGCTGGTCATCGGGACGGTGATCGCGGTGCCGCTGACCGTGCGCTCCGCACTGAAGAATCTCGGTCATGTGGCCAACGCGGCAGCGCGCATCGATCCGGATCGGCGCGGCAACCGGCTGCCGGTCGAGCAGGTGCCGCGCGAGATCACGCCGCTGGTGGCGGCGGTGAACGAGGCGCTGACCCGCCTGGACGCGGGCTATGAGCGGCAGCGCCGCTTCCTGGCCAGCGCCGCGCACGAGCTGCGGACGCCCATCGCGATCCTGAAGCTCAGGCTCGAAGCCTTCGGGGACGAGCCCATCAAGGCGAGCCTCGGCCGGGACCTCTTGAGGCTCGAGCTCATGGCCGATCAGCTGCTGGACCTCGAGCGTCTGCGCAGCCGCACCAGCCTGTTCTCCGCCGTGGATCTGGTGGCCCTGGCCCGCAAGGTCGCGGCGGATCTGGCGCCGCTGGCGATCGCCAACGGCTATGACCTGGTCGTCGAGGCGGAGGAGGAGCGGGTCGACGTCGACGGCGACAACGCGGCGCTGGAACGTGCGACCGCCAACCTGATCCACAACGCCATCCAGCATGGCGGCCAGGCCGGCACGATCGTCGTCCGGGTGGAGCGTGGCGGCAGCATCGTCGTCCAGGATGAGGGGTCGGGCATTCCTCGCGAAGAGCGTGAGCGCATCTTCGAGCCGTTCCATCGCCTGGCCGGCGGCGCCGGCTCCGGGCTCGGGCTCAACCTGGTGTCGGAAATCGCCCAGGCCCATGGCGGCCGGGCCATCGTCCGTGATGGCCCGCGCGGCGGCGCGTCGTTCCATCTGGAACTCGGGCGCCGTGGCGGGGCAGGGCTCGGCTAGATGCTTGGGTCATGATCGGCGCGGGGCGTTCGTCATCGCCCCTTCGCAGCCTGCGATTTTGCCGGGGCCGGCCCGGTCTGAGACCGCGATGCGGCGCTTCGCCCGAAGCTGTCTAGCCCACGACCGGCAGGATCGGAGCCTCCACCTGGCTTCTCGGACCGCAGGAGGCGCGCTCGATGATGCGGCTCGTGATCTGCACGCGCACCGGGACGTCGGGCGGAATGCGCCCCTGGATCCGGTCGTCGAGCAGCCGCACGCACGCGGCCCCCACCTGCTGGCCGAAGACCTTGACGGTCGTCAGCTGCGGCGAGATCTGGGTCGCGGCGGAATAGTCTCCGAAGCCGACGACCGAAGCGTCCTCCGGAATCCGGTAGCCGAGCCGCAGAAGCTCGGAGACCACCGTCAGCGCCAGGCCGTCATGGGCGCAGAAGAAGGCGGTGGGGTGAAACCCCTCGGCATGGGCGGCGCGAAGATGCTCAGTGAAGCGCGTGTCCGCGTGGAACTTCATCTCGCGGAACCCCACATCGGCCTGCTTCTCCAGGACCTCCCTCACGCCGTAGAAGCGCTCGACACGCCCGCGGAAGCCCGGCGTCCCGTGCACATAGACGATGCGGCGGTGGCCGAGGGCCAGGAGATAGTTCGCGACGGCGGCACCGGCCTCATGGTCGGTGCCGCCGACATGATCGGCCTGCTCGAGCGGCTCCAGCCAGCCCTGCCGGACGATCGGCTTGCCCAGCGCCCGGAGGCGGGCAAAGGTCTCGCGATCATGCGGCCCGATCAGGACGGCGCCGCGGCAGGCGCGCACGATGCCCTGGATCTCGTCGGGCTGGTGGGTCCAACGCATGGTGAGGCGATAGCCCAGCTTCTCGGCCTCCAGCTGGGCGCCATTCTGGATCAGCAGGTAGAGCTCGCTGTTGACGAGATCGGTGTCGTGGAAGATCACCCCCAGGGCGGGCAGTTCCGGCTCGGCGCCCATGCGCGCATAGCCCAGCTCCGCAGCCACCTCCTGGACGCGCCGGCGCGTCTCCTCGGACACCCCGTCCTTGCCGGACAGGGAGCGTGACACCGCGAATTTCGACAGGCCTGTCCGCTGCGCGATGGTCGTCAACGTCACCTTGGCCATTGCTGATCCTCTTCCCAGGCCCGGTCCCTTCTAGCACTGGCCCATAACGTTTCAAAAAAGTTTTGTTTCAAGGCTCTGTCGGTGTTCGACATCAGGATGATAGCCTTATTTTCTGTGGATTTTTTTTATGAGTTGGAGCGATTAAATTTCCGTATCATAACGCTTTACCTAACGAAATCGCGTGTGCAAGCCTAACTCTTGCCACGGCCGATCATAACAGGCTGGGCTTGGGAGGAGGAGCTCAACGATGGTGAAGCTGAGTCGCCGGGCTTTCATCGCCGCCACATCCGCCACCGCCGCATCGCTCGCGCTGCCCGGGCTGGGCCGTGCCGCCGAGCTCAAGGAATCAGCCTTCCTGAAGGACCAGGTGGCGGCCGGCGCGCTGCCCCCCGTCGCGCAACGGCTGCCGGCGAACCCGCTGGTGATCGCGCCCCTCGAGCGCGCCGGCCAGCAGGGCGGCGACTGGAAGCACGCGCTGGTCGGCGGCGGGTCGCTGTCGATGGTGGTCCGCTATCAGGGCTATGAGCCGCTGGTCCGCTTCAACCCCGACTGGTCGGGCCTGGTCGAGAACACGGCCGAGTCCTGGAGCGTCAATGCCGACGCCACCGAATACACGTTCCGCCTGCGCAAGGGTCACAGATGGTCGGACGGGCATCCCTTCACGACCGAGGATGTCCAATTCTGGTACGACGCCTTCTTCACCGACAAGGACACCAACACCGGCGGCAACAGCTGGTGGTACGCCGACGGCAAGCCGGCGCGCATCGAGGTGATCGACGAGACGACGTTCAAGGTCGTCTTCCCGTCGCCCAACGGCTTCTTCGTGCAGAACCTCGCCTGGGCGCAGCAGGACCAGCTGACGCGGACGCCGAAGCACTACCTGCAGCAGTTCCACGCCCGCTACAACCCGGATGCCGACAAGCTCGCCAAGGAGAAGGGGTTGCAAAGCTGGATCGCGCTGTTCCAGCGCGAGATCGGCCTGTCCGACGACAACACCTTCTTCCAGAACCCGAACCGGCCGACGCTCAACGCCTGGATGTTCACGGTCGCGCCGGGGCAGAGCACCGAGCAGGCGCTGGCGGTCCGCAATCCCTACTACTTCAAGGTCGATCCGGAGGGCACCCAGCTGCCCTATTTCGACCGCATCGTCTACCAGATGGTGGCCGACCCCGAAGTCCTGCTGCTGAAGGTGCTGCAGGGCGAGATCGACATGATGGACCAGTACATCGCCACGCCCGCGAACAAACCGGTGCTGTTCGACGGCCAGCAGAAGGGCGGCTACGGCTTCTACACGCTGAAGGAGACCGCCGCCAATGTGATGGTCTTCCAGCTGAACCTGAACCACACCGACCCGGTGAAGAACAAGCTGTTCAACACCAGGGAGTTCCGCCAGGCGCTCTCGCTCGCCGTCGACCGGCAGGCGCTGATCGACGCCGTGTTCGTCGGGCAGGGCCAGCCGGCACAGGCGTCGATCCGGCCGGACGATCCGCTCTATGTCGAGCGGCTGGCCAAGGATTTCACGCAGTACGATCCGGACGCCGCCAATGCGATGCTGGACAAGCTGATCCCGAACCGAGACGGCGACAATTACCGGACCGACGAGAGCGGCCGGCGGGTGACGGTCATCTTCGAGCTCGACCAGACCCGCACCACCTTCCTCGACATGTTCCAGCTGGTGGTCCCCATGTTCCAGGCCGTGGGCATCGACGCCCAGGTGCGCAGCATGGACCGCTCGCTGTGGGAGACACGGGTCCGCCGCGGCCGCGACTTCGACGCGACGGCGCATCAGTTCGGGGCGAACAGCGGCATCGCCGCCATGCTCGATGCCCGCTACTTCGTGCCGTTCTCGACCAACTCGCTCTTCGCTCCCGGCTGGTCGCTCTACTATCTCGACCCGAAGAACCCGGACGCGATCGAGCCGCCGGCGGAGATCAAGGCGCAGCAGGATCTCTACACGACGCTGCTGGCCACCGGCGACCCCGAGCAGCAGAAGGCGGTGATGAAGCAGATCCTCGAGCAGGCCGCGGACCTGTTCATGACCTTCGGCGTCAGCCTGCCGCCGGACAGCTACGGCATCGTCAAGACCAACATGGTCAATGTGCCGAAGACCATGCCGAACTCCTTCGGCTGGCCGACCCCCGGCCCGGCGCGGCCGGAGCAGTTCTTCAAGGCCTGACAGGCCGCGTCCCTGATCGCTTCCGGATCCGCCCATGGGGCGGCACCGGATCCCTCGACCGAAAGACAGAGAGCGAGACATGCCGGACACCGTTGCGCCATCGGCCGGGGGCCTGAGGACAGCCGACTGGTACAAATCGGCGACGCGCTGGACGCAACTCACCCTCGCCGAGGACGACCCGATCCGCTTCGATCCGGAGTTCTGGATCGACCTGTTCCGGCGCAGCAAGTCGAACGCGACCTGCCTCAGCGCCGGGGGGTATATCGCCTATTACCCCTCCAAGGTGCCGTTCCATTATGTGAGCCAGTATCTGGGCGACACCGACCCCTTCGGCACGCTGGTCGAGGGCGCCCGGCGCCTCGGCATGCATGTCATGGCGCGGGTCGACCCGCATGCCATCCACCAGGACGCGGCCGACGCCCATCCGGAATGGATCGCGGTCGACAGGGATGGCAACCGGCGCCGCCACTGGGCCTATCCCAGCGTCTGGGTCACCTGCGCCTACAGCGGCTACAATTTCGAGTTCATGCCGCAGGTGGTGCGCGAGATCACGCGCAACTACGACATCGACGCGATCTTCGCCAATCGCTGGCAGGGGCATGGCGTCTGCTATTGCGAGACCTGCCGGCGGAACTTCCGCGACGCGTCCGGCCACGACCTGCCGCTCGATGCCAACCCCGAGGATCCGGCCTGGCTGGCCTGGACGGCCTGGCGGCGCACGGTGCTGAGCCGCCTCGTGGTCGAATGGGACGAGGCGATGAAGGCGATCAAGCCGAACACCAGCTTCATCCCGAACATGGGCGGCGTGTCGCTGATGGAGTTCGATCTCAAGCTGATCGAAAAGCACTGCCCGTTCCTGGTCGTCGACGACCAGGGCCGGCGCGGCACCGAGCCGGTCTGGATGTCGGGCCGCAACGGCAAGCGCATGCGGGCGACCTTCCGCGACCGGCCGGTGGTGCTGATCACCTCGATTGGGCCGGAGGAGAAATACCGCTGGAAGGATGCGGTGACGACGGGCCCCGAGATCCGGTCCTGGATGCTCGACGGCGTGGTCCAGGGCATGCTGCCATGGTTTACCAAGTTCAACGGCGTGGTGCCGGATCAGCGCTGGGTCGCGCCGGTCGTCGACAGCTTCGGCCTGCACGCGGCGCTGGAGCCGGTCCTGGCGGCGACACGGCCGGCGGCGGAGATCGCCATCCTCGATCCCGCCACCACCCTGCGCCATCACGGGCCGGACACACGCCGGGAGGCGGAGGCCGACGATCTCGGAGTCTACCAGGCGCTGGTCGAGGAGAAGCTGCCCTTCGAGATGCTGTCCGACCAGGCGATGACGCCCGAGCGGCTCGACCGGTTCAAGGTCGTGATCCTCGCCAACGCGACCTGCCTGTCCGACGCGCAATGCGCCGCGCTGGAGGCCTATGTCGCCCGCGGCGGCGGCGTGGTCGCCGCCCATGAGACCTCGACGCGCGACGAGAACAACCGCCCGCGGGGAACCCTGGCGCTGGCACGCCTGCTGGGCGTGACGGTGACCCGGCCGCCCCGGGCGGGCGTTCAGAACAGCTATGTCGCGCTGAACGGCCGCCACCCGATCTCGGAAGGCTATGACGGGGCGGCGCGCATCATCGGCGGCACCCGTCTGATCGGCGTCGAGGCCGCGGTCGATGCCGAGGTGCCGTTCCTGTATGTGCCGGATTTCCCCGACCTGCCGATGGAGGAGGTCTATCCGCGCGAGGCGCCGCGGGGCGCCGCGGTGGTGGCGCGCCGGCATCCGGGCGGCGGGCGGACGGTCTACATCCCCTGGAACATCGGCGGCATCTTCTGGGAAGTGCTGGCCGCCGATCACCAGCGGCTGATCGCCAATGCCGTGCGCTGGGCGCTGGGCAAGCGGCCGGATGTCGAGGTGACCGGCCGGTCGGTGCTGGATGTCGCCTTGCGCGAGAACCAGGACGGGCTGGTGGTCGCGCTGCAGAACCTGACCAACCCGATGATGATGAAGGGGCCGACGCGGGAGACCTATCCCGTGGGGCGGCAGGAGGTCTCGGTGGCCATCCCCGTCGGCCGCGCCTTCGCCGGGGCGCGGCTGCTCGTCGCCGGGGAGGCGGCGGAGGCGGAGGTGGAGGCGGGCCGGGTGACCGTGACCGTCCCGGCGATCGAGCTGGTCGAGGCGGTGCACATCACCTGGGCCTGAAGCAGAAACAGGGGAGGGGCGCGGGCGGACATGCTGCGCTACGTCATCAAACGCCTGATCTACATGGTGCCGACGCTGCTCGGCATGTCGATCATCGCGTTCCTGATCATCCAGCTGCCGCCGGGCGACTATCTCACCTCGATGATCGCCATGATGACGGATTCCGGCCAGAACGTGGATCCGGCGCAGGTGGCGCGGCTGCGGGAGATCTACGGCTTCGACGATCCCGTCTGGCTGCAGTACTGGAAGTGGATGAGCGGCATCCTGTTCCGCGGCGACTTCGGCTATTCCTTCGAATGGAACCGGCCGGTCGCCGACCTGATCTGGGAACGGATGGGCTCGACGCTGGCGATCTCGCTCGCCTCGCTGCTCTTCGTCTGGGCCGTGTCGCTGCCGATCGGCATCTATTCGGCCATGCGCCGCCATTCGGTCGGCGATTACGGCTTCACCTTCCTCGGCTTCCTCGGTCTCGCAGTGCCGAACTTCATCCTGGCGCTGACTCTGATGTATCTCTCCTACAAGTATTTCGGCCAGAGTGTGGGCGGGCTCTACTCGCCCGAATATGTCGACGCCCCATGGTCCTGGGCCAAGATCGGCGACCTCCTCGCCCATCTCTGGATACCGATCATCATCATCGGCACGCACGGCACCGCGGCGCTGATCCGGATCCTGCGGGCCAATCTCAGCGACGAGCTGAACAAGCCCTATGTGATCACCGCCAAGGCCAAGGGCCTGCCCGAACGCCGGGCGGTGCTGCGCTATCCCGTGCGCATCGCGCTCAACCCCTTCGTCTCGGCCCTCGGCTGGGTGCTGCCGGAGCTGATCTCGGGCGCCACGATCACGGCCATCGTGCTCAACCTGCCGACGGCAGGGCCACTGCTGCTCCGGGCCCTGATCTCGCAGGACATGTACCTGGCCGGCAGCTTCATCCTGCTGATGGGCGTGCTGACGCTGATCGGGATGCTGGTCTCCGACATCCTGCTCGCGCTGCTCGACCCCCGGATCCGGTTCACGTGATGAGCGGGCACATCTTCATCGACGGGCCGGCGGAGACCGGCCCCGCCATCACCCCCCTGAAGCCCGGGACGAAGCCCGGCGAGATTGCTGCCGCCGGGCAATGGACGCTGATCTGGCGGCGCTTCGCCCGCAACAAGGTGGCGGTCGCGTCGGGCGTCGTCATCCTGCTGTTCTACCTCATCGGCGCCTTCGCGGAGTTCCTGGCGCCGGCGCTGCCCGACGCCGCGCGGCCGCAATTCACCAACGCGCCGCCGCAGAAGATCCGCTTCTTCGCGGCCGACCCCGACGGCGGCTCCCGCTTCCTGCCGCATGTCACCGGCTATTCGATGCAGGTGGACCAGGCCTCGCTGCGCCGCAGCTATGTGGTGGACGAGGCCAAGGTCGTGCCGATCGGCTTCTTCGTGAAAGGTCCGGCCTACCGGCTGTGGGGCCTGATCCCGATGGACCGGCATCTCATCGGCCCGGTGCGGCCGGGCGACACCCTGTATCTGCTCGGCACCGACAAGCTCGGCCGCGACCTGCTGAGCCGGCTGATCTATGGCACCCGGGTGTCGATGTCGATCGGGCTCATCGGCGTCTGCATCAGCCTGCTGCTCGGCGTCACGCTCGGCAGCCTCTCCGGCTTCTATGGCGGCGCGGTGGATATGGTGATCCAGCGCATCATCGAGGTGATCAGCGCGATGCCCACCATCCCCCTCTGGCTCGGGCTGGCGGCGGCGATCCCGCTGACCTGGTCGCCGCTCCAGGTCTATTTCGTCATCACGCTGATCGTCTCGCTGTTCGGCTGGACCGGGCTGGCGCGCGAGGTGCGCGGCCGGTTCTACGCCCTGCGGGGAGAGGATTTCGTCACCGCCGCCAGGCTGGACGGGTCGGGCGAGCGGCGGCTGATCTTCCGGCACATCCTGCCCTCGCTCACCAGCCACATTCTCGCGGTGGTGACGCTCGCCGTCCCCACCATGATCGTGGCGGAGACGGCGCTGTCCTTCCTCGGCATCGGGCTGAAGCCGCCCGTGGTCTCCTGGGGCGTGCTGCTGCAGGAGGCGCAGAACGTCCGCACCATCGCCGGCGCCCCGTGGCTCCTGGTCTGGCCGGCCGGCGCCGTGGTGCTGGCGGTGCTGGCCTTCAACTTCCTCGGCGACGGCCTGCGCGACGCGGCCGACCCCTACGACTCATGACGGGGGCCGCGATGGGACTGATGACGGCGGACCGGCCCGCCGCAGCCGCCGACACGGCCGAGGTGGTGCTGCGGGTCGAAGGGCTCAGCCTCGATTTCAACCTGCGCACCCATATCCTGCACGCGGCGCGGGAGGTCAGC
Source organism: Inquilinus limosus (assembly GCF_002195995.1). Taxonomy (GTDB): domain Bacteria; phylum Pseudomonadota; class Alphaproteobacteria; order DSM-16000; family Inquilinaceae; genus Inquilinus; species Inquilinus limosus_C. The sequence goes on from NZ_NHON01000002.1 coordinate 130,013, forward strand.
TTCGAGCTGAGGCGCGGCCGGACGCTCTGCCTCGTCGGCGAGAGCGGCTCGGGCAAGAGCGTGACGGCGCGGGCGCTGCTGCGCATCATCGACCGCAACGGCCGGATCGCCGGCGGTCGCATCCTGCTGCGCGGCGAGGCCGGCGAGACCGACATCGCCGGGCTGACGGAACGCAGCCCGGAGCTGCTGAAGATCCGCGGCGGCCGGATCGGCCTTGTCTTCCAGGAGCCGATGAGCTCGCTGTCGCCCGTGCACACGATCGGCTCGCAGATCGTCGAGGCGCTGCGCCTGCACCGCCGGCTCGGCAAGAAGGCCGCGCGCGAGGCGGCCATCGACCTGCTGCGCCAGGTGGAAATCCCGCATCCCGACCGGATGGTCGACCGCTACACCTTCGAGTTCTCGGGCGGCATGCGGCAGCGGGCGATGATCGCCATGGCGCTGGCCTGCGACCCCGACATCCTGATCGCCGACGAGCCCACGACCGCGCTGGACGTCACCACCCAGGCGGAGATCCTCGACCTGATCAAGCGGCTGCAGGACAGCCGCGGCATGGCCATGCTGCTGATCACCCACGATATGGGGCTGGTCGCCGAGATCGCCGACGAGGTGGCGGTGATGCATTACGGCCGCATCGTCGAGCGCGGCAGCGCCGACGACATCTTCCACGACCCGAAGTACCCCTATACCCGCGCGCTCTTGAACGCGACGGTGAAGCTGGAGCAGAACCGGCGCGCGCTCACCCGGCCCGCGGCGGCCGAGCCGGGCGAGGCGTCGCCGGTGCTGTCGCTGCGCAACGTCTCGAAGGTCTATGGCCGCGGCGACCACGCGATCCGGGCGGTCGACGATGTCAGCCTCGACCTTTTCCCCGGGGAGAATCTCGGCATCGTCGGCGAGAGCGGCTCGGGCAAGACCACGCTCGGCCGGCTGATCCTGCGGACGGTCGAGCCCAGCGCCGGCCGCATCACCTATGTCGACGGCGCCGGGCGGCCGGTGGAGGTGACGGCGCTGGGCAAGCCGGGGCTCAAGGCGTTCCACCGCGATGTCCGGCTGGTGTTCCAGGACCCCTTCGCCTCGCTGAATCCGCGCATGACGGTCAAGCAGATCATCGGCGATCCCCTGTATGTGAGCCGGACGGCGCGCGGTGCCGCCCTGACCAGGCGGGTCGCCGGGCTGATGGAGCTGGTCGGGCTCGACCCGCTCGGCATGGAGCGCTATCCGCACGCCTTCTCGGGCGGGCAGCGGCAGCGCATCGGCATCGCCCGCGCCCTCGCGCTCGACCCGCGCATCGTCATCGCCGACGAAGCGACGGCCGCGCTCGACGTCTCGATCCGTTCGCAGATCCTCGACCTGCTGCTCGACCTCCAGCGGCGGCTGCGGCTGAGCTTCGTCTTCATCTCGCACGACATCTCGGTCGTCCGCTATTTCTGCGACCGGGTCGCGGTGATGCATCGCGGGAGCCTGGTGGAGATGGGGCCGGCCGAGGAGATCTGCACCGCGCCGCGCGAGCCCTATACCCGCAGCCTGATCTCGGCCGTCCCGAACCCGGATCCGCGCCGCAAGCGGATGATGCACCGCACCCGTTTCGTCCCCGGGGAGGCATCGGCCGGCAAGACCGGCTAGCCCCCGAGGGATCATCACGCCGCCGGTTGACGCGGCGGGCGCAGGTCGCGCCCGCCGAAGGACGAGCATTGCGCGAAAGGAGCGCCCCATGCCCACGGACAAGGTCCCGCAGATCCCCTTCGGGGCGGTCTATTTCCGCAAATCCAACCCGCCGCGCGAGGATTGGCAGCGCGACTACAGGACGGCGGCGGAGGACGGGCTGAACATCTTCCGCCACTGGTTCATGTGGAGCGTCATCGAGCGCCGGCCCGGCGTGTACGACTGGGACGACTATGACCGGCAGATGGACCTGGCGGCCGAGAACGGCCTCAAGACCATCATCGCCGAGCTGACCCACACGGTCCCCGACTGGGCCTATCGCAAATTCGCCCATGCGCGGCAGGTCCGGATGGACGGACGGCCGCTGACCTCGAATATGGGCGTCAGCGCCGCCGTCGGCGGCTTCGCCAACAATGGCGGCGGGGCAGGGGCCCTGAGCATGAACTGCCCCGAGGTGAAGGAGGCGGCCGGCGCCTTCCTGACGGCGCTCGCCACCCGCTACAAGGGACATCCGGCGCTGCTCGGCTACGACGTCTGGAACGAGGTCAACTACGCCGCCGACGTCGATTATTCGAGCCACGCCAAGGCTGCCTATCGCGAATGGCTGCAGCGGAAATACGGCGACCTCGAGACCCTGGCCCAGGCCTGGCACCGCTATTCCTATGCCGAGTGGGAGGATATCGAGCCGCCGGCCGAGATCGCCCCCTATCCGGAGGGTCTCGACTGGATCGAGTTCCGGCGGGACAATTTCTACGGCCAGATGCAGTGGCGCATCGACACGATCCGCGCGGTGGACCCGGACTGCCTGATCGCCGCGCATGGCATCGCCGGCGCCATCCCGAACATGGCGGCCAATGGCTGCGACGACTGGCTGGCCGCGTCCAAGGTCGAGATCTACGGCATGACCTGGGTCCCGGCGCGCAAGGGCAACCAGCCCTGGCGCAACTTCTACGGCGCCGACATGACCCGCGCCGCCGCCCGCGGCAAGCCGTTCTGGCACGCGGAGCGGCAGGGCGGGCCGCTGTGGCTGCAACCGCAGGTGCTGGGCCGCGACAAGGAGGATGGCCGCGTCGCCGAGCCGGAGGATATCCGGGCCTGGACCATGACCTCCTTCGCCGCCGGGGCGACCGGTGTCCTCAATCTGCGCTGGCGGCCGCTGCTCGACGGCCCGCTGTTCGGCGCCTTCGGCTCCTACGCCATGGACGGCTCGCGCACGCCGCGCTCGGAGATGGCGAGCACCATCGCGAAATGGGCGAACGCGCCGGAACAGAAGGAGCTGTTCGCGGCACGACCGGTGAAAGGCGACATCGGCCTCCTGGTCGTCCCGGAGGCGCAGGCCTGGGACCTGCTGCTCAACCACCGCCACTGCCCGGAGACCTATGCCGAGGCGATGTGGGGCGCCTATCGCGGCTTCTTCGACAACGGCATCCAGGCGGACTGGGCGCATGTCGACGACATCGACGCCTACGACACGATCTATGCCGCTTATCCGATCATGCTCACGGCGGCGCATGCGGAGAGACTGGCCCGCTGGGTGGAGGCGGGCGGCACGCTGATCAGCGAGGCCTGCATCGGCTATTTCGGCGACCGCGGCCAGGTCGGCGTGGTGCAGCCCAACCACGGGCTGGACCGCGTCTTCGGGGTGCGGGAGCACGAGGTCGAGTTCATGCCAGACATCGGCGACCGCATCCGCTTCACCTATGGCGGCCACACGGTGACGGGCGGCGGCTTCCTGCAGAGCTACACGCTGGCGGGCGGGACCGAGCGCGGCCGGTTCGCCGACGGGCGGCTCGCGGTGGTCGAGCACACCCATGGCCGGGGCCGGACCCTGCTGGTCGGCACCCATCCGGGCGTGGGCTATTTCAAGACCTCGGGCGAGGCGAACCGGAGCTATTTTTGCGAGATCTTCGCCTGGACCGGAAAGGAGCAGCATGTGCGGCTCTCGAACGGCGCGATGCAGGCCAGGCTGCATGACGGCGAAGGCGGCAAGGTGCTCTGGGTGGTGAACCCGACGCGAGAGACCCAGCGCTCGACCGTCACGCTGGCAGGCCGGCACGGGACGCTCCGCCCTGGCGAGAGTCACTGGGGCGCCGGGACTGCCCGGATCACGGGCGACGAGGTGGTGCTCCCGCCGCGGGACGCCCTGGTGGTCCGGCTCACATAGCTGCGGAGCGGGGCCGCGGCCCCGCACCCGCTTTCTCGCTCGATGTCGAGGCCTGATCAGAGCCCCGCCCGGGAAAGGGCGGGGCCCTTTGCATTCTGCGGGGCTTTCGGAAGGATCAGCCGGACTTGGCCGACCCCGCTTGGTGCTGGTCCGGCGCTCGGCACAGGGCCAATGTGTTTCCAAAAGAGAAAAGACGATCCAGTTGCCTGATTGCCGGAGATGATGCTTTTCATAGACTTAAAAATATGCCTCACTTTCTCGAACAACAGGACGAGGGAGGCATCATGGCGCGGCCGCACGGGCACGGACGGGTGCTGACATCCAGTGATTTCGGGGCGACGACGGTCTATGCCTGCGGCCTCGACCAGCGCTTCTGCTACTGCGCCTATGTGCCGGAGGATTACGACGAGGACGGCACCGATCGCTGGCCGCTGGCGGTGGTCGTGCACGGCACCGAGCGCGGCATGCAGCGATACCGGGACGGCTTCGCCGATTTCGCCGAGCGGAACGGCGTGATCGTGCTGGCGCCGCTGTTCCCGGTCGGCATCACCGAGCCGAACGACCTGTCCAGCTACAAGCTGCTGCGCGCCGGCGACCTGCACTACGACGCGGTGCTGCTGGCGATGATCGCCGAGACCCAGGCCCGCTACCGGATCGAGGGCGACCGGGTGCTGATGTACGGTTTCTCGGGCGGCGGCCATTTCACCCACCGTTTCCTCTATTTGCATCCCGAACGGCTGCTCGGCGCCTCGATCGGCGCGCCCGGCGTCGTCACCCTGCTCGACCCCGAGCACGACTTCTGGGTCGGCGTGCGCGACTTCGAGGCGGTGTTCGGCAAGGCGCTCGACCTCGACGCCATCCGCCGGGTGCCGGTGCACATGGTGATCGGCGGCGACGACACCGAGACCTGGGAGATCACGATCAAGCCGGGCGATTCCTGGTGGATGCCGGGCGCCGACATGGCCGGCCGCAACCGGCTGGACCGGATGCGGTCGCTGCGCCGCAGCCTGGAAGCGAACGGCGTCGTGGTGCAGCAGGACACCATTCCCGGCATCGGCCATGACGACCGCGAGCTGCTGGGCGCGGTGAAGAGCTTCTTCGGGGAGGTGCTGGCGCGGCGACGCGCGGTCTGAGGGTCTGACAAGCAACGAAACGACAAACAGGGGGCCGTGATGAAGGCGATGTTCGGCGGGCTCGCGCTCGCCCTGGTCCTGGCTGCCGGCGCCGCAGCGGCGCAGGACGCGCCGCGCGACGGCGGCACCATCACCGTGGCGCTGACCGCGGATATCCGCAGCACCGATCCCGGCATCAACCGCGACAGCAACACCGACACGGTGCTGCAGCATGTCGTCGAATCCCTGGTCGGCTACCGCGCGGACCTGACCGTCGGCCCGTCCCTGGCGGAATCCTGGACCGTCTCGGATGGCGGCCGGACCTATGATTTCAAGCTCCGCCCGGGCGCGCTGTTCCACAACGGCAAGCCGGTGACCTCGGCCGAGGTGAAATGGAGCTGGGAGCATCGCTGGGCCGACCCGGCCTGGCTGTGCCGCCCGCTGTTCGACGGCACCGCCGGGCTGAAGGTCGATGCGGTGGAGACGCCGGACCCGCAGACCGTGCGGTTCCGCCTCGCCGCGCCGAACGCGCTGTTCCTGGCCCAGCTGGCGCAGTTCCAGTGCTTCGCCGGCGGGGTCATCAGCCCGGACAGTCTGAACCCGGACGGCAGTTGGAACGCGCCGATCGGGACCGGCCCCTACACGCTGAAATCCTGGAAGCGGGGCGAGGCGGTGGTGCTGGAGCGCTTCGCCGGCTACAAGCCGCTGTCGGAACCGGCCAGCGGCTACGCCGGCGCCCGCATCGCCCATGCCGACATCATCCGCTTCCAGATCGTGCCCGACCCGTCGACGGCGGAGGCGGCGCTGGCGGCTGGCCAGATCGACCTGCTGCCCAGCCTGGCGCCGGCACAGATCGACCAGGTCAAGGCGGCCGGCGCCACGGTCGAGACCGCGCCGGGCCTGGGCTGGTCGACACTGCTGATCCAGACCCGCGACCCGCTGCTGTCCGACCCGCGGATGCGCCTGGCGATCGCCCATGCCATCGACATCCGCCAGGTCGCCCAGGCCCGCGCCGGCGGGCTGGCGGATGCCAATCCCTCGGCCGTGCCCAGGGCCAGCACCTTCTTCGACGACGGCTTCCTCGACTGGCCGGCCTACGATCCGGCCAAGGCGCAGGCGCTGCTGCAGGAGGCCGGCTACAAGGGCCAGCCGATCACCATCCAGACCAACAAGCGCTATGACGGCATGTATGACAGCGCGGTCGTGGTCCAGGCGATGCTGGCCGCGGTCGGGATCGACGCCCGGCTCGAGGTGCTGGATTGGGCGACCCAGCTCGACAACTACATGGCCGGCCGGTTCCAACTGCAATCCTTCGGCTATTCCGCCCGGCTCGACCCGTCGCTGATGTACACGGCGGTGATCGGCCGCAAGGCCGAGCGCCCGACGGCGCAATGGGATGATCCGCAGGCGGCGGATCTGCTGGCCAAATCCGTGCAGACCGACGATCCGGCGGCCCGCAAGGCGATCCTGCACCAGATGCACGCGCTGATGGCGCGGCAGGTGCCGATCATCGGCCTGTATTACGACATCGTCGCCGACGCCGCGGGGCCGAAGCTCAAGGGCTACCAGCCCTGGCCGGGCGGCAAGCCGATCCTGTGGGGCGCCTGGAAGGCGGAATAGGCGCGGCGGGGCGGGTCTGCCCCGACGGCCCGGCCAGGCCTCCCAGAGACGATCACGCCGGCACGAAGAGGCATCTGGTCCCGAAGACGGCGGGTCGGTCGCCGGACGCAGGCCATGGCCGACCGGTGGCTCACGAAGGTGATGCGGCGCTTGCGGTCCGCTTCGGTCCCAGCGCTCCAGAAGGGCCTGCCGGCGCAATGAACCCCGATCCGTGACGGGCCTCTCGTTTCACATGAAGGCCGATGGAATTGGTGTGTCTGAAATATTGAACAATATTGGATTGTCTAATGAAATAAACAATCCGAAAATGTATAAAATAAAATCTGTTGATTCAGAATCAACCCTGCGAGAGATAAAGCTCCCGAGCGGGAACGGATGGATCCATCTGAATCCGAATCCAGAATTGACTCCGAAGATTTGAGATGAGTGGCGTGATTTCTGGATAGGTGGGGCGGAATAAATTGAGGCCGCCTGCAATAGTGAGGCGCAAGGCCCTGGGTTTGACAGCTGGTTGATCTGGCGATCGTCATGGCAACTATCGTTGAGGCGCAGCGGCTGGCCGGCAGTCACTGCGGCGTATCCGGCACCGACGGCAGGCTGGAACGGCGCGGCTCCGACAGTCGGAAGGCATCGGCCGACCATCTTCTCAAAGGCATTCCGGAGAACGCCGGGCCGCGGCTGGTGACATCGCGTGGGGCGGTCATCCATGCGATTCGTCCGCCGGGACCGCAGCGGCTCCTGGCCGATCACCACCTTGCCGGCGTCCTGCTGTCTCCGGCACGGGTCAGGGTGTCTCTTGGAGGCCGGCCGCCGCAGGACCTCGACATGTCTCCCGGCGCGCTCATCGTCCAGCCGGCCGATGTGGAGGGTCACTATGCCTGGGCATCAAGGCGCGAGGCCGTGGTCGTCGCCTGGACGCGGGAGACCCTGCGCGGGCTGGCGGACCGGGAGCTCGGGGCGCGGCGTGCGGTGTTCCAGCCGCCACCACTCGGGACCGTCGACCAGCAGGCGCTCCGGACCGCACTTCTCTTGAAAGCCGAGCTGGTCCAGAGAGAGGTGCCGAACAGCCTGTATGTGGAATCCCTGATCACGTTGCACGGGATTCATCTTCTTCGTCAGTATTCGGGCATCAACCAGGCTGAGACTTCCGTCAAAGGCGGGCTGCCCGCGCAAAGCGTTCGGCGCGTGCGGGAATACTTGGATGCCAGCTTCACGACGAAACTGTCCCTGACGGAGCTGGCGTCGGTTGCCGGCCTGTCAGCGCGGCACTTCCTGCAGGCATTCACCAGGACCTTCGGCGACCCGCCGCACCGCTACGTCATCGGGCTGCGCCTGTCCTTCGCCGAGAAGCTCCTCAGGACCGGCGATCTCGCGATCGCGGAGATCGCCTATCTCAGCGGCTTCTCGAGCCAGAGCCACCTGACCACGAGCATGAGGAAGCACCGGCAGATCACGCCGCTGCAGATCCGGCGCGACCGGTAACCGGCCGGGCCTGCGGCGGGACGGCCCGGACATGATGGCGGCTCACCCGGCCGGCGCCGTGGAGCGCCGGATCATCCAAAACTTGAGCCATCCATGATCAAGTCAGGATTCGATGTGGGTTTTCCGATAAAACTGCATAAAATATTAGGTTTCAAAAAATTCATGAGCTTTTTGGCAATCGTTTGCCATTTTGTGAAAAAATCGGACATTTGTGGAATACCAGCTTGCACGACCTATGGAATTCCTGCCCTAGGAATAAACGTCGGGCTTTTTTGCTCCGGCCCACGATGGCCCGGCCGGGCGGAAGCCGGGGCGTGATGCGTAAGCCCAGAAAGAAGTTGATACATCAATGGGATAGGCGATTCGTCTCCACGGCGCTGGGCGGGCCAGGCATGGTGGAGAAGATCAGGGCCAGAACCGCCGTGGCGAGCGTTCCAGGGCATCGCTGAAGAAACCATCCTCTCCGCTTCGGACTTACGATGAACTATTTCGTGAAACCATCCGGAGCTGCCGCCGGCATGCCCGGGTCGATCCGGACGCGAAACCCTGCACCGCTGCCCCGCCTCGGCGCCGACCGGTCGGGGGCCGTGCCGCTGATGACATTGCTTCCACGGAGCATGGGCTCGCGGCTCGCGACGCCCCATGGCGGGGCGATCCACGCGATCCATCCGCCGGGGCTGCAGGCGGCCGACACCAAGCACCATATCGCCGAAGTCCTGCTGTCCTCGGTCCGCCGGGCCACCGTGGCCCGCAGGGGCGAGGCGGAGCAGGAGTTCGATGCGGCGTCCGGAACCCTGCTGATCAGCCCGGTGCGTGCGGACAGCCGGGTGTCGTGGCCGACGGTTCGGGAAAGCGTGATCGTCGCCCTGACCGAGGATGCGATGCGGACGCTGGCGACGCATGAGTTCGACACCGCCGGTGTCGAGCTCCGCCCGCCGCCGCCCGGGACCGTCGATTCCTGGGCGCTGCGCATCGGCCAGCTGCTGAAGGCGGAGCTGGCGCAGCGGGAGGTCCCGAACGAGCTCTACGTGGATTCCCTGATCACGCTGTTCGGCGTCCACATCCTCCGCCATTACTCGAATGTGCGGAAGCCGCCGCTGGTCATCCGCGGCGGGCTGGCCGCCAGCGTCGCGCGGCGCCTGCAGGACTATATCGAGAACAACCTGTCGCGCAGCCTGCCGGTGGCGGAGCTGGCGGGGATCGCGGGCCTGTCGGTCCGGCATTTCATCCAGGCCTTCACCCGGTCCTTCGGGGAGCCGCCGCACCGCTATGTCGTCGACCAGCGGCTGGGGTTCGCCGAGAAGCTGCTGACCAGGGGTGAGCTGACCATCGCCGAGGTCGCCTATCAGAGCGGCTTCTCGAGCCAGAGCCATCTGACGACGACGATGAAGAAGCACCGGCAGAAGACACCGCTGCAGGTGCGGCGGGAACGATAACACCGGGGTGTGCCGGCGCCCCGGCCCTGCCGGTGACAGCATTCGTCAGTATTAGCGAAAAATAGAGAAATCTCCTGTCTTTCCGTCGCGCGCGTTTTTTCATGAAGCGATCGCGCTTTCCTGAAGAAACCGGAGATTCATGGAATACAGCCGCGGCGGACCCGTGAGTTTCTGGCAGGCAGATTGCGTAATTCGGTTTTATTGCCGGCGGAGCCGAAAACGGCCGCGGCTGCAGAGGGGGTCACATAAGTGAGCAGCGCCTGGAATCCCAACGCCTCCACCACTCGTCGGCCCTCTGCTCGTTTCGCGGGGAACTGGGTCCCGGGCGCCGGTGATAACAGCAGCCGTTCCCTCCGCCGCCGCCTGATGGCGGCGCTGCGCAACGCGCATCGCATCCTCGGCATGAAGCGCGACCGGCTGGGCCTGGGCTCTCTGGGCGCCGGCGGAGCGGTGGCCGCGCTGCTGGTCGCGCTGGGGGTGGTGGCCCCGCAATCGGCCTCCGCGCAGGCCATCTTCGGCCCCGGCAGCAGCGGCACGGGCGGCAACCCGACCGCCATCGGCAACGGCGCCGTGGCCACCGGCAACAACTCCACGGCGATCGGCACCGCCACCCACTCCACCGGCGATGGCTCGATCTCGATCGGCTATCAGAATGGCTCCAATGGCCTGAACGCGATCGCGATCGGCGTCTTCTCGAACGCGACCGGCGTCAATGCCCTGGCCCTGGGCGGAAACGCCCGCGCCCTCACGGACGGGGCATCGGCCTTCGGCGTCAACTCCACGGCCAACTCCGGCGGTTCGCTCGCCCTCGGCAACACCGCTTCCGCCCTTGCGGGGAATGCGACGGCGCTGGGCATCAGCTCGAAGGCCAGCGGTGGCAATTCGATCGCCGCGGGCGCAAGCACCACGGCGAGCGGCGCCAGTTCGGCGGCCTACGGCCCCAGCGCGCTCGCCAGCGGCGTCCAGTCGACGGCGCTGGGAAATGCGGCGCAAGCGACCAACAACAACACGGTTGCCGTGGGCTCGAACACCATCGCGAGCGGTTCGAGCGCGTCGGCCCTGGGCAACTTCGCGCTCGCCGGCGGCAAGCAGGCGATGGCGCTGGGCTTTTCGGCGAATGCGTCCGCCGAGAATTCCGTCGCGGTCGGGACCGTGTCCAGCGCCAGCGGCCTTGCTTCGGTGGCCATGGGTCTGGCGGCCAACGCGACCAACAACAGCTCGATCGCGATCGGCTGGCAGTCGATCTCTTCCGCCGTGAACTCGATCTATCTCGGCGCGCGCACCGTCGCGGGGACGGGGGCCACGGCGGAGAGCGCCATCGGCATCGGCACCGATGTGACGGCCTCCGCCTTGGACGCGATCGCCATGGGCCGCGTCTCGAAGGCGACCGGTACGGGTGGCGCCACCGCAATCGGGGTGAGTTCCCAGGCCACGGGCCAGGGCGCTGTCGCGGTTGGCCCCACCGCCAAGGCGGCCGGCAACTTCTCGCTGGGCCTGGGCAACGGGACCGTGTCGAGCGGAGTCGGCTCGGTGGCGGCGGGGTCGGGGGCCCAGGGCACGGGCGTTTCCTCCACAGCGGTCGGCAACAACGCCGCCGCGCTCGCCGACAACGCGACCGCGTCGGGGGCAGGCGCCGTGGCGGGTGGTTTGAACGCGGCGGCCGTGGGCGCTTTCGCCAATGCCGCCGGGGCGAACGCGGCGGCCTTCGGCAACAAGGCCAGTGCGGCGGCGGCGAATGCCACTGCGCTCGGCAACGGCTCGAAGGCACTCGCCGCCTCGACGGTGGCGCTGGGCGACACCACCACGGTGGCGGCGGGGGCCGGCACCGGCTCGGTCGCGATCGGCCACAACTCGACGGTGAATGGCGGCACGGGCGCGGTGGCGATCGGCGAGGGTCAGGTCGTCAGCGGCAACGGCGCGGTGGCGATCGGCGACCCGAACACCGTCACCGGCACCGGCGCCGTCGGCATGGGCGCCAACAACACGGTCAACGGCACCGGCGCGGTCGGGATCGGCAACGGCAACACCGCGACCGGCCAGGGCTCGGTCGCGATGGGCAACGCCAGCAGCGCCGCGGGCGCCGGCTCGCTCGCCTTCGGCGACGCGGCCTCGGCGACCAACGCCAAGGACGTGGCGCTGGGCTCGGGCTCGGTGACCGCGGCCGCGGTCGGCACCAAGAGCACGGTGATCGGCGGCACCACCTACAATTTCGCGGGCACGACCCCGGCCAGCACGGTCAGCGTCGGCGCCGCGGGGGCGGAGCGGACGATCACCAATGTCGCGGCCGGGCGGATCGCGATCGATTCGACCGACGCGATCAACGGCAGCCAGCTCTTCGCCACCAATAAGGCGCTGGAGGCGAACATCGCCGGCGCGGCCGTCCATTACTACAGCGTCAATGACGGCGGCACCCACGGCGCGAACTACAACAACGACGGCGCGACCGGCGTCGGCGCCCTGGCGGCCGGCATCGGAGCCTCGGCCACAGGCCCGCAGTCGGTCGCGATCGGCTCCGGGGCCAGCGCGTTGACGGGGCACACGGTCGCCCTGGGTCAGGGTGCGACCGCCGACGCCAACTCCGCCGGCGGCGGGGCGATGGCCCTCGGGTCTGGCGCCAAGGCCGTCGTCACGGGGGCCCAGGGCGGGTCTCCGATTGCCATCGGCATCGGCGCCAATGCCAGCGGGGCCGCAGGCACGGCGCTTCCCACCGGAGGCCTGTCGTTCGAAGCGGTCGCGATCGGCAACAATGCCGTTGCCACCGGCCAGGATGGCACAGCCGTCGGCCTGCTGGCCGGCGCGACCGGGACCTGGTCCACGGCCCTTGGCGGATCGGCCAAGGCCTCGGCCGCGAACGCCACGGCGGTCGGTATCCTCGCCAATGCCAGCGGGCCGAACTCGACGGCGATGGGCGCATCGGCCAACGCCGCCGGGCTGTCTGCGACGGCACTCGGGAATGTGTCCGTCGCGGCGTCCGACGGCGCCACCGCCCTGGGCAATCAGAGCAACGCGACCGGCGTCAACTCCACGGCCTTGGGCAATGCCGCGCTCGCCAACGGGGGGGCCGCCACGGCGCTCGGGACGGGATCGAACGCGACTGGCATCGCCGCCATGGCCTTGGGCCGGCAATCCAAGGCGACCGCCGATAGCGCGACCGCCTTGGGCGATGGCGCCACGGCCGGCCAGGCCGGCGCCGTGGCGCTGGGCTCGGGCTCGGTGACGGCGGCGGCAGTCGCCACCAAGAGCACGGTGATCGGCGGCACCACCTACAATTTCGCCGGCACGACCCCGGCCAGCACGGTCAGCGTCGGTGCCCCCGGCGCCGAGCGGACCATCACCAATGTCGCGGCGGGGCGGATCGCGCTGAACTCGACCGACGCGATCAACGGCAGCCAGCTCTTCGCAACCAACCAGGCGATCCAGGCCATCGCCGCCAGCACGCCCGTCCACTACTACAGCGTGAACGACGGCGGCACGCAGCAGGCGAATTACGGCAACGCCGGCGCGACGGGCGCCAACACCATAGCGGCCGGCGTGGCAGCCACCGCGGCGGGCACGAACTCGTCGGCGATCGGCTTCCAGGCCAACGCTGCCGGATCGCAATCCATCGCGGCCGGCAACGGCGCGAACGCCACCGCCGCTCTGAGCACCGCGATCGGCGCCGCGACGGTTGCCGCGGGAGCAAGCGGTTCGACCGCGGTCGGCGCCAATGCCAATGCGAGCGGTACGAACAGCCTGGCGGTCGGCGTCTTCTCTAACGCGAAGGCCGAGCTCGCCACGGCGGTCGGCCCCGGCGCGGGCGCCACGGCGCAAAACGCCGCGGCGATCGGTCCGAATTCGCGTGCCACCAACACGGCGGCCTCGGCGCTGGGCTTCCAGGCCAATGCGACGGGCCTCAATTCGACCGCGGTCGGCGCCGGGTCGGTCGCGGCCGGCGCGTCGTCGGGCGCCTTCGGGGTCAGCGCCAACGCCAGCGGCGCCAGCTCTCTGGCCCTCGGCGGCGGCGCCATCGCCTCGACGGACTTCACGACGGCCGTCGGCCGCGCCGCCACGGCGACCGCGGCGAACGCCACCTCCGTCGGCATTCTTGCCAATGCGGCGGCTGAGAATGCCACTGCGGTCGGCAACGGGGCTTCGGTCTCGGCCCAGAACGGCACGGCGGTCGGCAACGGCGCCGTCGCTGCGGGAGCGCTTGGCGGCGCGACCGCGGTCGGCACCGGGGCCAAGGGCAATGGCGAGTTCTCGGTGGCGCTCGGCGCCAACGCCAATGCCGGCGACCACGCCTCCATCGCCATCGGCACCGGCACCAACGCGTCCGGCGTCCGTGCCGTCGCCATTGGCGACACCGTGCAGTCCACCGGCGCCGGCTCGATCGGCATCGGCGGCAACGGCGTCGGGCAGGCCAAGGCGACAGCGGACGACGCCATCGCCCTGGGCGGCGCCACCACCGCGTCGGCGGCGCAGTCCGTGGCCCTGGGCGCCGGCGCCMCGGCCGGCCAGGCCGGCGCCGTGGCGCTGGGCTCGGGCTCGGTGACCGCGGCGGCGGTCGCCACCAAGAGCACGGTGATCGGCGCCACCACCTACAATTTCGCCGGCACAACGCCGGCCAGCACGGTCAGCGTCGGCGCCGCGGGGGCGGAGCGGACGATCACCAATGTCGCGGCCGGTCGGATCGCGCTGGACTCGACCGACGCGATCAACGGCAGCCAGCTCTACGCCACCAACCAGGCGATCTCGGCCATCGCCGCCAGCACGCCGACCCACTACTACAGCGTGAACGACGGCGGGGTGCAGAAGCCGAACTACACCAACAACGGCGCGACCGGCCTCGACTCCATCGCGGCCGGACCCGACGCTTCGGCGACCGGAGCCTACTCGACCGCGGTCGGCGCGGGCGCGAAGGGGACGGCCGATTGGGCGACGGCCTTCGGCCAGAACGCCACCGCGTCCGCCCAGCAGGCCCAGGCCATCGGCGCGGGGAGCGTCGCCAGTGGCCAGTTCGCGCTCGCGACCGGCTTCCAGGCGGCCTCGGGCGGGGCGGCGTCCACGGCCGTCGGCCTGCACGCCAACGCCTCGGCGGACAATGCGATCGCGGTCGGCAACGCGGCCGCCGCCTCGGCCGTGGACAGCATCGCCATCGGCACCAGCGCCGTGTCCACCGGGCCGTCGGGAGCCTCGATCGCGATCGGCCCGAACGCCAACGCGACCGGGTCCTTCACGACCGCGGTCGGCGCGGGCGCGAAGGCCAACGGCGATTGGGCGACGGCCTTCGGCCAGAATGCCAATGCGGCCGCCCAGACGGCCCAGGCCCTCGGCGCGGGGAGTGTCGCTTCGGGCCAGTTCGCCCTCGCGACCGGTTTCCAGGCCGCCGCGTCGGGCGCCGCCTCCACGGCGGTCGGCTTGCACGCCAACGCCTCGGCGGACAATGCGATCGCGGTCGGCAACGCGGCCAACGCGGCGGCGGCCAACGCCACTGCGATCGGCAACGCCTCGCAGGCGCTGGCGGCCTCGACCGTGGCGCTGGGCGACACCAACACGGTGGCGGCGGCGGCCGGCCCGGGCTCGGTGGCGATCGGCCACAACTCGCAGGTGAACGGCGGCACGGGTGCCGTCGCTATCGGTGAAGGCCAGGTCGTCAGCGGCGACGGCGCGGTGGCGATCGGTGATCCGAACTCGGTGACCGGCACCGGCGCCATCGGCATGGGCGCGAACAACACGGTCAACGGCACCGGTGCGGTGGCGCTGGGCAACACCAACACGGCGACGGGCCAGGGCTCGGTCGCGCTGGGCAACGCCAGCAAGGCCGCGGGTGCGGGCTCGCTCGCCTTCGGCGATGCGGCTTCGGCCGGCAATGCCGGCGACGTGGCGCTGGGCTCGGGCTCGGTGACCGCTGCGGTGGTCAACACGCCCAGCACGGTGATCGGCGGCAAGACCTACAATTTCGCCGGCACGGGGGCGACCTCGACGGTCAGCGTCGGCGCGCCGGGGGCGGAGCGGACGATCACCAATGTCGCGGCCGGCCGGATCGCGCTGGACTCGACCGACGCGATCAACGGCAGCCAGCTCTTCGCCACCAACCAGGCGCTGGAGGCCAGCATCGCCGGCGGCGCCGTCCACTATTACAGCGTGAACGACGGCGGCAAGAACGCGCCGAACTACAACAACGAAGGCGCGACGGGCTCCTATGCGATGGCGATCGGCCCGGCTGCGGCCGCCGCCGGTGACGGGGCGGTCGTCATCGGGCGCGGCGCCGGCATCGGCGCGACGACCGGCAGCACCAACTCCATCGCCATGGGCCTCGGCGCTGGCCAGTTCGTCACCGGTGCGCAGAATGTCGGCCTCGGCGGCGGCATCAACGGCACCATGCGCGGCGCCGGCGCCGGCGTGACCGGAACGCGGAACGTCGCGATGGGCTCCGGCGACGGCACCGTCGACTATGACGCCACGACGAAGGCCTCCGCCGGCAACCTGGTCACCGGCGACGACAATGTCGCGATCGGCACCAATGCGGGCATCGGGGTCGCCGCCGACAAGACGACCTCGGTCGGCTTCGGTTCGAACGCCTCCGCCGAGAACGCGATCGCGATGGGCACGCAATCCGTCGCCGATGCCGCCGATGCGGTCGCCATCGGCACCGGCGCCAAGGCGACGGGCGGCAAGGCGGTGTCGATCGGCGCGGGCAATGTCGCCACCGGCGACGGCGCCGTGGCGATCGGCGACCCGAACATCGTCACCGGCACCGGCGCGGTCGGGATGGGCGCCAACAACACGGTCAACGGCACCGGCGCGGTCGGCCTCGGCAGCGGCAACACCGCGACGGGCCAGGGGTCGGTGGCGCTCGGCAATGCCAGCAGCGCCACGGGGGCCGGCTCGCTCGCCTTCGGCGACACGGCCAAGGCCACCAATGCCGGCGACGTGGCGCTGGGCTCGGGCTCGGTGACCGTGGCGGCGGTCGGCACCGCCGGCACCACGATCCGCGGAACGAACTACACCTTCGCCGGGGCGACGCCGACCAGCACGGTCAGCGTGGGCGCGCCGGGGGCGGAGCGGACGATCACCAATGTCGCGGCCGGCCGGATCGCGCTGGACTCCACCGACGCCATCAACGGCAGCCAGCTCTTCGCCTCGAACCAGGCGATCGAGAACCTGGTGACCAGCACGGCGACGCACTACTACAGCGTCAATGACGGCGGCACGAAGGGCGGGAACTACAACAACGACGGCGCCACCGGCGCCAATGCGATGGCGGCCGGCATCGGCGCCACGGCGTCGGGCGCCCAGGACGTGGCGCAGGGCTTCGGGGCGAATGCCTCGGGCGGCGATGCCGTGGCGCTGGGTACCAACACCAAGGCCGCAGCCTCCAGCAGCATCGCCATCGGCGCCAACGCCGCGGCCTCGGGGGCGAGCGGCTCGACGGCGCTGGGTGCCAACTCCAGTGCCAGCGCCAGCAACAGCCTGGCGGTGGGCGAGTTCGCCAACGCGTCCGGTGAGCTCTCCGCGGCTGTCGGCCCGGGTGCGACCGCGTCGGCGGCGAACGCCACGGCGCTCGGCAACAACTCGAAGGCTCTGGCGGCGTCGAGCGTCGCGCTGGGCGACGGGGCCTCGGCCACCAATGCCGGCGACGTGGCGCTGGGCTCCGGCTCGGTGACGGCTGCGGCGGTCGGCACGGCCAGCACGACGATCGCGGGCAAGACCTACGCCTTCGCCGGCACCACGCCGGGCTCGACGGTCAGCGTCGGCGCGGCGGGGGCGGAGCGGACGATCACCAATGTCGCGGCCGGCCGCATCGCGCTGGACTCCACCGACGCGGTGAACGGCTCGCAGCTCTTCGCCACCAACACGGCGGTCGACACGCTCAACACCCAGATCACCGACGTCACCGGCAAGCTGACGCACTACTACAGCGTCAACGACGGCGGCACGAAGGGGGCGAACTATGACAATGACGGCGCCGCAGGGGTGAACTCCCTGGCGGCCGGCGTCGCGGCCTCGACCTCGGTGCAGGACGGCGTGGCGATCGGCCATGGCGCGACCGCCGGGGTCAATGTCGGCGACRTCGCCCTCGGYTCGGGCAGCACCACSGCGGCSGYGGTCCAGACAAAGAGCACCACGATCGCCGGMRACACCTACAAYTTCGCMGGSACSACCCCGACCAGCACGGTCAGCGTCGGCGCGSYGGGGGCGGARCGGACSATCACCAAYGTCGCGGCCGGCCGCATCGCGGCCGACTCCACCGACGCGGTGAACGGCAGCCAGCTCTTCGCCACCAACACCTCGGTCGACACGCTGAACACCAAGGTCGACAACATCAGCACCGGCGGCGGGATCAAGTACTTCCACGCCAGCTCGACACCTCGGTCGACACGCTGAACACCAAGGTCGACAACATCAGCACCGGCGGCGGGATCAAGTACTTCCACGCCAGCTCGACCCTGGCGGACAGCCAGGCGACCGGGACGGACAGCACGGCGGCCGGTCCCGAGGCGGTGGCCTCGGTGCAGGAYGGCGTCGCGGTCGGTCACGGCGCGACCGCCGGGGCCAATGTCGGCGACGTGGCGCTGGGCTCCGGCTCAGTGACGGCGGCGGCGGTCGGCACGGCCGGCGCGACCATCGGCGGCACGGCCTACACCTTCGCCGGCGCCACGCCGACCTCGACGGTCAGCGTCGGGGCGCCGGGGGCGGAGCGGACCATCACCAATGTCGCGGCGGGGCGGCTCTCCGACACCTCGACCGACGCGGTGAACGGCTCGCAGCTCTTCGCCACCAACGAAGCTGTCGACAGCGTCACGACCACCGTGACCAACATCAACAACGGCGGGGGGATCAAGTACTTCCACGCCAGCTCGACGGCGCCGGACTCGCAGGCGCTGGGGACGGACTCCGTCGCCATCGGCCCGAATGCGGTCGCCAACAACGCGGGCGACATCGCCCTCGGCTCGGGCAGCACCACGGCGGCGCGCTGAACACCAAGGTCGACAACATCAGCACCGGCGGCGGGATCAAGTACTTCCACGCCAGCTCGACCCTGGCGGACAGCCAGGCGACCGGGACGGACAGCACGGCGGCCGGTCCCGAGGCGGTGGCCTCGGTGCAGGACGGCGTCGCCGTCGGCCACGGTGCGACCGCCGGGGCCAATGTCGGTGACGTCGCCCTTGGCTCGGGAAGCACCACCGCAGCCGTGGTCGGCACTGCCAGCACCAAGATCGCCGGCACCACCTACACCTTCGCCGGAGCCACCCCGACCTCGACGGTCAGCGTCGGCGCGGTGGGGGCGGARCGGACCATCACCAACGTSGCGGCCGGCCGGATTGCGGTCGACTCCACCGACGCGGTGAACGGCTCCCAGCTCTTCGCCTCGAACCAGGCGATCGAGACCGTCGCGAACGAGGTCACCAACATCAACAACGGCAAGGGCATCAAGTACTTCCACGCCAACTCGACCGAGCCTGACTCGCAGGCGCTGGGGACGGACTCCGTCGCCATCGGTCCGAATGCGGTCGCCAACAATGCGGGCGACGTCGCTCTCGGCTTCGGCTCCACGACGGAGGCGGCGGTCGGCACCAGCGGGGCGACGATCGGCGGGACGGCCTACACCTTCGCCGGTGCGAACCCGACCTCGACGGTCAGCGTCGGTGCGGCGGGCGCAGAGCGGACCATCACCAATGTCGCGGCCGGGCGTCTCTCGGACACCTCGACCGATGCGGTGAACGGATCTCAGCTCTTCGCCACCAACCAGCAGGTCACTGTCAACACGGGTGCGATCACCAATCTGGGCGACACGATCAACAACATCGCCGGCGATACATCCAAGAGCTACACCGACGCCAATGGCCGTGGCATCCGGTATGTGCGCACCAATGACAGGACGTTGCCGGTCACCGACTCCTCGGCTCAGGGGATCGGCTCCACCGCTGTCGGCTACCAGGCGACCGCGGTTGCCGACAGTTCACTGGCTCTCGGCCGTGACAGCCAGGCCACGGTCCTGGGTGGCGTGGCGCTTGGTTCCGGATCGGTCGCCGATCGCGCACTGTCTCCGGCAACGGGCCAGATCGGTGCCGGGCCGGCCATCATCGAGTACAACACGACGGACAAGACCCTTCTCGGCGCGGTATCCGTCGGCACGGACAAGTCCTACCGGCAGATCACGAATGTCGCGGACGGCACCGATGCCCAGGATGCCGTGACGATCCGGCAGCTTCAGGGCGCCATAGCTTCCGTCGCTGTGACCTCGACCAAATATTTCCACGCCAATTCCACGGCGGGAGATTCGCTCGCGGTCGGCGATCAGTCGGTTGCCGTCGGTCCCACGACGGTCGTCAACGGTGACAATGGCGTCGGCATCGGCAATGGCGCGATCGTCGACCAGACAGCGCCGGGCGGCACGGCGATCGGCCAGAACGCCCATGTCATGCTGGCCGACGGCCTGGCGTTCGGCACGAACTCGCTGGCCGCCGGTATCCAGGCCATCGCCATCGGCGCAGGCGCCCAGAGCACCTTCGCCAACAGCATCGCGCTTGGCGGCAATTCAAGGACCACCGTCGGCGCCCAGACGAACTACACGGCCTTTGGCCTTGCAGGACCGCAGAATTCGGTCGGCGAGGTCTCGATCGGGGCCGGCGGAGCCGAGCGCAAATTGACGAATGTCGCCGCCGGTTCGGCGGACACCGATGCCGTCAACGTCTCGCAGCTCAAGGGTACGACGCAGAACATCACGAACCTGTTCGGCGGAACAACCGTCATCAATCCGGACGGCTCGATCACCGGCCCGACCTACAACATCGAGGGCAAGGGCTATACGACCGTCTATAATGCCTTCGAAGCCGTGAACAACAGCCTGACGAACATCAACAACGGCGGCGGCATCAAGTACTTCCACGCCAACTCGACCCTGGCCGACAGCCAGGCGAACGGCACCAACTCGGTGGCGGTCGGGCCGACGGCGGTGGCCTCCACCCAGGACAGCGTGGCCATGGGCCATGGGGCGCAGGCGAGTGCCAATGCCGGCGACGTTGCCCTGGGCTCGGGCTCGAAGACGCAGGCCGTGGTCGGGACCTCGAGCGCCTCGTTCAACAACTTCACGCTCGATGGCTTTGCCGGGACCAACCCGACCAGCACGGTGAGCGTGGGCGATGTCGGCGCCGAGCGCACCATCACCAATGTGGCGGCGGGGCGGATCACGAAGGACTCCACCGACGCGATCAATGGCTCGCAGCTCTACTCCCTGGCGAGCCAGGTCGACAGCTCGATCATCGGCGGCGCCGGCATCAAGTACTTCCACACCAACTCGACCCTGGCGGACTCCGTTGCCAGCGGTACGAACAGCACCGCGATCGGCCCGGCCTCGACCGCCAGCGCCAGCAACGCGATCTCGATGGGCAACGGCTCCAGCGCCTCGGCCAACAACGCGATCGCGATCGGCGCCGGGGCGAAGGCGACCAGCGCCAACTCCCTGGCCCTGGGCGCCGGCTCGACCACCATGGCCAACCTCTCCGACGCGGCCTACGCGCCGGTGGTGGGCATGAAGACGGCCGGGGTGGCGACGGGCGAGGTGTCCTTCGGCTCCTCCGGGTCGGAACGGCGCCTCACCAACGTCGCCGCGGGCTCGGCCGCGACCGACGCGGTGAATGTCAGCCAGCTGTCGGCGCTGGCCAACATCTCGGTGAAGTACGACACCGACAGCTCGGGCAACCTGACCAACCGGATCACTCTGGGAGGGGGCAACCCGAACGCGCCGGTCACGATCGGCAATGTCGCGCCGGGCGTGAATGGCACGGATGCGGTGAACCTCGACCAGCTGAACGGCGCCTTCGACTCCCTGAACGGGAAGATCAAGCAGGCGCGGCGGGAGGCCTGGCAGGGGGCGGCGATCGGCATCGCGGCATCGTCGCTGCGCTACGACGACCGTCCGGGCAAGCTCAGCGCCTCGGTGGGCGGCGGCATGTGGCACGACCAGGGGGCCCTGGCCCTCGGCCTCGGCTACACTGCCGAGTCCGGCTGGGTCCGGGTGAACGCCTCGGCCATCCAGAGCGATGGGGATTGGGGCGCCGGCATCGGCGTCTCCTTCACCCTCAACTGAGGATGGGCGGCCGATGAGGCTGGCGGCTGGATGTCTGGCGGTGGCGCTGACGCTGTCGGCGATCTCCGGGACGGCGCGGGCGGTGGGGTGGGTGCAACTGCCCTCCACCTACGTCGTGAAGTCCTCGGAGGTCGCCATTCCCGATGGGGAGCAGCTCGGCCAGTACAGGCGGGTCATCCAGCCGTTCGAGAACTGGACCCTGATCTGCGACGAGAGCCTGAAGTCGAAGCGTCGGATCTGCAACCTGACGCAGTCCATCGTCAACCAGCAGGGGGCCCCGGTCTTCAACTGGTCCTTCGTGGCCACGGCGGACGGCAAGCCCCTGGTGGTGATGCGGGTGCCCGCGGCGGTGGGGGAGGGCGCGGAGATCGGCCTGGCGCTGGGCGACGGCCGGGACCGGATCGTCGCCCAGACCGACCGCTGCGACGCAACCGTCTGCGTCGCGACCATCGCTATCGGCCAGATGCTGCGCCGGCACATCCAGGCCGGGACCGACTGCACCGTGACCTACGAGCTCCCGGACGGAGAAGTCTCGTTCCAGGCACCGCTCGAAGGATTGTTCGCCGCTCTCTCGGCGATGAAGTAGCAACGCAAAGGATCGATCGATGAACAAAGCCCTGCTCCTCGTGCCTCTCCTGGGCGCCGTCGTGCTTGGCGGCGTGTTCGGCGCGGATGTGATGATCGGCCAGGCGGCCGAGAAGAGGAATCAGCCCGCCGCGGCCGCCGCCCCGGCGGCACCCGTGGAGGCAGCCAAGCAAGATCCGGCGACCGCGCAGCAGGCCGTCGCCTCGATCTTCGAAGACCATGCGCGCGAGGGCAAGATCGGCGCCTGCAAGAGTGTCTTCACCACGCTCGGCCGCGGCGTCGTCGCCGACGAGACCTATACGGCGAAGACCCAATGGAACACCAAGGCTGCCGATGCCCATGCCGTCGCGTCGCTGGTGGCGCTGGACGGCACTGCGGACAGCCAGGGGCAGCGCGGCGCCGGCGTCGTCTTCGCGGCGCCGGTCGGGCGGTCCTGTGAGGGCACGCTGGTGCGGGTGACTCCGGTCAAGGCGCCCTGCCAGGCCGTCTCGGCCGAGCTCGTGAACCAGAGGGGCCAGGCTGGCTCGCTGGGCGACCTGCCCACCGTCGCCATGCCCAACGGGGCGCAGGTCGTGCTGGTGCCGCTCGACCAGTCCTGTGTCGCCATGACCAGCCTCAGCATCGGCGGCTGAGGATTCTTGCGGGAGACCGACCATGCTGCGATCCGCCCTCCTCGTGTTCGCCGCGGCGGCCTGCCTCGCCTCCGCGGCCGGCGCGGCCGATCCGACGCCGGCGCCGGCCGTGGTCGGGACGGTCGATACCATCCCAGACCGCAGCTACCTGGTGTTCTTCGACTTCGACAGCTCGCATCTGACCCCGGAAGCGCAACAGGTGGTGGCCTCGGCCGCGGCTGATGCCCTCCAGGGCAAGACCACCCGCATCGACGTCACCGGTCACACCGACCGTTCGGGCTCGGTCCAGTACAACCAGGCCCTCTCGGTCCGGCGTGGCGAATCGATCCGTCGCGAACTGGTTGCCGACGGCGTTGCCGACAGCCTGATCGCGGTCAAGGGCGTCGGCGAGTCCGATCCGCTGGTCCCGACCGCCGATGGCGTCCGCGAGCCGCAGAACCGTCGCGTCGAGATCGTCCTGTCGCCGGCCGGCGCGCCGGCGGTCGGGCAGGGCTTCGGGCCGGGGATCTGGGGCGCCATCGCCTATTCGGTGCGCGACGAGAAGCGCGGCTTCTTCTGGGGCGCTGACAAGCCGGAGGAGGCGCAGGAGATCGCGCTGCGTCACTGCGTGCACCGGGGCGGGCAGGATTGCAGGGTCGTCACCCTGTTCCGCAACTACCGCCATTGGTGGAGCGACGACGACAAGTCCGGCTTCCCCTACGAGCATTGCGGGGCCCTGGTCGTCGGCGAGCCGGAGGCGAGCGGCCGGCCGGCCCCCTGGGGCGCCGCCTCCGCGACGACCCGGCGGGAGGCGGAGGAGAAGGCCTCGGCCACCTGCGGCGGCGACGCCAAGGCCTGCTCCGTCCAGGAATGGGTCTGCACCTGACCCCGCGCATGTTCCGCGGATACGAGAAACCGAGAGTCCGGCGCCCACACGGATCTCGGTGCTCGGGGGCCATGATCCGCACTGTCGCCAGACGGATCATGGTCCCCGAGGGTCAGCACGACCGATAGGCCCGAGGCCGTGGCGGCACCGGGCAGGACCGGATCGTCGAGTTCCTTTCAAGCTGGAAGCCAGATACCGAGATGCTCCCTGTCGATGCACTGCGGTCGATGAACGTGCTCTGGGCCACGCCCTGCTACATCTCGGCCGTGTCGATGAACTATGTGACGAGCATGTTCCTGCTCACGCATGAGGCGATCCGCCTGGGACTGCCGTCGTCGCTGCACATGCGGGCGGAAAGCCTGGTCACCCGGGCGCGGAACGAGATCGTCAAGTTCTTCCTGATGCACGAGGAATACACGCATCTGTTCTGGATCGACTCGGATATCGAGTTCCAGCCCCAGGCCGCGATCCGCCTGCTGCTCGCGGACCACGACGTGGCGGCCGGGATCTATCCGATCAAGCGCTTCAACTGGCCGCAGCAGGGCGTCCCTGCCGGCACCACGAAGGAGGCGTTCGAGGCGTTGTACACCGACTACCCGTTCAATCCGGTGGGCCTCGGGTCCGAACCGCTGTCGAAATTCACCACCGAGGACGGCTTCGTCGAGGTCGCCGAGGCGCCGACCGGGTTCATGACCATCAAGCGCCACGTGTTCAGCCGGATGATGGAGCGCTATCCGGAGCTCAACTACGTCCCCGACGGTCCGCCGGACAATCCCGAGGCGCCGTTCTACTGGCTGTTCTTCGACTGCATGATCGACCCGGACAGCCGGCGCTACCTGTCGGAGGACTATGCCTTCTGCCGCCGGTGGCGGGACATCGGGGGCAAGGTCCATGCCGATCTGAATTCCGATCTCGGGCATCTCGGCCAGCATATGTACCGGGGAAATTTCGCCGGAAGCGGCATCATATCGTCGTTGAACGCGGCCGGCCGGGATTGACGGCCGGGTTGACCTTCGTGACGCCATCGAACCAGCCGGCGGAGGAGGCCATGGAGCAGGGCAGGACGTCTGGCGGCGCAAGGATCGTTCCGCTCGCGAGGCCATCGGCGGGCGTGGGGGCCTGCCGCAGCCCGGGACGCGGGCCGCTCCGGGCCGCGGGGATTTCACCGCTGGTCGTCCGTCGCCGCGACGGCACGCCAGGATCCGAGGGACGATGTGACGGGGAGCGGGACAGCCGAGCCATCGACCCGGCCTATGTCCAGTACCGGCCGGACGGCAGCCGGATCGAATTCTGGTACCGGGACAACCGCTTGAACCGCATCGACGGCCCGGCCGTCATCGAGAGGGCGGCCAACGGCCGCATCCTGAGCCAGGAATGGTGGATCGACGGGAGGAACATAACCGATCTGGCGGAGGCGTATCTTCGCGAGACGGGCGCGCGATATCCCCTCGACCCTGGCCACCAGAGCATTCTTCTCTGCCGGCAGCTCCTCGGCGGCGAGAGGGCGGCGATGCTCGCCGATTGTCTCGGCTGGCGATCGATCCTCACCGCCTTGTGCTATGTCGGGCCATTCTGGGTGTTGCTCGGGCTGTCGATCACCCTGTTCCACTAGCCGCCTTGGGAGCACCGCCGCCCTACGCCGTTCGGGCCATCCACCGCGCCAGGGAGGATGAGCGCGCCTCCCTGAAGGCCGTGTAGGCCCCGACCAGATCGGCCAGGCCGAAACTGCGGTTCAGCCCGCTCGGATTCGGCAGGATCCAGACGGCGGCACCGCCGAACCGCGCGGGTTGCGGGCCCCAATTGACCCTGGTGCCGACAATCGCCTCATACGCCGCCTTTCCCAGGAAGGCGATCGTCTCGGGCCGGAAGTGCCCGATCTTCGCGCGCAGCCCGTCGCCCGAGCCGCGGAGCTCGCGGCCGTCCAGCTCGCCGGCGCTGCGCGTCGCCCGCAGGACGGCGGCAGTGATGCCGCAGCCGAATTCGAGCAGGCGGCGGTCGTTCTGCGCCGCGATCCGCATGGGCGTGAAGCCGGCCAGGTGCAGGACAGGCCAGAAGCGGTTGGACGCCGATCCGAAATTGTGGCCGGACGCCGCCGCCTGTGTGCTGGGGTTGATGCCGCAGAACACCACCGGCAGGCCCGGCGCGAGGATGTCGAAGGCGGACAGTTCCATCGGCGGCTATCGCGGCGTCATCAGGACCGGCGGAGCACCGCCCCGCCCGTCGCGGTGACCATCCGCGACCGGCTGAGGGACTGCGCCGTCTCCATGGCGAAGGGGGCGAAGCGTGTGGCGAAGTCCTGCGGCGCCCATTCCGCCACCGACCCGGCGATGTGGATGGCGGCCACCGGCACGCCCGCCGCGTCGGTCACCGCCACCCCGAGGGTCAGCTCGCCCGGCACAGTCTCCTCCACCGCCAGGCCGTAGCCCTGCGCCCGGGCCTCCGCCACCTTGGCGCGGATCGCGGCCGGGTCGGTGATGGTGGCGGGCGTCAGCGGCGACCGGTCGGACCGGGCGATGATGTCGTCCGCCCGGTCGTCGGGCAGGGCGGCCAGGATGGCGCGGCCGCCGGCAGAGGAGAACACCGGCACCCGGCGTCCGATCAGCGTGCCGTAGAAATACTCGCGCTTGCTCTGCTGCCGGATGGCGTAGATCAGCGTCAGGTCGTCGTGCAGGCTCAGATTGACCCGCTCGCCGCACGCCCGGCGCAGCTCGATCAGCGCCGGCGTCGCCGCCTCGATCAGCGGGTTCGAGCGCAGGTAGAAATAGCCGAGCGTCAGCACCCGCTTGCCCAGCCGGAAGCGGCGGGTCCGCTCGTTCTTCTCCAGATAGCCGGCCTGCCACAGGGAATGGGCGAAGCGCTGCGCCGCGCTCTTGTCCAGCCCGGTCAGGCCG
Source organism: Inquilinus limosus (assembly GCF_002195995.1). Lineage (GTDB taxonomy): Bacteria > Pseudomonadota > Alphaproteobacteria > DSM-16000 > Inquilinaceae > Inquilinus > Inquilinus limosus_C. The sequence continues at coordinate 156,532 of NZ_NHON01000002.1, forward strand.
GCGATCTCGGTCAGCCCCAGCTCATCGGTCGAATGGCCGAAGGCCTCCAGCACGCGGAAGGCCTTCTCCACCGAGGCCACGGTCAGGGAATCGCCGGACAAAACAGCTCCTGTCCCATTGACGGGCGTACGGAAATCGCTTTACGATTTATAGTATCACAATCCGATACAGACGCACAACAAACAGCGCTAGCAGGCGGTCGCCGCGGCAATGTCCGGCGGCGGCCGGAACAGGAGGCATCCATGTCCGGATACGCGGAGGGCAGGGCGGGGATCGGCACGGACCGGCCCGCCATGAAGGGGCGCCAGGCCGTGGGTGCCGCCGTCATCGGCAACATCCTCGAATGGTACGATTTCGCCATATACGGCTACCTGGCGACGCTGATCGCCCACGCGTTCTTCCCCTCGGCCGACGAGGTCGGGGCGCTGCTCTCCACCTTCGCGGCCTTCGGCGTCGGCTTCGTCGCCCGTCCGATCGGCGGCATCGTCATCGGCCGCATCGGCGACACAAGAGGCCGCAAGGCGGCGCTGGTGCTGACCATCTTCATGATGGCGGTCGGCACCGTCGGCATCGGCCTGATCCCCGACCACGCGACGATCGGCGTGCTGGCCCCGGTGCTGCTGGTGGTCTGCCGCCTGCTGCAGGGCTTCTCGGCCGGCGGCGAATGGGGCGGGTCGACCGCCTTCATCGTCGAATGGGCGCCGCCGGGCCGGCGCGGCTTCTTCGGCAGCTTCCAGCAGGCCAGCGTGGCGCTGGGGCTGCTGCTGGGCTCCGGCGTCGCCGCCCTGTTCAGCACCGTGCTGACCGCCGACCAGATGGCGGGCTGGGGCTGGCGCATCCCGTTCCTGATCGGCGCGATCCTGGTGCCGGTCGGCATCTATATGCGCCGCAACATCGACGAGACGCCGGCCTATCGCGCGGCCCAGGCGGAGGTGAAGAAGACGGCCCCGGCCGCCCCGGCGGACTCGCCGCTGGTGCTGGCCGGCCGGGCCTTCGGCTTCACCATCATCTGGACCGTCGCCTATTACGTGATGCTGAGCTATATGCCGACCTTCACCCAGAAGTTCGGCGGCCTCAGCGCCACGGCGGCGCTGTGGTCGAACACGATCGGCCTCTTGGTCCTGGTGGTCGCGGTGCCGGCGATGGGCCACCTGTCCGACAAGATCGGCCGCAAGCCGCTGCTGCTGGCCTGCTGCGCCGCCTTCATCGTGCTCAGCTACCCGCTGTTCTCGGTCATGGCCTCCGGCGCCGGCTTCCTGACCGTGGCGGCGATCCAGATCGTGTTCGGCCTGATGATCGCGCTGTTCTCCGGCGCCGGCCCGGCCGCGATCGCCGAGATCTTCCCGACCAGCTCGCGCTCGACCTGGATGTCCACCGGCTACAGCCTGGCGACCGCGATCTTCGGCGGCTTCGCCCCCTATATCGCCACCTGGCTGATCAGCACCACCGGGTCGCCGGTGGCGCCGACCTACTACCTGATCGCCGCTGCCATCATCTCCGCCGTCGTCATCGCCGGGCTGCGCGAGACGGCACGCGACCAGCTGGGCTGACGCCATGCACATCGCCTTTCCCGGCAAGCGCATCCTGGTGGCCGGCGCCGCCCGCGGCATCGCCGAGGCCTTCGCCGAACGTGGCGCCGAGGTCTTCGCCAGCGACCTGCTGGCCGAAGAGGTCGCGCGCTTCGCCGGCCCGGCCGCCGGCGGCGGCGCGATCCACGCCCTGGCGGCGGACGTCACCGACGCGGCCTCGGTCGCGGCGATGGTGACCGAGGCCGGCGCGATCGACGGGCTGGTCTATGTCGCCGGCGGCGTGCGCGGCCAGTCCCCGCATCCCATCGAGGAGGTGGAGCCGGAGGATTGGCGCGCCATCGTCGACGCCAACCTGACCGGCGCCTTCCTCTGCGCCCGGGCCGTGGCCCCGCTGATGAAGCAGGCGGGGCAGGGGCGGATCGTCATCATCTCCAGCCGCTCCGGCCTCGCCACCAGCCTGACCGGGATCCAGAGCTACGCCGCCGCCAAGCACGGCCAGCTGGGCCTGATGAAGCAGCTGGCGGCCGAGCTGGGGCCGCATGGCGTCACCGTCAACGCCGTGGCCCCCGGCTTCATGCCGACCAGCCCGGATTATGAGCGGCAATGGGCCGGCTATGGCGAGGCCGGCCAGAAGGCGCTGGTCGAGCGCGTGGCGATGCGCCGCCTCGGCCGGCCCGAGGATATCGCCCATGCTGTGCTGTTCCTCGCCTCCGACTACGCGTCCTGGATCACCGGCCAGGTGCTGCCGGTGACCGGCGGTCCCGTCGCCTGACCCCTGAAGGCCTGACCTTTTCAAGGAGTGCCTCCCATGACCGAACCCGCCCTCGAACCCTGGCAGTGGCCTGACGCGCATTGGCAGCGCCTGATCAACCAGGTGCGCGCCGGGCGCGCCCTGCGGCCGGCCGCCTGGCCCGGCGGGGCGCGCTGCGCCGTCGCCCTGTCCTTCGACAGCGACCATGAGACCAACGAGCTGCGCGACGGCGGCAAGTCGATCGGCCGCATGGCCTGGGGCCAGTACGGCAACCGCGTCGGCGTGCCGCGCATCGCGGCGCTGCTGGACCGCCACGGCGTCAAGGCCACCTTCTACGTGCCGGCGGTGGCCGCCCTGACGCATCCGGACGAGCAGCGGGCCCTCGTCGCGGCCGGGCACGAGATCGGCATCCATGGCTGGATCCACGAGCTCAACTCCGTCCTGCCCTATGAGGCGGAGCGCGACCTGATGATGCGGGCGGCGGAGACGCTGGAAAAGATCACCGGCGTCCGCCCCGTGGGCTTGCGCACACCGTCCTGGGATTTCAGCCCGAACACGCTGCGCATCGAGGCCGAGATGGGGCTGCTCTATGACAGCTCGCTGATGGCCGACGAGGATTGCTACGAGCTGGTGCTGGACGGCACCCCGACCGGCATCGTCGAGCTGCCGGTCGAATGGGTGCGCGACGACGCCGTCTACTTCATGATGCACCGGTTCCAGAGCCTGCGCCCCTACACCCCGCCGGCCGACGTCTTCGACATCTTCCGGCGCGAATTCGACGCGGCCTATGAGGAGGGCGGCGTCTTCCAGCTGACCTGCCATCCGCACATCATCGGCTACCGGTCGCGCATCTGGATCATCGACGAGCTGATCCGCCACGCCAAGTCGAAGCCGGGCGTGTGGTTCGGCACCCATGCCGAGGTCGCGGCCTGGGCCCGCGACAACGCCGCCTGACGGAGCCGCCGATGACCGACGTTACCCAGGGGCCGGCCGCGGCCCTGGCCTGGCTGGCCGGCCAGAAGGGCGCGATGCTGGCGCTGCTCGAGGAGCTGGTGAACATCGATTCCGGCTCCTACGACAAGGCCGGCGTCGACGCGGCGGGGGAGCGGCTGCAGCGCTTCTTCGCCGAGCACGGCATCGCCACCGCGACCGTGCCGCAGGAGCGGCATGGCGACGTCATCCGCGCGACCGTGCCGGCGGCCGGCGGCGGCAACAAGCCGATCGTGCTGATGGGCCATCGCGACACCGTCTTCCCGAAGGGCGAGGCGGGGCGCCGCCCGTTCCATATCGCCGACGGCCGGGCCTATGGCCCCGGCGTCTGCGACATGAAGGCGGGTCTGGTGATGAATGCCTTCGTGCTGGCGGCCTATGCCAGGTTCGGCGGCGCGCCGGCGCCGCTGATCGGCCTCGTCACCAGCGACGAGGAGATCGGGTCGCCCTCCTGCCGGCCGGTGATCGAGGCGACGGCGCGGGAGGCGCGGGCCGTGTTCAACAGCGAGCCCGGGCGGCCCAGCGGCAATGTCGTGACCGGCCGCAAGGGCGGCGTGTTCCTGCAGATGGAGGTGCTGGGCAAGGCCGCGCATTCCGGCGGCAATTTCCAGGACGGCATCAGCGCCATCGCCGAGCTGGCGCACAAGATCGTGGCGCTGCAGGCGATCACCGATCTCGCCCGCGGCGTGACGCTGAATGTCGGGCTGGTCTCCGGCGGCCAGTCGGTGAACACGGTGGCGCCCCGGGCGGAGGCGCAGATCGACCTGCGCTATCTCCAGCCGGCCGACCGCGACCGTGCGCTGGCGGAGATCGAGCGCATCGCCGCCAGCGCGACCGTGCCCGGCACCACCGCGACGGTGGAGATCCGCGGCGAGTTCAAGCCGCTGGTGCAGGACGAGGCGTCGGCCGCGCTGTTCGACACCTATGTCGGTGCCGCGCGGGAGGCGGGGCTGAAGGTGGCAGGCGAGTTCTCCGGCGGCTGCGCCGATTCCGGCTTCACCGCCAGCGTCGGCTGCCCGACCATCTGCGCGGTCGGGCCGGTCGGCGGCAAGGCCCATTCGCCGGAGGAGTATATGGAGGTCGAGAGCTTCGTGCCCCGGGCGCAGAGCCTTTTCCTGGCGATCGGCCGCCTGGCCGGCTGACGCTCCTCCGCCCCTGGCTGTCAGGCCCTGGCGTCCAGCGCGTCGCCGATGGCGTAGAAATGGCCGCCGGAGACATGGTGCAGGCTGCGCCATTCCGGTCGCGCCGTCTCGAAATGCCAGCGGCCGTCGCGGAAGACGCGGGTGTCGGCCCAGGCGCCGACCACCTCGCCGATGAACAGGTCGTAGGTCTGCTGGACATGCGGCTCGGGGATCAGCCGGCAGGCCAGCCAGGCTGAGCATCCTGAGACGAAGGGCAGGTCGTGGCCGGGCATCTCGAACAGCCCGACGCCGGCCTGCCGCAGCTTCTCCGGGTCGTCGGCCAGGCTGCGCGTGCCGACGATCCGGGTCAGCTCCAGCTGCGCGGCCGTCGGCACCTGGACGGCGAAGGTGCCGCTGGCCTCGAGCAGTGCCCGCGTCCGGACCATCTTGTCCAGCACCACGGTCAGCTTCGGCGGCGAGAAGTCGAGCCCGCAGGCCCAGGCCGCGGCCATGACATTGTCGACGCCGCCGGCGCGGGCGGAGACGAGCACGGTGGGGCCGTGATTGATCAGCCGATACGCCTTGGCGAGATCGACGGGGGCGATGTGGGGATCCATGGTGCCGCTTCGCTGTGATGCGCCGACCCTACACCACGCCCGGCGGGATCCGCAGGGGGCGCGATGGCAGGGCTGACAGGCGCGTCTGGTGCGGGATGAGCTCAGCAGGATCGCCACCGCAGATACAAGGCGTCGCCTCTCCCGCTTGCGGGCGCTTTCACACCGCCACCCCTTACCGTCATTGCTGTAAAACTCTTGAAGGTCGCTGCGGCAGGCAGCTTACCCACAGCTCCATTGAGCAAGGCTGAATCTGCTGGTCATAGCGGCGGACCATGCGTTGAGAGCGGCTTCTTCAGCCTCCGAAACGATCAACGAATTAATGAACATCCACAATTGCGAGGAGGCGAAGCCGACGAAGCAATCCAGGGGCCAGTGCGAACCGGCCCCTGGATTGCTTCGCTGCGCTCGCAATGACGGTCTTTGGAATTCTGAAAAAGTCCCGCCAGGCGGGAGAGGCCACGCGAAGACGCTTGACATCCTCTCGGCCGCCGAACGCGGACCGCGACCTGACCGCAATCGCTCCGCCTAACCCTGCCGCGCCGCGATCGCCTGCCACACCGCCAGCGGCGTCGCCGGCATGTCGATGTGGCGGATGCCCAGGCCCGACAGCGCGTCGACCACGGCGTTCATCACCGCCGGCAGCGATCCGGCGCAGCCGGCCTCGCCGCAGCCCTTGGCGCCCAGCGGGTTGGTCGCGGTCGGCTGCGGCCGGCTCTCGAAGGTGAAGACCGGCGGAGCATCGGCGGCGCGCGGCATCTGGTAGTCGACGAAGGAGCCGGTGGTCAGCTGACCCTCCGGGTCGTAGACCGTGCGCTCCATCAGCGCCTGGCCGACGCCCTGCATCACGCCGCCATGCAGCTGGCCCTCGACCAGCAGCGGGTTCACCACCGTGCCGAAGTCGTTGACCATGACATAGCGCACCACCTCGGTGACGCCGGTCTCCGGGTCGATCTCGACCTCGGCGACGTGGCAGCCATTGGGGTAGGCCGACGGCGCCTGCTTGAAGATGTGGTCGACATCCAGCGACTCCGGCACGTCGGGCGGCAGCTGCATCCCCGCGCGCAGCCGGCCGGCCAGCTCCATCAGGCCGATGCCCTGGTCGGTGCCGGCGACGCTGAAGCGGCCGTCGCGGAACTCGATGTCGAAGGCCCCGGCCTCCAGCAGGTGGCCGGCGATCTGCCGGCCCTTCTCGATCACCAGGCCGCCCGCCTCCAGGATCGCCGCGCCGCTGGCCATGATCGACTTCGACCCGCCGGTGCCGCCGCCGGCGATCAGCCGGTCGCTGTCGCCCTGCACCAGGCGGACGCGGTCGAGCGGGATGCCCAGCTTCGCATGCAGCACCTGGGCGAAGGGCGTCCAATGCCCCTGGCCGTAATCGAGCGTGCCGGTGACGATGGTGACCGTGCCGTCCGGCTCGAAATGGATGCCGCCCATCTCGCTGCTCGGCGGCGCCGTCACCTCGAGATAGCAGCCGATGCCCAGGCCGCGCAGCCTGCCGCGGGCGGCGCTCTCGTCACGTCGGGCCGGGAAGCCGGCCCAGTCCGCGGCCTCCACGGCGCGGGCCAGCAGGCCGGGGAAGTCGCCGCTGTCATAGGCGGTGCCGGCCGGGGTCTGCCACGGCAGCTCGCCCGGCGCGACCATGTTGCGGCGGCGCAGCTCGATGCGGTCGACGCCCAGCTCGGCCGCGGCGGTGTCGATCAGCCGCTCCATGTAGTAGTTGCCCTCCGGCCGCCCGGCGCCGCGATAGGCGCCGATCGGCACGGTGTTGGTGACGGCGCAGAGCGTGTTCACCTCGACCAGCGGCGTGCGGTACATGCCGATGGAATTCTTGGCGATGTTCAGTGTCGTCATCATCGGCCCGACCTGCGAGAGGTAGGCCCCGAGATTGCCGTATCCCGTGAAGCGAGTGGCCAGGAAGCGGCCCTCGGCGTCCAGCGCCAGCTCGGCCACCACCTCCATGTCGCGGCCGTGATGATCGGAGACGAAGCTGTCGGAACGGTGGTCGGTCCATTTCACCGGCCGGCCGAGCGCGCGGGCGCCGTGCAGCAGGCAGACATATTCCGGGAACACCGCGCCCTTCATGCCGAAGGAGCCGCCGACATTGCCGGTGAGCAGGCGGATCTGCTCGGTCGGGATGCCCATGACGGCGGCGAGGTTGTTGCGCTTGCCGAACACGCCCTGGCTGGGGGCATGCAGGGTGAAGCGGCCAGTTCCGGCGTCGAAGGCGGCCACTGCCGCCCGCGGCTCCATGGCGTTGACCACGACGCGGTTGTTCAGGATTTCAAGCCGCGTCACATGGGCGGCCCGGGCGAAGGCCTCGGCCACCTTCTCCGCGTCGCCGAAATGGTAGTCCAGCACCAGGTTGCCCGGGGCTTCGTCATAAAGCTGCGGCGCCCCGGCGGCGATCGCGTCCGGCACGCGCGTCACCGCGGGCAGGGGATCGATGTCCAGCTCCACCGCCTCGGCCGCGTCGCGCGCCCGATCCGCGGTCTCGGCGATCACCACCGCCACCGGGTCGCCGACGAAGCGCACCTTGTCCGCCGCCAGGGCGTGGCGCGGCGGCGTCGCCATCGGCGTGCCGTCGCGGTGCTGGAACGCGATCACGCATTTCAGCAGCCCGTAATTCGCCAGGTCGGCCGCGGTGTAGACCGCCAGCACGCCCGGCATCGCCCGCGCCGCATCGGTGCCGATGCCGCGGATCACGCCATGGGCGTGGGGGCTGCGGACGAAGGCGGCATGGGCCTGGCCGGGCAGGCTGACATCGTCGGTGTAGCGGCCCTCGCCCCGCAGCAGGGTCGGGTCCTCCATCCGGGTCACCGGCTGGCCGACGCCGAATTTGAGGGCGGCGGAATCCTCGGCCTTGAAGACGTCATTCATCGGCGGAGTCTCGATCGCTGCGGGTGGAACCTCGGCGTCGCGCGCTGGCGAGACGTCTCTGGCGGGACGTCTGTCGAGATTCGGGACAGGGAGACTCCAGACTACGAGCAAGGCCCGGGATGAGAGAAGCCGTTTTGGCAACTCTCCCCCGGGATCATCGCAGGCCTCAGAGACCGTTTGGAAATTCGCTCCGGCGAGTCGGCTGGCGTGGTTTTCGAGAACCGGAGCGCAGCGAACATTGGGTCCGTGAGCACCGGAAGCGCAGAAAACCGCGTCAGATGGCTGCCAGAATAGAGTTTCCAAACGGTCTCTCAGAAGCTGACGCGCAGCCCGCCGGTCGCCGCCTGGCTGCGATAGCCGTCAGCAAAGCTGCCGTCATAGCGCAGGAACAGCGTCGCCGCCTGCGCCGCGAGGCTGATGCCGACGCCGACCTTGGCCAGGTCGCGCGGCGCCTCGGCGCCCTCGATGCTGAACTCGGCGTCCGAGCCCTCGAAGCGCCCGTCGAAGCTCCGCTCCGTATCCGCCAGGTCGTGGCTCCACGCCGCCCGCAGCGACAGGCCGAGCGGGGCGCTGAGGCCGATGTCCAGGCGATGCGCCAGCTCGGCGCCCAGCATGCCCTGGGCCGAGGTCACGGTCCGGCCGCCGATGCGCAGGTCGACCGCGCCGGCGCCGCTCTCGGTGATCGAATCCTGGCTGACGACGATGGCCTGGAACCCGGCGAAGGGGGTCAGGTCGGTGCTGTCGCCCAGCGCCAGGCGGTAGCCGGTCTCGACGCCGGACAGGAACAGGTTCGAGTCGGTGTCGGCGGCGGCGAAGCGGTCGATGCCGGGGAAGGCGATCGCGCGGCTCACCGTGCCCCAGCCATGGGCGTAGCCCAGCGCGCCGTCGACATACCAGGCGGCGGGCGCGTAGCTGGCGTACAGGCCGACGGAGACGGTGCTGAGGTCGCCGTCGCCCGACAGCCTGCGGGTGTTGAAGCTGCTGCTGGAGAAGGCCAGCGCCCCGCCGACGGCCAGGCCGTCATCCAGGCGATGGTTGAAGCCGACGGCGACGCCGAGCACGTCGAAGTCCAGGTCGTGCCGGTCGCCGTCGCCCGACTGGCGGCCGACGCTGCCCAGCCCGGCGATCCAGGCGTTCGGCCGGCCGGGCTCCCCGGGGCTGGCGGCTGTCGGGCCGCCGGCCATCGCCGCGCCGCCGGAGCGAGACTGGCTGACCTGCTGCCGCAGCACGCCCAGGAAGGCCCGGGCGCCTTCGATCTCGACCGAGGGCAGGTCGGCATAGACCTCGCCGCTGAGCTGCTGCAGGGCCGATTGCAGCGGGTCGGAGTCGCCGTAATTCAGCAGGTCGAGGCTGTTGTAGACGCTGTCCATGTCGCCGAACAGCGCCGGTGGCGTGGCCCGGTCCAGTGCCCGGCCGATGGCGCCGGCATTGCCGCCGCCGGCCCGCGGCGCATAGGCCAGGGCCTTGTCCCCGATCAGCTGCCGGTTGGTGTAGGCATCCGACGGCAGGAATTGCGGGTTGGCGCAGTTCGGGTCGTTCGACGTGCCGATCAGCGAGGATTGCGCCGTGCCGCCGCTGCCCCACGGGCCGCCCACCGGGATCGACGGCGGGTTGGCCGGAAAGTTGCCCAGGATCGGCGCGCCGGTGCCGGTCAGGATGCAGGTCCCCGCCGGCACGCGGACGATGGTCAGCGAATCCGGCAGATAGGGCAGGGCCAGCTTGTCCTTGATCTCCGCCGCCGTCAGGCCGCGCACCGTGTCGGATCCGGCGATGAAGCCGCCGACCGGCCGGGTGGTGCCTTCGGTGTAGACGCGGACATATTGCGTCGGGGCCGTGGTCCGCACCACCGCCGCCGCGGCCGAGTTGACGAAGGATTCGGTCGGCGCGGTGCTGAAGATGTAGGCGTTGGCGTCGGCCCCGGTCCGGACAAAGGGGACGGAGGTGCCGTCCCGGCGATAGACCAGGCCGGACACCACGTCGCCCGGGGGCAGCGGCAGCATCTGGCCCAGGGCCGGGGCGGCGCTTCCGACCGCCAGCAGGACCGAAACCACAGTGGCGACACGCCGTCCGGCCTGCCGTGCCCGCATCGGGGAAAGGGGGATCCTGGCCAAATGAGCCTCCCGAGAGATATGCCGGTCGGCCCGATCTCTCCCGACCGTCAGGTCGTGGAAGGGATCGGACCAAATGCCTTACGAATGCTCTGACTTGTTAATGGATTCCTTTCTCGGGTGTACAGAAGAAATTGCAATTCACGCAGATACTGGTTGAGATAAATTCAGTGAAATTGATAAATAAATTGATGATAAGCTGCCAATTCTGGCTTCTATCGGTCAGGTGCCAGCTTATTGCTCACGAATTTCTGTTTCTCCTTAGCGAAATTTCTGTGCGGATCTGGTGCGCCAAGTGTGAGGCGACGCCGTTCCCGCATTCTCCCGACGAGCCCTGCCTTTCTGATCAGAAACCGGTTTACTAAACCGGTTTCCGTGGTTACGGTGCGGTCAAGGAGACAGGGATGGCGACCATTCGCGACGTCGCGCGGGAGGCGGGTGTTTCACCGGCCACGGTCTCGCGCTACCTGAACGGCAATATCGAGCTGCCGGCGGAGACCGCCGGGCGCATCGATGCCGCGTCGAAGCGGCTGGACTATCGCCCGAACCTGCTGGCCAAGCGCCTCAGCCTCGGCAGCTCAGAGACCATCGGCCTGGTCACGCCCGAGATCGCCAACCCGTTCTTTGCCGCCCTGGCTGCGGCGGCGGAGGACGAGGCGCGGCGCGCCGGCTTCTCGATCCTGCTCAGCAGCACCGGCGGCGACCTGGAGATGGAGGCGGCGAGCATCGACCGGCTGGCGGCGCGCCATGTCGACGGGCTGCTGGTGCTGACCAACCGGGTCGATGACGGGCGGCTGCGCGACCTGATCGACGGCCGCACCGACGTGGTGGTGCTGGATGAGGATGTGCCCGGCGCCAACGTCACCCGGATCTTCGTCGAGAACGAGGCCGGCGCCCATGACGCCACCCGTCATCTGATCGCCGCCGGCCATCGCCGCATCGCCCATATCGGCGGGCCGGAGCAGTTACTGAGCAGCCGCGAGCGCTTCGCCGGCTTCGCCCGGGCGATGGCCGAATCCGGACTGGCGGTCGAGGACGGGCTGGTGCGGTTCGGCGCCTATGAGCGCGATTTCGGGCGCGACGCCACCCGGGCGATCCTGGCCGAAAGCCGGCCGACGGCCGTGTTCACCGGCAGCGACTACATCGCCGTCGGCGTGCTGCAGGAGCTGGCGGCGCACGGCCTGTCGGCGCCGGGCGACCTGTCGCTCGCCAGCTTCGACGACATGCCCTTCGCGGACCTCCTCAGCCCGCCGATCACCACCGTGCGCCAGCCGATCGAGGCGCTGGGGCGGATCGGCATCCGGACGCTGCTGGCGCAGATCCGGGGCGGGGAGACGCCGCAGATCCAGCGCCTGCCCACCGAACTGGTGGTCCGCACATCCGTCGGACCGCCGCCGGGGAAGGCCAACACGGCAGGCTGATCGCGAGGCCTGCCGCCGGGGACGAAACGCGACAACAACACCGCACAGAGGAGAGCTTCATGATCCGACTGAACGCACTGATGTCCGCCGCGGCGCTGGCCGGCGCGGCGATGCTGGCCGGAGCCGCCCAGGCACAGGCCGAGACCATCGCTTTGGTGACCATCAACCAGCAGGCGCTGTTCTTCAACCAGATCAACGAGGGCGCGCAGAAGGCGGCCGACGCCGCCGGCGCCAAGCTGGTGATCTTCAACGCCAACAACGTGCCCAGCGCCCAGAACGACGCGATCGAGACCTACATCACCCAGAAGGTCGACGGCATCGTCCTGGTGGCGATCGACGTCAACGGCGTGAAGCCGGCGATCACCGCGGCCAAGCAGGCCGGCATCCCGGTGATCGCGGTCGACGCGCAGATCCCGGACGGCGACAACGCCGCCTTCGTTGGCGTCGACAACCTCAAGGCCGGCGAGGAGATCGGCAAGCACACCGCGGACTACGTGAAGCAGAACATGGGCGGCAGCGCCAAGCTCGGCGTCATCGGCGCCCTGAACTCCTTCATCCAGAACCAGCGGCTGGACGGATTCAAGAAGGCGCTCGCGGATTCGGGGGTGAAGGTCGACATCGTCGACACGGTCGACGGCCAGAACGTCCAGGACGTCGCCCTGACGGCGTCGGAGAACCTGATGACCGCCAATCCCGCCATGACCGCGCTCTACGCCACCGGCGAGCCGGCGCTGATCGGCGCGGTCTCCGCCGTCACCAGCCAGGGCCGCACCGGCGACATCAAGGTGTTCGGCTGGGACCTGACCGCCCAGGCGATCGCCGGCATCGACGCCGGCTGGGTCGCCGCCGTGGTGCAGCAGGACCCGGCGACCGAAGGCAAGGTCGCGGTCGAGAGCCTGCTGAAGCTGAAGAAGGGCGAGACCGTGCCGGCGATCATCAACGTGCCGGTCACCATCGTCACCAAGGCCAACGTCGATCAGTTCCGCGGCCTGTTCAAGTGATGCGCCCGGTCCCCCGCCGCATCGAGGCGGTGGGGGATCTCCGATGCGACCAGTGATGGAGGGACTGTTGGACGAACCCGTCCGCGTCCGCATGAGCGGCATCTGCAAGCGCTACGGCGCGATCCAGACGCTGACCGATGTCGACCTGACCCTGCGCCGCGGCGAGGTGCTGGGGCTGGTCGGCGACAACGGCGCCGGCAAGTCGACGCTGAGCAAGGTGCTGTCCGGTGCCGTGATCCCGGACGCCGGCACCATCGAGATCGACGGCGCCGCGGTGCGCTTCGACAGCCCGGCCGATGCCCGCCGGCACCATGTCGAGATGGTCTATCAGGACCTGTCGCTGTGCGACACGGTCGACGTCGCCGGCAATTTGTTCCTGGGGCGGGAGCCGCGGCGCGGCGCCCTCGGCCTGTCCTTCCTCGACAAGGGCCGCATGCATGCCGAGGCGCGGACGATGCTGGACGGGCTCGGCATCCGCATCCCCAACACCTGGCTGAAGGTCGAGAACCTGTCGGGCGGCCAGCGCCAGAGCATCGCCATCGGCCGTGCCGCCTCCTTCGACCCCAAGGTGCTGATCATGGACGAGCCGACGGCGGCGCTGGCCGTCGCCGAGGTCGAGGCGGTGCTGGAGCTGATCCGCACGGTCAGCGCCCGCGGCGTCAGCGTCATCCTGATCACCCACCGGCTGCAGGACCTGTTCCTGGTCTGCGACCGCATCCAGGTGATGTACGAAGGCCGCAATATCGCCGAGCGGGCCATCGCCGATACCAATATCGAGGAGGTGGTCGACCTGATCGTTGGCCGGAAGTTCAGCGCCCGGTCGGCCCGCATGGCCCCGGGCGCGGAGGCGCGGGCATGAGCGCGGCGGGGAGCACGGCGATGACCGAGCAGCGGGGCGACGCGAAGGCTGACCGGCCGCCGGGGCTGCGCCACCAGGTGATGGCCAATGGCGGCGTCGCCAGCATCTTCATCTTCTTCCTGGCCGTGTGCATCCTGTTCGGCCTGGTCACGGATGCTTTCCTGACCGAGGCGAACATCCTGAACATCCTGCGGCAGAGCGCGCCGCTGCTGATCGTCGCCACGGCGATGACCTTCGTCATCACCACCGGCGGCATCGACCTGTCGGTCGGCTCGATGCTCGGCCTGGTCGGCGCCCTGTCGGCCGTGGCGCTGCAGGCCGGCGTGCCGTGGCCGCTGGCGCTCGTCGGCCTGGTGCTGCTGGGCGCGGTGATCGGCGCGGTGCAGGGCTTCTTCATCGCCTATGAGGGCATCCCGGCCTTCATCGTCACCCTGGCCGGGCTCGGCATCATCCGCGGCGTGGCGCTCTTGATCACCCAGGGCTATTCGATCCCGGTCGATCCCGGCAGCGCCTTCGTCGAGATCGGCCGCGGCTGGGTGGCGGGGCTGCCGATGCCGGCGATCATCGCCGTCGCGGTGCTGGCGCTCGGCGTCGTGATCTTCACCCAGACCCGCTTCGGCCGCTATGTCACCGGCATCGGCGCCAATGCCGAGGCGGTGCGCCGTGCCGGGGTGAACATCCGGCGGGTGACGCTGTTCGTTTACGTCCTGTCCGGCGCCGCCGCGGCGTTGGCCGCCGTGGTCATCGCGGCGCGGCTGGGCAGCGGCTCGGCCAATGCCGGGGCGGGGTTCGAGCTCGACGTCATCGCCGCGGTGGTGCTGGGCGGCACCAGCCTGTTCGGCGGCCGCGGCACCATGATCGGCACCGTGCTGGGCGCGCTGACCGTGGCGGTGATCGGCAACGGCCTGATCCTGGCACATATGTCGCCGTTCCTGACCCCCATCATCACAGGCGTGATCATCCTGATCGCGATCTGGCTCAACTTCCGGATCTTCCGGACCACGACCCGCCGCTGAGGCCCGACATGACGACGACAGACAGCACCATCGGCGTGCGCTCCGGCCAGGTCATGACCGTGCTGGGGCCGATCCCGGTCGAGGCGATGGGCGTGACGCTGATGCACGAGCACATCCTGCTCGACACCTCCAGCTGGTGGCGCAGGCCCTGCTGCGCCAGCCACATCGCCCTGGCCGAGAAGCCGATCGACATCACCATGATCGGCGAGCTGCGGATGAACCCGTTCCTGAATCGGGACAACTGCTTCCTGCTCGACACCGACCTGGCGGTGGAGGAGCTGGGCAAGTTCTCCGAGCTGGGCGGCGCCACCGTGGTCGACCCGACCTGCCTGGGCATCGGCCGCGACCCGGAGGCGCTGCAGCGCATCAGCCGCCGCACCGGGCTGAACATCGTCATGGGCGCGGGCTACTATCTCGGCCAGTCGCACCCGGAGGAGGTGCGGGACATGGACGCCGACACCATCGCCGAGCGCATCGTGCGCGATGTCGGCGGCGCGCCGCCGCCGGAGGATGACGACACGCCGGTGATCCCGGCCGGGTTGATCGGCGAGATCGGAATCAGCAAGAATTTCACCGCCGAGGAGGAGAAGTCGCTGCGCGGCGCCGCCCGCGCCTCGCGCCGCACCGGCGTGCCGCTGTCGATCCACCTGCCGGGGTGGGAGCGGCTGGCCCACCGCGTGCTCGACGTGATCGAGGAGGAGGGGGCGGATCTGCGGCACACCGTGCTGTGCCATATGAATCCGAGCCACGCCGACCTGGCGTATCAGCGGGCGCTGGCGGACCGCGGCGCCTTCCTCGAATACGACATGATCGGCATGGACTATTACTATGCCGACCAGAAGGCGCAGTCGCCGAGCGACGAGGAGAATGCGCGGGCGATCGTCAGCCTGATCGAGTCCGGCCATGCCGACCGGCTGCTGCTGTCGCAGGACGTGTTCCTGAAGATGATGCTGACCCGCTATGGCGGCTTCGGCTACGGCTACATCCTGAAGCATTTCGTGCCCAGGCTGCGCCGCCACGGCGTCGACCGCGCGACGATCGACAGCCTCCTGATCGACAATCCGCGGCGGGTCTTCTCCGCCGCCCATAATTCTAGAACCGAGGCCTGAGCGATGGCGAAGCACAAGATCCTGCTGGCGGGCGAATCCTGGGTCTCGACCGCGACCCACATCAAGGGGTTCGACCAGTTCCCGACCGTGACCTACCACCAGGGCGCCGAGCCGCTGCTGGAGGCGCTGAGGGACTCGCCCTTCGCCATCGACTACATGCCGGCGCATCTGGCCCAGCGCGACTTCCCGCAGACGCTCGAGGGCCTCGCGGCCTATGACGCGGTGATCCTGTCCGATATCGGCGCCAACACGCTGCTGCTGCACCCGGACACCTGGGTGCACAGCCAGCGCACGCCGAACCGGCTGAAGCTGCTGCGCGACTATGTCCGCGGCGGCGGCGGCCTCCTGATGTTCGGCGGCTATTACAGCTTCCAGGGCATCAATGGCGGCGCCCGCTTCCACAAGACTGCGGTGGAGGAGGTGCTGCCGGTGGAGATCCTGCCGGTCGACGACCGGGTCGAGGTGCCGGAGGGTTTCGATCCGAAGCTCGTCGCCGACCACCCGATCCTGGCCGGCCTGCCGGGTCCGTGGCCGGCGCTGCTCGGCTTCAACGAGGTCAGGCCGAAGCCGGGGGCGCAGGTGCTGGCCACGGTCGGCCCGGAATACGGCGACCTGCCGCTGCTGGTGGTCGGGGAATACGGCCAGGGCCGCACTTTGGCATGGACCTCCGACATCGGCCCGCACTGGCTGCCGCCGGACTTCGCCGCCTGGCCCGGCTATGGCCGCCTGTGGTCCCAGGCCCTGGCCTGGACGATCCGAGAAGCGTAAGGCGGATCGATGCGGAGACGCCGGTGACGCCCCCTCACCCGAAATCGCTGCGCGATTTCGACCTCTCCCCAAGGAGAGGTGAAGCGCGGCCCCTCCCTCTCCTCGGGGAGAGGGAGGGGCCCGGCGCGACAGCGACGGGAGGGTGAGGGGGGACCGCGCCGCCGGAGCAGACCCATGGGAACTTCATGACCGTCCATGTCGTCGGCAATGCCTGTCTCGACACCCTCTACCGGCTGCAGCGCTTCCCGGAGCCGGGGGAGACGATCGTGGCCGACGGCATGGCAGAGGATCTAGGCGGGAAGGGGCTGAACCAGGCGGTGGCGGCGGCCCGCACCGGCACCCGCGTCCGGCTGTTCGCCGCCATCGGCATCGACGCGGTGGGCGAGGCGGTGGCCGAGCGGCTGGCGGCGGAGGGGATCGACACCGCCGGGCTGGCCTGGCTCGATTGTCCGACCGACCGGTCGATGATCCAGGTCGACGCCGCAGGCGAGAACGCCATCGTCAGCGTCACGACCTGCGCCGACCGCTTCGCCCCGCCGCGGGGCACCGGCCTGGACGCGGCGCTCAGGGCCGGCGACCTGCTGCTGATGCAGGGCAATCTGCGGATCGCGGCGGTGCGGGACTGCTTCACCCTGGCCCGCAGTCGCGGCGCCGGCACCATCCTGAACCCGTCGCCGATCCGTGAGTCCTATGCCCCGGTGCTGCCGCTGACCGACCTGCTGGTGGTCAATCGCGGCGAGGCCTGCCGGCTGGGCGGCGATGCCGACCCGCACCGGGCGGCGCAGACCCTGCTGCGCCGTGGCGTGCCGATGGTCGTCGTCACTTTGGGCGCCGCCGGAGCCTCGGTGCTGACGGCGGAGGGCCGGACGGACCATCCCGCGCCTGCCGTCGCGGCGGTCGACACCGCCGGCGCCGGCGACCTGCTGTGCGGCGTGCTGGCCGGGCTGCTGGACCGGGGCGCGTCGGTCGAGGACGCCCTGCCCGTCGCCATCCGCGCCGCCGCCATCGGCGTCAGCCGGCCGGGCGTGCTGTCATCCTTTCCGAGCCGGGCGGAGATCGACGCGATCCTGCCCGCATCCCCGGCCCGAGGAGGGGCCACGCGATGACCGAGACCAAAGCCGTCGCCGAGACCCGTGGCCACGCCATCCGCGACACCTTCGGCCGGACCAAGGCGGTGATCGGCGTCGTCCACCTGCTGGCGCTGCCCGGCGCGCCGCAGCATCGCGGCGGCGGGGTCGAGGCGATCTATGATCGCGCCATGGCCGATGCCGAGGCCTATCTGGCCGGAGGCTGCGACGGGCTGATCGTCGAGAACCATGGCGACATCCCGTTCTCCAAGCCCGACGACATCGGGCCGGAGACGGCGTCGCATATGGCGGTGATCGCCGACCGCATCCGGCGCGAGTTCGGCAAGCCGATCGGCATCAATGTGCTGGCCAATGCCGCGATCCCGGCCTTCGCCATCGCCAGCGCGGCGCAGGCGTCCTTCATCCGGGTGAACCAATGGGCCAACGCCTATGTCGCCAATGAGGGCTTCGTCGAGGGCGAGGCGGCGCGCGCCCTGCGCTACCGCGCCCGGCTGCGGGCCGACGGCATCCGCGTCTTCGCCGACGCCCATGTCAAGCACGGCGCCCACGCCATCACCGGCGACCGGCCGGTGGAGGAGTTGGTGCGTGATGTCGCGTTCTTCGACGCCGATGCGGTGATCGCCACCGGCCAGCGCACCGGACACGCCGCCGACCTCGACTACATCCGCACCATCGCCGGCGCCACCACGCTGCCCTCGCTGGTCGGCAGCGGCGTCACGCCGGAGAACGTCAACGCCATCCTCGGCGTGGTCGACGCGGTGATCGTCGCCAGCGCGCTGAAGCGGGACGGCGTGTGGTGGAACCCGGTCGACCCGGCACGGGTGCGCAGCTTCATCGCCGGCATCGACCGGTAGGCGGCTCGCCGTCTTTCCTGCCGGCCCGGCGACCACTCCGCGCATCGACAGGCGGGACGTGGTCGCGGAGGATGGGCCGAGCCGAGCTCCGCGCCGCGGACAGACAGGAGAGCATCATGGCCAGAACCGTTGCCGACCAGATGGTCGAGACCCTCGCCGCCGCCGGTGTCGAGCGCATCTACGGCATCGTCGGCGACAGCCTGAACGGCTTCACCGACTCGCTGCGGCGCCATGGCGGCATCCGCTGGCTGCATGTCCGGCACGAGGAGGTGGCGGCCTTCGCCGCCGGGGCCGACGCGCATGTCACCGGCGGCCTCGCCGTCTGCGCCGGCAGCTGCGGCCCGGGCAACCTGCACCTGATCAACGGCCTGTTCGACTGCCACCGGTCGCGGGTGCCGGTGGTCGCCATCGCCGCCCATATCCCGTCGCCCGAGATCGGCTCCGGCTACTTCCAGGAAACGCATCCGGAGCAGCTGTTCCGCGAATGCAGCCTGTATTGCGAGCTGGTGTCGAACCCCGAGCAGATGCCGCGGGCGCTGGAGATCGCGGTCCGCCGCGCGGTGGCGGACCGCGGCGTGGCGGTGCTGGTGATCCCCGGCGACATCGCGCTGAAGGCCGCGCCGGACGCGCCGGCGCCGAAGCCGCAGGGCCT
Organism: Inquilinus limosus; assembly: GCF_002195995.1. Classification (GTDB taxonomy): domain Bacteria; phylum Pseudomonadota; class Alphaproteobacteria; order DSM-16000; family Inquilinaceae; genus Inquilinus; species Inquilinus limosus_C. The sequence continues at coordinate 175,293 of NZ_NHON01000002.1, forward strand.
GCTGCCGGACCGGCCGACCGTGACCCCGCAGGAAACGGCGCTGGACCGGCTGGCCGAGCTGCTCAACGGCGCCTCCCGCGTCACCATCCTGTGCGGCAGCGGCTGCGCCGGGGCGCATGACGCGGTGATCCGGCTGGCCGAGACGCTGAAGGCTCCGGTGGTCCATGCCATGCGCGGCAAGGAGCATGTCGAGTACGACAACCCCTACGATGTCGGCATGACCGGGCTGATCGGCTTCTCCTCCGGCTATTACGCCATGGAGGCCTGCGATACGCTGCTGATGCTGGGCACCGACTTCCCGTACCGGCAGTTCTATCCGAAGGGCGCGCGCATCGCCCAGGTCGACCTGCGGGCCGAGGCGATCGGCCGGCGCGTGCCGGTCGATCTCGGCGTGATCGGCGACGTCGCCTCGACCCTCAAGGCGCTGCAGCCCCGCCTCCAGGCCAAGACCGACCGGGCGCATCTCGACGAGTCGGTGCAGCGCTACAAGGAGGCGCGGCGGGGGCTGGACGAGCTGGCGACCGGCCGCGCCGGCGGGCCGCTGCACCCGCAGCACATCGCCCGGGTGGTCAGCGAGCGGGCGGCGGACGACGCCGTCTTCACCTGCGATGTCGGGCTGCCGACCGTGTGGGCGGCGCGCTACCTGGCGATGAACGGCCGCCGGCGGCTGCTCGGCTCGTTCTGGCACGGCTCGATGGCCAACGCCCTGGCCCAGGCGATCGGCGCCCAGGCGGCGGATCCGAAGCGGCAGGTGGTCTCGCTGTCCGGCGATGGCGGCTTCACCATGCTGATGGGCGACCTGCTCAGCCTCAAGCAGCTCGGCCTGCCGGTGAAGGTGGTGGTGTTCAACAACGGCTCGCTCGGCTTCATCGAGTTGGAGCAGAAATCCTCCGGCTTCCTCGACACCGGGACGGAGCTGCAGAACCCGGACTTCGCCGCCATGGCCGAGGCGATCGGCATCAAGGGCGTGCGGATCGAGGATCCGGCCCAGGTCGAGGACCGGATCGCCGAGGCGCTGGCCCATCCCGGCCCGGTGCTGATCGACGCCGTGGTCAACCGGATGGAGCTGGCGATGCCGCCCAAGGTCACCACCGAGATGGCCAAGGGCTTCAGCCTGTACATGCTGAAGGCGGTGCTGAACGGCCGGGTCGACGAGGTGGTGGAGCTGGCGCGCTCCAACCTGCGGCGCTGACCGCGCCGGCGAGCCCCGGGGACGGACGCCCACCCATCCCCCGGGGCCGCCGCCGGCCGGTCAGGCGGGCCGGGGAATCCGGGCGATGACCTTGATCTCGAAATCGAAGCCCGCCAGCCAGTTCACGCCCACCGCCGTCCAGTTCGGGTAGGGCGGCTCGCCGATCTCCTCCAGCCGAATCGGGGCGATCGTCTCCCACTGCCGGGCCGGGTCGGTGTGGAAGGTGGTCACGTCGACCACGTCGTCGAAAGTGCAGCCGGCTTCCTTCAGCACCGCCGCGAGATTGGCGAAGGCAAGCCGGACCTGCTTGGCGAAATCCGGCTCGGGCGAGCCGTCTTCGCGGCTGCCGACCTGGCCGGAGACGAACAGCAGATCGCCCGAGCGGATCGCCGCCGAGTAGCGGTTGATCTCATACAGCGCCTGCCGGCCGGCAGGGAAGATCGCGTCGCGTTTGGCCAAAGGGTTGCTCCTGTCTGGACTGGGCAGGCCGGAGCCCGAGCGGGCCGGGACGGACCCCGCCGGAAGGGCGAGGGGCATCCGCCCGCGTGTCGGGGCCGGCTTCTGCGTTTCGCTGATCGGGACAGCATTGAGATACGCCCCGTATGTCGATATATCGATGCATACGCCTCGTATGTCAATTGGCATACGCGGGGTATGTAATTTTTGCGGAGATCCGCGACGACGGCCGGAGATGACACGGCGCTTCGTCGGGACCGCGTTCTGTGACACGGTGGCCCCGACCTGCGGCGACGGCGACATCCGGCTGGATCGTCGGGTCAACACCAAGGCCGCCGGAGCGGCCGACGCTGCTGGGGCGGGCGGCGCAGGATCGGGAGGGACCGTCGTGACCAGGACCATCCTCGCCTTCGGCGACAGCCTGACCTATGGCGCCGATGCCGAGACCGGCGGCCGCCACCCGTTCGAGGACCGCTGGCCCAGCGTGCTGGAGGCCGGGCTGGGTGGCGCGGCGCGGGTGATCGCCGAGGGCCTGGGTGGGCGCACGACGATGTTCGACGACCATGGCGCGGCGGCCGACCGCAACGGCGTGCGCATCCTGCCGACGCTGCTGGGCAGCCATTCGCCGCTCGACCTTGTGATCATCATGCTCGGCACCAACGACCTGAAGCCGCATGTCTGCGGCACCGCCCAAGGCGCCGGGGCGGGGATGGAGCGGCTGGTCGAGATCGCCCGCACCTATCCCTATGGTGCGGGCACGGCCGCGCCGCAGGTGCTGATCGTGGCGCCGCCGCTGTTCGGGCCGACCGTGGGCGGCGACTGGCAGCCTTCCGGCGGCCACGGCAGCGACGAATCCCGGAAGCTGGCGCCGCGCTATCGCGACGCCGCGGACTATTGCGGCTGCGCCTTCTTCGACGCGGCCGGCGTGGCCACGGCGTCACCGGTCGACGGCATCCATCTCGACGCCGCCAACACGCGGGCCATCGGCGAGGCGCTGGTGCCCGTCGTGCAGCAACTCCTGGCAGTGCGCTGACCGGCCGTCAGGCACGGCCGTTCTCTTTCCTGCGAGAGAATCGTCATTGCGAGGAGGCGAAGCCGACGAAGCAATCCAGGGGCCGGTGCGCACTGGTCCCTGGATTGCTTCGCTGCGCTCGCAATGACGATCTTTCTATCGACTCCCTGGCTTCAGCCCGCCTCGCCGAGCGGGTACTTGGCCTCCAGATAGGCGAGGTACGGTTCGGGGTCGAGGCCGTTGCCGGTCGCGGCCTGCAGGATCTCCTCGGGCGTGCGCGACCGGCCGTGGCGGTGCACCGCGCGGTTGAGCCAGAGCTTCAGCGGCATGTAATCGCCGGCCTCCAGCCCGGCCGCCACCGTCGGGTCGCGCTCCGCCGCCGCGAACAGCTGCGAGGCCATGATGTTGCCCAGCGTGTAGGTCGGGAACGACCCGACATAGCCAGTCGACCAGTGCACGTCCTGCAGCACGCCGCGTGCGTCGTCCGGCACCTCCAAGCCGAGATCGGCGCGCATCCGCTCGGCCCAGGCGGCCGGCAGGTCGGCGACGGCCAGGTCGCCGGCGATCACCGCGGCCTCCAGCTCGACCCGCAGCGCGATGTGCAGGTCATAGGTCAGCTCGTCCGCCTCGACCCGGATCAGCCCGGGCCGGACATGGTTGACCGCACGCCAGAATTCGGTAGCCGAGACATCGCCCAACTGCTCCGGGAAGGCGTCGCGCAGCAGGCCGAAATTCAGCTCCCAGAAGCGGCGGGACCGGCCGACCCGGTTCTCCAGCAGCCGCGACTGGGATTCGTGCATGCCGAAGCTGGCGCCGCCGACGGCGTAGAGGTTGACGATGTCGGTCGCCAGCGCCGACCGGCCGATCTCCGGGTCGATGCCCTGCTCGTACATCCCGTGCCCGGCCTCGTGCAGCGCCGCGAACAGCCCGGCCGGCAGGTAGTTCGGCCGGTAGCGCGCGGTGATGCGGACATCGTCGCGGGTGAAGGAGATCTCGAACGGGTGCACCGTCTCGTCCAGCCGGCCATGGGCATAGTCGAAGCCGATCCGCTCGGTCAGGCTCCGGGCGAAGGCCTTCTGCCGGTCGACCGGATAATCGCGGTCCAGGAAGTCGCGCCGCGCCGGCGGCCGGTCCAGCACCCGCTGCATCAGCGGCACCAGCCGGCCCCGCAGCGTGGTGAAGAGCGGCCGCAGCTTGGCCAGGGTCATGCCCGGCTCATACTGCGCCACCAGCGCGTCATAGGGGTGCTCGGACCAGCCCAGCGCGTCGGCGATCCGGCGCTGCAGGGCGAAGCTGCGCTCCAGATACGGCCGGAAGGCCGGGAAGTCGGACCGGGCGCGGGCCGCGACCCAGGCGGCCTGCGCCTCGGTCTTCAGCAGCGCCGCCTCGTGCAGCAGCATCTCGGGGATGCGGTCCAGCGCCGCGACGCCGTCCTCCATCGCGGCGACGGCGCGGCGGCGCCGGCTGGTCTCGGGCTCGCCGGCCACTTCGTCACGGGCTGCGGCCAGGGCGTCGCGCATTGCCGGGCCGGTCGCGATCTGCCGGGCGATGGCGGTCAGCGTGGCGATCTGCCGGCCTCGCGCCGCGGCGCCGCCCGTCGGCATCTGCGTGCGCGAATCCCAGACCAGCAGGTTGACGGCGTTCAGCACATCGTTCAGCCGGCCGGATTCCTCGGCGAAGCGGTCAGTGCCCATGGGCGGCTTCCTTCTGCGGCAGCACTGCGGCGGCGGGCGCCCGGTCCAGCAGATGGCAGGCGGCGCTGCCGGTGTCGGTCGGGCGCGGCAGCGGCGCCTCCACCCGGCAGCGGTCGAAGGCGTGCGGGCAGCGCGGATGGAACGGGCAGCCGGCGGGCAGGTCGACCGGGCTGGGCAGCTCGCCCCGAGCCGCCGGCACCCGGTGGCGCCGGGCCGGGTCCAGGTCGGGCGCCGCAGCCAGCAGCGCCTGGGTGTAGGGGTGCTGCGGCGCCGCGAACAGCGCCTCGGTCTCCCCAGTCTCGACGATGCCGCCGAGATACATCACCGCCACCCGGTGCGACAGGTGGCGCACCAGGCGCAGGTCGTGCGCCACGAACAGCACGGTCAGGCCCAGCCGCTGCTGCAGCTCCAGCAGCAGGTTCACCACCTGCGCCTGGACCGAGACATCGAGGGCGGAGACCAGCTCGTCCGCGATCAGGCATTCAGGCTCGACCGACAGCGCCCGGGCGATGCCGATGCGCTGGCGCTGGCCGCCGGAGAATTCGTGCGGATAGCGGTCCGCCGCCTCGCGCGGCAGCCGCACCAGGTCCAAGAGCTCGGCGATGCGGGCGGGGATCTGGGCCCGCGGCCGCATCCGGTGCACCGACAGCGCCTCGGCCAGGGTCTGGCGCACGGTCATGCGCGGGTTCAGCGAGCCGCGCGGATCCTGGAACACCATCTGCACCCGGCGGTTGAAGGCGCGGCGCTCCGCCCCCTCCAGCGACCGGATGTCGACGCCGTCATAGCGCAGGGTGCCCTCGTCCGGCTCGATCAGCCGGACGATGCAGCGGGCCAGCGTCGACTTGCCGCTGCCGGATTCGCCGACGATGCCCAGCGTCTCGCCGCGCTTGACCGCCAGATCGATGCCGTTCAGGGCATGCACCGCCGGGTGGGGCCGCCGGCGCAGCGTGTCGGCCACCGTGCGCTCCAGCCGGAAGCGCTTGGTCAGCCCCGTGATCTCCAGGATCGGCGCGATCATGCGGCGTCCTTCGCGGCGGCGACGCGATCGCTCTCGAAGCAGGCCGCGGCGGCGTCCGGCCCCACCGGCTCCAGCACCGGCCGCTCGGTCCGGCAGCGCTGTGTGGCGAAGGCGCAGCGCGGGGCGAAGGCGCAGCCGGGCGGCCGCTCGGTCAAGGGCGGCGGGGCGCCCTCGATCGAGCGCAGCGGCAGCCGGGGGCCGCCGCCGCGCGGCACCGAATTCAGCAGGCCGAGCGTGTAGGCATGGCGCGGCCGCTCGAACACGGCGGCGACCGGCCCGGTCTCGACCACCCGGCCGGCATACATCACCGCCATGCGGTCGCAGCTCTGCGCCACCACGCCGAGGTCGTGGGTCACCAGGATCACGCTCATCCCCAGCCGGTCGCGCAGCTGCAGCAGCAGGGTCAGGATCTGGTCCTGGATGGTGACGTCCAGCGCCGTGGTCGGCTCGTCCGCCAGCAGCAGCTTCGGCTCCGAGGCGAGCGCGATGGCGATCATCGCCCGCTGCCGCATGCCGCCGGAGAACTGGTGCGGATAATCGTCGAGCCGCCGGGCGGCGGCCGGGATGCCGACCAGGTCCAGCAGCTCGCGGGCCCGGTCGCGCCGCGCCCGGCGGCCGAGATCGGTGTGGGTCCGCAGGCTCTCGTCGATCTGCAGCCCGATCGGCAGCACCGGGTTCAAGGCCGTCATCGGCTCCTGGAAGATCATGGCGATCTCGCCGCCGCGAACCCGGCGTAGCGCCGGCTCCGGCAGCGTCCGCAGGTCGCGGCCCTGCCACAGCACCTGGCCGCCGACCCGGCCGGGCGGCCGCACCAGCCCCAGCACCGCGCGCAGGGTGACGCTCTTGCCCGAGCCGCTCTCGCCGACCAGCCCCAGCACCTCGCCGGCGCGCAGATCCAGGTCGACGCCGGCGACTGCCGCCGCCTCGCCCCCGCCGGCCGGAAACGTCGCGGTCAGGCCGCGGATCGACAGCACCGTCTCGGTCATGATTCGGGCCGCAGCAGGTCGGCGACGCCGTCGCCCAGCAGGCTGAAGCCGAAGCCGGTGATGACGATCGCGACGCCGGGGAAGATGGTCATCCACCAGGCCTGGGACATGAAGTTCTTGCCGTCGGCGATCAGCAGGCCCCATTCCGCCGCCGGCGGCTGGGCGCCGAGGCCGAGATAGCCCAGGCTCGCCCCCAGCAGGATCGACAGCGCCATGTCGGTCATCCAGTACACCAGCACCGGCGAGACGGTGTTGGGCAGCAGGTGGCGCAGGATGATGCGGGCGTCGCTATAGCCCATCACCTTGCCGGCGGCGGCATAGTCCAGCCGGTTCTGCACCTTGATCTCGGCAGCGATCAACCGGGCGTAGAACACCCAGCCGACGGCGCCGACCGCGATATACATGTTGACCAGGCCGGGCCCGAGCACGGCGACGATGGCGATCACCAGCACCAGGAAGGGGAAGGTGATGACCACGTCGACGATGCGGCCGAAGATCGGCTCCCAGATCCCGCCGTAATAGCCGACCAGCGCCCCGACCGCGGTGCCGAACACCACCGGGAACATGGTGGTGAACACCGCGATCTGCATGTCGACGCGATAGGCCCAGATCACCCGGCTGAGGATGTCGCGGCCGAAATTGTCGGTGCCGAAAGGGTGGCCCCAGCTCGGCGGCTTCATCAGGGCGCGATAGTCGAAGGCGGTCGGGTCGTAGGGCGCCACGAGGTGCGGCGCGATCGCCAGGACCAGGCTGGCCCCGACGATGACGAGGCCGGCGATCAGCGCGGCGGAGGGGCGCCGCCGGGCGCGGGCCGGGGCCAGGCCGACCGCGGTCATGCCTTCACCCGCGGGTCGAGCGCGGCCTGCACCAGGTCTGTCGCCAGGAACACCAGCGCCACCAGCACCGCCATCGCCAGGGTCAGCCCCTGCACCACTGGATAGTCGCGGCCGTAGATGCTGTCGATCATCAGCCGGCCGGCGCCCGGGATGGCGAACACCGTCTCGGTGATCACGGCGCCGCCGATCAGCGTGCCGACCGACAGGCCGAACAGGGTGACGGTCGAGATCAGGGCGTTGCGCAGCACGTGCCGGCCCAGCACCAGCCGCGGCGCCAGGCCCTTGGACCGGGCGAAGTCGACATATTCGGCTCCCAGCACCTCGATGATCGAGGCGCGAAGGTTGCGCATCAGCACGGCGGACAGGCTCAGCGCCAGGGTCAGCGCCGGCAGGAACAGGTGCCAGATCCGGTCGCCCCAATCGTCGCCATAGCCGCCGACCGGGAACCAGCGCAGCCCGGCGGCGAACACGGTCAGCAGCACCAGGCCGAGATAGAAGATCGGCATCGACAGCCCGACCTGGAAGGCGCCGCGGATCACGGTGTCGGCCGCCCGCCCGCGCCGCATCGCCGCGGCGAAGGCCAGCGGCACGGCCAGGACCAGGGCCAGCAGGGCGGCGAAGCCGGTCAGCACCAGCGTGACCGGCATCCGCTCCAGGATCAGGCGCATCACCGGCACCTTGAGATGGATCGAGGTGCCGAGATCGCCCTGGACGATGCGCTGCAGGAACAGCAGGAACTGCGCCGGGATCGACCGGTCGAGGCCGAGCTGGGCGTTCAGCCGCGCCACGTCGGCGTCGGTGGCGCGATCGCCCAGCATGGCGCTGGTCGGGTCGCCCGGCAGCAGCCGGACCAGCACGAAGATCACGACCAGCACCAGGAACAGGGTCGGAACCAGCTGGATCAGCCGCTTGGCCACGTGGTTCAGGTTCACCGGCCGCGCCTCCTGTCTCGACGGTCAGAGACCTTGATCCCGTCCTCACCGTCATTGCGAGGAGGCGAAGCCGACGAAGCAATCCAGGGCCGGTTCACCGGGGCCCCTGGATTGCTTCGCTGCGCTCGCAATGACGATGTCGACAACGCTGAAAAAGTCACTTCGCCAGATACGCCCCGGCGAAGATGTTGTTGCCGAGCGGGATCTGGACAAAGCCCTGCACATTCTTGCGCAGCGCCACCGGATAGGGCGTCTCGTACAGGTACAGGATCGGCCCGGTCTCGGCGTAGATCTTCTGGATCTGGGCGTATTCCTCGGCCCGCTTCTTGGCGTCGCTCTCCCTCTGCGAGGCCTCGAACAGCTTGTCGACCTCGTCGTTCTTCCAGCCCGAATGCAGGGCGTCGATCACCGGCGAATAGGCGAAGTAGGAGGTGATCTCGCTGGGGTCGTTCAGGTCGTCGGTCCAGGCCGCCATCCGCATCGAGAAATTGCCCTTGCGGTAGCGGTCGGTCAGCGTCGCGTTGTCGACCTGCTCGATGTCCAGCTTCACCCCGACCGCCGCCCACATCTGCTGCACGGCGGCGCCGATGCCGAGCTGGTCCTGGTTGCCCGGCAGCGCCATCACGCTGGTGGTGAACCCATTGGGGAAGCCGGCATCGGCCAGCAGCTGCTTGGCCTTGGCCACATCGACCGGGTACAGCGGCGTGTCGCCCGAATGGTACAGCGTCGCCGACGACATGTAGGAGGTCTGCGGCTTGCCGACGCCATGGGTGACGATCTGGATGATCGCGTCCTTGTCGACGGCGTAGTTCAGCGCCTGCCGTACCTTCTCGTTCGACAGCGGGTTGTCGCTGCCATCGGCCAGCTTTGGCCGGACGTTCATGACGATGTACTGCACCCGGGTCGACGGGTAGAGCTGCATCTGCAGGTCGGCGTCACCCTGCAGCTCGGCCACCCGGGCATAGGGGATAAACTCGGCCCCGTCCAGCTCGCCCGACTGCAGCTTCAGGATGCGGGTGGCGTCGTCCGGGATGATCTCGAAATCGACCGCGTCGAGATAGGGCAGGGGCTTCCCGTCCTCGCCCATCTTCCAATAGTAGGGGTTGCGGACGATCCGCATCGACGACCCGCGCTCCCACTTGTCGAACATGAAGGGGCCGGAGCCGACCGGGTGCTCGGCGAAGGCATGCGCCTTCTCGTCGTCGGTGGCGCCCGGCGTCGCCTCGAAGGCGGCCTTGGGCAGGATCGCGGTGTTGAAGGTCGACAGCGCGGCGATGATCGCCGGGTCCGGATGCTGCAGCTTCAGCACCACGGTCTTCGGATCCTGGACCGTCACCTCGGCGATCGAGGCGACCAGGCTGTTCCAGATGCCGTTCTTCGGGTTGCGGGCCCGGTCCAGCGACCATTTCACGTCGTCGGCGGTGATCGGCTTGCCGTCGGAGAACTTGGTGCCGTCGCGCAGAGTCAGGGTGACGGACAGGCCGTCATCGGACACCTTCCAGGCGCTGGCCAGGCCCGGCTCCACCGACAGCCCGTCGGCCGAGGGCTGCAGCAGCGTGTCGTAGAGATTGGTCAGGATCCAGATGTCGACATTGGCGTCGTTCAGCACCGGGTCCAGGAACAGGCTGTCGGCATAGCGGCCGTACCGCATCTCGCCGCCGCGCTCCACCGCCAGCGCCCCCGCGCTCGTCCCCGCCAGCAAAACCGCCGCCACGGCTGCCCTGAGCAGCATCCTCATCGCGACCTCCACTGTTGATTGAAGCCCCTCCCGGGTCGCCATGTGTTCTGGCGTATTAGAACGCTAACGCTGCGGCGGCGAGAGAGTCAATCGACGTTGGCGGCGCCGGATACGGAAACAAATGCAACATCTTGGCCGGGATCCGGAAACCACGTTGCCGCTGCGCGAATGAGTGTGCTAGTCGGTTGATACAGGAGACGACCGCCCCATGAAGCTGCAGATCGACCGCGAGCTCCCGGTGCCTCTCGGGCTCCAGGTCAAGGGCCTGATCGAATACGGCATCGCCTGCGGTGAGCTGAGCCCGGGCGAACGGCTGCCCTCGGTGCGCGAGCTGGCGGAGAGGCTGGCGGTGGCGCCGATGACGGTGGCGCTGGTCTATCGCGGCCTGCGCGAGGCCGGGCTGATCGAGACCCGGCGCGGCCGCGGCTGCTTCGTGGCCGAGAGCAGCGAGCCGCGGCAGCGGCCCCGCACCGAGATCGCCGAGATCCAGCGCCGGCTGGACCACCTGATCGACGACGCCGCGGCGATCGGGCTGACCCCGGCCGACCTGACCGGCATGGTCCAGGCTTGCCTGTCACAACGCCGCCCACGGCGGCGGGCGCGCAGCGTCGTCATGCTCGGCCTGTTCCGCGACGCCACCCGCGCCTATGCCGCGGCGATCCAGTCGCGCCTGCCGCCCGGCACGGCGGTGCAGCCCCTGACCATGGACGAGCTGCGCGGCGACGATTCGGCGCGCCGCCGGGCGGCGGAGGCCGAGCTGGTGGTGACCTTCCCGAATCGCCAGCGCGAGGCCGCGGCGCTGCTGCCGGACAGCCGGGTGATCGCGATCCGTTTCATCCCGTCGGAGGAGACGCGGCGGGCCCTGGCCGGGCTGGACCCGCTGGCCCGCCTCGGCATCGCCTCGCGCTTCGCCGACTTCCTGCCGATCATGAAGTCGGGGGTGCAGCGCTTCGCCCCGCATGTCCGCCAGGTCGTTGCCGCCGCGCTGGGCACGCCGGCGCTGGAGACCGTGATCGACCAGTCCGACGTCGTCGTCCTGTCCACCGGCGCCGAGAGCGTGCTGCCCCGACTGCGCCCCGGCGTCCGGGCCATCGAGTACCGGCACAGCCCGGACCCGGTGGATGTCGACCAGCAGATCGTCCCCTTGCTCTCGCCCGAGGCCGAGGGCATCGCCGAACCGCAGGAGGCCGTGCCGTGAAGATCAGCGAGATGAACTGGAGCCAGGTGGAAGCCTATCTCCAGCGCGACGACCGCGCCGTGCTGCCGCTGGGCAGCACCGAGCAGCATGCGGGCTTGAGCCTGTCGGTCGACAGCGTCCTCAGCGAGCGGGTCGGGGCCGAGGCGGCGGAGCCGCTGGGCGTGCCGGTGTTCCCGGTCGTCGCCTACGGCATCACCCCGTATTTCCTGGCCTATCCCGGCACGGTCAGCCTGCGGGTCGAGACCTATGCCAGGCTGGTGCAGGACATCCTGGACAGCCTGCACCGCACCGGTTTCCGTCGCATCCTGATCGTCAACGGCCATGGCGGCAACCAGCCGGCCCAGTCGGTGGCGACCGAATGGATGACCACGCATCCGGGCACGGCGGTGAAGTTCCACAGCTGGTGGAACGCGCCCGAGACCTGGGCCAAGGTGCAGTCGATCGACGCCCAAGCCTCGCACGCCTCCTGGATGGAGAATTTCCCGTGGACCCGGCTGGCCGGGGTCGACCAGCCGACCCAGCGCAAGCCGATGATCGACTCCGCCCGGATGCGGGTGATGGATCCCGAGGCGGTGCGGCGCTATCTCGGCGACGGCAATTTCGGCGGCCACTACCAGCGCCCGGACGAGGAGCTGCTGGCGATCTGGCAGGTGGCGGTGGCCGAGACCCGCGCCCTGCTCGAGGGGCCCTGGGCATGAGCGCGACCACGCCGATCCTGATCTGGGGCGCCGGCGCCATCGGCGGCAGCGTCGGCGCCGCCCTGATCCGTGCCGGGATGGACGTGCTGTTCGTCGACCAGGCGGCCGACCACGTCGCCGCGATCAACCAGCGCGGCCTGCGCATCACCGGCCCCCTGGCCGAATACACGGTGCCGGCCCGCGCAGTGACCCCCGACGCGGTCGAGGGCGAGTTCGACCGTGTCTTCCTCTGCGTCAAGGCGCACCACACCGCGGCGGCGATCGAGGCCGTGGCCCCGCATCTGGCCCGCTGCGGCTATGTCGCCTCGCTGCAGAACGGGCTGAACGAGCGGGTGATCGCGGCGAGAATCGACAAGGCCCGGACGATCGGCTGCTTCGTCAATTTCGGTGCCGACTACATCGAACCCGGCGTGATCCTGCATGGCGGCCGCGGCGCGGTGGTGGTCGGCGAGCTGGATGGCGAGCGCACGCCGCGGATCGAGCAGCTGCACGGCCTGATGCGGCGGTTCGAGCCGAACGCGGTGCTGACCGACAACATCTGGGGCTATCTCTGGGGCAAGCTGATCTATGGCGCGCTCCTGTTCGCCACGGCGGTGACGCCGGACTCGATCGCCGACGTGCTGGCGGCGCCGCGCCACCGGCCGGTGCTGACCCGGCTGGGGCTGGAGGTCGGCGCCGTCGCGGCGGCGGCGGGCATCCGGCCGGAAGCCTTCGACGGCTTCGACCCCACGGCCTTCCGGCCCGGCGCGCCGGCCGAGGCGACCACCCGGTCCTTCGACGACATGGTGGCGCATAACCGCAAATCGGCGAAAAGCCACTCCGGCATCTGGCGCGACCTGGCGGTGCGCCGCCGACCGACCGAGGTCGACGCCCAGCTCGGCCCGATCGTCGAGATCGGGGCGCAGCACGGCGTGCCGACCCCGATCACGGCGCGGCTGATCGTGCTGATCCACGACATCGAGGCCGGGCGGCGCGCGATGGCGCTGTCCCTGCTGGACGAGCTCGAGACCGTGTCGGCCTGAGCGGGCGATGCCAGGTTACGCGGACGTTGCCTCTCCCGCTTGCGGGAGAGGTCGGAGACGCGAAGCGGCTCCGGGTGAGGAGAGTTTGTCGAGGCCTGGGCCAGCCCTCACCCGGTCGTCCTGCGGACGCCCGACCTCTCCCGCGTCCGGCGGGAGAGGTTACGCAATGACGCCCAGCATCGTATCGCGCGTTGGCGCGGCACGACCCGAAATGGTCTGGCTCCAAGCGGGAGGCTTCTCATGACTCAGAATTTCACCGGCCGGACCGTGATCGTCACCGGCGCGGCGCACGGCTTCGGCCGGGCCATCGCCGCCGCCTTCGCCGGGCGCGGCGCGACGGTCTGGGCCTGCGACGTGCTGGCGGCGGAGCTGGCCGAGACCGGGCGGCTGATCGGGCCGGCGGGGGCGGTGCGCGCCGTCGACGTCACCGACCGCGGCGCGGTACAGGCCCTGGTGGCGGAGGCCGAGGCGGCGTCGGCCACCGGCGCGGTCGACGTGCTGGTCAACAATGCCGGCGGCGTGCTGGGCCAGGTCGGCCGGCCGATCGAGGAGATCGGGCCCGAGGCCTGGCAGGGGATCTTCGATGTCAACCTGTCGGGCGCCTTCTGGTGCGCCCAGGCGGTGGCGCCGGGGATGAAGCGGCGGGGCGCCGGCCGCATCGTCAACATCTCCAGCGGCGCCGGCCTCGGCGTCAGCCTGACCGGGATCCAGGCCTATGCCAGCGCCAAGGCCGGGCAGATCGGCCTGACCCGCCAGCTGGCGCATGAGCTGGGGGCCTGGGGCATCACCGTGAACAACGTCGCGCCGGGCTTTGTCCGCTCCAACCCGACGACGGAGCGGCAATGGGAGGCGATGGGCGAGGCGGGGCAGGCCCGGCTGATGAATGCGATCGCGCTGCGCCGGCTGGGCACGGTCGAGGACATCACCAACGCCGTGCTGTTCTTCGCCTCCGACGCCGCCGGCTGGATCAGCGGCCAGGTGCTGAGCGTCGACGGCGGGAAGTAGTACCGGGGCCTTTGAGATCGGCTCTTCGACACCTTCCCCGTCATGGCGAGGAGGCGAAGCCGCCCCTTTGAGTTAAGAATGGGCCATCCAGGGGCCGGTGCGAGCCGCCCTGGATGGCCACGCCCCTTCGGGGCTCGCCATGACGGATCAATATCTCGGGCAGCCGGTACAAGCCTTCGTCAGAGGAAGCTATTGGCGATCAGCTCCCGCGTGTAGGGGGCCTCGACGCTGCGGGCGCGCAGGGCGTCGGCCGCCAGTTCCTCGACCACCGCGCCGTCCTTCATCACCAGCACCCGGTCGCACATCTGCCCGACCACGGCCAGGTCGTGGCTGACGAAGACATAGGTCAGCCGGTGCTCCTCGCGCAGCGCCATCAGCAGGTTCAGGATCTCCGCCTGGATCGAGACGTCGAGGGCGGAGGTCGGCTCGTCCAGCAGCACGATCGGCGGGCGCAGCGCCAGCGCCCGGGCGATGGCCACGCGCTGGCGCTGGCCGCCCGACAGCTGGTGCGGATAGCGCTCGGCGAAGCGGGCGGGCAGGCCCACCCGCGCCAGGGCGCCCGGCACATGGTCCCAGGGATCGGCCAAGCCCATCGCGATCAGCGGCTCGGCCAGGGCGCGGCCGATGCTGTGGCGCGGATGCAGCGACCCGTAGGGGTCCTGGAACACCATCTGCACCCGGGCCAGCTCGTTGCGGCCGCGCCGCGGCCCGACCGGGTGGCCCGCCAGCTCGATCTGCCCGGTCCAGCGCTGCTCCAGCCCGGCGAGGGAGCGCAGCACGGTCGACTTGCCGCAGCCGGATTCGCCGACGATGCCCAGGGCGCCGCCGGGCTCGACCGCGAAGGAGACGCCCTTCACCGCATGCGCCGTGCCGCGGCGGGACTGGAAGCGGACGTCGAGATCCACGGCCCGCACCATGGCGTCGGCGTAAGGCGCGGTCATCGGGCGGCCTCCTCGAAGGCGGCGAGGCCGGCGCGGTCGATCACCGGCAGCCGGTGCGGCCGCGGCCCGTCGAAGCCGGGCATCGAGGCGATCAGGCCCCGCGTGTAGGGATGCGCGGCGTCGTCGAGCGAGCGCAGCTCCTCGACCACCCGTCCGGCATACATCACCAGGATGCGGTTGCAGAAGCGCGCCACCATGCGGATGTCGTGGCTGATCAGGATCAGGCCGGAGCCATTCTCCCGCACCAGCCCGTCCAGCAGGGTCAGCACGTCCTGGCGCACGCTGACGTCCAGCGCCGAGGTCGGCTCGTCGGCGATCACCAGCTTCGGCTTGTTCAGCAGCATCATCGCGATCATGGCGCGCTGACCCATGCCGCCGGAGATCTCGTGCGGGTACAGGCCCATGGTCCGCTCCGGGTCGCGGATCCGGACATGGCCCAGCATCTCCAGCGCCGCCTTGCGCGCCGCCCGGCTACCCAGCTTCAGATGCACCCGCGCCGATTCCGCGATCTGCGCCCCGATCGGCTTCACCGGGTTCAGCGAATAGCGCGGGTCCTGCAGGATCAGGGCCATGTCGCGGCCGCGGATCCGGGTCAGCTCGCGCTCGGGCAGGGCCAGCAGGTCGCGGCCGGCGAAGCGCAGGGCGTCGGCCCGGACCTGCGCGCCCTTGGGCTGCAGCCGCATGATGGCGCGCCCGGCCGTGGATTTTCCGGAGCCGGATTCGCCGACGATGCCCAGCCGCTCGCGGCCCAGCGCGAAGCTGACGTCGCGCACCGCCCGGACCTCGTAGCTGCCATGGCCGAAGGTGACGGACAGGTTGTCAACCTGGAGCATGGGGGCTTCAGCGGGCATGGCGGGGGTCCAGCACGTCGCGCAGGGCGTCGCCGAGCAGGTTGAAGGCCAGGCTGGTGGCCAGGATCGCCAGGCCGGGCATCACCGAGACCCACCAGGCGTCGAGCATGAACTTCCGGCCGCTGGAGATCATCGCCCCCCATTCCGGCGCCGGCGGCTGGGCGCCGAGGCCGAGGAAGCCGAGGCCCGCCGCGGTCAGGATCACCCCGGCCATCGACAGGGTCAGGCGGACGATCACCGAGGGGATGCACATCGGCATCACATAGAGGCCGATCAGGCGCAGATGCGAGGCGCCGTAGAGCCGCGCCGCGGCGATGTATTCGGCCTGGCGCACCACCAGCGTCTCGGCCCGCGCCAGCCGGGCGATCGACGGCCAGGCGGTCAGCGAGATGGCGACGATCGCGGTGCCGAGGCCGGCGCCCAGCGCCGCGGCGAAGGCCAGGGCCAGCACCAGCGACGGGAAGGACAGCACGATGTCGGTCCCCCGCATCAGCACGGCGTCGACCCGGCCGCCGCAATAGCCGGCGACGACGCCGATCAGGAGGCCGATCGGGCCGATGATCAGCGTCACCGTGCCGACGATCCGCAGCGTGATCCGGCTGCCCCAGACCAGGCGGCTGAAGATGTCGCGGCCGAGCTCGTCGGTGCCGGCCAGATGCACCCAGTCCGGCCGCTGCAGCACGTTGTTCAGGTTCTGCACCGTCGGGTCGTAGGGCGCGATCCACGGGGCCAGGATCGCCACCACGACCAGGACGCCGATCACGGCCAGCCCGGCCATGCCCAGCTTCTCCCGCCGGAAGCGCCGGATCTGGGCCGACCAGGCGCCGCCGGCCGCCGGTTCCGCCGCGGCCGGCGCCATCGGCTGTTCCGCCTGCATCGACATCAGCGGGCCTCCCGCGTGCGGGGATCGAGCGCCAGGTAGGCGGCGTCGGCCAGGAGGTTGAGGATCATGAAGATCAGCCCGATCAGCAGGGTGCAGGCCAGGATCGCGTTCATGTCGCCGATCATCAGCGCGTTGGTCATGTACTGGCCGATGCCGGGCCAGGAGAACACGATCTCCACCAGCACCGCCCCCTCCAGCAGATGGCCGTAGGAGATCGCCAGGATGGTGACCAGCTGCACCGCGATGTTCGGCAGGATGTGGCCCCAGACCACGGCCGGCAGCCGCAGGCCCTTGGCCCGGGCGGCGATGATGTAGTCCTGGCCCAGCTGCTCCAGCGTGAAGCTGCGGGTCATGCGGACGATGTACGCCATCGAGGCATAGGCCAGGATGCAGGCCGGCAGGATCAGGTGGCTCAGCGCGTTCCAGAAGATCTCATGCTCGCCGGCCAGCAGGCTGTCGATCAGGATGGCGCCGGTACGCGGCTCGACGATGCCCTCGTAGAACACGTCGATCCGGCCCGGCCCGTCGACCCATTGCAGCCCGGCATAGAACACGATCAGCCCGACGATGCCGAACCAGAACACCGGCAGGGAATGGCCCAGGAGGGCGATCACCCGGGCGATCTGGTCCAGCAGCGTGTCGCGGTACAGCGCCGCCAGCAGGCCCAGCGGGACGCCGACGACGACGCTGAGGATGATGGCCAGCGTCGCCAGCTCCAGCGTCGCGGGGAAGGCGGCGGCCAGGTCCGACACCACGGAATTGCCGGTCAGCACCGCTGTGCCCAGATCGCCATGCAGCAGGTTGATCAGATAGACCCAGAACTGCTGCGGGATCGGCAGGTCCAGGCCCATCTTGGCCCGCATGGCGGCATAGGCCTGCGGGTCGGCCAGCTCGCCGACGATGGCGCCCACCGGATCGGACGGCATCAGCCGCCCGATCACGAAGGTGAGGCACAGCAGGACGAACAGGCTGAGCAGCAGGCCGAAGAGGCGGCGCAGCAGCTTCAGCGGCAGGTCGCGGGTCATGTCGGCTCCCGTCCGCCGGGTTGCATCGGTCAGTCGGCCTTCTTGGTCACGGTGTCCAGCCGGACGCCGCGGAAGCCCTGGCCGACGAAGTTCTCGACATTGGCGGAGACCACGACCGGCGAGAACCGCTCGAACATCGGCAGGATGGCCGGGCCGCTGGCCAGGAAGGTCTTCTGGATCTCGGTGTACAGGGCCTCGCGCTTGGCCTGGTCGGGCTCGCCGCGGGCCTGCACCGTCAGCTTGGTCAGCTCCGGGATGTCCCAGGCCGACCGCCAGGTGAAGTAGCCGGAATTGCCGTTCGGGCTGTTGTCGGGATTGTAGGTGAAGTTCTGCAGCGACCCGATCGGGTCGGCCATGTTGCCGCCGCCGGTCAGCGGCATCAGCAGGTCGAACTCCCGGGCGCGATGGGCGGCGATGATCTGGCTGCCATTGCCCTGCTCGATCGACACCTTGATGCCGATCTGGGCCAGCGAGGCCTGGATGGCGGTGGCCAGGTCGACGCGCGGGGTCTCGGCGATCGTCTTCAGCACCAGCGGGAAACCGTCCGGGAAGCCGGCCTTGGCCAGCAGCTCCTTGGCCTTGGCGACGTCCAGCGTGTACCCGGGGTCGGGCAGGGCGGTCGGGTAGTTCTCCGGCACCGGCACCTGGCGGACGCGACCATAGGGCCCCATGATCGTCTTCTGCATGCCGGCATAGTCCAGGCCCCAGGCGATGGCGCGGCGGACATCCGGGTTGGCCAGGTACTGGTTCTGGGTGTTCATCGCCAGCACGTAGAAGCCGCCGGTCGGCACGCGCTGGGTGACGAAGCCTGCCTTGCCCTCGAAGGCGGTGATGTCGGAGGAGGCGAGGGCGGTGGCCACGTCGATGTCGCCGCGCTCCAGCAACAGGCGCTGCACCTGGCTTTCCGCGACGTGCCGCACCACCACCCGCTTCATCGCCGGCGCGCCGCCCCAGAAGGCGTCGTTGCGGTCCATCAGGATGATCTCGTTCGGCGACCAGCGGCGCAGCACGAACGGGCCGGACCCGGCCGAGTTGGCGCGCAGCCAGGCATTGCCGTAGTCGTTGTTGGCCTCGTGCTTGGTGGCCTCGGTCTTGTCGATCACGGCGCCGTTGTTGCCGGACAGGGCGAACAGCACGAACTCGGCGATCGTCCCCTCCGGCAGGCCCAGGCGGAAGGTCTTCGGGTCGACCACCTGGAGGAAGCCGTCGATGTTGGTCTCATCGTAGCCATAGGGCTTCCACAGCGAGGCTGCGGCCTGGTTCAGCTTCATCATCCGCCGCAGCGACCAGGCGGCATCCTCCGCCGTCACCGGGTTGCCGCTGGCGAATTTGGCGTCGCGCAGGTGGAAGGTGATGGACTTGCCGTCGACGTCCCAGCTCTCGGCCAGCTGCGGCACCAGCTTGGTGGCGTCGTTCGGGTCGGTCGAGACCAGCCGGTCATAGATGTTGGAGGTGATGATCCACGACCCGGACTCGGTGGCCTGGCCGGGATCGAGCGACAGCACCTGCGCCAGCGACGCCCCGATCACCAGCTGGTCGGCCGGCGTCTTGGCCGCGGCGGCGCCGCCCCAGGCCGGCGCCAACGCCACCGCCAGGGCCAGCAGCCCGTTTCTCCATCTTCCCATGGCGCGCGTCTCCCCGATTTTAGTATGATGTCTGTTGTATGATGACTTATCATTGGCTTTCTTGACTTCGCAAGAGTCAAATGTGTGACTGGCCGACGCATCGGGTGGTGGCGCGCCCCAGCATGGACACGGAGGAGCGGTGCCGAACCCAACCGGACTCGAAGCAGGCGCGCCGCGCCGCCGTGAGAAGCTGGCGGTCGCCGTCGTCGAGGCCCTGCGCCACCGCATCGCCAACGGCGCGCTGCCCGTCGGCTCGCAGCTGCCGACCGAGCAGCGCCTGATCGAGGAGTTCAATGTCAGCCGCACCGTGGTGCGCGAGGCCATCGCCGAGCTGCGCGCCCGGGGGCTGGTCGAGCCGCGGCAGGGCGTCGGGGTGTTCGTCATGCCGTCCAGCGAGCCGGCGCCCGGCCTCCTGTCCGGCGATTTCACCCGGCTGTCGGAAGTCCTTGAATTGCTGGAGTTCCGCATGGGGGTGGAGATCGAGGCGGCGGGCCTGGCGGCGCTGCGTCGGTCGTCGCGGCAGGAGGCGGAGATCCTGCTGGCGCATGAGCGGGTGATCGCCGCGGTCGATGGCGGCGGCGGCGCGGTCGACGCCGATTTCGCGCTGCACCTCGCCATCGCCGCGGCCACCAACAACCACTTCTACAGCGACGTCCTGACCTATCTCGGCCAGCGCACCATCCCACGCAGCCGGTTGGGCGATTCCGCCGAGGCGACCACCGCCTATCTGCGCAAGGTGATCGCCGAGCATGCCCGCATCATCGAGGCGATCGAGCGCCAGGACGCCGACGCCGCCCGGCTGGCGATGCGCCACCATTTGACCGAGAGCCAGCGCCGCTACCGCGGCCTGGGCGGGCTGCCGGCCGAGTCCGCCCCCTGATCCGGCTGCGTCGCGTTCCGGCTTGTCATCAGTTGTATGATGTCATATTAGCTCTCCCAACAAAGCCGATCGCAGGGAGGGTGCGGGCATGTATCTCGGGACGCAGAACGGGGTTCGCGACGACGACGATCTGAGGGTCATGGCGCAGCTCGGCGTCCGTCACCTCAACGACAACCCGCCCGGCAACCCGCATGACTGGTCGCTCGACGTGCTGCTGCGCCACCGCGAGAAGCTGGAGAGCTTCGGCCTGGTGCTGGACATGGTCCAACTGCCGCTCGGCTCGCGCCCGATTGAGGAATCGCACAGCCCGGCCATCCTGTCGGCCGGGCCGGACCGCGACCGCCAGATCGACTCGATCTGCCGGCTGATCGAGAACATCGCCCGGGCCGGCATCCCGGCGGCCAAGTACAACCTCAACATCATCGGCATCCCGCGCACGCCGGACGAGCCGGGCCGCGGCGGGTCGCTGAACGCCTCCTTCCGCTGGGACAAGGCCGACCACGACACGCCGCCGACCCTGGTCGGCACCCTGTCCGAGGACGAGAACTGGGAGCGCATCGACTATTTCCTCGAGCGGGTGATCCCGGTCGCCGAGGCGAACAAGGTCCGGCTGGCCTGCCACCCGCACGACCCCTACACCCCGCCCGGCTATCGCGGCGTCACCCGGGTGCTGGGCACGGTCGAGGGGCTGAAGAAATTCGTGCAGATGCGCGAGAGCCCGTATCACGGCCTGAACTTCTGCCAGGGCACGGTCGGCGAGATGCTGGACAACCCGCGCGACGAGATCGACGACGTGATCCGCTGGTTCGGCAGCCGCGGCAAGATCTTCAACGTCCATTTCCGCAACATCCGGGGCCGCAGGCTCTCCTTCATGGAGACGTTCCCGGAGGAGGGCGACATGGATATGTGGCGGTCGATCAAGCTCTACGCCGAGCTCGGCTACCCCTACATGATCATGCCGGACCATGTGCCGACGATCAGCGGCCGCGACCCCGAGGGCGTCGCCTTCGCCTTCGTCTACGGTTACATCGCCGCCCAGCTCGAGGCGGTGAGCCAGCTCTACCCCGGGTCCGTGACCCGCTGACCCGCCCGCTGACTCGACTGAGGCCCTGATGGATCCGCAGCAGCTGAAGGGAGCCCTCTCCGCCGGGCTCCTGTCCTTCCCCGTGACCCATTTCGATGCCGGGTTCGAGTTCGACCGCGCCGGCTATGAGGCGCATGTCGGCTGGCTCGGCGGCTTCGACGCCGCGGTGCTGTTCGCCGCCGGCGGCACCGGCGAGTTCTTCTCACTGACCCCGACCGAGGTGCCGGAGGTGGTGCGTGCGGCCAAGGCCGCGGCCGGGGCCACGCCGATCGTCTCCGGCTGCGGCTATGGCACCCGCATCGCGGTCGAGATCGCGCGCGGCGCCGAGGCGGCGGGGGCCGACGGCATCCTGCTGCTGCCGCCCTATCTGATGACGGCGGAGCAGGCGGGGCTCTACGCCCATGTCAAGGCGGTGTGCGACGCGGTCGGCATCGGCGTCATCGTCTACAACCGCGACAATGCGGTGCTGTCGGCCGACACCATCGCCCGGCTGTGCGATGCCTGCCCGAACCTGGTCGGCTTCAAGGACGGCCACGGCCAGGTCGATCTGGTGCTGGAGATCACGCGCCGCATGGGCGACCGCCTGGCCTATATCGGCGGCATGCCGACGCATGAGGCGTTCGCGGCGCCCTATTTCGCCGCCGGCGTCACCACCTATTCCTCGGCCGTGTTCAACTTCGTGCCGGAGTTGGCGCAGCGCTTCTACCGGGCCCTGCGCGGCGGCGACACGGCCACGACCGACGCACTGCTGCGCGACTTCTACTACCCGCTGCTGGCGATCCGGAACCGCGGCAAGGGCTACGCGGTATCGATCATCAAGGCCGGGCTGGCGGTAATGGGCCGGTCCGCCGGTCCGGTGCGCCCGCCGCTGACCGATCTGAAGCCGGAGGAGATGGCGCAGCTGCGCGACCTGCTGGCCCGGCACACGGCCTGACGCGCGTCCCGACCGGCCGGGACGCGCGCCGGCCGGTCGGTCACGGCGCCACGGGCACCGTCGGCTGGCTGTAGTCGGCGCCGGGGCCGGAGGGCGGGGTCAGCGCCGGGTCCGAACCCCAGTCCGTCGGCGTGCCGGACAGCACGTAGCTGAGCGTGCCGCCATCGGCGACCTTGGCCAGCGGCAGCCAGCTGCCGCCATAGGCCGTGCCGTTCAGCTTGACGCTGGTGATATAGGGCGCCTTCTCCAGCATCGCCTGCCTGTCGGTCTCGATCCGCAGCGCCTTGCCGTTGCCGAGCCAGACCGTGATGCCGGAGAATTGCGGCGTCGACATCGCCATGCCGGGCGCCGCGGGGATCACCGGGTACAGGCCAAGTGTCGCCCAGACATACCAGCCGGAGGTCGCGCCGAAATCATCGTTGCCGGGCAGCCCGCCGGCATTGGTCGAGAAGGTCTTCCGCATGATGATCGGCAGGATGTACTGCGCGGATTTCGGCGACCCGGCCCAGTTATAGGCCCAGGGCGTCCCGAACGACATCTCGTTGCCGATATAGTACCGGCTCGAGCTCTCGCCGCCGTTCAGGGCCTGGCCGGACGGCTCCGGCCCGGTCTCGGGCTGGCCCGTGGTGAGGGAGAACAGAGCGTTCAGCCGGGTGATCGCCGCGCTCTTGCCGCCGTAGGCGGCGATCAGCGCCGTCCAGTCCTGGGCGAAGGACCAGAAGTAGTTGGGCTCGGTCGATTCATGGAAGGTGCCGGTGGTCCAGCTGCCATCGGCCGTCTTCCCGCGCAGCGTCCGCGTCGTCGGGTCGTAGATGGTCTTCCAGTTCTGCGCCCGCAGCCGCAGCGCGTCGATCTCGGCCTTGTCCGCCGCGGCGGTGGGCAGGGCGGCCAGGAAGGCGGCGATCGAATTGTCGGTCGTCACCGCCTCCAGCGTCGTCGAGGTCCAGTCCGGCGCCGGGATGTAGCCCAGCCTAAGATAGTCCGCCAGCGACCCGCCCATCAGGCTGGCCTTGTCGTTGCAGGCGCTGGCGGTGCTGAAGGCGGATCGTCTCATCAGCGACCGCGCGCCCTCGATGTCGAAGGCCCGGGCGCCGAACAGATAGGCGGCGGCGATCACGTTGGGGGCGTGGTCGCCGTTCATCGGCGTGGTGTCCTCGCTGCCGTCGACCCAGTGCGGGAAGGCGCCGCATTGCCGGGCCCACACCACCAGCGACTGCATCGCCTCGCTGGTCTCGCGCGGGAACACCCAGGCCTGCAGCTGGGTCAGCGACCGGTAGGTGTCCCACATCGAGAAGCCGGAATACTGGGTGCCGTACCGAGCCGTCTTGCCGTCGACCGTGAAGGGGTAGCGGGCGGTGTTGGCCGTCGCCCGGTCGGGGACCTCGCTGGTCGGCTGGTTCAGCTTCTTCTGCGCCATGCTGCGGAACGCGCCATTGACGTCGCTATAGGCCGTCGGCCCGCCCATGGTGCGGTACAGCGCGGTGTAGAACTTGGTCAGGTCGGTCAGCGCCAGAGCCTTCTGGTCGTCCGGCAGGGCGGCCAGCGCCTCAGGCCTGGCGACGTCGATCTGGATGGTGTTCAGCCGGCGGTTCCACTCCCGCCCGGCATAGGCCTTGACGTCGTCGAAGCCGTAGCCGGCGTTTTCCGCCTCCAGGTTCAGCTTCGCGTTCTCGACGCTGACCGAGGAGATGCCGACGCGCAGCCGCACCGACCGGTCGCCGCCCGACAGGTCGAAGGCCAGCGTGGCCACGCCGTCCTTCACGCTGGTCCCGGCATCGAGCAGCTTCGTGTCGAAGCGGGCGTAGAAATAGACCGGCTGGCGCCAGGTGCCGCCGCAGAACGGGCCTTCCAGCGTCTTGCCCGACACGGCGCCGGTCTTGTCGAGGGCGATGCTGACCATGGCGGCCGGCAGCCCCGACTTGTTGGTGTTCGATTTGCGGGCATCGATGACCAGCACGGGCGTGGCGCCGGCGCCGTAGGTGATGCGGGCCAGCCCGGTCCGCGTCGTCGCCGTCAGCTCGATGGCGGTCTGGTTGCTCATCGCCACCCTGTAGTATCCGGGGCTGGCGCTCTCATCCGCATGCTTGAAGGTCAGCCTGTCGGCGTCGCCCCAGGGCCGGATCGCCACCATGCTCTGGCCGCGGCAGCCCGGGCCGTTCAGATGGGTCATGCTGAAGAAGTCGATGGCGGTGTCGTCGTAGTAATAGCCGCCGGAGCCGTAGCCCCAGCCCGACCGGCTGCCCGGCGTGTCCGGCCCGAAGCTGACCATGCCGAAGGGCGTCTGGGCCCCCGGATTGTTGTTGCCGGAATGGCCGCTGCCGGTCTCCGAGATCCTGGTGCCGATGAAGGCGTTGACATAGCCGGTCAGCGGGATGTCGGTGCGGTCGGGCGGGGTCGGCTTCAGGCCGTCATCCGGCGGCAGTCGGGCCGGCAGCCGGTAGCTGGTCGGCCCGCTGCCGACCAGCAGGGACGCGTCCGCCAGCTCCTCCGCCGAGAAGCCCGGCGTGCTGCCGAGGATCGTGCCGTCGGCCTTGAACCGGCCGGCGGCCATCTGGGTGCCGTCGGCCAGCTGAAGGGTCAGGGAGCAGCCCGGGATGCAGAGGGTGGTGTCATAGCCCATCGTCCGCAGCGCCGTGAGCAGCTTGGGGCCGCTGACCATGTCTCCGGCGCCGCCGGGCTGCGGCGCGACGAAGATCGTGGAAGGCCCGGTCGGCGGATCCGCCAGGGCCTGCGACCCGGACCCGGCCGCGGCCAGGCAGCAGGCGGCGAGACCCGTCATCAAGACGCTCTTCATGCATTTCCCCCATGGCTTCGACATTGGCTGTCGACGGATGGCCGGTCCGGCGATCCGTGCTGCAACGGCGGGATATTGCGGTGGGATTCACAATATCGAAACAGAATTTGGTCCCGTTTCGTATTGCAATATCCAGAAAATACAATGTTAAAACTGTATATCCAGGTCGGCGGCCGGCCTTCCCATAGTCATGGTGATTGAAACGATCGGGAGGGTGCCCAGAGGGCGATCATGTCCCGTCGCGCCAGAAGCGGCGGCGGCGCACCGCCCCGTCATGGCCCAGCGCGCAGAAGCCGGCGCCCTGGAAATGGTCGGTCACCTGGGGCAGGGGAGAGGCTTTGGGCTGGAAGGCCTCGGGCGCGGCGAAGTCGACCGTGCGGTCCTGCGGCCGGTAGCCCAAGGCGGTCGCCACCGAATTGTCCCACCACTCGGCGTCGGTGGCCGACATCCCGTAGACAGCGGTGCAGTCGATGTCCGGATGCTCCAGCCCGATCAGCACCAGCTGGGCCAGGTCGCGCGGGCTGATCCACACCGCCAGGCCGCGGGGGTCGACGGGCCGCTCGCCGGCATTGCCGATGCGGATCGCCAGGGTGCGCAGCCCGGCCTTCTCGAAATACAGCCCAGCCTCCAGCTCGCCCCAGCATTTGCTGAGGCCGTAGAGGCCGTCCGGCCGCATCTGGTCCTCGACCCCGACCCGGGCGTCGCGCGGGTAGAAGCCGGTGACATGGTTGCTCGAGGCCAGCACCACCCGGCCGATGCCGGCGCGGACCGCCGCCTCATAGACATTGTGGGTGCCCAGCACATTGACCCGCAGCATGTCCTCGGCCGCGCGCTCATTCGGATAGCCGGCGAAATGAACGATGGCGTCGGCGCCCTCGACCGCCGCGGCCAGCGCCGCCAGGTCGGTGATGTCGACCGCCGCCCAGCTCTCATGCGCCGCCAGCTCGCCCGGATCGGCGAGGTCGAGGATGCGCACCGCTCCGATGCGGCCGGCCAGCGCCCGGCGCAGCACCCGGCCGACATTGCCCGACCCGCCGGTCAGGACGATCGACTTGGTCGAGGACAGGGGCGCAGCGTTGCCGGTTCCGGCGGGTCGGGCAATGT